>NZ_JBFTKO010000001.1:214569-1195140 GCF_056395985.1 Pedobacter sp. 05T44
GAATCACCACTGATTCAGGCCCTTTTTTGAATTATTTAATCCAAATTATTAACGTGAATAATTTGGAGCTTCTTTAGTGATTGAAATATCATGAGGATGACTCTCTCTCATTCCGGCAGCTGTAATGCGTACAAATTTAGCTTTCTGTAAATCTTCAATAGTTGCAGCACCACAATAGTGCATACCTGCTCTTAAGCCTCCTACATATTGATAAATCACCTCGGCCAATGTTCCTTTATAAGGTACGCGACCAACAATACCTTCCGGCACCAATTTGGTAACTACATCTTCCTCATCCTGGAAGTAACGGTCTTTTGATCCTTGTTGCATTGCTTCAACAGAGCCCATACCACGGTAAGATTTAAACTTACGTCCTTCGTAAATGATGGTTTCACCTGGCGACTCCTCTACTCCGGCGAATAAAGATCCTGCCATAATAGAGCTAGCTCCGGCTGCTATAGCTTTAACAATATCTCCTGTTTGTTTGATACCACCATCAGCAATTACAGGAATTCCTGTGCCAATTAATGCCTGAGCACATTCAAAAACTGCATATAACTGTGGTACACCAACACCAGCAATGATTCTGGTAGTACAGATAGAACCTGGACCAATACCCACTTTTACTGCATCAGCTCCGGCAGCTGCCAAAGCTCTTGCAGCTTCCGCTGTAGCAATATTACCTGCAATAACCTGTAAGTCGGGGAACTTAGCTTTAATGGCCTTAACCATATCGATAACACCTTTAGAGTGACCGTGAGCAGTATCAACTGTAACTACATCAACTCCTGCTTGTACCAGTGCAGCAACACGATCAATGTTATCAGCAGCTACACCTACTGCAGCACCTACACGTAATCTGCCGCGTTCGTCTTTACAAGCTTTAGGATAGTTTTTATATTTTTGAATGTCCTTAAAAGTGATTAATCCTGCTAGTTTACCTTCTTTATCAATTACAGGAAGTTTTTCAATTTTATAATCCTGTAAAATTTCCTCTGCCTGTAAAAGAGTTGTACCCTCTGCAGCAGTGATCAGGTTTTCGCTAGTCATCACTTCAGAAACTTTACGTTGCATATCTTTTTGGAAGCGCAAATCTCTATTGGTAATTATACCAACCAATTTACCATCTGAATCTATAACAGGAATTCCACCTATTTTAAACTCTTTCATGATCTGAAAAGCATCGGCAACCTTGGCATCTTTACTTAAAGTAACAGGATCCTGGATCATTCCGCTTTCTGAGCGTTTTACTTTTCTTACCTCCTCTGCCTGACGCTCGATGCTCATGTTTTTGTGAAGCATACCGATACCACCTGCCTGGGCAATGGCAATAGCCAATCCAGATTCAGTTACAGTATCCATTGCAGCAGAAACTACAGGAACATTAATACGTATTTTTTTTGTAAGGAAACTCCCTGTATCCACGTCACGTGGCAGAACTTCAGAGTAAGCTGGTACTAATAATACGTCATCGTATGTTAGACCTTCGGCGATAAATTTATTGGGATCGAGTTGCATAGCAAATAATTTATGAGTTACTATTTGCCGGGCAAAAATACGATTATTATTGATACTGTGCAACAGTTTTAGAAATATTGGGCTTAGGCACTAAAAGTTTACAATTAAATTAAATAGCGCCAGAAAATAATATTGAGCAAATTGTTTTATACTTTTGCGTAAAAATTAACGACATGAAGAAAACGCTCTTTTCAATTGCGCTTGCAATTGCTACAACGGCATGCTATGCCCAAACGCCAAAAGTTAAAACTGACACAGTTATAACTGATCTATCTTACACAACTGTTGATAAAACTACCCAATCTCTAAAGCCAACTACAGGTGCAATAGTTACAGAACTTAATTTCAATCCCTTTAAAGGAAACTTAAGCTTAAACAACTCTCTTAATCAGATTAAGGTAAGATATTTTATTAGCCCCGACATTGCTTTAAGACTAGGTTTTCACGCAAGTCAAAAGGATTCAACCGCAAACGTAAATAATCCCTACGGGCCACAGGGTATTTTTGTTAAAAATGAAAGAAAAAGCACTTTAATTGGACTTAATTTCGGTGTTGAAAAACATTTCAAAGGCACCAGGCGCTTATCCCCCTACATCGCTGCAGATATTTCGGTAAGCAGTAAATCTGCAAATCAGGAAATTAAGGACAATGGCGTTTCTACATCCATTAAAAATGGCTGGCTCGAGACAATCTATTTACCAAACAATCAGAGCTATTACACTCAACTTCAAGAAAATGCATACACTCGATATGGCATCAATCTAATTACAGGCTTTGATTTTTATATTGCCAAAGATTTCTTTTTTGGTTATGAGTTCAATTTTAACTTATCAAAAACGGAATATAAAAATATTCGAACCACAGTTACGGGACAAAATACTGGCACAGGGCAACCGACTACCAACTTCAACGATACAGGAAAGAAATCTGCATCAACATTTGGCCCTACACTAATAAATGGCGTCCGTATTGGCTATTCATTTTAATACGGAACTCGATATGAAAAAGAATATATTACTAATAGCGATTACTTTAATTTCTTTACTTCAGTTTCAAAGCTGCAAAAAAGACAATCTTACCGGTCCGGAAATTCAAACGTTATCAGCGACTGCACTGGCGCCAAACGCTGCAACCTTTATTGGCAACATTGTTAGTAAAGGTAATTTTAATCCTTCTGACTACGGTTTTATATACAGTACAACATCAGATGTTAGTGATGTAAAAGGAACAAAAGTTTCTTTAGGTAAAGATGTACCTCAAGGAGAATTTACAAAGGAAGTCCGTAACCTTAGCCTAAATAGTCCATATTATCAATCAACCCTTTTTGTCAGGGCTTATATAACAGATGAAAAAGGAACTGCATTAGGGAAAACTATACAAATAAACCTACCTACTCAACAGGCTGGGAATGTTAGTCCAAATTCCGGAAAAGTGGGAGATCAGGTTAAGATTACCGGAAAATTCTATATAGAATCCGATAGCGCAATTGAAGTTACCTTTAATAACATAAAGGCCAAAGTACTATCTATTTCCGATACAGAAATTGTAGCTGAGATACCTCAAGGGATTCAAGCAAGACATGGTAATCAGCTTAGTATAGAAGTAAGCATTAGCGGACAGAAGGTTTCAGTTTCAAATGGTTTTACTATATACGCCAATGTTAAAGATTTTTCTCCAAAATCAGGACCAATAGGTACACTGGTTACTTTTACGGGTGACAATCTTCCTGACTACTATAATTACCCAAGTACTTTTAGCATATTTTTTGGAAACATACAGGTAAATACCTTATATGGAAGCATCCCTCAAATATCCGTGCCTTCTACCGTTGAGGTGAAATCAGAAGTTTCAGTAAGATTAGCCGATAAAAAATTTGTTTTACCAGGCGAGTTTACAGTTACTCCTCCAGTAATAACTGGCCTGAATCCAGCGGTCACTTTACCCGGAACTTCAGTTGCAATTTCCGGTAATAATTTCCCAGGCAATTTCGAACATAATCAAGGGATGCCTACTGCTACTATTGGAAGCACGGATGCGCAAGTTTTTCCTGATTATCAAGGTGGTTTTACTATGATCGTTCCTGAAAGCTTGTCAGCAGGTGATTATACAATTACCTTTAAATCAGGTCCAAATACGGTAACCGCACCTAAGAAGCTTAAAGTCCTTTCTTATGCATTTACTAATTTTTCGCCTGCATCCGGTGCTCCTGGTATGGAAATAGATATTACAGGAAATTTTATTAAAGATCAGAGTTATTATGTTTACTTTGGAACTATACCTTCTTCTGGCGCCGCTACTTCCGCAACAAATTTAAAAATAGCCGTTCCAGGAGGAATTAATGCGGGGAATGTAAAACTTTATCTGGAATTTGCCGGAAAAAAATATACAATAGCTAAAGAATTTAAAATGCTTGGACCCGCTATTACTTCTTTTACACCAACATCTGCCGTTGCTGGATCCATTGTAACGATTAAAGGTGAGGGCTTTGCGCAGAATTATTATAGCACTGTTGTTAAATTCGGCACTATTGAAGCACCGATTACAAGCATCACCGAAAACACAATCACTGTAGCCGTACCTTCCAATTTAAATCCAGGAACGATGAAATTAACTGTGATTTCGAATGGACAAACGGTGATAAGTTCTACTAATTTTACCGCTACAAACTAAAGTAATAAACACATTATATTAAACTAAAGAGCTTATCTAATAAATTGAGATAAGCTCTTTTAGTTTAGAAACAAACCTTTACAATCCAGTATCAAAACGCTTAACCCCTGTCCCTATTCTAACAGGTTCAGGATTCTTTGCAGGATTAAATGGATCATAATAATAAATTGATGCTTGCTGAAACAGCGGCATATGCTTTTTTAAACGCTGAATAAATGCTTGGAAATCCTTTGCGTTTTTACTCCATGCAGCTTCTGCAAGTGCAGTTATTCGCGGAAACAACAGGTAATCTAATCGTTGATCGCTTTGAATCGTCTCGGTCCATAGATCAGCTTGTATGCCCAAGATCTGTTTTTTACTTACTGAACCATCTAAGTAATTATCCTGGGAAAAGGAGTAAGCGCTTTCTAATGCATTGTATAATTTATTGCTCCATTTGCGGCCGTAATTATGGGTGCTATCCTGAACAAAATCAAAATAAAATGGCAGTCTCGGACACAGGACAGTTTGGTATCCCTTTTTAAGAGATAGAGTTAACATATCGGGTTTATCATGTCTCCACCAGAAGATAATTGTCTTGTCTTTAGGGAGATCAACTTCCGCCATCTCATCCCACACAAGTAATTTCGCATTCATACTGTATACCGAATCTGCCATACGTTTCATGAAGTATTTTTCTACTTCTTTAACATTTGCCAGTCMTTTACTTTGCATTAGCGTTTTAATATCCGCATTTGTAGACCATTGCTGATTGCCATAGCTTACCTCATCGCCCCCAAGGTGAATCATTCCTGAAGGAAATAATGCATTGGTTTCGCGCAGGATATTTGAAAGATATTGATAAGTACCTTCTTTACCAGGGTTGAATGTGAATTCAGGATGTCCTTCAGACCCACCTCCACTAAATTCTGGATATGCGCGGTTCGCGGCAGAAGCATGTCCTGGCATATCTATCTCTGGAATAACAGTAATAAATCTCTGGGCCGCATAAGCGACTACTTCCTTCACCTGTTCTTGCGTATAATACTGTGAGGGTAAAGTTCCATTCAAAAAATCACCAATGCCACCAATTAGAGCGAGTCCCGGATATTTTTTAATTTCAATACGCCATGCAGGCTCATCGGTAAGGTGCCAATGGAAACGATTCAATTTATAGAAAGCCATCCAATCCAGAATAGATTTAACTTTTGCTACACCAAAGAAATGTCTTGATTCATCAAGCATCAAACCTCGCCATTCGTATAAAGGACTATCCTGTATCTTCCATCCTTCTAACGAAAGTGAACCTTTTAGATTTTTCGACTGTCTGGCAATCTGCAGCAACGACACAACCCCATAGAAAGCCCCTTCAGCATCACTAGCTGTTATTGCAACTCCTTTTGAATTGATTTCCAAAGTGTATATGTCTGAGCTCTTTTTTGATGTAAGTACTAATTTTACCCCAGGTTCTTTTGATGTATTGGCAACACTTAAAGGTAGACCCTGCTCTTTCAGTAATTCTTGTTGAAGATAATGAGCCACCGATTTTAAAAGTTCAGATTCTGCAAGTATAGGAGTATGCCGAGTGAGCACAAAAGAGCCATCGGTTTTAGCAAACTTTACTGGCTGAGGGATAATCGGACATACTTCCTGAGCATTTGTGATTTGATAACCAATCAGCAAACTACAAACCAGTATTAATCTTTTTAAATTCATTTACTCAATTATTTTATACCATTATCTGCCCATCCATCCCCCATCTACTGTCATCACGGTGCCGTGCATATAAGATGAGGCCTCTGTAGCCAGAAAAACTATTGGACCTTTAAAATCTTCTGGTTCACCCCATCGCCCTGCAGGAATACGCTCCATAATAGAGCGACTACGGTTCTCATCAGCTCTCAGTGCAGTTGTATTATCGGTTGAAATATATCCGGGTGCTATTGCATTTACATTTACCCCTTTAGCTGCCCATTCATTAGCAAAAGCTTTTGTTAACTGGCCAATTGCCCCTTTACTGGCTGCATAACCAGGCACGGTAATGCCACCTTGAAACGTTAGCAGAGAAGCTGTAAAAATTACCTTTCCTTGTCCACGCAAAACCATTTCTTTTCCAATTTCCCTGGTAAGGATAAAAGGAGCTGATTGATTTACGGCGACCACTTCATCCCAATACTCATCAGGATGTTCGGATATAGGTTTTCTTAAAATTGTTCCTGCATTATTTACAAGAATATCTATTATCGGGTGATCTCTTTTTACCTGATCAATAAATAGTTTAAGTGAATTGCGATTGCTAAAATCGCATTGATATGCGTAGAATTTCCTGCCAAGCGAGGTTATAGATTTTTCTACATCACTTCCTGATAGCTCTAAATTGGCGGATACGCCAATAATGTCGGCTCCTGCCTCTGCAAGGGCCTCTGCCATAGCCTTACCTATACCTCTTTTGCACCCTGTAACTAAAGCCGTTTTTCCTTTTAAATTAAATAAATCAAGTATCGCCATTTTTTCTTTGTTAAGAGAGTACCTCGTCATCTCGGCGCCAGGAGAGATGACGATTAGTGCTTTTTTAAAACATCATTTATTATTGAACATTAACCTTCAACGGTTGATTTAATTTCTGATTAAAAGTGTCCAGATGTTTAAACCATTCATTTGCAGTAGTAATTTCATTTCCCTTACTCCATGCAGAGCCATTATAGTAAACAACCGGCTCTTTGCCTTTAACCAAAGTATGGGTTAGCAAATGAACCTTATCGGTATTCATTTTTACCTTTCCACCTGGAATAATCGTTGCTACCCCGGTAATTCCATCTGCACCATGCTCTGGCTCCCAGTAACCCATTATGCCTTGTTTTTCATCCATTAGGATAACCCCTGGCTCAGCTCTTTTAACTATCCCTATTACCGCAGGAAGATCCGCTCCGTCTGAATAAGTGTAATCAGCTTGTATACGGTTAAAGTGAGAGCCTGCATCCAGAGATATTGTTTTTACTACTTTTACCGGTTTACCTGCCACATCCCACTCATCATAACCTAACTGAAATGAGGTACGCAAAGGCCCATTATCCAATACCTTCCAGTTATGATAATTTTTAGAATAGTAAACTGAGTCATTAACATAAGGAGCAATATCACCTGCCCCTAAAGTTAATCCTACACTATAATAATCCATTCCATCACCATGATCTGTATGGTAATCACCAGTTTTGTACCAATCATTAATTACCAGCTTACTTGATCTTTTAACCCAAATGTCTATTCCAAAGGCATTGTCCTTTCTAGTTTCTAATGCTTTACCGTACATGCGGTTAGCAACTTTATCGTTCTCCCACGCAAAGTCATCATAGCGTTCAGGGACATAGCGACCATATGTCTTTTTAGTTATAGCAGCAGGTTTGCCTGCGACTATTAGGAGTTTAGCAGTCCCTTTTGCTTTAACGTTAATTTGTACCAGTAAATTCTGTATAGCTACTTCTCCTTTGTGTTCCAACTGAAAAGGAATTTCTTTTTTGGTAGCTGCATCTAATACTTTGAAATTCGCAGTATCAATACCGGGATATTTTGTGATAATGGTAGCCCAGTTAATAGACAATACCTCACCTACCCGCGCTATATCAGATGAATTACTCACTATAATGGTTGTTTTCACCACATTGGTTTGTGCCTGTACAAAGAACGATGCTCCGGGCAGTAACAATAATAAAGCAAATACTTTTCTCATAATCTCTTTATTATTTAAGCTCATTAATTGCACAATGATCCATATCTCCATAGTCAAGATTTTCACCTGCCATACCCCAGATAAACGTATAATTACTTGTACCCGCTCCTGAGTGTATAGACCAGTTAGGCGAAATCACGGCCTGCTCATTTTGCATCCAGATGTGTCTGGTTTCCTGTGGTTCGCCCATAAAATGGCAAACACTTTGTCCTTGCGGTACTTCAAAGTAAAAATAAACCTCCATCCTACGGTCATGAGTATGTGCAGGCATAGTGTTCCAAACGCTTCCACTCTTTAACTCAGTCATACCCATTTGTAATTGACAAGTAGGCAAAACACTATTCACCAATAGTTTATTTATAACGCGGTGATTTGCTGTTTCAGGACTTCCGAGCTCAACAATTTCTGCCTCAGCTTTTGAAACCTTTTTACTTGGATATTTATGATGGGCCGGTGCAGAATTAATATAAAATTTTGCAGGCTTCTTTTTATCGGCAGATGCAAATGTTACATTTCTAGTCTCCTTACCAATATAAAGCGCTTCTTTAAAATCCAGATCATAATTAACTCCGTCGGCCACAACAGTACCTTTACCACCTACGTTAATAATCCCTAGCTCTCTTCTTTCTAAAAAGTATTCAGCTTTTAAACTATCAGGATTTGAAAGTTGTATAGTTTCATTTACGGGCATTATTCCTCCCGCTATATAGCGATCGTAATGAGACAAAGTAAAATGTATATGGTCGGCCTCGAATATCTCGGGGATTAAAAAATTTTTACGCAGATCCGCGGTGACCATTTGCTTTGTTTCATTTGGACTAAGAGCGTATCGGCTTTCAAAATGTGTTTGCATGTTTTATCTTTTTTATTAATATTTTTATAAATACCAGTTTTTATAGCGATGTAATGCCTCTAAAAAATAGTAATCTGCATAGGTCAACGGGACATCAACTTCGGATTTATGAGGTATTGAACCTACGCTATGTTTTAACAGAAATCCCCCATTCTCACCCAATTTTGCACGATAAGCATCAGAGGCTAACGTTTTTAATGCTGTTTCAGCGGCGCTCACATATTGTTTACCTTCCTTTTTATCTGAATACTGAGCGAGCTCCAATAATGCCGAAGCCATAACCGCACCCGCAGAGGCATCACGAAGCGCATTTGGTATTCCCGGAGCATCATAATCCCAGTAAGGAATCATGTCTGCAGGCATATTGCGATCATTTAACATAAATTTGGCAATATTTTTTGCCTGATTTAAATATTGTTTGTTTTTAGTAAAACGATACATCATGGTGTAACCATATAAGCCCCAAGCCTGTCCCCTGCTCCATGCAGATGAATCTGCAGCTCCCTGCGCGGTTATTTTTTGTAAAATTTTACCTGTTTTCATGTCATAATCAATAACATGATAGGAACTAAAATCTGGTCTGAAATGATTTTTAATGGTGGAATTTGCATGTCTAACTGCAATCTCTTTGTACTTTTTATCACCTCCATGGTCACTTACCCAGCTTAACAACTCAAGGTTCATCATGTTATCTATAATAACAGGACCAGCCATTTTTTTGCTGGAATTCCAGGATTGGATCACACCGGCCTCGGGATGGAAGCGTGTTGACAAAGATTCTGCGGCTGTATCTATTGTCTTTTTATACGACGGATCTTTCAGGATTCGGTAAGCATTACCAAAACTGCAATACATCATAAAACCCAGATCGTGATTACCTGTATAATGCTTTTCCTTTTCTAAAATAGAAAGACGTCCTTTAGCCTCCTTTAGAATGTCAGCATCTTTTGTATACTCATAGATATAAAGCAGCGTACCAGGAAAAAAACCACTACACCACCATTTGGTATCACTTGTTTCTACTTTACCTGTGTTTTCGTAATAGGTTTTAGGCATTACATCTGCAGGTACATTTTTGGCAAGCACCTTGTATTGCTGATCAGCAAATTTAAATTGCTCATCAATCAATTGGCTCATTTTTCCGTCCTTACTTTGGGCGCTTAGCATGCCATTATTTATCAGTAAAAAACAGATTACAACAAATAGTTTTCTCATCATCAATGTTATTTAATATTTAGTTTTTAGGTTGTCATTCTTCTAATTAACTGAACAGGTATCGTTATTGGTACTGTTCTTTCATCAGTTATATTGGTATTATTCTTCAAAGAATTTATTAAGGCTTCAACTATCTTTTTACCCACCTCGTCAGGAAACTGCTCTACTGTAGTTATCGCAGGAGTAATTATTGATGTTCTGGGGTCATTTGAGTAACCTATAATTTTTAATTCGCCAGGCACATCAATTCCCTTTTCTCTCGCAAATTCAAGAGCTGCTATTGCACTTGTATCATTGTCGGTAAATAAACCGTTAGGCACAACATCCCCGTCAAACATTTTTCGCATCGCTTCTCTCGCATTGGCATGTGTCAATTCCTGATGAAACACCCAGTTTTCATTTACAGAAAGCTTATGTTGTTCCATCGCTTTTACAAACCCCGCCGATCGGTCCTGATATAAATTTGAAGTTAAAGGCCCCGAAATATGAGCAATCTTTTTACAGCCAGTTTCAATGAGGTGTGAAGTTGCGATGTATCCTCCTCTAAAATCATCACCTTTTATTATGGTTGCTTTTTGTTCATTTAAAGGTACGCGATCGTAAAAAACTACTGGTGTACCATTTTGCAAAAACTTATCGAAATGGCTAAAATCTGTGGTACCCAACGTACATGCTGCAATTAAACCATCAACTCTTGAGGACAAAAGTATCTCTGTTAGTTCCTTTTCCATATCTAATGAGTCATTAGACTGGCATATGATCAGATTATATCCATACTTCTGTAAACCATTCTGAATAGTGGTAATAACCTCTGCGTGAAAAAACATTGAAATCCTCGGCACAATAAGTCCAATGGTATGTGTTTTATTGCTGCGTAAGCCTGAAGCCATATTATTGCGCCTATAACCCAGCTGAGCAGCCATTTTTAGTACATCATTTTTTGTTTTTTCCTTTACATGGGGATGATCATTAAGCGCACGTGAAATTGTTGCAGGCGAAAGCTTCAACGCTTCCGCAATATCCAGAATTGTATTTTGCTGTACCTTTTTTTGGTTGGCCATTTTAATATTATATGAGGCTATTGATTTAAGCTAATCCATATACCAAGCTAATCAATATTACAATTATATGAAAACGTTTTCATAAATTCCAACAAATTAATTCGGCAAGGTTTAAACATTATAAAAACACATAAGTAGTTCATGTAATTTAGGTTAAACTAAGACTTACCAACTTTTTTGTTACAAAAAAATGTCGAATGAATATCATTATATGAAATCGTTTCCGTTCTAAATAGCAAACTAATCTGCATAATATTCTTAATAACATTATATTTACCGCTGAGCACTGTATATTTGCTTGAACGCACAACCTAAACCAAATAAGATCAGATACTTTTAGCCATGACTGTTGGACTTTTTATTCCGTGTTATATTGACCAGTTCTACCCAAACGCCGCTATTGCAACCTTAACTTTATTGAAGAAACTAGGAGTTGACGTGGTTTATCCCACAAAGCAAACCTGTTGTGGTCAGCCTATGGCCAATTCGGGCTTTGAACATCTCACACAAGGATGCAATGATTTATTTATAGAAAACTTTTCTGAATTTGATTACGTGGTATCCCCTTCCGGGAGCTGTGTACTCCATATTAAGGATCATCTTCATGCCGATAAAGCCGAAGACAAGGCCCTTGGAATCAGAAAAAAGATCTATGAGTTAACTGAGTTCCTTATTGATGTACTTAAAGTGGAGAAATTAACTGCAAGTTTCCCTCATAAAGTCGGTGTACACCAAAGTTGCCATGGGCAGCGTGGATTAATGCTTGCGCAAATGAGTGAACTCGTTGAGGCTCCTTTCTCTAAGCCACTGCACCTGCTAAATATGGTTGAAGGTCTGGAACTGATTAATCTGAAGCGACCTGATGAGTGCTGTGGTTTTGGTGGTACTTTTTGTGTTGCGGAAGAAGCCGTATCTGTAAAAATGGGTAAAGACAGGGTTGCAGATCATCTTAACGGTGGTGCCGAATATATTACCGCAGCAGACATGTCTTGCCTGATGCATATGGAGGGTATTTTACGCAGACAAAACAGCAATGTTAAAGTAATACACATTGCCGAGATATTAAACGCACAGGAATTTTAAACCTACAACCAGCAATAATAAAATGAGTACAGGAGCAAAAGATCACGCTCAATTATCAGATATCTTTAATAAAGATGAAGCGCGTGTAGACTGGCATGATGAAACGCTTTGGTTTGTGAGGGCTAAGCGGGATAAGGCTGCCCATAGTTTACCAGAGTGGGAAACCTTGCGCGAAACCGCATCACAAATAAAAGACAATGTTCTATCAAACTTGCATGATTACCTTTTGCAGTTTGAGGCCAATGCTGAAAAGAACGGCATAAAAGTTCATTGGGCAGCCAATGGTGAAGAACACAATAAAATAGTGCATTCCATTTTAAAGGAAAGCGGCGTAAACCGCATTGTTAAAAGCAAATCAATGCTTACCGAGGAATGCCATCTAAATGATTATCTCCATAAAAACGACATAGAGGTTATAGATACTGACTTAGGGGAACGTATTGTGCAACTGGCTGAAGAACCACCCAGCCATATCGTACTTCCTTGTATTCATAAGAAAAAGGAAGAGATAGGAGATTTGTTCCACAAGCATCTTGGCACACCCGAAGGTGCTTCTGATCCGGTATTTTTGACTGCCGCTGCAAGGGATCATTTACGTGAAAAGTTTATTACCAGAAAGGCTGCTATCACCGGAGTAAATTTTGCAATAGCTGAAACGGGCGAGTTTGTTGTATGTACAAATGAAGGAAATGCCGATATGGGTGCACATCTTGCCGATGTACATATTGCTTGCATGGGAATTGAGAAAATAGTACCCTTACGTAAGCATCTTTCTGTATTTCTAAGGATACTTACCAGAAGTGCCACCGGACAACCCATTACCACCTACTCCAGTCATTTTAAAAAGCCAAGACCAGGGCAAACCATGCACATCGTTTTGGTAGACAATGGCAGGACTACACAACTTGGCAGAGAAGATTTCCGCAACTCACTTAAGTGTATCCGCTGCGCAGCATGTATGAACACCTGTCCGGTTTATCGCAGAAGCGGCGGACACAGTTATCACACTGCAATTGCAGGGCCTATTGGTTCCATATTGGCTCCAAACCTGGACATGAAAAACTATGCAGATCTTCCATTCGCTTCCACTCTTTGTGGGTCGTGCAGTAATGTGTGTCCGGTAAAAATAAACATTCATGAACAACTTTATAAATGGCGCCAGGTAATTGTTAAAGAAGGTTATGCAGATCCAAAAAAGGCAATGGCCATGAAAGCAATGGATTTTACATTATCAAATCCATCAATATATAAAATCGCTGGAAGAGCAGGTCGTTGGGTTTTAAAACATGCCCCCTTCACGGTAAACAATAAACTTAATCTTTGGTATAAGCACAGAGAAATGCCAGAATCTCCAAAACAATCATTTGGAGAATGGTATAAACAAAACAATAAAAATGACTAGCAGAGAAGAAATACTGGCTAAAATAAAAACCAATCAACCAAGCGCCAGGCCTTTACCGGCAGACCTTACTACTGTACCAGGTGGAATGGAAAGCATAACGCAGTTTAAAACGGTATTAACTACCATAGGTGGAGCAATAGTTGAAGTTTCAAATTTTGAAGAAATCGCACAATACATTCAACAGGAATTTAAAGATAAAAAAAGACTCATATCTACTCTTCCTGAACTTGCTTCGGTAACCGAATCAGGATGGGAGAATAAAGATCCGCATAGCTATGAAGATGTTGATCTGGCTATAATTAAAGCCCATTTTGGTGTTGCCGAAAACGCAGCCCTATGGGTTACCGAAGATCTGATGCAACAAAGGGTCGTACCCTTTATTTGTCAGCAATTAGCTGTTGTGGTAAACAAAGCCGACATTGTTGCTACCATGCACGATGCCTATAGTAAAATAGGCGACGCCGAATATGGATTCGGATCCTTTATTGCTGGGCCATCAAAAACTGCAGATATTGAACAATCTTTAGTACTTGGAGCCCACGGGCCTAAAAGTATGACCGTATTTTTATTAGGCTAGGGATAACCCTAGCCTAATTTAAAATATTCTTTAGCGTTGTAATAACAGATATCGCTGATAATCTGCCCAATCCATTTCTCGTCATTAGGTAATATTCCATTCTCCATTTCTGCCCCAAACAGGTTACATAATATTCTTCTGAAGTATTCATGTCGTGAATAAGAAAGGAAGCTACGTGAGTCAGTAAGCATACCTACAAAATTGCTCACCATCCCCATATTAGACAATGCGTTCAATTGTTTTTCCATGCCATCTTTTTGATCCAGAAACCACCAGCCAGAACCGAATTGCATTTTACCTTTCATCCTTCCATCGGCAAAATTACCAGTCATAGCTGCAAAAACCTCATTATCTGCAGGATTAAGATTATAAATAATGGTTTTAGTAAGCTGATCAGTTACACTCAGATTGCCTAAAAATCCTGACAATCTTTCAGCATGTCTAAAGTCGCCAATAGAGTCATACCCCGTATCAGCGCCTAATTTTTTGAACATTCCAAGATTGTTATTTCTAATTGCGCCCAAGTGAAACTGTTGCACCCAGTCCTTTTCATGATATAGTTTGCTCAATTCCGTTAAAACATAACCGGCAAAAGCATCAGGATTAGAAAACACAGCATCATCGGTTTTTAAGAAACTGATAAATTCCTTTTTCTCCCCGTCAGTTAAGTTATATGTTGCAGGCAAAGTAGCTAATCCATGGTCAGAAACACTGCAATTATGCGCAGCGAAATAATCAACACGCTGTCTTAAAGCCGCGAGTAACCCCTCAACATCTGTTATAGCAATTCCTGAAACAGCAGAAAGCTGTTTTACATAATCCTTAAATTGAACTGCCTTATCAATCAATAAAGCTTTATCTGGTCTGAACGAAGGTTTTACTTTTACTGAAAAGTCACGCTCACCTAACTGTTTATGATATCTAAGATCATCGCAAGGATCATCTGTTGTACCAACCATTTCAACTTTAAAATGGTTTAACAATCCTTGTGTAGAAAACTCATCTTTTGTAAGCAACGCATTACAGTCTTCATAAATTCTTTTACCGGAATCAGCATGTAGAAAAGAATTGATACCAAAAGGATTTTTAAGTTCCATATGCGTCCAATGAAACAAGGGGTTTCTAACTGTTGCAGGCACCACCCTTGCCCAGGCCATAAATTTATCCTGATCTGCAGCACTTCCTGTAATCAGCTCTTCGCTAACACCCAATGCACGCATCCCCCTCCATTTATAGTGATCACCTTTCAGCCAGATCTCAGTCAGATTAGCAAACTTCTTATTTTCTGCTATTTCTTGTGGTGGCAGGTGATTATGATAATCAATTATAGGTAGGTTTTTTGCATAATCATTAAAAAGTATTTTCGCTTTTTTGCTGCTCAACAAAAAATCTTCAGGTATTACTGCTCCTTCTATCATGTTATTTATCTAAAAACTGGTTTATTATTCCGAACTCTAATCCTCTCAACTCAGCGAGGCCTTTTAATCTGCCGATGGCTGAATAACCTGGGTTAGTTTTTTTCTTGAGGTCATCAAGCATCTGGTGACCATGATCAGGTCGCATTGGAATGTTAGCTTGTCTTTTCTGTTGTATCAAAATGATTTGTTTTACAACATTATACATATCTACATCGCCTTCCAAATGGTTGTCCTCGTAAAAATCACCCGCTTCATTTCTTTTTGTACTCCTTAAATGAATAAAATGAATTCTTTCTCCAAATACATTTACCATTTCAGGCAGGTTATTATCCGCTCTTACACCAAAAGAACCTGTACAGAAGCAAAGTCCGTTATTTAATGAAGGAACAGCAGTAAATAATTTCTGAACCTGCCCGGCTGTACTAACAACTCTTGGTAAACCAAAAATAGGATAAGGCGGATCATCAGGATGAATAGCCAGTTTTATTCCTGCAGCATCAGCAACCGGAACAATTTCTGAAAGAAAATGAATAAGGTTTTGAGAAAGTCCGTCTTCATCGATTCCTTTATACTTATCTAAAGCATCCTGAAACTGTTTTAAGGTGAAACTCTCTTCACTTCCAGGCAAGCCTGCAATAATATTTCTTTGCAACACTAACCGTTCCTCGGCAGACATTTGCTCGAAACGCAATCTACCCTTTTCAAGTTCCTGATAGGTGTAATCATTAACTGCATCTGGCCTGTTCAGCATATATACATCAAATGCCACAAGTGCTGCTTTTTCGAACTTTAAAGCTTTAGCGCCATTTTCAAGTTCAAAGGCAAGGTTGGTTCTTGTCCAATCCAGCACAGGCATAAAATTGTAGGTAACAACCGATACACCACAAGAAGCCAGATTCTTTAAGGAAGTCTTATAATTGGATATATAATTTTCAAAGCCTTTATCCTGAGTTTTTATAGATTCATGAACGGGTACACTTTCTACAACATTCCACTCGAGACCAGCTGTTTCAATTAGATTTTTATGTTTTAAGATCTCTTCAACCGTCCAAATTTCTCCATTTGGAATATGATGAAGTGCACTAACAACTCCTGTGCAGCCAGCTTGTCTGATGTCTGATAAGCTTACCGGATCTTTAGGACCAAACCACCTCATGGTTTGTGTCATTCTGTGTATTTTACTGCCTTGGCTCATATTATATTTAGTTTCCTTATACCGTAATTTACTTTTGTAGTAATAGATGGTATAAAAACTAAATATATATGTTGTTTACAAGATTAAATGCATACTAAACCGCATTTATTATCGAAAACGTTTGCGTCCGGTTATTATGCTGGCACTTCTTCTTTCTCGAACAAGTCCATTACATCATTCCAGTTATCAACTCTTTGATGATGTGTTTTGTAAACATTATGTGCAGCGGTAAACATAATCGTTTTGMCCTTAAAATAATCAAGATTTTTGCAATGGTCATCTATCATGTAATCTGTATTAATAATACTTTTATCGCCACAAAAAACTATGTTTTCCCAACTAATAAATGGAAAATATTCTTGCAACCATTCTTGCTTTTCAGATAAACATTGAGGAAATTCCATTGCTGCTGAAACAACGTATACATCGTAAGTTTCCATGAGTTCTTTTACCGCCTCAATTGCTCCTGGCATTACAGGTATTGTCCTGAAAAATCCAGGCGTATAAACAAATCTTTTTACCGCTGTCTTATCAGGAAACCCTTCCGATTCAAGTACTCCCAACATGTCTTTACGATTTACTTTAACACCATAGTCTCTCTCATACCAGTTTATGAAATGGGTCTCTGTATCGGCGAGCACACCATCCATATCAATAGCTATTGTTTTTTTCATATTTTATTTATTTATATCTTGTAAGAAGTTGCAACAAAAATACAATGTTTTGCAACATATTGCAATTTAATTTTCTTAATATTGCATAATATTGCAAACAAATTATGATAAAGGCAGAAAGACTACAGCAGATAATAGATCACATCACTAAAGAAGGCAAAGTTCTTTTAGGAGATTTAAGTAAACTATTAAATGTTTCTGAAGACACGGTAAGAAGAGATATTAAGGAATTATCAGATGAAGGTTTGCTTAAAGCAGTTCGCGGAGGAGCAGTCTTGCACTCTCCTATTCCAAGACATTATAGAGAAAGAGAAAATTACGACGTTGGCCATAAAGAGATAATTGCGGCCAAAGCCCTAAAATTCATTAAGGATGGCCAGGTAATCATATTCGATGCCGGAACATCAGCTTTAGCTGTTGCAACCGGCTTACCTAAGGAAATTAACATAACCGTAGTAACCAATAATTTCCCTGTAGCCAATATCTTGGAAGACCACCCAAATGCAGAGGTGATTTTTGTAGGCGGACGATTAAATAAATCCTCCTTCTCTACAATGGGGCATGATGCCATACAAGCCATTAAAAATGTTCGTGCCGATATTTGCTTTCTGGGTATCTGCAGCATCGACCTAAACATTGGGGTTACAGGCTTAAATTATGAAGATAGTCAGATGAAGAAAGCGATGGTTGAAACATCTAAACATATTATTGCACTTTCAACATTTGAGAAATTGGATACAGCTGAAAATTACTACATCTGTGCAACAAATGAGTTAGATACCATCATCACAGATATAGATCCAAAGGAAGGCAAGCTACAACGATATAAGGATGCTGGTATTGAAATTATTTAACCTGATAACGATAAACCTGTCTTCCAAGTAAACCATCTGCGTTGATCCCTTCTACAGTTACGCGGTAAGTTCCTTTGTTATCTGAATTGAAATAACTGAGCCTGGCTTTACCTTCCTTATCAGTAACCGTTGCAGGGTTCCAATAGATAGTGCTTCTTAAATCTGCAAGGGAGTTGTTAACTTCGTTATTACCATATTTAGGTACATAGAACTCCTTTACCGAAGCAAACCCTTTTGGAGCATAATAAACTACCGATGGATCATATTTTTGACGAAAATTACCACTTTTAGTATAAATTGCCATTACTGGCGGAGGCTTTAATCCAAACCTGCCACCAAGTAACCTCGCCCTCATCGCATAACTATCATATACGAAATATACCTTACTGATATTTGATCCATCCCCTAATAGCAGCTCCTGAAAATCACAACTTTCAAGAATCCATCCATCAATAGTTACAGCATAAACTCCATCCCCCGATAAGGTACGTGCTACCCACATAGGCCCACAGTCTTCCGACATGATCTGATCAAAACGCACACTTTTGTTGTTGTTCATTTTCTCCAAGCAGTCTTTAAATGTTCCGCAGTTTTGTCTGGAATCCGGTCTAAAAACCTGATCAGCCTGGTTTTCATGGATGGTATTACCAAATTTAGGCAACTTACTCGCCTGAATCCGAACTTCTTTCAAATGCTGGCCACGTCCAATTCTCCCATGTTTTTGCATGTCTAAATCTTGCTTTACACTATTTTCAATAGACGCCATAAGCGCCTTGGGAATATCGGAATTGATGTCACCAATATTAATATTAGGGGTGGCATCTTGTTCAACAAACTTATCAATTTGTATTTCTAATCTTTTACTATTTTTTGCTGTCCTACCCTGGATTGTAAAATCAATTCCTTCGGTAATAAGAAGATTGCTAAACTTAAATTTCCCTTTCCCGTCAGAAATAGTGTCTAAGACCAAGCCTAGCTTGTTATTAATTAGTGTAACCTTACCATCAGCGACCGGTTTATTGTTTAATGTCATTAACTTTCCGGTAATGTTTGTTACTAGCTTTTCAGCTTTATAGACCGGCGGCAATTGCTTGTTAGAAATCAGGTCTTTCCAGACAAACCTTCTATACCCTTGAGTAAGCATTAAAATATCAAGATTAGCTCTTGTTTCATCTGTTGGGTTATGAAAATAATAATTAGGTTTTTCTATATAACCTTTTATATCAGAGCTCAACAACAATTGAGAGAATATAGAGTTCTCGGTAGTTTCATCTGAAGGGACTACATCTTCATTAATCACTGACACTGAAAAATTCCCTACCAAAGGATTCCCCGCAGCATCTCGAGCATCCAATTCTATTTCTACTTTCTCTCTTAATGAGTATTCCTTTTTGGAACTGTTAACTTTTAAGTCCATATGATCATTCTTTTGTACAAAGACGATCCTTTCATTTAATGGATTCCCAGATTCAGAAAAGAGCGCAAATTGTAGAATACCAGATGGGAGTCCCTTCGAAGGAATTGGAATAGAAGTAACAGCCTTGTTTACATGAATATCAGCAGCATATTGAAGATCACCTTCGGATTGGGCAACTAAACTAACAACCTGATCTCCTTTTTTCAAAATGGAACTGCCTGCCCCTATCCTTACTAAAATGGTATCTCCCGTTGTATTATTATACACAGAAAGCGCATAACCTTCATTAACTGCATTAGGCAATTTTAACGTATTTACTGATCCGTCAGGATAAGTTATTTTTGCCTGATAGGTTTTGCCCTGTTCCGATTTCAAATTAAAATAACCCATACCCAAATGTTTCGTTTCCAACTTAGAAACCTCTTTATTTTCATTATCAATTATCACCCCTTGAACAGATACACCTAAACCATTAGCTCCAACCACTTTAACTCCAACCTTTGTCCATATATCGTTTACAAGATTTCCCCCCTCAGGAAAAAATTGAACATCTGTTTGCTGCGAAGCTCTTTTGATAGGAAATGATTTAGGGACATTTTCTCCATCAGCGATGGTAATCCTCGTCAAAATATAAGTGCTACCGGCCTTTTCTGATTTAGAACTTGGCAAGCTTACACTTAGTTCTCCCGACTCATTGGTTTTGCCACCGCCAGTAGCTATTGATTTATAACCTTCTTTTAATTCGTATCTAACGGCTTTATCTGCATACGGTTCTCCCTTTTGATCGGTATATTTTATCAATGCCGTTACTTTAGTTTGCTCCCCATCCTTAGCGTAGATGTAATCTATTTTTGCAAAAACAGTATTTGCTGCAGAGTTACCGACACTAAAGGTTCTGTCGTAAAAATATTCCGGTCCGGCATTACGCATCCATTGGGTATAGGCTCTTAAGCGATAATTCCCTTCTCGAATAGCGGTATCCGAGAGCACAATACTACCTTTAGCCATCCCCGCCATAAGCGGCAATTTAAGCGACTGAGCAATAGAATCACCTTCATTAATCAGCTCTACATAAACAGCCCCACTAAGTGCTGATAGCTGGTGTTTGCTACCAATAGTCACATACGTTTTAAACCATATCGTATCTCCAACAATATAATAAGGCTTATCAGTATGTAAGTAAACTTTTTCCTGAGGATTATTCTCTGCCCAACTTTGGAGAGAAGTTAAAAGCTTTTCAATAGGATCCTCTTCTCGGCCTGTAAAAGCCACCATGCCAATAAATGCTATTGAACAAAATAGGAAAATGGAGCGTTTCAATTTCATAGTTGTCTTAGTAAATGATTAAATACGTGCAATCAAATACAAAGACAACTATGACGTCTCCATTGAGGACACCCATTCAAGAAAAATAATGCTCATTATTTAACTTCGTATTTATAAACCTGCCTTCCTAGTAATCCATCTCCATTAATACCTTCAATAACTACGCGGTAAACACCTTTTGTATCTGCATTAAAAAAGCTAATCTTTCCTTTACCATTTGATCCGACTAAGACACCAGGATTCCAATACACCGTACTTCTTAGATCTGTTATACGACTGTTACTATCATAAACCGGAGCGTAAAATTCCTTTACAGGGTTAAAACCTCTTGGCGCATAACTTACTACTTCAGGAGTATATCCCGAACGCAATACTCCAATCCCTCTTTTCGTTGCTAAAAATAAGCTAGGTCCTCCGGTCATACTCATTATGGCAGCATTGGTACGAGCAACATCAACCCTATCAATATCTAATGGATCCAAATAAAACAGATCCTGAACCTCGCAATCATTAATTTCTCTACCATCAAGAAATACTTTCATCCTTTCATTTCTTGAAAACGGCATGGTAACTGGTCCGCAATCAGCTTCAGCCGATCTGAATTCAACATTGGTGACCGTAGCTCTTAACCACTCCAAAAGTGTCCCAAATGCCTGCACATTACTCGGCCTGTAAGTAAAATCTGCGTGTCCATCTAATACAAGATCATAGCCAAATAGCCTTTTACGCTTTTTTGCACTAATTATAACCTCATTAAGTTGTTGAGCCCGACCCATTTGTCCATTCCTCACCATTTCCGCATCTTGTTTTTTACTATTCTCAAGAGAAGCCATCAATGACTTACCCAGATCAGTATCAAGATCGCCAACATTCATATTTGGTGTTCTGTCCTGATCACGAATTTTATCAACCTTTATTTCTACGTTTTTGCCACCTTTTGCATTTCTGCCTTGCAAGGTGAAACTGATTTCATTAGTAATTAACAGATCACTAAATTTATAATACCCTTCAGCGTTGGTGACTGTATCAATTACCACCCCTAATTTATTATTTATCAATGTTATCTTTCCGCCGGCAATGGGTTTCTCTCCCAAACTCAATAACCTTCCTGTAACATTAGTGGTTAATTTCTCTGCTTTAAAAGCAGGCTGAAATGGCTTACCCGCGGTTATATCTTTCCATACAAACCTTCTGTAGCCCTGTGTAAGCATTAATAGGTCAAGATTTGATTTGGTTTCTTCAGTAGGGTTATTAAAATAATAGCTTGGTTTCTCTATGTAGCCCTTAATATCAGAGCTCAACAATATTTGAGAAAATATAGTATTTTCTTTAGCCTCATCAACTGGAACAGCATCTTCACTAACTACAGATACCGAAAAATTGCCCGAAATTGGAGCTCCATTTGCACTGGCGGCACTTACGTCTATTTCAACCTTTTCCTTTGCTGCATAAACTTTTTTAGCTGTCGATAATTTAACATCCATCTGATCATTGTTCTGGATAAAAATAATCCTCTCATTCATTGGATCTCCGGTCGAAGAAAACAACGTAAACTGGGTAATTCCAGATGGTAAATCTTTTGCCGGTATAGATAAAGATGTTTGTGCCTTACCTATCGGCATACTGCTTGCATAACTTACACTACCGCCCGATTGAGCAATCAAACTAACAGTTTGGCTGCCCTTTTCAAGTACAGAAGGATTTGCTATAATACGCACAAGAACAGTATCTGTTTCAGTATTATTATAAACAGAAAGAACATATCCACTTTCCAGAACAGGAGGCAACTTAACAGACTTTTCTGATCCATCAGGATAAGTCACTTTTGCCTGATAAAGTTTACCCTTTTCAGGCATTAATCTAAACTGTCCCATTCCAAGATGTGTTGCTTCAAATGTTTCTACTTCTTTGCCGTCATTATCAATTATAACTCCTTTAACCGGAACACCTAATCCATCAGTTCCCGTTGCCTTAAATGCAACCCTTGTACGAACACCACTTACTAAAGGACCACTTTCCGGAAAAAACTGAACATCAGTTTGTGTCGATATGCTTTTGATTGCAAACTCTTTTATCACAATTTCTTTCTCCCTGGTCTGAAGCTTGGCTGTTAGGTGCTTATCTTGTAATTTACCAGATTTACCACCTTGTAATTTTATTTTTAGCTGCCCATAATTATCGGTTTCTTTATTGCCGCTAAACACCTTTTCATAGCCATTTTCTAAAAGTGCATAATCAACCTTCCTGTTACTTAAGGCTTCCCCTTTATCATTTGAATAGGTTAACACAGCAGTTACAACATCTTTCGAGCCATCTTTGCTATATTCATAATTGATTTTACAGAAAACAGTATTTGCAACCGAATTACCAACTCTGAGTATCTTATCATAAAAAAACGCGGGATCCGAATTACGCATCCATTGTGTATAGGCTCTTATCCGATAATTGCCGTCACGTGAGCTGCTGTCAGGCAATACAAAACTCCCTTTGGTCATTCCGGCAATAAGTGGTAGCTTTAATGATTTTGCAAGTGAATCTGCCTCGTTATAAAGATCAACATATACCGCACCACTAAGTGCCGAAAGCTGATGTTTGCTGCCAATGGTTACATAGGCTTTAAACCAAATGGTATCACCTACCATGTAATAAGGTTTATCGGTATGAAGGTATACCTTTTCTTGTGGCTGAGTTTCTGTCCATTTTTGCAGTGAGGCAACTAGTTTTTCTACAGGATCGTTGTCCTTTTGCGTAAAAGAAAAAGCAGCTGCAACTAGCAGCACTGAAAAAACAGGAATAGCAATTTTAAGAGCGTTTTTAAATTTCATACGGTTTAATTTGTTTGGATGGTTGGAATTTCATAAATATAAAAAAATATCGTGAAGAGAATATTTATTAGGTGTAAAAATTAAGAGATAATCATTTGCTAACTGGTTTGGGTAATAATAGTTTATATCGTCTGCTTCCAATAACTCCGTTCATATTACTCCCTTCAATGGTAATTGTATAAGATCCAGGAATATCGGCGGTGTAAAAAGAGACATTTGCTTTTCCCTGGGCATCGGTGGTAACGTTTGGTTCCCAATGTATGGTAGCTCGAAGATCAGGATTCATCTCTGATACATTAGCGGCAATATACTTTGGTCTGTAAAATTCCTGAGGATACATAATTGGCAGAGGTCGGTAGTAACCAACATCAGGTTTGTTAATTCTATGCCAGCCAACTCCACTGTAGGTGGTCAATTCTATAAAGGCAACATCAATATCTCTTCTCGAGGTATTAGGCATCACCCCTCCATTAGCACCAAAATTACGTGCAAAAGCAGCCATATCAGCCTTTCCGACACCAGAAATCCTTCTTTCGTCAGAAAAACCTCCTCTACTATAAGAAGCGGTATATTTCCTGCTATACATTACTTCCAGACCACGAAAAGTTGCTATTTTAAGATCCTCCAAATCCTGTTTAATGTCATCAACTCTTGGATCAGGAATGTCGCTATAAAATAATGGTATACCTCTTCCATCCACGGTAATAGTTACATCATAATGATTCATCTTAATCTTTGCAAAACCATCCTCGTTGATTACCCGAAATCCGGGAACCTTTTGCTTGAGCAATTGATACAAACTCATAACACCAGATTCTTTGATATCCTTTTCATCAAAAATCAAATCAGCTTTACCAGGCCCATTCTGATTAAAAGAGCCCTTGATTAACTTTTTATCTATAATTTTCACTTCTTTTAATGCAATACCACTTGCACCAGGCCTTTCCTCTTTTAATAGAATAGCTTTATTTTTGACGTAATTCAATTGGGTAGTGTCAGTATTTACATACCAAGGCATCATCTTGTTTCGAAACATTTCGCGGGCCGGAGGAAACTTTTGACGATCCACTTCCACTTCGCCAAAATTCATAGTTCTACCCTTTGGGGTTCTCGCCTGAATAAAAAATGATCCGGAATCTATTGGGGGCAAAGCGGTGAATATAAATCCTCCTTGTTGATCAGTTATTGCTGTAGTAATAAAAAATGGCTTTTGTGAAGAGATTAGCATTTGAGCTCCAGACACCGGTTTTTTCAGAATATTGGTAACTCTACCTGTCACCCTAAAATCCTTCTCAGCAGCAAATTTAGGCGATACGGATTCATTAAATACATCCTCCCACTTATACCCTGTCCATCCCTGGGTAAGCATAAGATTATCAAGTGCTGTCCAGGCTTGCTTATCCATTTTATTGAAATAATACCCGGGGGTTTCTACAGTGCCTTTTAACCCTGCATTTAACAACAGGCTGACTTCAATATCATGATTACCTAAACTATCTGCTCTAACCTGCGAATCATCGGTTACTGATAAAGAAAAACTTCCCACTACAGGATTGCCATTTACATCTTTCACCTCTATAGATAATCCAACACTATCTCTTTGTAAGAAGGACATTTTATTAGGCAATACATTAATCTTAGCCTGATCCTGATGATCAATAAATGCCACACGTTCATTCAAAGGCTGCTTTTCTTTTAACAATGTAAATCGTGCAATGCCTGTAGCAAATTTACTTTTATCTACAATCAGCTTTGGTTTCTTAAAATCTACCTGTTCCGCGTAACAAACTATTCCTCTGGAAGTCCCTACTAAATAATAAATACTGTCAGGATTAATGGCACCCGGAGTAGCCATTACATTGACTACAAGAGAATCACTTTGCTTATCATTAATCACATGCAAACTAGTTCCTGCAGGTTTTACCAAAGGTAACGGATAGCTTTTATCCATTTCCATTGGTCTATTTAATCTCGCTGAATATATTTCGCCCTCCTTAGGTACAAATTCAAATGACCCCATTCCATTAACCAAACTCGCAATTGAGGCAATGGTATTCCCTTTGCTATCATACACATCACCTTCAAAGCTCACTCCTTTCCCATCTTCGGCAAGTGCTTTAAACCCAACAACTGATTTTAGTCCCGCTACAAGCGCTCCACCCTCTGGTAGAAATTGCAGATCAATATTTTGCTCTCGATTAATATTCAAGGGGACAATTAGAATCTGATTTCCGTCATTTTTAGTCAGGCTATTAATCTCTATTCTTATATTTTTGCCATCTGCCTTTTCCTTCAGGTTGAACATCAAAGCCAGATCACCTTCATTAGTAGTTCTTAATTGATCCTTAAAGAGCAGCTTATCCGCCTCCATCACTCTAATCCCTACATCACGCAATCCAACAGCAACTTTATCTGTACGCATCAGGTTAATATTTACTTTAACCTGATCCTTATCTGCAACTTTATTAACGGCTGCCTGCGATTTCACCAGCCATGTATTCTGACTAGGCTTACCCAAATAGAAGCGTTTGTTGAACAAATATTCATCTCCAAAGTTCTGCATCCAATTGGTATAAGCCCGTAAAGTATATCCCCCTTCATGAAAAATCTTTGCAGGTAGCGGAATCTGTCCCCAGCCCAAACCTTCCTTCATAGGGATACTTATTCTTCTAACCACCTCAGCACTATCATCATTAAGCTCAACATATAATAGCCCACTTTTTTGTGAAGCCGACAAATAGGAAGGATCAAACAAATAAGCCTTAAACCAAATCGTGTCACCAAGATTATAATAAGGCTTATCTGTGTGCAGGTAAGCCTTTTCTTCTGGCAGTTTATGATGAAAATTCTGCAATGCAGAAACTATATCTTTTGCGCTATGCGATGGTGGTTGCTGAGCCTGAAATTCATCACCCTCAACCTTATACCTGTAAACTTGTCTGCCCAACTCCCCGGCAGCATTAATCCCCTCAATAATCACTTTATAATTCCCTGGTCCATCTGCATTAAAAAAGTCGAAAGTGGTTTTTCCTGCATCAAAAGTTCTTACATTAGGATTCCAATATATAGTTGAACGAAAATCAGGAACCTGATTATTCAAACCCGGGCGATCATACCTTGGCGAATAAAATTCGCGTGCTTTATTAAAACCCCTTGGTAAAAAATTGACCATGCTTGGATCGTATTTTGTTTTCATGGATTTATAGGTGGTAATTAGCAAGGACGCTCCATTCAGGTATGATTTTAAAGCAGCATTCTGCCTAACAACCTCAATTTTAGCAACATCTTTAGCGTCTAGGGAGTTCCCCTCAAATATATCCGCTGCTTCACTAAAACTAAGTTTTCGACCATTTAAAATAACCTGCATAGGCATCCAAACTGGAGGGATCAAATCTGTATTTAGAAAATGAGGATAAAAAATATTCCGTTCGTATTCTGTTTTATACTCTCTAAATTGAATCCCGTTTAGTCTTCCTTCAATACAGTCCCTAAAACTTGCACATATTTGGGGGTTTTCGATGATATAGGTTTGATCTGCATGCCCTTCAGGAATTACCAGCGCACCTTGGGGCGAATAACTTTCAACTCTATTTTTTCTTGCATTGATTTTTACCTCCCGTAATCTCTGCACCCTATCCAGCTTACCCATTTTAACCAATACCTCTTCCTGCTTTCTTCCATTTTCCAAATAGGCTTTAGTGGTACCCGTAATGTCTGTATTTACATCCGGCAGGTTTTTGTTTTTACTTAATTTTTGCACGGGAATGCTGTCAAGAATAACTTCTACTTTATTTTTATTCTTTGCGGTTCGTCCCTGTATATTAAATTTCACACTATCAGTTAACACTACCTGATCAAATTTGAACCTTCCGGCCGTATCAGTCGTTGTGCCTTCCAATATGCCAGCCCTCATAGACATTAAGGTTACTTTCCCTTTACTTACAGGTTTATTAGCAAGGGATACTACCTTTCCGGAGATCACAGTTCCTAATTTTTCTGCAATAAACTTCGGTTTAACCGACAAGCCACTTGAAACTTCTTTCCAGGTAAACCGTCTGTAGCCTTGCGTCAACATTAAGTTATCTAGTTCCTTATTAACGGACTCATTTTCAGCAGTAAAATAGTAATTGGGTTGCTCTATGTATCCTTTAATATCTGAAGTAAGCAATGTTGAAGATAGTATTGTATGTTCATTACTTTCGTCCAGAGGCACTTTATCTTCGTTGACCACTGTAACCGAGAAACTTCCTGCCACCGGCTTACCCTTTGAATTAAAAGATTGTAGCCCAACACTCACATTTTCTCTCGATTTGTAGCTCTGCTTTGCCGTGCTTATTTCCAGCTTCATCTGGTCCTTGTTCTTTATAAAGGCAACTCTCTCGTTTAGCGGCTCTCCACTTTCATTAAATAAAGTGAACTGAGCTATTCCTGTCGGAAAATCTTTCTTCAATAACCAAATAGAGGTCATGGATTTGGTAATATTAAGGGGTGTAGCATAAATTGTCTCTCCACCCGTCTGCGCAATAAGGCTAACATTTACTGGTGTAACCGCTACCGGCGACAAATTAACTCTCACCAATATGCTATCCTTACTTGGTTGATAAACTGCAAGTACAAAACCTGTATTTTCTGCTTTAGGTAAAGCAATAGTGCTTTCAGAACCATCAGGATACTTTACTTTTGCAGTATAGGTTTTTCCCTCTTGGGGTTTTAATTTAAACGTTCCCATCCCGGCATGTTCACTTTCAAAATCAGCAACACTGTTACCTTGCTCATCTATTATGCTCCCCTTAATAAGAATACCCTTTCCATCCATCCCCAAGGCTTTAAAACCTATTCTGGAAGCAACTCCGTTTATCAGTATCCCTCCTTCTGGAAAAAACTGAACATCACTTTGTAAAAAGCCGGCCTTTATTGCAAAGTTTTTAGTAATCTTTAATTTACTATCCGCCTCTATAGTAGTCTGTATATAAGCTCCTCGTAAGTTCTCAGGCTTATCATTCTTGATATCTATATAAATATTCCCATTAGCATCAGTCTTTACAGTTTTTGCGATTACAGCTTCACCATTTGATACAACCCTATAGCTAACCACTCTCCCCGAAATCGCTTTCCCATCATCATCACTATAATTCAACTGAGCAGTTATTGCTGGTTTGTTATCAATAACTTTATACTTATAATCTATTTTAGAAGTAATTTCATTGCTATACGGACTGCCCACAATAAAAGTGCGGTCATAGAAATAATCTTCGCCTGCATTTCGCATCCATTGTGTATAAGCCCTTATCCGATAATTCCCTTCTTTAAGTTCTTCACTTAAATCAAAATTGCCCATTGCCATACCTGCTGTAACAGGTAGCTTTAAAGATTTTTCTATTGAATCTCTTTCATTTATCAGCTCCACATATATTGCTCCACTTAAAGCGGATAGCTGGTGCCTGCTGCCCACTGTTACATAGGCTTTAAACCAAATGGTATCGCCTAATGCATAATACGGCTTATCGGTATGTAAATACACTTTTTCCTGTGGATTAGTTTCTACCCATTTTTCTAATGTGCCTACTAATCTCTCAATAGGATCCTGCCCTTTTGGTACAAAAGCCAGGAAAGTTAGAACTGATAACAACAGTGCAATTCTAAGGGGTCTGGTGGATCTTTGATTTTCCATTGTTTAAATGTGATTGCGTAATTAAAAACAAAGACATTTCAGAATAACCAAATAGGGACAACATCTAAAATTATTTCACGCTGTATCTGTAAACCAACCTCCCAAGTTGCCCCGCAGCATTAATCMCCTCAACAACAACCTTGTAAACTCCTGGTTCACTCGCATTATAGAAATCAAAATGTGCCTTACCATTATTATTAGTTTTCACATCAGGATTCCAGTAAATTGTAGAACGGAAATCAGGTATTTTATTGTTTTTATCCCCATTTTCATATCTGGGCTCATAGAATTCACGTCGTTTATCAAAACCCTTTACCGAAAAATTGACAATGTTTGGCGTATATCTTTTATTTTTCATGTAATCCCGTTTAGTGTAAATAAGAATAGAAGCTCTCCCCAATAATCCCATTAATGCCAAATTGCTCCTAACAACCTCTATTTTAACAATATCCATGGGATCTATTTCATTACTATCAAATATTCCTGCAATCTCTATTGGATCCTCGATTTTCCTTCCGTTAAGTACAATCTGCATAAGTGACGCTGAATCGATTGGGTCAGGTCTTGAGAGTGGATAATTATTAACTATTCCCACCTTCCCGAAAAGCACTCCGTGTAATCTTCCTTGTAAACACACCCCCAAATTGGCGCAAACCTCAGGTTTTTCAAGAAAAAAGGTTTGATCAGCATGCCCTTCCGGAATCTGCAGCATTCCCTGAGGGGCAAGTTTTTCACTTTCCCTTTTTTTAGCTATTATTTTTACTTCTCTAAGCCTTTGAACACGACTTAACCTGCCAAACTTAGGTAATGCCTGATCCTGATTCCAGCTATTTTCAAGATACACTTTAATATCTGTGCTAGTGCCATTACCAACATCTGGCAAATTTTTATTCTTAGTAATACCCTGTACGTGAGCACTATCTAGTATTACTTCAACATTTTTTCGATTGTCATGCGTCCTGGCTTGCACTACAAACTTAAAACCATCTTTAAATATTAAGTCATCAAACTTAAATCTTCCATCAGAATATGTCCTGGTATCTTCCATAATGCCTCCATTTAATGAAAGTAGATTCACCTTGGCATTTACAAGCGGCTTATTTCCTAAGGCAACTACCCTTCCAGAAATCTCTATACCCGACTTTTCGATTTTGTAAACTGGGGCTAAAGCCCGACCAAGACTGTTCCACACAAACCTCCTATAGCCTTGTGTCAACATCAGGTTATCCAAAGCTCTACTGGTTTCTTCGCTTTCATTAATAAAATAATCATTGGGCTTTTCTATATAGCCTTTCAAATCAGAACTCAGCAATAGGTTAGACAGTATTGAACTTTCCGAGGCCTCGTCAAAAGGTACCTTACCCTCATTAATAACAGTGACAGAGAAGTTTCCGTCCACGGGTTTTCCGAAAGGATCCTTTGATTCCATCTCTATCCAAACATTTTCCTTAGTATTATAGCTTGTCTTTTCAGTGTTCAACTTCAATTGCATTAAATCTCTGCTTTTAACAAATGCTATCCTCTCATTCAAAGGGTCACCTTCATTGTTAAACAAGGTAAACTGAGCAATTCCTGTCGGAAAACTACCTTTAAATAGTCGTATTGACATTATCGATTTGGTTATTTTTATTGAAGAAGAATAAATAACCTCTCCAGAAGATTGTACGATTAAAGCAACAGTTTTGGCCGACTGATATAAACCTGAAGAAGCTTTAATACTGACATTTAAACTATCTTTATTATCCTGATTAATTGACACAACATAACCTTCATCGCTCACTTTAGGAAGCATTACTTGTTTTTCTGATCCATCAGGATAAACTATTTCTGCGATGTAACTCTTCCCTAATTCAGGCTTCAGATTAAAAGCGCCCATCCCGGCATATAAGCTAGAGAAACCAGCAATTTCTTTACCCTCATTGTCTTTTATTTTGCCTTTAATACTTATTCCAGTGCCATTAACTCCTATAGCTTTAAAAGCTACCTTGGAGGTTATTCCATTAATTAAATCTCCACTTTCCGGAAAAAACTGAACAGCACTATCAGAAAGTTCGCCTTTTAAAATAGCCTTTTTACTTACCTTTTCTTTAGTTTCCTTCTTTACAATCCTGGAATTCGATTTGGCATCTGTAGTGTTAAGGAAGGGATCACCAATCATAAAAGTATGGTCAAAAAAGTAATCTTTATCCGAATTGCGCATCCATTGCGTATAAGCCCTCAGTCTATAGCTACCCTCTTTAAAATCATCTGCTAGTATCAAATCACCAGCCGACATTCCTTTAGTCAATTGAAGCTTAAGCGTCTTCTGAATAGAGTCTTTTTCGTTAATCAGGTCTACATACACTATCCCGCTATGGGTTGATGGCTTATGCCTGCTCCCCATTGTTACATACGCCTTAAACCAAATGGTATCACCAACTGCATAATAAGGCTTATCAGTATGCAGGTAAACCTTTTCCTGTGGGTTAGTTTCTACCCATTTTTGCAAAGATGTAATTAGCTTATCAACCGGATCATTATCTCGGGGAATAAATGCTAAAACTAGGATTACAACAAAAAAGGAAGGAATGTAGAGCGCTCGTTTCATAATATTTAATAGTAGCTAATCTCTCTTTTGGTTAAATAAGTACTTACTTTATTTTTATTATTGAGTGTAAACCAATTACCCTTCTCATCATACTCGTATGAGTATTTTTTCTTCCAGTCAACAAAGCCTCCTCCGGTATATCGAATCTCTTGAACTATATTATTGTTATCATCATATTCATAAGTAATAGAATGTTTTAAATGTCCATTTGAAGCATACGCCCTTTCGCCGCCTAACAGTAAAGTGGGTTCAATTGAGTAGGCTATACTTCCACTATTTAAAGTCGTATCATAATCATTCCACACCTTTAGTATGAGGTTATTTAAGCCATCATACTTATAAACTTCCTTAAGCTTTAATTCTCCATATCCATCATAACAAACACGTAAGCTCCTATTATTTTTATCGTCATACTCATAACGTTCCAGGCTTTTCACCGAATCAGAAATATATTTTTTCGCCATCATCTTCCCGCTATCATAATACATGTATTTAATCCTGTAGCCATGTTCACCATCCCCTTGCTCTTCTGAGAGTTCCTTATCCTCATACACATAACTTATGGTTTGCTCGACGGCGTTACTATCTATCGTATCATATATTTTTTGCTCAATCAGTTTTCCATTTAAGTCATAACTATAACTTCTTTTTTGAACCAAAGTATTTATACCCCCGGTAGTTTCGTAACATTTCTCAGTAAATGACTGTACTTGCCCTTTAGGTCTTCGCATGTCCCCATAGAATGGAAGCTGAGCGAAACAATTAAAAGGAGGAAATGTCAATAAAAACAAAAGAAATAACAATAATCCGAATTGAGAATATTTCATAGGTATTGATTAGTTATAATGAAAGACAACTAAGTAATACCAAATAGGGACAACATCTAAAATTATTTTAACAATAACATAATCTTATACTTAGATAATAGTAATCTTCCAACAATACATTCGCTGCTTAAACATATACGATACATGAAAAGAACGCTACTATTTAGTTTCCTTGTAATTGGTTTACTCAGCTGTAAAAAAGAGAAGCCATCAACAGACCAGGAGGTTGTTTTAAATGAAGATCCGGCCACATACGCTGAGATTGGATCTCTTGATATCGGAGAACTTGGCGCAGCTGAAATCTCTGCATTTGATCCTGCAACAAATAAACTCTTTGTTGTAAAAAATGAAAATGAAGGCGAGCCAAATCAGGTTAATAGAATTGAGGTTGTTGATTTTGCAAATCCATCAAATATGAAAGCCACTGGTTATATAAGTGTTACTCCATATGGAGGTGCTGTTAACAGTGTTGCAGTGCATGATGCCAAACTAGCTGCAGCTATCCAGGCTAACAACAAACAAGCAAACGGTAAGGTTATCGTATTTAAAACCACCGACCACAGTAAAATCAGTGAAATTAATGTAGGTGCGTTGCCAGATATGGTTACCTTTTCTCCTGATGGAAAATACATTTTAACCGCAAATGAAGGAGAACCTAATACCGATTATACAAGTGATCCGGCTGGTACAATCTCAATAATATCTGTTAATGACAATTACGCGGTAACAACCATCGACTTCTCGTCTATGATAGGTCAACAAGCTGCATTAACAGCCAAAGGGTTTAGAATCTTTGGCCTGGGCAAAAGCTTTGTAAATGATATAGAGCCCGAATACATTACAGTTTCTGACGATTCAAAAACTGCATGGGTTACTTTACAAGAGAACAATGCAATAGCTAAAATCGATATCGCTTCTAAAACCATCACTAATATATTCCCGCTTGGTTTTAAAGATTACAATACTGACGGTAACGAAATAGATCCGAGCGATAAAGACAGTGGCTTTGCTCCTGCAAAATGGCCTGTAAAGGGCATTTATATGCCAGATGCTATTGCCGTACTTGAGCAAAACGGAACTCCATACTTATTTACTGCCAACGAAGGTGATGCAAGAGAATATGATGCCTTCTCAGAAATAAAAAGAGTAARGGATTTTGTGCTTGATCCTACAGCTTTCCCAAATGCTGCCGAATTAAGAAAAGATGGTAAACTTGGTCGTTTAAACATTACAACAACCCTGGGAGATGCTAATGGTGATGGAGTTTTCGATGCATTATATTCATTAGGATCCCGTTCGTTTAGTGTTTGGAATGGTAATAATGGAAGTCAGATTTTCGACAGCAAAAATGAGTTGGATGCTAAATGCGCCACTAACAACACTTATGATGATGGCAGAAGCGACGACAAAAGTGTTGAGCCCGAAGGAATAACAATTGGAACCGTTGGAACCAAAAAAGTTGCCTTTGTAGGTATGGAAAGAGCCGATGCAGTAGCAGTATATGATGTAACTAATCCGGTTAAACCAGTTTTCTTGCAGCTTTTAAAATGTGGTGATGCTCCTGAAGGAGTACTATTTATTTCTGCAAAAAATAGTCCTACCAAAAAAAGCTTATTGGTAGTAAGCAGTGAAAACGATGGTGTAATCAAAGTATATACACCAAAAACGATATAACAATTCTCATTATTAGTTGCTTGTTTGCGCCCCGTTGGGGTACAAACAAGCAATTATTACCAACACAATGGCCATAGTAGCGGCAACGGCCCTGATGGTATTTAAATAGCTCCATGTGTTCTCGAAGCCACTCCTTTGCAACCTCATGGCTTCCGCAGTTGCAGATTTCAGGTCGAAAGTATCCAATGCATTATTAAGTGGTACATTACCAAAAATAGTAACGCCAAAAGTGCCGATAATGTAACACAAAGCCGCAGCAACCAATAACCAGAACTTAAGCTGAACAGGTTGACCATAATGTAGGTATGCGCTTAATGGCAATAGCACCAATGCTCCAAAAAATCCGGCAAAGAATACCGGATTTAATATCGCTCTGTTAATTTCTTGCATTGCAGTTAAATACCCTTCATCCGACAGCTTTGCCAAACCCAGATTCACTGAACAAGACCAGGCATAAAACAATCCGGCCATCAGCGCAGTTGTGGTGCCCGCAAGCACCAATACTATATTTGTTAACGAGATCATACGATTTAACTTTTCCATAAATTACTAAAGATTTCTTAGATATTCCTTAAGCTCAAATGGTTTGCGCTTCAATAATTCCTCTAGTGTATCATCTACATAAGAAAACTCATCAGCTTTAATGCTATCCGCCAAACTCAACTGCCAGACTATCTGCTCATCCGGCATTTGAAACTTATCCAGCTCTTCAGCTAAAACAACATTAGGGATATTCACATAAGAAACCTCTATCCCCCTTTCCGCTGTTAAAATTGCAGCTACATCTTTAAAAGTATAAGCCTTTGAACCCGTTATTTCGTACCGCCTATTTTCATGGCCATTACCTGCAAGTACGTTACTTAGCGCCTCAGCAATATCCACACGCGACACAAAACTTACGGCTCCATTACCTGCCGGATAGTAAATATTGCCATGCTCCAATGCCTCGCCAATAAATATTGGAATAGTTTCCATATACAAACTATTGCCAAAAAAGGTATGCGGTATTCCTGAATCCAAAATAGCCTTTTCTGTTGCCAAACATTGTTGCGTTGCCATAAAGTACGCATCCAATTTTGGCTTTACAGCACCAGTATAAACAATATGCTGCACGCCCTGCTGTTTTGCGGCCGTAACCACATTAGCTTCCTCTTTAACACCCTGATCGCCTATACTTATTGCAGATATTTGCAATAGCTTATCAACTCCCTTCAATGCTTCATTTAACGATTCAAGATCATCATAATCGGCAATGCGAATTTGAATACCTGAATTTTTTAGATCCTCCATTTTCTTTGGATCTCTTACTATCGCCACAATTTGCTCTGGCTTAATCTTTTTCAATAGAAAACCTATAGTTGCTTTACCAAGGTTTCCGTTTGCTCCTGTTATTGCTATCATAATTTCTTTTTTTACCAAAATTATGAGCTATACAAAACCATGAATAGAACAAAACCGACACTAAATAAAATATTATTTAAATAAAAAATGGGCTATTTAATGAGCTCAGGAAAATTCTCAACCAGCTCGTTTGATTGTTTTTGATATTGCTCAGGACTGAATCCTGTAAATTCTTTAAAAGAACGGATAAAATGAGATTGATCGGCGTAGCCATTTTCAAAAGCTACATCTGTAAGGATATTATATTTATTATTTCTCAGCTGACTTAAAGATGCCTGAAAACGACATACTCTGGAAAACAATTTCGGACTGACACCAATATGCTGGTTAAACCTCCGCTCAAAACTTCTTTCAGATAATCTTAAATCCTGTTGCAACTCTTTTAAAGTAATATTACCATTTGAACTGATCATTTTAGATACGGCATGCTGTGTTAAATCATCAGGAACATTCCTGTTTTTAGCAATCAAATTAATCAGGTAGCCTGAGATAAGTTCTATTTGATGAGCCTGAGATGAGGCATTCAAAAGTCTTTCTGATAAGTTGTAATCCGTCTTTTTTGATGTCAGATCTACATCTAAACAAGTATTTGTAATTTCAACAGCACTAAACCCAAATATAGATTTTATTGCATCCGGATAAAAGTAGACCCCAATAGTATTGAATTTTCCTGCCGTACGGATTTCCGTGTGTTTAGTTGTTTGTCCGTATAAAAACACTTCCGGCAATTTGTAATCATGAGATTCCGAAAAGGTCCCCTCCTCTGCCTGTCCAAAAATCATTCCCGGACACCCATCTGGAAGTGCAACAAATGTTGTAGGTGCGCAACCATTATTTCCGCCCTCTAAAATCCAGAAGTAGCGAACATATCTTTTAAGATAATCAGGCGGCTGTACCAGTTTGCAATTCATTCTATTTGTTTGACTCAGCTGTTAGCATAAAATTACAAATAATTTGTAAAGTCATAATTCTTAATCTGTTTGTCAATTATTACATTACGCTGTTTATACTATTTTGTACAAATAGTAAATACCCCGTATCTTTGATATATATTAATATTTCAACAATTAATATAGGCTATCATGAAAGAAAAACCAGATACTCTGGAACAGGCCGTATTAACCGAATACAAATACGGATTTGTAACAGACATAGATACAGACGTAATTGCCAAGGGCCTTAGCGAAAACACCATCCGACTTATCTCGAATAAGAAGAACGAACCGGAATGGATGCTGGATTGGCGACTTAAAGCTTATAACCACTGGTTAAAGCTAGAGGAACCAAAATGGTCAAATGTTAAGTACCCTATAATCAATTATCAGGATATAATATATTATGCGGCTCCTAAGCCTAAAAAGCAGCTGAACAGCCTTGATGAGGCCGATCCGGAGTTGCTGGCTACATTTGAGAAGCTTGGGATTTCTCTGAACGAACAAAAACGACTTACAGGAGTAGCTGTAGATGTGGTAATGGATAGCGTTTCTATTGCTACCTCATTTAAAGAACAACTTTCGGAAATCGGGGTTATCTTTTGCTCAATCAGCGAAGCTATACAGCTACACCCCGAATTGGTAAAAAAATACCTTGGATCGGTAGTACCTATGACGGATAACTATTTCGCAGCGTTAAATTCTGCGGTATTTACCGATGGCTCGTTCTGCTATATCCCAAAAGGAGTCCGTTGCCCAATGGAACTTTCAACCTATTTCCGCATCAATACAGAAAATGCGGGTCAGTTTGAACGTACCTTAATTATCGCCGAAGATGAAAGCTACGTAAGCTATCTGGAAGGTTGTACCGCCCCGATGCGTGATGAAAATCAGTTGCACGCAGCTGTGGTAGAACTTGTAGCCCATACAAAGGCAGAAATCAAATACTCAACTGTACAAAATTGGTATCCTGGCGACAAAAATGGCTTGGGCGGTATATACAACTTCGTAACTAAACGTGGCATGTGTAAGGGCGATCATTCTAAAATCTCCTGGACACAGGTCGAAACAGGCTCAGCAATTACCTGGAAATATCCTAGTGTAATCCTAAAAGGAGATCACTCTATAGGTGAATTTTATTCGGTGGCGTTTACAAACAACCATCAACAGGCCGACACAGGTACAAAAATGATTCACCTTGGTAAAAATACAAGGAGCAGAATAGTGTCTAAAGGAATCTCTGCCGGACATAGTCAAAACAGTTACAGAGGATTGGTTAGAGCCAGCAAACAAGCCACTAATGCACGTAATTATTCGCAGTGCGACTCTTTACTGCTAGGCGATAAATGCGGGGCACATACCTTCCCTTACATAGAAGTTAAAAATAAAACCGCAATTGTAGAGCATGAAGCAACTACTTCAAAAATTGGAGAAGATCAGCTCTTTTATTGCAAACAAAGAGGCATTGATGCAGAAACCGCAGTGGCTCTTATTGTAAACGGCTTTGCCAAAGAAGTAATGAATCAGCTGCCAATGGAATTTGCCGTTGAAGCACAGAAACTACTAGCCATCAGCATGGAAGGCAGTGTAGGTTAAAAAAAATTATAAGAATTATGCTATCAGTAAAGAATATACACGCAAACATCGACGGAAGAGAAATTTTAAAAGGAATTAACCTCGATATTAAACCAGGGGAAGTACATGCTATTATGGGCCCAAATGGTTCCGGAAAAAGTACGCTTGCCTCTGTACTTGCCGGCAGAGAAGAATATGAAGTTACAGAAGGAGCCGTTTCTTTCTTAGGCAAAGACTTGTTGGAACTATCAACCGAGGACAGGGCTCGCGAAGGTCTGTTCCTTGCCTTTCAATATCCGGTAGAAATACCAGGTGTAAGTACCACCAACTTTATAAAAGCTGCTGTAAATGAAAAGCGCAAATACCTTGGTCAGGAACCTCTTGATGCCGTTGCTTTTTTAAAGATGATGAAAGAAAAGATGGCTTTGGTCGAAATAGATCAGCGTTTATTGAGCCGTTCCATCAACGAAGGTTTTTCTGGTGGAGAGAAAAAACGTAACGAGGTTTTCCAAATGGCTATGCTTGAACCCAAACTCGCAATCATGGACGAGACTGATTCAGGCCTGGACATTGATGCACTTCGCATAGTTGCAAATGGCATCAACAAGCTCAGAAGCCCCGATCGCGCAATATTGCTGATCACCCACTATCAACGTTTGCTTGATTATATCCAGCCAGATTATGTACATGTACTTTACAATGGCCGCATTGTTAAATCGGGCACTAAAGAACTGGCGCTTGAACTGGAAGAAAAAGGATACGACTTCATCACTGATGAGGTTGATTTAGCTGCCAATCAATAGCAGTCCATTTAAAAGACTTTACAATGAACAATATAACTTATTTTAAAGATCAGTTTGAACAGCTGCAGGAAGCAAATCCGAATGACACAATTGCCGATTTGAGGCAGAATGGATTTGATGCATTCACTAAAGATGGCGTTCCAACATATCGCGATGAAGACTGGAAATATACAAACGTAAGTAGCCTGTTCGACAAAGAATATCTAATAGCAGAAAACTCCACAATTACTTTGGCGGATGTGAACACTATCAGATTACCGGGCTACAAACAAGCAAATGAGCTAGTGTTTGTAAATGGACGCTTTATAGCTAACCTTTCTACCATCCGTTCCGGCACCACAGACCTTGTAGTATTGCCCCTTGAAGAAGCTGCTAAGGGAGAATATAAAGAAATAGTCGCTGCACACTTAAACCAAAGCAGTAATTACTTAAACGATGGCATTCATGCCTTAAATACTTCTTTTATCAATGGTGGTGTTTTCGTTCATGTCTTAAAGGGCAAAGAACCAGAACATCCTGTCTATTGCTATCATATTTTAGATGCGAGGCAAAATCCGGCCCTTGCGCAACCGAGGAGTCTGGTCTTGGCTGACGAAAATAGCAGACTACAAATAACCGAAAGCTATACTACGCTTGGTGCGTCAGACAGTTTTAACAACCAGGTAATGGAAGTAGTAGTTAAAGAGAATGCATATGTAGAGTATTATAAGATTCAAAATGATACCGCAAATGCCAGCCAGGTAAACAGCACTCATATCAGACAAATTGGACGAAGCTATGTACACACGGTAACCATTACACTAAACGGAGGCATAGTACGTAACAATATGAATCTGGTGCTTGATGCCGCTGGTAATGAAACCCATCTTTATGGTTTGTACCTGTTAAAAGGCAAAAGCCATGCTGATAACCATACACTGATAGACAATTTAAAACCAAATTGCTTTAGCAATCAATTATACAAAGGAATTGCTGACGATACCTCTACGGCCGTTTTTAATGGCCGCATTATGGTTCAACCCAATGCACAAAAAACCAATGCTTACCAGAGCAACAAGAACATCCTGCTATCAGAGAATGCAACCATAAATACAAAACCGCAGCTAGAGATTTTTGCAGATGACGTTAAATGCTCACATGGTTGCACCATAGGTCAGCTAGATGAAGAAGCAATGTTTTATCTGAGGGCAAGGGGCATTCCAAAAGAAAGCGCTGAAGTGCTTTTACTACAAGCTTTTGCTGCTGATATCGTTGACCAGATCAAGCCGGAACCTTTACGTTCTTACGTATCTAAACTTATCTATGAACATTTAGCAATTCAATAACATGGCCATTTTAGATCTCAGACAGCAGTTCCCAATACTTAACCGCATGGTTAAGGGCAAACCTTTGGTGTATTTTGACAATGCTGCCACTTCTCAAAAACCGCAAGTGGTTATTGATGCGCTTACACATTATTACACGCATTACAATGCCAACATACACAGAGGGATCCATACCCTTGCAGAAGAAGCCACTATGGCTTATGAGGCTACCCGTCGTACTGCACAAGAGTTTATAGGTGCAGTATCTGAAGAAGAAATCATCTTTACAAGAGGCACTACAGAAGGGATTAACCTGGTTGCATATACCTGGGGCCGGCAAAACATAGGAACGGGCGATGAGATTATTATTTCTGGCATGGAGCACCATTCTAACATCGTTCCATGGCAAATACTTTGCGAAGAAAAAGGTGCTGTTTTAAAAGTTATTCCTGTTAACGATAATGGCGAGCTTGTAATGGATACCTACAAAGCTTTGCTTAACAGCAAAACCAAGTTGGTTTCTGTTGTTCATGTTTCAAACTCATTAGGTACAGTTAACCCGATTAAAGAGATCATTGAAGCAGCGCATCAGGTTGGTGCTAAAGTATTGATAGATGGTGCACAGTCAGCTGTACATCTTGATATCAATGTACATGAAATGGATTGCGATTTTTTCGCTTTCTCTGGTCATAAAGTATATGGGCCAACAGGTGTTGGTGTGCTTTACGGTAAGAAAGAGTTACTCGAAAGCATGCCTGTTTTTCAAGGTGGCGGCGAGATGATCAAGGAAGTTACCTTCGAAAAAACTACCTATAATGATCTGCCTTATAAATATGAAGCAGGTACACCAAACATAGCCGATACCATTGCATTAAAAGCAGCACTAGATTTTATTAAAGAAACCGGAAAAGCTACTATAAGAGCCCATGAAGAAGAATTACTTGCTTATGCTACAGCTCAATTCCAAGCCATTCCGGGTCTTAAAATTATTGGCAATGCCAAAGAAAAGGTAAGCCTGATCTCTTTTATTATTAAAGGTGTACACCCTCAGGATGTTGGCGTTTTGCTGGACAATCAAGGAATTGCAGTTAGAACAGGACATCATTGCACACAGCCGTTAATGGCACGCTTTGGCATTCCGGGCACTATAAGAGCATCCTTTGCCCTTTACAACCAAAAAGAAGAAATAGATGCACTGATTACAGGTTTGCATAAAACCATAAAAATGCTTTCATAATGAATATTAAGCCGATACATGAAATAGAAAAAGAGATAATTGAGGACTTTGCATTGTTTGATTCATGGGAAGACAAGTACGAGTACATTATTGATATGGGCAAAAAGTTGCCTGTTCTGGAGGATGAGCATAAGCTTGATGAAAACAAAATAAAGGGATGCCAGAGTACCGTGTGGCTGGTGGCCTCCTATAATGATGGCCGTGTATTTTTTAAGGCCGATAGTGATGCAATAATTGTAAAAGGTTTGATCAGTATGCTTATAAAGGTACTATCTGGCCATACCCCTACTGAAATTATTGACGCCCGATTGGATTTTATAAGAGAGATCGGCATGATGACCCATTTGGCACAGACCCGTTCTAACGGTTTACTGTCAATGATAAAACAAATGAAAAATTACGCTATCGCTTTTCAGGCGATTAACAGTCAAAAAACTGATCATAAATAAATTAAAAGGTCATGGATAAAGAAGAATTAAAGCAGAAAGTGATTGATTGTTTACAAACCATTTACGATCCTGAAATTCCTGTAAGTATTTATGAACTGGGGCTTATCTATGAAACAGAGATATTGCCTCCGCTAAACAACGTGCAGATTGTGATGACGCTTACCGCTCCCGGATGCCCTGCTGCACAATCTATCCCTTTAGAAGTAGAGCAAAAGGTAAAAGAAATTGAAGGTGTAAATGAGGTTACTGTAATTGTAACCTGGGAACCTGCCTGGAACAGAGACATGATGTCGGAAACAGCACGGCTCGAATTAGGAATGATGTAATAATAAGAACAATGAAAATTACTGCTCAGGAAGAATATGGCTTAAGGATACTACTCCACATAGCCCGACATGGTGATAAAGAAGGAGCAAGCATTCCTATGATTAGCGATGCAGAGGGACTTTCTGCTGCCTATGTGGCCAAGCTTACCCGTACGCTTCGTCTTGCGGGTTACATAAACAGTACACCAGGTAATAAGGGGGGGTATATTTTAGCTAAGCCTGCCGAAGACATAAACATTAATCAGGTGATGAAGGTGCTTGGCGGTTCTCTATACAGCAATAAGTTCTGTGAGGACTACTCCGGATCATTAAAACTATGCACCAACTCTGTAGATTGTTCTGTGCGTTCTTTATGGCAAATGATCCAGTTATCTGTTGATCAGTTATTGGATCATATTTCACTTAAAGAATTGATTAGTACAGAGCAGGAATCTAACCTTCAGATCATCAACAAAATAAATGCCCTAAGAACGGCTAAACTATAATTTAGCATCTTGCTATAGTATTTGAATAACTTTTTTTCATTTTCTCAGGAGATTTTCCCTTTTCCTTTGTTATAGTTAAAACACTAATTCAACTTATTATGAAAAAGATACTACTGTTTGCGGTTTGCTTGCTTATTTCTGGCTTATCCTACGCTCAGGATATAACCGTTAGTGAGGTTCCTCCTGCTGTATTAAACGCTTTTAACAAGTCGTTTCCAAAAGCTACAAGAGTAGAATGGGAAAGAAAAGGCGACTTATATAATGTCGAATTTGACATAGCCAGAAGAGATCATGAACTTTGGTTAACCAGTAAAGGAGGCATTGTTAAACATAAAAAAGAACTTCGTTCCTCAGAATTACCGGCAGCGGTGTTGAATACCCTTAAACAAAACTATAAAGGATTCAGAATTGATGATGTAGATCGTTATGAAGAGGGTAAAAAATTCTTTTATAAAATTGAATTGAAGAAATTACTCGAGGAACAAAAAGTTATTGTTGACCAGAATGGTAAAATATCAAACAAGATATATTAGATGACGGCAGCTTTAAAAGCATGCCGTCATCGGTAATTTATTTAAGCCCTAAAGGTTCTTCATACTAATTGCCTTTAAGCGGGCAGAAGGCTCTGTAAATACAAAATAAACATTGTATTTACCTTTAAGCACCTCAATATCAGCAATGGTATTTAAACTGCCGTTTTCTTTCGAAGATGATTGCCCGATAAGTTTTCCTTCCGGTGAATCGATGCGAATCTCAATTTTACCTGCCGACACATTGTCTGCACCAATAAATTCAATCTTCTTAATATCCGTTAAATCAACTTTATTTAGTTGCAGATAAGCACCTTTGCTCTTAGCCGTCGCAACAGACTTGTTGTCGTTAAAGCTAATCTCATTAGCGTTATCCGTATTGTTAACAAGCACAAAAGGATGGCGCAAAACAACTATATCTTCACCAAACTGCGCTGGCGCAAGTTTAGTTCCATGATCTTTATAGGCTGCTCTAAAAATAAAGCTTCCTTTGTTAGGCTGATCTGGTTGAACATTTGTAGTGTATGATCCTGTTACCGGAAGTGATTTCTGCGTAGTTTTCTTTTCACTAAAGCTCAATACATATTTAATGATCGAGTTCACTTCATTAGTAGACATAGATGAGTGCGCTGGCATCATTGCATCACCCCATACACCCGAACCGCCGTCAATAACCTTTTTAGTAAGCTTTCCTTCTGCAGTTTTATCTCCTTTATACTTTAACGCCACTTCTGTAAATGATGGACCTAAAGATTTAGTATCCACAGCGTGACAAGCATTACAATCACTTTTCTTGATTAAAGCCTTTGCTTTAGCATATTGTGCAGAAACATCGAATTGATTCTGATTTTGCGCTACAACAGTTAAGTCATACCCCTCAGACAAGTAATTGATGGCTACAGAAACCTGGGAAGCCGGTATTCTTTTATCAGCAAGGCTTCCATCCTCCTTATCTGTAACACTAACCGCATAATTGATTATACTGGCAGGGAAATAGAAACTAGAGTTCCCTTTTGTAAAGTTAAACTTAACTACAGGGGTTGCATTTCCGGCTACCAATTCAACCGATTTACTATTTTTTGCACCATGCGGATCTGTAACAGTAAGTGTAGCTTTGTAAACACCAGCTGTTGCCAGTTGTACTTCAGGGTTAGCCGTTTTAAACGTTTGTTTTAACATTCCGCCTTTGGTAATTTTCCATTCGTACTTTAATACATCACCATCACTATCAGTTGTACCTGCCGAAGATAATTTTACTTTTAAAGGCAAAGCACCGGCAGTTTTATTTGCAGTTGCCTGTACCTGAGGTTTGCGGTTACCGCCATTAAACTCAATTTTGATTAACTCAGCTTCCGGATTATCTTTAAAGTATCCGTTTCCATATTCAAGCACATATAAACTACCATCAGGGCCAAATTTCATATCAATCGGACCTCTTAAAGTAAGCTCAGGCAAGAAACGCTCCATAGATTTATACATGCCATTTTCATCAAAAGTTACCGCTAATATCCAGCCACGTACCCAGTCGGTAATTAACCATTTACCTTCATAATATGCAGGAAACAAATATTTAGCATTGGCAAAATCAGACTTGTGAAATACCGGACCACCAACTGCACTTCTGCCACCACTACCCATCACCGGAAACTCTTCACTGGCCGCATAAGGATACCAGATCATGGCTGATACCGCAGGAGGTAATTCTTTTAATCCCGTATTATTTGGGGAATTATTTATTGGTTTTTGTACATCGTACAACTCTCCCGATTTCTTAGTCGCAAAATCATAATAACGATATGCCTGGTTATTCCCTATAAAATAAGGCCAGCCATAGTTACCCGACTTTTTAGCCACATTAAATTCATCATAGGATCTTGGACCTCTAGATTCTGAAGAGTTTGAACCATCCGGACCAACTTCACCCCAGTATAACCAACCAGTATGACTATCTATAGTTAACCTCCAGGGGTTTCTATTACCCATGGTATAAATTTCAGGGCGGGTATTTGCTGTCCCCTTAGGAAACAGGTTGCCTTCTGGAATGGTATATGTACCATTTGGTTCAGGATGGATACGCAAAATTTTACCTCTTAAATCGTTAGTATTACCAGACGATTTTTGAGCATCACGCGGAGCCTCTCCCGGACGTTCGTCGATAGGTGTAAAACCATCCGAAGATCTTGAAAAGGTATTATCACCAGTACTTAAGTACAAGTTTTTATCCTTATCGAATAACATACCGCCCCCTACGTGGCAGCATTCTTCACGTTGAACCACCACGTCTAATACTTTCTTTTCAGTAGTCATGTTCAGTTTACCGCCAGCCCATGTAAATCTGGAAAGCCTGTTTACCGATACATCTTTTGGAGAATAGTAGATGTAAATCCATTTGTTTTTAGCATAATCAGGGTCAAGGATAACCCCCTGCAGCCCGTCTTCACCTTCGGAACGCTCACCTTTTTTGCTTACGTACTCCCTGCTAACAGCAAAATCTGCTATTACATCCATTTTATTAGTTGCAGGATCGTATATTTTTAATTTCCCTTTACGCTCTGCATACAAAACCTTTCCTCCATCCAGAATTTGGAATTGCATAGGTTCTTCTAATTTTTGTTGAAGCACAACTTTGGTAAACCTGTTATCGTCAGGTTTTTCCGGCGATTGCGCCTTTACTATATATGAAGAAACCAATAACAGCGACAATGCTGTTATTGGTTTCAATAATGATAATTTTATCATGTTTGGGGTTAATTACAATTTAGATACAAGGTTACGGAAGTTAACTACACTAGCAGCTACATCAGCGCTGTTGCTTTCCCAGTTGTATTCATATTCAGCTGAGATAGCTCCTTTAAAGTTTTGTCTTTTTAACTCTGCGATAACTGCAGGGATGTTAGAAACACCTTCTCCCCAATGCACGTCATGTCCGCCTTTACCTTTTTCATGAAGATCTTTCATGTGCGAGTGTAATACGTGTCCGTCAAGTTTTTTCAAGCACTCAACAGGATCTAATCCTGAACGTACCCAGTGGCCTATATCAGCGCAAGCGCCTAAGCGTTTGCTTTTCCCTTTAATCGCATTTAACACGATATCAGGATTCCAATAATGAGATGGGTTTGGGTGATTGTGAATAGCAACATTGATCTGATATTTATCGCATAGATCAGATACCAACTGCAAATCTTTCTCATTAGGTTCTGAAGTAATGGTATGAATGCCCATGGCTTTGCAGAATTCGAATAATTTAATCCATTCAGCTTCGCTGTTAGCGCCTGTTACACCAAATGCTACAACTTTTACGTTGTTTTCTTTAAGCTTTGCTAAAACAGCTTGTCTTTTCGCGTCATCCATATCAGGTCCCATTGTTCCTTCTATACCGCCACCTATTTTTTGACCTGGGAAAGCCTCTACATATCTTAAGTTACAGCTGTCGATCTTTTTAATTGCCTCAGCAAATGTGAATAATCTGAAAGTATAAGCTTGAGAACCAAGTTCCCAGCCCAATTTTACTTCCGGATTTTTAGCAGAAGCATTAGATGCTCCTGTCTTTACACTTTTACAGGCAGCAAGACAAGCCAATAAAACAACAGCAAATTGTAGTTTTAAAGCAAATCTATTTTTTAATAAATTCATGTTTGGTTAATTAAAGTTTGAAAATTATCTAGGTTACATTTGTTATTCTATCTCTCCAAAATCTTATTCTGTAAAAAGACGCCAACAATATAGTTATTCTTGAAGTTTTTCCTTTTACTAATGAATCGAAATATTTTGGTTACTAAAAATCGTCTTTTAAATAAGCCGTAAGAATGGACTTAATAAGTTAAATCATGGATAATATGATCAGACAGTCTTACTCCTCTCTATTTCAAACTCCGTATCAACACCCAAAGCACTTCTGTTTTTAGAGGCGGCAACAGCAAGTTCATCGCAGCGTTCATTTTCGGGATGGTTATTATGCCCCTTTATCCAAACGAATTTAACATGGTGTAGCTTATAAACGTTAAGAAAACGCATCCAAAGGTCTTTATTCTTTTTGCCTTTAAATCCTGTTTTAACCCAACCAAATACCCACTTCTTTTCTACAGAATCAATCACGTATTTGGAATCTGAGAATATGGTAATTTCTTGTCCTGGATTTTTTAGTGCATTTAAGCCTACTATAACTGCCAGCAATTCCATTCTGTTGTTCGTAGTTAAACGGAATCCCGCACTCAGTTCCTTATAGTGAGACCCTGAGCGTAAAATCACTCCGTATCCACCTGGCCCTGGGTTGCCGCTAGCTGCTCCATCGGTATAAAGTTCAATCATATGTTAGGCAAATCTAGCTTTTTAAGCCATAAAAGCAATTTTTAGGGTACTTTTTATATTTCCACCAGAATTTAATCCACTGAGATTTAATCGATTAAAAAAAAGATCCGATCTAACTGAAAAAAGATTTGAATAAAATATTTTAAATCGTACTTTTGTAGCGTTGAAAAACACATGGTGGTTTTAGCTCAGTTGGTTAGAGCATCGGTTTGTGGTACCGAGGGTCGTGGGTTCGAGCCCCATATTCCACCCCAAGTTTTTGAAAAGCAGTCTGAAAAGACTGCTTTTTTTGTATACAGGGTATTTTGGTATGTCAAAAAGGGACAGTTTAATAGAAGATCCTTGGTTTAGATCGCGATCATTCTCCAGCGTCTTTAATAATCTGTGTAGTTAACCAATCAGAAATCCGAAAATTAGTTTGTTGTATTTTGACAGTGTATGGTTTAACTGCTGGAATGATACCGTTAAGTTTTGCGTTAAGTATAACACCAACGGTTCCGGTGATGTTAAGTTCAAGCTTTTTAGCAAATCTCCTAGCTCCTGCATCATCTATAATGAGTAGGTCAGCATGGATTTCTGATGCAAGCGCCATCGCACTGGCCTCACCTATATCCACAGTTTCAGCATAATTATATAATAAATCACGATTCTGCACGGCTTTTACATCAACCCAATTAGGTATAGTCTTTTACCAAATTCAGCAGCTATCTCAGGAGTTGTTATTACTTGTTTGTACAAGGATTGGAGCAAATGCATACCATCTATTTTGTCCAGCGTAATGAAACAGCTGGCATCGGTAATGACAATTTTATCCTGTATGAGCATGCCTAAATGTTTCAAGATCTTCAGCTGCACTTTCGTCCAGGTAGTGCACGTCGTATTTGATTAAGATTTCAGCAAAATCCCATTTTTTCATTTGGCACATTTCAGCGGCTTGTCTTAAAGTAAGCTTACCTGCTTCATATAGCTTGGCTGCAATAAGGCGTGTTGTTTCATCATGCTCTCTCTCAAGGGCATCAGGAACTTGTATGGTCATTGTAGTCATGATATAAAGATACGTATTATTAAAATTTAAAACAAAATGGGTGCTGATGATAGAATGGATTTTGATATATTACAAAGGGTAATTATTCTACTTTTGTTTAATTTGCTATCTCAGAATTTCAACAGTGGACAATCTACTATTATACAGGTCTTTATTTAAAGGGCGCGAAGATGTTTATGCTATTCATTGGTCAAAAGGAACTAAAAGTGGTTACATGCCTGCTAAATTGTATGATCCTTATATCAGCAAGGTTTATAAAAAAAGTACAAACCCCAATAATTCAGAGACCGCAAATTATCTTCCTTTGACTGACGATCAGATTCAAAGACATCTTGAAGGTAGACAGCTAACAGGATTGTATCCACTTTTACAAGACAATACGTCTTGGTTGATAGCGGCAGATTTTGATAAAAAAAGTTGGTTGGAAGATTGTAGAAGTTTCATTACTATATGTGCAAGCTACAATATCCCTGCTTACCTGGAACGTTCGCGCAGTGGTAAAGGTGGGCATGTTTGGATATTTTTTAATCAACCATATCCGGCTTTTAAGAGCAGAATAATTGTACTTACTTTATTAGAGAGAGCAGGGATAGTCTCTACTTTTGACAAAAACTCTAGTTTTGACAGATTATTCCCCAATCAAGATAAACATTCAGGTAAAGGATTTGGAAATCTGATTGCCTTACCTTTGTATAAACCTACATTGGAACTTGGGAACAGTTGCTTCATTGAGTCAGAAACAGCTCTCCCTTATAGAAATCAATGGGAGTTTTTAAGCAGCATTCGCCGAATTTCTATCAATGACTTAGACCAAATATTTCTTTCGTTGACCAGTTCTAAAAGTTTAAACGTTATTGAACCAGGTAAGCTTGTAATTAAGTTGTCAAATACTATTGAAATCAATCGAAATGGAATAAGTACTGCCTTGGCATCTTTTCTGAAGGATGAACTTAATTTTTTCAATCCAGACTTTATCATTAAAAAGAATCTATTTAAAAAAGGAAATCTTTTAGGTAAGAATGTTGAAATGTTCCAGCTTAGCGCCGGTGATGCTAACCAGACATTATATGAGTCGGGAGAAGAATTATTAAAGGATGTATTGATTAGAGGTAATTATCGGCACAAAATACAGCTAAGATATTTATCAGACTTACATCTTGGAAATGTATTGAAAATAAGATTTGTGTTAAGTCCGTTTGCTTTTGTTTTTCTTCTAACTGGAAAAGAGCAATATCATATTGTAATGGAGACACTGGATACGGATGAGGCTACTTATATATGGCATACCTCAAAAGAAGTTTCGGAGCTCAAAAATGCGCTTCATAATGTTGATAAAGATCTTAATAAGATTCGAAATGACGGGAGATTTGCATTTTTACAATCAGTACCGATAAATTTCAGCCGCGTTTTTACATGATTATTCGGATGAACGAAATGGATTTGTGATCTGGAAAGATGATTTAGAGCAATATCTGACTTAATTAAAATATTTCGTCACTACTAGGGATGTTACAACATCCCTAGTAGTGACGAATTTCAGACGATATAAAATCATTTTCGTGGACTAAAATAGTTTAACTTTTTAGCAGCTTTCCAAGCTCGTCCATTTCATCCATTTTTCTTTATAAATCGGCTAATCGCTTCAAATCAGCAATAAAACGGGATGAAATTTGTCCCATAAATGACCCTTTATGGGACGAGGACTTTAAAACAGATTTTCGTCTTTTTTTTACTTGTAACTCTTTGTTTTTCAAATAAATAAGATCAGCCGTTTTGTTCATGGAAGTGGTTCGATACAGGGCTCCATCAAAGGTCAATTTTTCCGGATATAGCATCCCTAGTAGATATCTTTTACCCTCTATCCGATTATGCTCGCATTTGCTGACAAAGCCATCCGGATTTTCTGGATGGCTTTTTTTGTTTGATTTCTTCCAATGGCAGGGCCTAAAACATGAATTTAAAATAAATTTGTGTAACCAAGTGGTTTCTTTTATATTTGTAACCAAATGGTATCAGATTATGGAAATGAGAAGAGATGTTTTTCAGGCAATTGCAGACCCGACGCGCCGGGAAATTATTGGTTTGCTCAGTGAGCGTTCCTTAAACCTGAATGCTGTGGCCGGTCATTTTCAGGTGAGCAGGCCTGCAATTTCCAAGCACATTAGGATTCTGACCGAGTGTGGGCTGATCATGGTGTCGCAAAAAGGAAGGGAGCGTTTTTGCAGCGCGGATATGCGTAAGCTGAAGGAAGTAGACCTGTGGCTGAGCCATTATAGGAAATTCTGGAACAGGAAGCTGGATGCCCTCGGGGAATTTCTGGAAAGGGATAATGCGGAAGATTCAGTCTTAAAGAATAAAAATCAACCAAAAAAATAACAGCTATGGAAACTAAACCACTGATTGTAGAACGTGTTTACAATGCCCCTATTGAGAAAGTCTGGAAGGCGATAACCGACCGGGACCAGATGAAAGCATGGTATTTCGACTTCGAAGAATTTAAACCCGAAGTGGGTTTCAAGTTTCAGTTTACCGGCGGGGATGAAAATGTGCAATACCTGCACGAATGCGAGGTCCTGGTGGTGGATCCCCCGCATAAACTGAGCTATTCCTGGAGGTATCCGGATTATAAGGGTTATTCGGTTTTAACCTGGGAGCTGTTTGAAGAAGGCAAACACAGAACCCGGCTGAAACTCACGCATGACGGTTTGGACAGCTTCCCTCAGGATAATTCGAACTTCAGAATAGAAAGCTTTACAGGGGGCTGGAATTATTTTGTCAACGAAGGCCTGGTTTCATTTGTGGAAACAGAAGTGATCAGCAAGCAGATCACCATTTCGGCTGCGGCGGAAGCTATCTGGGATATTTTACTGCATCCTGCAGACCAGTGGGGCAAGGCTTTTGGTGAGGGCTCGTTTGTAAAGACGGACTGGCAAACTGGCTCTGAAGTGATCTGGACGGACGCCAGTGGGGACATTGGCGCCAGGGGTATGGTCAAAGCGCATCGGCCGCAGGAGTATTTACAGGTAGATATGTACGATGAACTTAACCCGGCCGCTGATGCACAGACCGGAGAATATTCGGAGGTATACCGGTTAGTAAAAGCTGAAAGCGGGGCCTATGAACTAAGAATCGAATCGGGGCCGCTGGCAAAAAAATATATCCCTCAGCATGAAAAAATGTGGGACCAGGCCTTAGAGATCATTAAGGATTTATCGGAAAAACGGTAATCCACCATCTGGCTGAACTATGTCCTGGTGGAAGAACAATATGCTCATTCGAAAACCCACTAACCTCGTTTTTGAAGCTTTCATCAATCCGGAGATCACCAAACATTTCTGGTTCACTAAAGGCAGTGGCCGGCTTAGCTCGGGTGCCAGGGTGACCTGGGAATGGGGAATGTATAATGTCTCTACCCCGGTGCAGGTGGTGGAAATTATTAAAAATGTAAAGATCGTTATTGACTGGAACGACCCTGCGACCCGGGTGGAGTTTAACTTTAAGGCGATTGACGCCGATTCGACTTATCTGGAGATTAGCCAGTATGGTCTGCATTCCAAGGGTGAAGCACTTCTGGCTGAAATTAAATGGGAGCAAAAGTGGCGGTGGTCGATGTACTGCAAATCACGGATTGGCGCTACTTTATTAATCTATTTTGAATAGCTTATAAATTCCTTTTGTAATTCTAAAATTTCTAAAAACTGTCCATTTCAAGCAAACAGTCGGACATATAAAAGGGTTTAGTTTTATCACTACTAGCGATGTTTTGGATATCCCTAGTAGTGATAAATTTCAATTTACATTCAGATCATTTTCGTGGACGGGAATTATTGGCTTTCATCCGTTTTCCAAGCTCATCAAATTCATCAATATTTCTTTGCAAATCGGCCAACCGCTTTAAATCAGCCACAAACCGAGAATTTATCGGCACCATCAGCCACCCCAGTTTTGAAAGCAGTCTGAAAAGACTGCTTTTTTTGTTTAAGGGTTCGAGTCCCTTCTTCCGCACACTATCTATGGGTTGGATCGGTATCTTTTATAATCATCAAAACATCATGTATATAATCTTTGCATGATTAAGTTGTCATGTATAAAAAATTAAATTATCTTTACATGATAAGAGTCTCATATATAAAAACTTTGTATGAAGAAATTGGCCAAATTGAGAAGTGATGTACCTTTTAATGAATTGCCTCCGCTGCCCCCTGATCAAATTAAAGTGGAGACAATTCCTGTTTTAAGGCAAGTCGTCCAATCTTCAATAGCCCTTTCCGAATTAAAAGGACTAGCCTATACACTCCCTAATCCTTCTATACTTCTGAATGCTGTAATACTCAAAGAAGCTCGCATGAGTTCTGAAATTGAGAATGTAATTACAACTCATGATAGGCTCTATCAAGCATTGTCTGCAAGTGGCTCACAAATAGATCATGCTACCAAGGAAGTTTTACGCTATAGGGAAGCTATGCTCGCCGGGTTTAAAATGATCGTTCAAAAGGGATTTTTGAATACAAACGGAGTATTGGCTATACAGGAAATACTGGAAGAGAATAAAGCAGGACTTAGAAGATTGCCTGGAACCTCATTAAAAAATGCTGTTACTGGTGAAGTCATTTACACTCCGCCGGATGATTATGATACAATCCTTGCGTTAATGAAAAACTTAGAGGAGTATATAAATGAACCCGATGTACTTTCTCCATTGATTAAGTTGGCAGTTCAACATTACCAGTTTGAAAGCATACACCCATTTTATGATGGTAACGGCAGGATCGGAAGAATTATTAATGTTCTTTATTTGTGCCTGAATGAGCTTTTAGACAGTCCCGTACTTTATTTAAGTGATTATATCATAAAACATAAACCTGATTATTATAGATTACTTGGAGAAGTGAAGACAAAGGACAATTGGGAAGAGTGGATATTATTTATTCTAAAAGCCATAGAAGAAATTTCTAAACAAACCACTGATCAAATTAAGTCAATCAATCAGCTCTTTTTGAAATTACAAAATGGAATAAAAGAGAAGGCGCCCAAGCTTTACAATAAAGAACTATTAGAGTTGTTATTTGAGCAACCATACTGTAAAATAGAATTTGTTATTGATCGACTTAACGTTTCAAGGATAACAGCTTCCAAATACCTTAACGGATTAGAAAAGATCGGAATATTGCATTCTAAAAAAGTCTGGAAGGAAACTATATATATCAATATAGAGCTATTTGAACTTTTGAAAAAATAAACTATTAGAGATTTTGAACTTCTCTAGTAGTGATAAATGTAAGGCCAGCTCAAAATCATTTTCGTGGACAAAAATAGCTTAGGATTTTAACAGCTTTCCAAGCTCGTCCATTTCATCCATTTTTCTTTTTAAATCTGCCAACCGCTTCAAATCAGCCACAAACCGGGATGAAATTTGTACCATAAACAACCCAGATAGTTTTAAACCCCTTTAATTTACTTTAAAGGGTTTTTTTATGCCCAAAAGGGGATCAACCCCAAAACTTGCCTGTTAGCAATCAGCCAGTTACATTGCCACAGGTAAGACATATCGAATGTGAACCTCTGTCATCCACCTTCACATCCACAATTGATAACCACAACGCAATCACTATATGACTACTTTTCGCACACTTGCGTGTGTATATCACTTAACGTGGTTATAGTTAGAACAAGTTTTTTGATTCTATTAGGCTTTTTTATAAGTGAGGTGAAAGTCGTGCTCCCAGTTTTTAGCATCTACGGACTTCTCCCAGTATCCCGAGATGATGTTTTTATCTTTGTTGATCTCACCTGTAAAGCGTTGTATAAATTGGGGTCCATTGCGCCATATCTTCCATATTCTATTTTCAAAACTCATTTCATATACCCGAGAAGATTGCTGATCATCTATGTAAAATACGGTGTAGTTCTGTGCATCTTTATCATGACCAATAAACCATATCGCCCACGGCGTTTCCATATTTTTTGTACCCTGCCTCAAAATTAAAAATTCACCTTCTTCAAACCATTCAAAGGATGCTCTTGCCGTAATAATTGCATTGGCATCCGGTAAGAAAGATGCATTTGATATTTCCATTTCCCATGTGCCAATAAATTGCTTTAACTCTTGTAATGCCGGATTGATATTGTTTTTCATTGGAAGATAAGTTGATAATTATGTTTATAGTTACTATTCTTTATTGATTTTTTTTTTCAAAGATTCGCTCAACTAAGTTGATCTGATTGATCTATAATACAAAGATGGGAACTAATATAGCGTCAAGTGATGTGCAAAAGCGACTATCTTAGGGGGTTATCACGTCAAAATTATCTATAGGCAACTTTTTAATTTGGTTTATAACTCAAATTCGGAAATTCAGCCAGAGTATATCTCAATTCTGAAGGAGAATTTATAACTTGATGCATTAAGAAACTGAACAACCTTAAATACCAGTCATGCATACCATTTTACCTTTCTTTTTGGCCATGATAGCCGCTATTGTATTATTGAATATGTGGGCTAATAAACTAAAGATCGCATATCCTATACTATTGGTGGTAGCAGGGCTGCTGATAAGCTTTATACCAGGATTGCCTGTAGTGAGAATTAATCCAGACCTTATCTTTTTCATATTTCTTCCACCACTACTTTGGGAGGCAGCCTGGTCCATCTCGTTCAAAGAGATGAAAAAATGGTGGCGCATTATTGGCAGCTTTGCATTTCTGGTGGTGTTTTTTACAGCACTTTCGGTAGCATTAATCACTAATCATCTTATTCCGGGCTTTACTATTGCGCTGGGTTTTTTATTAGGTGGCATTGTATCACCACCCGATGCAGTAAGTACAGGAGCCATTACAAAATTTGTAAAAATCCCAAAGTCTACTTCTGCTATTTTAGAAGGAGAAAGCCTGTTAAATGACGCCTCTTCGCTTATTATCTTCCGCTTTGCGCTGGTTGCGGTAGGTACGGGTCAATTCATCTGGCAAGAGGCAGCACTAAGCTTTCTGTGGATGGTGATCGGCGGTGTTGGGATTGGCCTGTCATTGGGCTGGTTATTCGTGCAGGCACATAAACGTTTACCTACTGATGCACCTTCCGACATAGTCTTTACACTTATTGAACCCTATTTTATATACTGGATTGCGGAACAAGTCCACAGCTCTGGTGTAATGGCTGTTGTAAGCGGAGGTCTGTTCATGTCGACCAGAAGAATGATCTTTTTAAACAGTTCCAGCCGTATTAAGGGGTATAGCGTATGGGAGAGCTTTGTGTTCATTTTGAATGGTATTGTTTTTCTGATCATTGGCCTGGAACTTCCCGAAATCGTAGATGGTCTGCATTCAAAAGGCATTCCTTTACGCACTGCCATTGGCTACGGATTGCTGGTAACCGGAATATTGGTCGCTGCACGAATATTAAGCTCCTATGCCGCGTTGGTAGCCACAATTATTTTTCGTCCAAGCGTAAGACCTCACGCATCTTCGGTAAGAAGACGTTGGCTGATGCCATTGTTGCTGGGCTGGACAGGAATGCGGGGTGTAGTTTCACTGGCTGCTGCTTTAGCTATTCCCGTAGCACAAGATAATGGTGCAGAATTTCCATATAGAAACCTGATCTTGTTCATCACTTTTGTAGTGATATTACTTACGCTTCTGGTACAAGGGCTTACCCTCCCATATTTTATAAGCCGCACCAATCTTTTCGGTTCAATATTTAATGAAGAAGGGGAAGAATTGGCCAGAAAAACAATGAAACACGGACTAAAGCAACATGTATATCAATTCCTTAAAGATAAATACGACAACGAACTAATTGGCCACGCCGGTATGGAGAAATTCCTTAAACAATGGGAAGAAAGAGCAAAGTCTGCAGATGATAGCTGGATGAACGAAAAGATGAAAGTAATTTTTGTAGAAGTACTCGAAAGCCAACGTCAGTACCTTGTCGAACTCAATAAAGACCCCAAGGTTGATGAAGAAATCATTCGTCAGCAATTGTATCAAATTGATTTAGAAGAAGAGCGATTGAAAATAATATAGTATAGGATCAGACAGATCAATCTCAAAATGAGCTTTACCTTTGGAGTGCTTGTTCAATCTTTACTTCCCCAGAAGGTCGCTTCACCGCTCCCCTTCCATTAGGAATGCCAAACACAGGATTTCCATCCTTTCCAAAAGTAAATCGCTGCAGATATACCTCTCTGTTATCCCAACCCCCATCCAAAGCGGCTTTGGAATGGTAATAAATCCAATATTCACTGTCATCAGGCGAAGTTGTCATACTTGCATGTCCTAATCCATGAACTGTAGAAGTACCTTGGAAAACAGGTTTTGAAGATTTTATCCACGATGAGGGGCTCAGCGGATCTTTACCTTTTGTTAAACGAAGCTGCCCTAATTTATAGTGCTCAGTCCATGAGCCTCGGGTAGAGTAAATAACAAACACATCATCATTGTGTTTTAATATTTGGGGTCCTTCCTGCAACACGATATTATCACCCTTTTCCCAGTTGAGTTCTGGCTTTGACAATAACACACGTTTTCCAAGCGTCCATGGATTTATCATTTCTGCGATATAGAGATTCTGATCTACATCATGATGGTCGTGAAGTGTTTCCCAACCAGACCAAACGGCATATTTCTTATCATTTAACTCCAGAACAGTCATGTCTATAGCCCAGCAATTGTCTTTCTTTTGATTAGGATCATCACCTGTGTACAGCCTTTCCTTATCTGTATAAGGGCCAAACGGGCTGTCGCTTTCCAGTACTCCTGCCCTTTGCGCATAATAAGGAGCTCCCTTATGCACAGAGCCTGCGTAATAAATGTACCATTTACCATCTATATGATGAATTTCCGGGGCCCAAAGATTATAGCTATTCCATTTGTCTTCTGGCGGAGTCCATACTACCTCTTTCTTTTCGAATTTTGTCAGATATCTTGATTCTGTAACGGCAAACCCACCCTTTTCATTGAAAATCGTATAGTATTTACCATCATGTTTTGTAATGTATGGGTCAGCTCCCTTACGAAGCGGATTCATAAACGTTTCAGAGACCTTACCCTTTTCGGTCTGTTGCGCGTTTAGGTTCAATGAAAATGCTGTTAGCAGAAAAACGATCGAAAAGACTTTGTTCATAGTAGAAATACTTTGGCTAAATATACAAAAAGAAGCCTCGATCATTTCACCAACTAAAAGTAACAGTATTGTTCACTTAAGAACACGTCTGTTCGCTTATGAACAGAGAAGGCAAAAAAATAATTTATAATTAATTAACAATCAACACATTAAGCTAAAATCTTAAATTGGCACATGCTTAGCTATTTACAGGAAAATGATTGGAGATGTTTTATATCAATATTAAAATTGCCTTACGAAATCTTTGGAAACACAGAGGTTATACCTTTATAAATACGGTTGGCCTGTCCATAGGTATGACTTGCGCACTGATCATATTCCTTTTTATACGACAATATCTGAGTGCCGATAATTTCCATCCAAATGCAGACAGGATTTTTAGGGTAGTTTCCCTCGGTAACGGTACAGAAGGAAAAGTCCCTATGATGGGTGTTCCTGTACCAATGGCCGGCGCATTACGCACAGACTTCCCTCAATTAGAGAAAGTTGCAAATCTTGTACAGGGTTATCATCTGGTAGAGGTTGTAGGAGAAGATAGGTCGACAAAACAATACTATAAAGAGTACGGAACTGCATTTTATACCGACCCAGCCATTTTTGATATCTTTAATTTCCCCTGGGTGTTGGGTGAACCAGCGTCATTAAATGCCCCCAATCATATCGCACTTACACAAAGTACGGCAACACAATACTTTGGCAACTGGCAAAATGCTATGGGTAAGAAGCTTAAGCTCAGCGGTGATGAAACTTTTTACGAGGTAACCGGAATCATAAAAGATCTGCCAAAAAATACTGATTTCCCTATCCATCTTGTCATCTCTTATCAAAACTTTGGAAATGCCACAAGTATGCGCTGGAACTCGGTAAACATGGGTCATAATTGCTATGTGATGGTAAAACCTAATACTGATATTAAGCAATTGCAAGTTCAGCTGGATGGGTATACCAAAAAATATTATGATGCAAAAGATCCGCTTTCGAATACACATCTCTTTCAACCCTTTTCTGACGTACATTTAGATAGCAAGTTTGGTAATTTTTCACCCAGGCGATACACCCCATTGCAGATTAATTCTTTGAGGATATTAGGATCGCTGATCTTGTTAATTGCCTGCATCAATTTTATTAACATGGCAACCGCACAGGCAATTGGCCGTTCAAAAGAGGTAGGAATCCGTAAGGTCTTAGGCAGCAATCGCAAACAACTTCTGTTTCGTTTTTTAGCCGAAACTTTTGTAATCACGTTTGTAGCTATCACAATAGCTTGTATTGCTACTGAGATTGCACTGCCAGCGGTAGGAAATTTTCTCGGTCAGCAAATTCCATTCAATATCCTTCAATACCCTGTTATCCTCGCCTTTATACTTATCCTTTGGCTGGCGGTTAGTTTCCTTGCGGGTCTGTATCCCGCCGTTTTCGTATCTGGATACAACCCAATAAATGCCCTCAAAAATAAAATCTCACAAGGAAATAAAGGGATCTGGAGTCTAAGAAGTGTCCTCTTAATTTTTCAATTTACAATAACATTGATTTTCATTATCGGAACTCTTGTAGTACTGAAACAGATCGATTACTTTAAAAATAAGTCACTTGGATTTAATAACAATGCCATTTTACAGGTGGATGTCCCGACAGACTCCATTAGCAAAACCAGGTTTGATACTTTTAAACAAAAGTTATTGCAACGTAGTGGAGTAGAAATGGTAACCTATGCCTATACGCCTCCAAGCACCTCTTCTAATAACTTTACCAGTTTCTACTTCAATAATTCTTCTCAGAAAACAGATTTCCTGCTTTGTAATAAACCGGCTGACGAGGATTACTTCAAAATATTTGGTTTGAAAATGATAGCAGGAAAACCTTTGTCCAAAAGCGATACGGTGAATGGCTATATATTAAACGAAACATTGCTGCACAAACTTCATCTTAAAGATCCTAAAGATGCGCTAGGAAAATATATCCAGCTAAACAAAAGGCCATTAGCCCAAATAATTGGAGTGGTAAAAGACTTTAACAACCTCAGTCTGCATGGAGATATCTCTCCAGTCATATTTTATACAAGTAAAGAAGAGTATGCAAGTGCATTTGTGAAGCTTAATCCTCTCCATATGCAAGAAACTGTTAAAGAAATAGGGGCAGATTTCAAATCAACTTTTCCTGATCAATTTTATGAGCCAAGCTATTATGATGAATACATTGCCAATTACTACATCGTCGAAGAAAAAACAGCTGTTTTATTGAGCTTTTTTACATCAGTGGTTATATTTATTTCTTGCTTTGGCCTGTTCGCACTCATCTCATTTGTAGCTGTTCAGCGCACCAAAGAGATGGCAATTAGAAAAGTATTGGGCGCTACTACAATTGAACTCATTAGCGTTCTCAATCAATCCTTCATGAAGATGATCGTCATAGCCAATCTTATAGCCTGGCCTTTAGCCTATATTTTGTTAAATCGCTGGCTACAGGGATTTGCCTATAAAATAGACCTGCCAATGTTACCATTCGTACTTGCGGCACTGGGTTCTATTGGAATCATTGTGCTCACTGTAGCACTAAGGACCTATAAAATGACTACTGCTAACCCGGTAGAAGCGCTAAAATATGATTAGAGTTGGTCTCACCACTTTATCTTCCTTTTATTTATGTTTATTAACTTGCTGGTTTTGTTAAATGCCAAAGCAAAATCTGCATTATTTATGCTTACAGAAGAAATTGCTTTGTCAGAATTAACCAGCAATGAAAGATCATACCATGATATATTCTTATTAAGAACCGCAGCGTAATCCAAGCTTATGGTAAGGGTTTTGCCTGCAATCGTCTCCTTTTTTATTACGTGATCTTTAATATATTGATATTCTAAAAACTCTCTCAAGCTACAAAATATCGCTACATCTTTAGCTTTTAAAACGATATTATCAATCCACTGATTAAAATTTTGCACGGCTTTAGGGTCTTTGATTCCGTGAGTACCTATCTCAAAGAAATCAAAAGTATTGCCTGTAAACAATGAATTAGCCAACTCCCACTGGGCACCATTATTTGACCAATCATCACTAAATGCTCTTCTTATAGCTAGATAATTAAATGGTTTTATATCACTTAACTTATTCTTAGGATTATACTTTCCAATTTGCACAAAATCATCAAATGTCCCTTGCGATGAACCACCAATATAACCATAAGCAGACGCCGCTTTATGAAACCCCACATAGTTACTTGGCACAACAAGTGTATTCATTTTATATCTCTCATTTAACAATATCATTTCATCCAGGTCACGGACGTTCTTCACACGATCACTACCGTTATTAAAATTTCCATCTTCATTGTGATAATAGGAATGGTTCATTATGTCCATACCTTTTTGTATCAATGGTAATCGTTGTGTATATGTAGCTGCAAAATCAGTGTACAGCCCAATTTCCTTATTATTATACTGATTTTTGCCATTCACGGCTAAGCCTAAACTATAATTCTTTTTATTACCACAGCCATCAGTGTAAAAGGCATTTGATAGTTTTTGATAAGCATTTGTAACGGTTAAGGCAGCATCATCAAACTCCATAAGTATTGCCTTACTTTTATTATATTTCAGTTTGGGGAAACTTGCACTTGCTGAAGTTGGATTGTCAGCAAACACAACTTTTATTTCAATTTTCCCATTAAAAGCAGGTATTACTGCACCTTCAGGAATTGAAGGTGGGAGTATTTCTTCTTTAACCGGGGCTTTCTCAGAAACGATCGGGACTTTGTTGTTACAACTGAAAACTAAAATTGAGCATATTGCAAATAGACCGAAGGCTGATACTTTTCCCATAACATGTTTTCGCAAAAATACATCTTTTTATCTATTTAAATGTCATATACAGATGTTTCATTCCAGCTTAAACCGCTTCATACTTAATATATTCATGCTCAAAACTTCCATCCGCATAAAGATTTAAAAGAGAATAGCCGGGAACGGTTTGCTTATAGGCACTTTTACCATCATCACCCGGTTCCCACCAAAAACCACTTGTAGCACCATTACACAAATAAGCCACATCATTATACCAAACTTTGTCAAGCAAATGAATATGTCCGCTTAAGCAAAGTTTAATGTTCTTATTCTTATTAAAAACTTCTATAAATTTCATAATATCCAGATGATTGTAGCTGCCGCTAACTTTAAACGGACCTCTAAAATCTGGTTTATTATCTACAATGCCTGTACAGCTCAATAAAGGATAATGCGACATGATCAGTGTAGACTTATCCTGACTGTTCTTCTGTACATCCTGTACAAACCAATTCCACTGCTGATCATCCAGCATTCCCGGATTTGTAGGATGATTACTGTCCAGCATAATAAAATGCCAGCCATTTTTATCAAAGCTGTAATAATTATGCTCCATTTGCAGCATCTTTAATACCCCTGCTTTACCTCCCAGCTCATCATCCTTACCCTGCCACCACATGTCATGATTTCCCAATACATGGTGCATAGGAATACCTTTAACCACTTGAACACTTTCATTCCAGCAAGCCCATTGTTGCTCTACCCTATCTTTGGTAATGTTGTCGTAATCCGCAGCATAAATAGAATCACCCCCATTAAGAATAAGATCAACCTTGTCTTTTTTGATCATTTCCAGACATTTCTTAAAACGGGCAACTGCATTATGTTCCGGTCTGATATGCACATCAGTGATGTGTGCGATTTTTAAAGCCTTATTCTTTATGGGAGCTGCAATTGATGCTTCTGCAACACTGCTCAATGCAATTGTTCCTGCTGCAACTCCAAGTGATTTAATTAAATCTCTTCTTTTCATTTATGTGTTTGAATTTATTTACCCCAATTTCCTGTCGGATATATATGGAACAATCGGATAAATGTAAGTCTCCATTTTTACGCCTAGTTTTTCGKGCGAGGAACCCACAAAAACAGTCTTTTTACCTTTTATCCTAATTCTGCCATTATGCTCTATTTCAATCATCGCCCATAGCGGATCTTTATAAGGCACCGTATATTTGATATAAGGCTTAGCCTTATCAATCTCTGCAGAATACCTTACCTCTTTGTAATCATCTCCAAGCCATTGGTAGGATGCACTATTGATCTGCACATAATGAATATCATTAATATGATTGTAATAGTCCTGATGGTGGTGTCCACTGACCACCAGAATAACCTTTTGTCTGCCTGCTTTTTCATTGGCTTGCTCAAAGGTGTAACGCAGTAAAGTTCCATTCTCTAATCCTCCGGAATCGTTGTCTATTCCCTGGTGGCAAAAGATAACAGTCGGAAAAGAAGTTGCATCCAAATCCTTTTTCAACCATTCCAATTGTGTCTGAGAAATATATCTTGCATATCCTTTTGGACGATCCGGACTTTCATTATGTTCATTGCCATCTAGTACCACGAAATGAAAGCCATTTTTGTCAAACGAATAATATTTTGATCTTGCTTTCCAGAATTCAACCACCTGATCGCGTGTATATCCACCATCATTGTCGTGATTACCAATAACATGAAACTTATCGCCTTTAAACTGATTCCAAACATCCAGCAATGGAGCATTGGCTTCCTTAGGTACGCAAAAATCGCCTCCTTGAATGATAAAATCGGGTGATTCAGCATTCATTTCTTTAATGAAGGCCGACAAGCGCTCAATACCATCATGCATAATATCATGATGCAAATCAGTGATCATTCCAATCCTGATTTTTTTATCTGCCGGACTTAATTCAGGATATCTTGCAAAAAGCAAAGTGCCACCTGCAAGACCAGTTGTTTTTAAAAATTCTTTTCTATCCATTTCTTATTTTGTAACTTAGAACTCATGCCTTTAGGCGCATTAAATATACAAATACTAAATAAATGTTTAATATTTGTATCCTTATTAATATATAAATAATATCAGAACAACCTATTGCCTATAACTGCGCCTCACATAGTTCACACATTCTACACATATTCTTCACAAAAAGGTACCCGTTTGTGGGTTTGGTGTGAAGGAGGCGTGAATAATATGTGAAGAAACACTAATCTTGTGAAGAACCATTTAACTTAATCATAACTTCAGGTAATAATTATTTAACCCGAATAACCTTATTATTGCTATTTTTAATATCATCATTTCTAAAGTTTCACCATGTCAAACAGAAGAATTTTCCTTAAAGGTGGCCTTGCAAGTATACTGTTAGCAGGTCTTTCAAAAAGTGTTTCGGCCTTAACGCCAAAAACCCATACTAATCTGCCTATGGGTGCAAAAGCAAAACTTCGCTTTGCAATCGCATCAGACGGCCATTATGGGCAGGCCGGAACAAACTACAAAGAAGACCACGAAAATATCGTTCAATGGATTAATGAAGCCCATAATACTAATGCACTTGATTTTGTAATCTTTAATGGAGATCTTGTTCATGACCGTCCCGAGTTACTTACTGAAGTAAAGGAAACCTATTTTAGCAAACTCCAAGTTCCATTTTATGCTATCCCCGGCAATCACGACCTTGCTGATGCAGCACTTTGGAAATCTGTTTTCGGTTATGAGGATAATTATTCCTTTAAAAAAAATGATGTTGGTTTTATCCTGGCAAACACCTCAGATACTAAAGGTAAATACATATGTCCCGACAATAATTTTATAAAACGAGAGCTCGAAAAGTTTAAAAACTTAAAGACCGTCCTGGTGGTTTTACACATACCTCCGCATTTCTGGGTACCAGAAAGTCCATTTGTTGATTGCCCTGAAACCATTACCCTACTGCATAGCTACAATAATGTTAAAGCAGTTTTTCATGGACATGACCATAGTTTGGATGCGGTATTTTACACCAATAAATTACCTCATTTTTTTGATGCACATTATGGTGGTAACTGGGGTACACAATATAAAGGCTATAGAATTGTTGAGGTTGATGAAGCCGGCAAAATAACTACGTATCAGGTTAATGCGAGTAAGAATCCAGTACTCAATGAAACTAAGTTTTAGGGTTACTGAAATTGCAATAGTGCTTTTTAACAGTTAAAAAGACTACCTTCACCAGCCTGCGGTTTTATTCCCGTATAAACCCGCTACTTTTGAAAAACACATTTGATTGCCTGATCGATTCTTTTATAGACCAACACGTAGGCATTGCCGATCACTTTTTAAGTGAGGGCCTTGCTGCCGATTTAAAGGAAAACCTGATTTCTCTTTACAGTAACAAAATGCTCCTTTCGGCCGGAACAGGAAACGACAAGGTAATAAGACATAATTCTGAAGTGCGTGGCGACCGTATATATTGGCTAGACCGCGACCATGATACTCCTTGTGAAAATGCCTTTTTTATCTTAATGGACAGGTTTGTAAAGTATTTAAATGAAACCTGTTATACCGGAATTACCGGATACGAGTTTCATTATACCTTATATGAAAAAGGTAGTTTTTATAAAAAGCATCTTGATCAGTTCCAAAATAACGATAGCAGAAAGTATTCAATGATCATCTATTTAAACACAAACTGGATACTAGCCGATGGGGGTGAATTGTGTATCCACCACGATGATCATTTGCAAAACATATCTCCTGAAAACAGAAAGGGCGTATTTTTTAAAAGCGATGAGCTTATGCACGAGGTTTTGCTCACACATCAACCTAGAATGAGCATCACTGGATGGTTAAAGATTTGAAATTACTGAGCTGAAGGAGGCGGAACATCTACCCCCCACTGCTGATTAGGCTTCGTTCCCATTATTAATACCATTTTCCCACCCTTCATCAACTCATCTCTGTATAACCAGCAATTGTTTAATGGTTTACCGTTGAACGTGGCCGACTGCACATAAACATTCTCTACTGAAGTATTTTTCGCTTCTATAATCAATTGTTTTTTATTACCCAGTGTAATTGTTGCCTTTTCAAAAAGAGGACTGCCCAATTCAATTATAGGTCGGAGATCGGTAAGTCCTTTCACATCAAACAAACCTAACGCTGCCATTACATACCATGACCCTAACTGCCCCTGGTCCTCATCTTGCCCATAGCCATAGCCATGAATGGTTTCTGTACCATAAAACTCATCACAGATCGCTCTTGTCCATTTTTGAGTAAGCCAGGGCTTACCAGAGAAATTAAATAACCAGCTGACATGTAAATTAGGCTGATTACCATGATTATAAATTGATTTCACCCCGGAAAAGGCATCAATCTCTTTACCACCTCCAAAACTGTTTTTTTGTGCAACCGTAAAAACACTATCTAAACGATTGTTAAATTCAGTTTTACCCATTTGAGCGATTAAGCCAGCAGGATTATGAGGTATATAAAAAGTATATTGAATGGCATTACCTTCCTGAAAACCCCTCCATGGCTGGTAAGGATCGAACTTATCTATAAAGGAACCATCTGCCCTTTTAGGATGTATCAATTTATTTTCAGGATTAAAAAGCAATTTCCAGCCATCAGATCTTTTAATCAGGTTCTGATAATCGTCTTTTTTACCTAAAGCTTTGGCCATTTGCGCTGCAGCAAAAGCACTAAAACTATATTCCAATGTGTGTGATGCAGAAAAATTTGATCCTAATGAATCTGTTTCCCCTTCGGCATAAGGTACAAAACCGCGCTCAATAAATTGCTTGGTGTCCATTTTTCCTGAACCTTCATTTCTGTTTACCCATTCCAGTTCATTTGCTTTTACAGCTTTATAAGCCAAATCTACATCGTAATCTCTGATTCCTGAATTATATGCACCGCCAATGGTAAGCCCTATAAAATTTGTTCCTACACCAGATGCAAACTGCCCATTTGCAATTCCATCGCCAAACCAACCTCTGTGTTTATAAACTTCTAAATGAGTTTGTACAAAATCTTTATATCTATCCGGATAAGAAAGTGCCCACAGCTGGGTAAGGTTCCAAAAGGCGCCCCAAATGGCATCCGTGTTGTAGAAATTATACTTGGGTTTCCCTTTTTCATCAAGGGGTAACTGCCCTATTGTTCCGCCGTATTGAGGGAATGTTCCGCTCACATCACTTGCAGTTCCCCGGCCCAATAAACCGTGAAACAGGCCGGTATAAAACTTTACTTTATTGTTTTTATCAGTTCCTTCAACATAAATTTTGCCCAGTTCCTGCTCCCACACTTTTTGAGCTCTTGCCTTAGCCTGGTCAAATGAAAGGCTTGTTGCCTCTGCCTCGAAGTTTCTTTTAGCATTTTCTGTTGAGGTATACGACAAACCTACTTTCATCTCCACAACAGCTCCTTCGGTCGTTTTATATTCCAAAAACAAACCTGCCCCCTTACCTTTTGCAGATGTGCTGTTCTGAGAAATACCTTCGGCATTAAAAGAACCTGTCTTTATTGGCTTCTGACTTGTTTCTCCCCAGAAATACATGGTAATCTGGCCTTTTGGATCATAAGTTTTAATGTATTTTGGGTATGTGGTTACAAAACCTTCAAAATGAGTATCATCAATCATGCGTACAGCTGCGTCTTTCACCTCATCACTTTCGCCCTGCTTATTCCCGATATCCAAAATAACCCTCGATTGATCATTTTTAGGAAAAGTATAGCGATGAAACCCAACATGTTCCGTTGCTGTAAGTTCAGCTGTAATATTGTAATCATCTAACACAACTTTGTAGTAACCAGGCTCGGCTACTTCATTTTTATGATCAAAATGAGAGCGATAACCATCCTCACTACCTTCCAAATCACCGGGCTTCACTTTTAAAGGACCATTTGCAGGCATAAAAGACACGCCCCCAATTTGCCATTCATGAAAATGGACAAATCCTTCTATAGAGCTATGCCTGGTATCATACCCCACCGCTTCCCATCCCGATTTATTGCCATAATGACCATTGGTTGATGGTGCAAGTTTTGCCATCCCATAAGGTAAAGCAGCTGGTGTAAAAAAGAACCAGCGACTATGGGCAGTACCAATACCAGAATCTACATACTTTAATACACCTTCCTTCTTTACCTTGCAGGAAGATAGTACTGCAACTGCTAAAAAAGCGGCTATTATGATATTACTATTTCTTCTCATCCTAAAATGATTCTATTTCTTCCAATGATTTACCCTTGGTTTCGGGCAATAACCTGTAAACAACAAAAAAGGCGATTAAACAGAAAAAGGCAAATACCCAGAAGGTTGCGGGTGTTCCGGCCTGTTTTAATAATATTGGTGTAACCTGTCCCATTATGGTATCGGCCACCCACATCACCATTATACTTACGCCCAAGGCTTTGCCTCTAATATTTGTTGGAAATATCTCAGATGCTACTACAAACTTTAAAGGGCCTATAGAGAACGCAAAACAAGCCAAAAAAAGCGTAACACTAATAATTAAGAATATACTCGAGGTAAGACCCAGATAAAACAGAAAACCTGTAACAAATAAACTTATTGTTGCCCCAATTGTACCAATTAAATAAAGTGGTCTCCTGCCCCAATCGTCAACTTTCCATATCGCAATAAAAGTAAATACCAGATTGGCCACCCCAAATATGATCTGTCCTAAAAAGGAATTACTTAGAGCAATACCTGCATCATTTAGTATGGATGGCCCATAATAAATGATGGCATTTATACCGCTTAATTGAGAAAACAAGGGCAGCAAAATACCAAGCAGCATGGCTTTCCTTAATTTAGGTGATAACAGTTCTTTATACGAGCCGTTATCATCATTTTTTTCTCCGCTTAGGGCTGCCTCAACAGCTTCCTCTTTACCGTTATTTATGCTTTTTAAAATGGCTAACCCTTCCAGGTTTCTGCCTTTTTTTATTAACCACCGTGGACTTTCGGGTACAAAAAACAATCCTACCAGAAACAGTGTGGCAAGCACCCCACCTATACTAAACATGCCACGCCATATTTCTTTAATGTAAACAAGATCAATTAACCCAGAGGTCGCTGTATGATGTTCAGAATAATTTAACAGCACTGAATTGGTTATATAGGCCATCAAAATCCCTACAGTAATTGCCAGCTGGTAAAAAGTAACCAGTCTCCCTCTAATAGCTGCCGGAGATATTTCTGAAAGATACAAGGGTACTACAATTGACGCAATACCAACACCTATACCACCCAATAATCTTGATGCAATTAACCAATCAAGAGATGTTACCAAAGAACAGCMAATGGCAGAGAAAAGGAATAAAATTGCAGAAATGAAGAGTAGTTTTTTACGTCCAAGTCTATCACTCAAATCTCCTGAAAATGCCACCCCCACAATACAGCCCACAAGAGCCGAAGAAACAAACCACCCTTCCTGTAATGGAGTTAAATTAAATTGTTTCTCTACAAAGGGCAATACTCCAGATATTACCGCCATATCAAAGCCAAAAAGCAAGCCTCCTAAAGATGCAACAAGGGTAATTAAGCCCAAATAAGTTTTATAATTATTATTCATACTTGCTCGGTTTATAAATGGTTAGGTATTAGGTTAGGTTATTCTTTACAATTCAATATCATGTTTAAGGAAAGCTTTAATCACTTTTGCTCTTCCTGTTCCATGATTTATCAGCTTATATTTCTGCGTTGCCGCTGGAATAATAAAGGTCTCGGCATAATGAAATTTATTGGTCTCATTCTCTTCAATCTCAACTGAAATGGAAGTGCCATCAACAAGCATCAACACATGACATCTGTCCTCAGTATCAATAATCAGTTCAGTATCAAATTCAATACGATGTACATCATAAAAATGATCCTTATGCGTTGGTAAGTGTAGTATTTCCCAATCATCACCTCTATCAAATAAGACTTGCTTAGCAATTAGCTCTTTCGGTACCTTTTCACCTTTTCTTTCAAACCTAAGGTTATTAAAGGCATGCTCTATATTAATCGGTCTGGGTTCGCCATTAAGATCAAGAGATAGCCAGTCGTACATTTTAAACGTAAAAATATATGGAGTAGCGCTAATCTCGAGCACCATGTTATTTATCCCGGAGCTATGAACAGTACCATTAGGAATTAAATATAGTTCATGCTTGCGCGAAGGAAAGCTACGTACATATCTCTCTACTAAAATCTCTTGTTTTTTAAGTTGGCTAAGTTCCAATGCTTTTCTGAATTCCTGAGGATCTATATTCTCCTGAAAACCCAGGTAAACCTTTGCACCTGGCTCGCAATCCAGGATGTAGTAGGTTTCATCCTGAGTAATGGTCTCTCCAAATTTTTCTCTGATATATGATTTTGATGGGTGACACTGAATGGACAGATTACCTCCTTTAAAAGTATCCAGAAAATCAAAACGAATAGGGAAATAGCTACCAAACTGTTTGGCATGTTCACCCAGTATGGCTTTATACTCAATCGTCATTAAAAGATCAAAAGGTATTTCCAGCAAGTTTCCGTCACTCTCCAACACAATACCATTCTCTGGCGTGATTAACTCAAATGACCATGCATAATTGACCTCTTTGATATTTAAGCCCTGCAGATGTTTCTTCATCCATTGCCCTCCCCACGAGCCACTTTCAAACCAGGGACGTGCACGCAAAACAGAGTGGCTAAGTTTATGTAATCCATCAACCAGATCTTTTTTGAACAACCAGTTTGGCCTACCTACTCTTTGCCCATCTGCAACTATAGCAATCTTTTCAAGCAATTCGGCCTTATGTTGGTTTAGTACTACCCAATCTACAAAGTAGAAGCGTTTATACATTTTAAAGGCTTTGTCTTTAAAATTATTCCCAAGATTCCCAATTGACCCAGCTCGCATGCGGTATTGTATTTCGTTCTTAGGGATATCAAAATACACCACCGGTGCATCCCAATTGAGTAAACCTGCACCAATACCAATTACAATATTGATGTCTGCCTGATCATCTTTTTCGAGTGCTAAAAATTCATCAATTTTAAAGAAATCTTTAAGATTAAGGTTGGTTTTAAATCCCCACACATCTTCGGCGCCACCTAAAAATGGCTTAACCATTTTCTCTACTTCGGATTCACTTTTAAAATAATCTGCTGTAAAATGCCATTTTACAGAAAAACCGTTCTCTTCAAGTTTCTTCTGAACCTCTTCTTGAATATCGCTAAAAAATACTCCTCCATATCCATCGATGAGCACGTTTTTCTGTTCAATGATCCAGGCTACTAAACTACCAAAGCCGCTATATATTTTACCTTTCCCTAATTTGTGATAGGGCATTGAGTTGTAACTATTGTCTTCTGTGGAACTCTCATATACGTGTTGCTGCAACAATGGTTGCGTGCTATTTCTCCATTTATACTCACTCATACTTTTGCCAGTTTGAATTTTTTCATTTTCTGTAGCCTCAGAAGCTTCTATCATAATTTCAACTACCCTTTATTTATTAATAACCAAACATATGTATAAACATAAAAAACCAACAAAAATAGCTTAATATCACCATAAAAGCCGAATAATGGTAAATCACATCCAACGTAAGAACCAAATATGTACAAACATAGTGATTTAATAATCCATTGCAAATATATTTTCATAATATTGCAATAGAGAAAAACAGATATAAAGGGCAACCTTAAAGCCGTATATAAATATGAAATTAGCACTCAACCATAAAAGTCCCATTCCTCTGCATATACAAGCAGAAGAGTTGTTGCGTAAAATGATAGCAGACCCTCAATTTCAAAACGGCAAATTATTGCCCAATGAAATTGACCTTGCCAATCAACTGGCTATTTCCCGTACCACACTTCGTCAGGCCTTAAACAAACTGGTATATGAAGGATTGTTAATCCGTAAAAAAGGAGTTGGAACAAAAGTAGCAGATGCCATGATCAGTTCTAAGTCTGCAAACTGGCTAAGTTTCTCTCAGGAAATGAAAGCCAGGGGCATTCCGATCAAGAACTTTGAATTACATGTAAGCTGGATTTATCCTGAAGAAGTAATTGCCAATTTCTTCAACATCAAAACCGATCAAAAAATATTAAAACTTGAACGTTTAAGAGGCAAACCTGAAGGCCCTTTTGTATATTTTGTTTCCTATTTTCACCCCCGCACAGGGTTAACAGGTGAAGAGGATTTCAAAAGACCTCTTTATGATATATTGCAAGCCGATTACAACATCATTTCGGAATTATCAAAAGAAGAGATCAGTGCAAAAGCAGCTGACAAGTTCATTGCCTCAAAGCTCGAAACAGAACCTGGGAGTCCTATCTTATTCCGTAAACKCTTTGTCTTTGATCAGGCAGATCGTCCTATAGAATACAACCTGGGATACTACAAGGCGGATAGCTTTATTTATACCGTAGAGAGCAGAAGAAGCTAAAATTATAGGCCCCAATTCTTATTGGGGCTTGCCCCCATCTTTAGTACTAACTTACCACCCTTAAGCAGTTCTGATGCTGGAAACTTAAATGAGTTTAATACTTTGCCATTAAGTGTTGCACTTTGTACATATTTATTGGATCTGGATACATTTGGCGCCTCTATACTAAAGGTTTTGCCTCTGCCGTATTGCTCACCCAACCCGATGGTTACTTTAGAAAAAAGCGGACTTCCAATTTCATATATAGGATCAGTGCTGCAGCCACCATCAGTCTGGAAAAGTCCCATAGATACCATAATAAACCAGGCACTCATCTGGCCCTGATCTTCATCACCAAGATATGCATTAGATACATCAAACCCGTAATAACGATCTATAATTGAGCGACTCCAGTATTGTGTAAGCCAGGGTTTCTTAACCCAATTAAACAGGAAGGCAAAATGCATAGACTGCTGATTACCCTGGATTACCGGATAATCCCAGTATTGATCGCCGGGGGCATTAAAGCGTAATTTATAGCTTTCCTTAAAACCCCACTCCAGGCGTTCTACAAACTTATCTTCTCCAATTTCCTTAGCCAGTCCGGGCACATCCTGTGGCACAAAATAGGTTAGCTGCCAGGCATTCCCCTCTACATACTGTTCATTGGCTCCTGACTTAAAAGGGTCAAAATCAGGAAACCACGAGCCGTCTGACTTACGTAAACGGGCATAACCTGTTTCCTTATCTATTGCATTTTTCCAATAGTTTGCCCGAAGCGTAAACTCTTCTGCAGCTTCTTTTTTACCCAATGCTTTTGCAAACTGTGATACAGTCCAGTCATCATAAGCATATTCGAGCGTATTAGAGAACCTTCCCTGATCGTATGGCACATATTTATGTTTTAAATAAGGTAAAAGGTCTCTGTTTCCTGCAAATCCCAATCCTACTTTTTGGGCAGGTGTAGTTTGCATTTTATACACGGCTTCAAAAGCTTTTTGGGCATCAAAATCTCGAATACCCATCTGATATGCGCCAACTATCAAAGGAATTTCATGCTCAGCAACCATTACAGGCACATAGTTCATTCCTGCCGGACCTTTTGCAAGCCAGCCATTGGCATCATACATCGCCAATTGTGATTTAACCCACCTGGATGACCACTCCGGAGTAACAAGATTCCAAAACTGATTGAGGTTCCAAAATGTATTCCAAAAAGCATCGCAGCCTAAAGCTAAAGCATTTGGATCCTTAAGTTGCTGAATCTTTTGTGTAGCATCAACCCACTTGCCATCCAGATCGCTCCAGGTATTACGACTAGCCAATGCGCGATACATGTTGCTATAAAACCTTACTTTTTCACGCCTGTCGTTAGTAGTAATTGCCAAACGCCCCATCAGCTTATTCCACGCATCACGCTGTCCATTGCGAACTTTGTCGAAACTCCAACCATAAGGCTCTGTAACTTCTTTCAATAAATTTTGAGAGGCATTCTCAATGCTTACAAGCGATATTCCTGTACGTGTTTGCACTACCTGGTTCTTTCTCGTATCAAATTCTACATACGCCCCTGCATCTTTAACCGTACCTGCATTTAGAATATCCTTTTCACTCAGATCGTCGTTTAACCAGGTACCGAATTTTTTAATTGGCTGATCAAACTCAATTACAAAGTGAATCTTATAATCCTGATTAACATCACCAGACCATGCATTAGGTGTAAATTGCCTTGTAAAACCTTCTATCCTATAATCGCTTACTTTTCTTAATGAAACATCCTTTAATTGATAAGAATATTCTGCAGGGATCTGGAGGTCGATCATTACCCTCGAATTCCCGGCCTTAGGATAGGTATACCGTTGAAAGCCGCATCTGGTTGTAGCCGTTAGCTCGGCCTTAATGTTATAGTCGGTAAGCATCACTTTGTAATAACCTAAAGGCGCTTCCTCTGTTGATTTATCAATTTGAGATCGATAACCATCTCCAGCCTTACGCTCATCTCCAACTTTAATTTTTAGCGGACCATTAACAGGCAACATCCCCAGGCCAGCCATAGTCCATTCATGAATGTGGCTAAAAACCCCAACACTTTCAAAAGACKGATCATAACCTGCTGTCCATCCGGCATTTTGATTATCAGGACTCAATTTAACCATACTAAACGGCATCCATGGACCTGGAGCAATCATCCATCGCGAATGGGCCGTACCCATCCTGGTATTTACATAATCAGCAGAAGTAAATTGTTGTTGTTTTGATCGCTTAACTGTCCCCTTTTCCAACAATACTCCATTGCTAAAAATCTCGTACCTGCTTTGCTTTGGAGTAATTACAGCAGGCATCGGAACCTCAAACTGATATCTGGAACTATCAAGTTTTTCTTTAAACAGAAGTTTCCCGTCTAGTTTAACAGTAAGTTCGGGGTTTCCTGAAAGGTGCTGTGCATCTACAAGCAATGGCTGAATCTGTTTACCATTCTTGGTTAACTCGTACTCAGCAGCTTTTACATTCCTTAAAAAGATAGCTTTATTATTAACCAACACTGCACTCTGAGGGCCTTCCAATCTCACCTGATCGAATACCATCCAGGAACCATCCAGTGAAGTAAGTACCATCTCGTTTCCTCCTTTACGGAGCATTCCAGATTGAACCGGAATTTCTATTTTATATTCCTTTGCGTCATTCAGATCACCTTCAACAACCCGACCTGATTTGTACTTTGGCAACTGTTTTACAAAAGCTTTACCGTTGATGATCACTTTAAGCAGCGGAGGAGAATCACCTTGATAGCCCAGTAAATCAATAACAAAATTCCATTCTCCCTGCACTGGAAAACTGGTTAGTCCAAACAATATGTTTGCAGTATGAGTTCTTAAACCAGAGGTACTGCCCGTGCCTCCCCAACCATCTTTTGGGCCAGGCAAAACATATGGCCAATCCTTTTCAGGTTTTGAAAACCCAATAAGAAAAAACCGGTCTTCCCATCCAAAATCATGATCTAAAAAATGCTTATACCCAGAAGGAGCAAGCGCCATATCTTCATCCTTATTATCCGAAGATCCTATCTCCCAGATCACTTTCTTCTGGGCACACAATGGTACTACCGCGAAGCTCAAAAGCATCGCTAACAATAATACCTTTAAATTGTCGCGGTAATTACTCATCATTTGCTGTCAAAATTATTTTTTAGTCTTCTGTTCAAGTTCCGTAATTGCACTCCACAAAACCCCCGCTTCTCCTCTAAAACTAGATGAGCCCTGAGGTTTGTTGTCTGGTGTGTACCACTCATAAAAGCCTTTGTTTTTTATCACACGATCTAACATTGGCGCCATGGCTTCACAAGCTTCCTCAAGAAGATCGTAACGGATAAGTTGAGACACCATTCTACCACCAAACCAAGTCCAGTCTCCACCATTCTGATACGAATAAGGCCCCATGCCAGTATTTTTAAAAAACCCTTTTGGATATACCGGATATATAGTTAAACCTATTGTTGCGGCATTGGCTTTCTTCACATTTTCCTTCATTTTATTGTAAGCAGCTTTCACTTCTTCTTTACTTAAAAGACCAGCCTCTATTGCAATTGCAGTTCCTCCGTGATAATAAATCTCCGATTCATTAAAAGATGCGGGAAATGGCGAACCATTTAAATATATATGCGGTACAAATTTCTGTTGGGTTTTATCCCAAAGGTGTTTACGAACATTTGCAGCTAAGCTTCCTTTGATGTCTTTCCAATATCTTTGTGATTTTGAAGATAAATCTGCCATGTCAAGAAAATCATTAATGGCAATTATGAACATTGCATTATCATAAATATCTATGGTTCTGTGCGAGTTAGAATCTAATACAACACCCCAGCTATGTTCTGGCTGAACATCTCCCCAGTCTACAGTTGTTGCACCCCATACCAATCCGTATTTCTTTTCGAAGCGCTTGGTAAGCAAAAACTCCATAGCTTGTTCCAGGTGTTTTTGTACAGATGCCCCAGCAACGGTATCCTTCAAAATGGTTTTATCGCCAGTACCTCTTATATACTTAGCAATGGCTTGTACAAGAGAAGTCTCCTGATCTGTTTCTACCGTATTTTTATGCCCGGCATAACCTGGTGCAAGTGCTGAATGATAAAAATCATATGAAACACCGCCTTTTTTTATCGGAATATAGCCGTCTAAAATTCCCCCGTCTGGTTGCTGAAATTGAAAGAAAGTAATCAAATGTTTTTTTATAAGATCTTTATCATTCACTTTACAGGCAACAGTCAAAAAGGTATTAAGATCTCTTATCCATACCTCACCATAACCATCTCCGGCTGTAAAACCTTTCTTTATTAATGTCTCTGCCATTTCCTTTACGGAATCTGCGGAAGGTTTAATAGATTCAACTTTTTTAGACACACTGGCGGATAAAACACTTTGTCCATTCGTACTTTTACTCAGGGCAAAAGCACTTAAACAAGTTATCATTAGTATTCTTATTCTCATATATGCTATTTATTAGACGTTTTAGGATTCGTTACAAGCAATGATTTATGCTATTTGTACATACATAGTTACATATTAATTTTATGCAATCAAATTTTTCAGTGTTAAATTTCAATTTATGCATAAAAACATCCCCCAGACCACATTTTTTAATGTAACCTGGGGGATTCAAACAACTTAAGTAAAAGCTTTATTTTTTTCCCAAAGTGATTTCGGGCCAGTTATCAGTTCTGAATGGCGACGCCGGCAGGCCTGCACCATTTACAAAATTACACTGTGGGTTATCGGCCCAGGCATACCTTACCGAAACAGGATTAGGCACTTCAGCGCTACTAACAATAACCTGATTTCCTTTTATTACAGCTTTAGCCCAATGAAATTTCTGATCGGAACCCGCAACCGAAAAGCCAATTAGCTCTCCACCATCACTAGCCTTTAAACCGCCATCGGTAGATCCAAAGGTTAATGCTATGGTATTACCGTCAATTTTTTGTGATTGGTATACCGGGCCGCTATAAGGAATTTTAACCCCATAATCTTTAGCTAGTGCTATAAAAGCTAGTCGCTTACCAACATCCTGTTTGTTTTTTGGATGAATATCAACTGCATCTCCTATGTCAATAGAAACGGCCATCCCGGTATTTGGAAGTGAAAGCGTTTCACGCTGCGCATCTCTTAACTCTGCCCACTCAGACGACTTTGGCTCCTTTACTGCTTGCATAAAATTAGCGAGCTGAACAAAGTAAAAAGGAAAGTTAGGTTGATTCCAGCTTTTTCTCCAATCTTTAATCATTGCAGGAAAGAGTTTGCGATATTGATTTGCCCGGCCGGCATTACTTTCTCCCTGGTACCAAATAGCTCCCTTAATCGGGAATTGCAAATACGGATTGATCATCGCATTATACAATACCGTTACTCTGTTAGGGCCATCATTTGAAGCAGGCATAGGCGCTACGTCTTTTAAATTTAACCCTACCTTGTATTGCCAATCTCCATCAAGCGATAAACGCTCGCCATTTGCAGACACCAGTGATAATATATTTTTATCTGCATAAAGACCACCATCACCGGCACCATCAAACACCCTTACTACCAGAGCAAATGTTCCTGCTTTTACTTTATTTGCAGGGATAGTATAAGCACGTGGCACATTAAATCCTTCTGTTTGACCTATTTTTTCGCCATCAAAAAAAGTAACGTCATTATCATCTATAGTACCCAAATTAACCTTTACCTCTTTACCTGCCCATGATTGAGGGATAGTTATATTTTTTCTAAACCAAACAACGCCATCAAAATCAGGCATCCCACTCTTCTCCCATAACGAAGGCAAAGCCATGCTTTTCCATGATGAAACGTCAAGTGAAGCATCCAACCATGCAGGTTTACCCTGAGCTATACCAGCATCTTTATCTAATACCAGCTTTTGCCAGGCTTCTAATTTCTGTTTAAAGCTAGAGGCGTCTTTATCTTTACCGGAAGTTTCAATTTTGTTAACTGCTTCCATAAAATCCGGTATAGTTTTAAGTGTACCTGCACTAGTCCACGCTTCCGCAATAGTTCCCCCCCATGAGGTATTTATCAATCCAATAGGAACTCCTGTTTTTTTATTGATCTCGCGGGCAAAAAAGTAGGCTACTGAAGAAAAATTCGCAACATATTTTGGTGTACATGCTTGCCACCCATCATTATATACCTTAGCATCTTTTAACGGCGAATTGCTGGTTACCTGAACAGTGTGCAACAATCTGATATTCGGATAATTCGCATCGCTTATTTCCTGCTCATAATTATTAACTTTCCCCCATCCTGCCAATGGCATTTCCATGTTAGATTGTCCTGAGCAAATCCAAACATCACCAATAAGCACATTGCTTAACTTAGTAACATCCCCATCAGAAATACTGATATTATATGGCCCACCATAGGAAGGAGTCGGTAATACAATCTTAAACTTTCCATCACTACCCGCTTTAGCAGTATAAGTTTTATTGTTCCAGGTAGCGGTAACCTTTACAGTTTTTCCTGCATCGGTATTTCCCCAGATGGCAACATTGGTTTTTTGTTGAAAAACCATGTTATCACTAAATACAGAAGGTAAAGTTACCTTTGCCTGCACAACGGCGCTTAAAAATAATGAGGCAAGCAATAAGCCGCCTTTAAAGAATTTAACGGAATTGAGGTTCAAGATGTTCATTGTTTAATTTGGTTACATAATGCAATACCAGATCGTTATAAACTATTAGAACCAGATATCGCTATGCACAAACATATTAAATATTAATATATTTTCATTAAACAAAAAGCATCTATTAATCTATACCGCCCACTACCCCCATCTGTTCTAGTTTAGCCTCAGTACCAGAAACATAACGGGAATCTGATTTTTTCTCTGAAGAGAATTCCATCATTAATGACTCCGCAACATGAACCATATGTTCTGACCCTATAAATATAGCTGTGCGCTGATGCAGTTCTGTTGGTTCTATTTCTAATATCCTGTTAAAACCATCCGAAGCAACTCCTCCGGCTTGTTCAACGATAAAAGCCATTGGATTACATTCATACAATAACCGCAGTTTTCCATTAGGAGATCTGGCAGTGGTAGGATAAATATATATGCCTCCCTTTATTAAATTTCGATGAATATCGCCTACCATCGACCCAATATACCTCGATGTATATGGTCTATTGGTGGCCGCATCTTCAACCTGAACATATTTTAGATATTTTTTTACTCCTTCCGGAAAATGGACATAGTTCCCTTCATTTAAGGAATAAATATTTCCATTTGGGGGTATCTTCATATTTGGATGAGATAAGCAAAACTCTCCGATGGAAGGATCTAAGGTAAAGCCGTTTACCCCTTTACCTGTGGTATACACCAACATGGTTGAGGATCCATAAATCACATAACCTGCTGCCACCTGCTCCGTTCCTTTTTGCAAAACATCCTGCAAAGTAGCCTCTCCGTTTGTTGATTTTCTTCTGTAAATCGAGAAAATAGTTCCTACGGCAACATTACAATCAATATTAGAAGAACCATCGAGCGGGTCAATGCACACTATGTATTTGGCATTTTTAGATACTGGTGAATCGATTTTCACAAACTCATCCTCCTCTTCTGTTGCAACAATACAACATTCACCACCACTGGTCAGTGCACTTATAAATTGCGTATTGGCATACACATCAAGCTTCTGTTGCCCCTCACCCTGAATATTCATGGTTCCGGCAGCTCCCAGTATATCAACCAGACCTGCTTTATTCACCTCCCGGTTAACTATTTTGGAGGCAATACCAATATCCCGAAGCAATCTTGAAAGCTCTCCTTTTGCATAAGGGAAATCGGCCTGTTTTTCTATTATAAATTGACCCAGTGTTTTTATACCTGACATATACTTAGTGTATTTAATACGTTATCTAACGCCTATTTCTATGACCTCTAAGTTATGTATTTTTTCTTCTGAAACAGAAAATCTAATTAAAGTTTTAACCTTATGCCAACCCGAATTTCCTGCTGCACCGGGATTTATATGTAAACAATCGATTTTCTTGTCGTACATCACCTTTAAAATATGTGAATGCCCGGCAATAAATAATTTCGGAGGCTTAGTGTACATTTCACCCTTTACCTGCGGAGCATATTTCCCCGGATAACCCCCAATATGTGTTATCCATACATCAAGGTTTTCGCAATTAAAACGCAAGTGTTCAGGGTAAAGGCTTCTAATCTCTTTACCATCAATATTTCCGTAAACGCCACGAAGTGGTTTAAAGGCGGCAAGCTCTTCGGCTACATTGGGTCCAAAATCTCCCGCATGCCATATTTCATCGCAATCGGCAAAGTGTTTAAAAACCGCTGGATCCAAAAATCCATGTGTATCAGAAATCAGGCCTATCTTAGTCAAAGTATATGTTCTTAATATGTATCAAACAAAGCTATGTATAATGACATTTATACAATTAAAAAGCCAGCAAGAAATCTTTAAGTAATCTCTTATAGGCTTCGGTATATATTTTTTCAGATTCGTAAATGAAGAAATTACTAATCTTTGGCGCAACCACTTTCCGCTGGAGGCAAATGATATGGCGAAAAACAGGTTTACTTTCATCAGAACAAACATTTATTCTTTCGCCCAGCGCCAGATTAAATGCTGCTGCCCCCGCAACCACAAACTCTGCTTGCTTAACCGGGAGTATTAACCAAATACATCCATCATCAGTTAATAGTTCTGAAGTTTTCATTAACAGCAACTCAAAAAAATCCTGATCAGCGTGCCTTGCAATCCCTTTTCTTTGTTCCGGATTTTTAAGGTCGTTAACAAAATAAGGAGGATTGGAAACAATTAAGTCATATTTAACATCAGTATTATACGATGCTATAGCACAATGGTGGGCTTTAACTCTTGCAGAAAAATTAGAATTGTTAAAATTAGCTGAAGCCGCTAATGCTGCCGATTCGTCTATCTCTACAGCATCAACTAGTGCCTCTGGAAAACGCTGCGCCAGCATTAAAGCAATAACGCCCGTACCGGTTCCAATATCGAGTATTTGTTTAGTGTCATTTTTTTGAACAATAGCGCCTAGTAACACTCCATCAGTATTAATTTTCATGGCACAACCCGACTGGTTTACCTCAAACTGCTTAAATTTAAAAATACTTCCCATACGCTTCTGCGAATATATTACATTCTAACCTCGCGGTTTTAAAATTTTAACGCTAAATTTGCGGCTCAAAACACTACAATGATTTATTTCTTCTCCAATCAATCCAATACAGTTTTCGCTTTACAAACCGCGCAAAACTTATCCGATACTGATATTACAAAACTAGAATGGCTGTTTGGCGGTGCAAAATTAAAGCAAGAAACCGTATTAACAGACTTTTTTGTCGGACCTCGAGCAGCAATGATAACTCCATGGAGTACAAATGCGGTAGAGATTACACAAAATATGGCCATCGAAGGAATCATCAGGATTGAAGAATTTCATAAAGTAGAAGAAGGTTTTTCTGACTTCGATCCAATGTTATCTCAAAAATATAAGGAACTTAATCAGGACATATATACTATTAATATACAACCGGAACCTATTATTGAGGTTAGCGATATTGCTGCCTATAATAAACAGGAAGGTTTATCACTAAGTGATGAAGAAGTAGAGTACTTAAATGGTCTTTCTCAAAGACTTGGAAGAGCACTTACTGACTCAGAAGTATTCGGTTTTTCTCAGGTAAACTCAGAACACTGTCGTCACAAAATCTTTAACGGTAAATTCGTTATTGACGGTGTGGAACAACCTACATCTCTTTTCAAGCTGATCCGTAAAACATCAGAAGAAAACCCCAATGATATTGTTTCTGCCTATAAAGACAATGTTGCCTTTATTAAAGGTCCGGTAGTTCAGCAGTTTGCACCTAAACGTGCTGATGAGCCCGACTATTATGCAATCAGCGATTTTGAATCCGTAATTTCCGTAAAAGCAGAAACACATAACTTCCCAACAACTGTAGAACCATTTAATGGTGCTGCAACCGGATCAGGTGGCGAAATTAGAGACAGACTTGCAGGTGGACAAGGCTCACTACCTTTGGCTGGTACTGCAGTTTATATGACTGCCTTATCAAGATTGGAAGAAAATCGCCCTTGGGAAAAAGGTGTTGAAGAAAGAAAATGGCTATACCAAACTCCAATGGATATCCTAATCAAAGCTTCTAATGGAGCAACTGATTTTGGAAATAAATTTGGCCAACCGCTAATCACCGGTTCGGTTCTTACATTCGAACATGAAGAAGGCGGACGCAAACTTGGTTTCGATAAAGTAATCATGCTTGCTGGTGGTGTTGGTTATGGTAAGGCCAGCCAGGCTAAAAAACAAAAACCTTCTGAAGGTGATAAAATTGTTGTCCTGGGTGGAGAAAATTATAGAATTGGTATGGGTGGTGCTGCAGTATCATCTGCAGATACCGGCGCCCTTGGGAGTGGAATTGAATTAAATGCCATTCAGAGATCTAATCCTGAAATGCAAAAAAGAGCAGCTAATGCTGTACGTGGCATGGTAGAGAGCGATCATAACAGCATCGTATCGATACATGATCATGGTGCCGGTGGTCACTTAAACTGCCTTTCTGAACTGGTTGAAGAAACCGGTGGAAAAATAGACCTTGATAAATTACCTGTCGGTGATCCTACCCTTTCAGCTAAAGAGATTATTGGTAACGAATCTCAGGAGCGTATGGGTCTGGTAATCGGACAAGAACATATAGAAACACTTCAAAAAATTGCAGATCGTGAGCGCTCTCCAATGTATACTGTAGGTACAGTTACAGGCGATCACCGCTTTACATTTGAATCTGCAACTACCGGCGCTAAACCTATGGATCTTGAACTGAAAGACATGTTCGGCAGTTCTCCAAAGGTAATCATGGAAGACAAAACCATTGATAGAAAATACGAGCCGGTTACTTATGATAAAGCCCAGTTAAATGTTTATCTGGAACAAGTATTACAACTTGAAGCTGTTGCCTCTAAAGACTGGTTAACCAATAAGGTTGACCGTTGTGTGGGTGGCCGCGTTGCCAAACAACAATGTGCCGGACCACTACAATTGCCACTTAACAACTGTGGTGTTATGGCGTTAGATTTTCAGGGAAAAGAAGGCATCGCAACTTCAGTAGGTCACGCTCCCCTATCTGCATTAATTGATCCGGCAGCCGGAAGTCGTATTGCTATTGCCGAATCTCTTTCTAATATTCTGTGGGCACCATTAAAAGATGGACTAAAAAGCGTTTCCCTTTCAGCCAACTGGATGTGGGCATGTAAAAACGAAGGTGAAGATGCCAGATTATACGAAGCTGTAAAAGCTTGTTCTGATTTTGCAATCAGCTTAGGAATCAATATCCCAACAGGTAAAGATTCCTTGTCGATGAAACAAAAATATAAGAGCGATGAGGTGATTGCACCGGGTACTGTGATTATTTCAGCTGCAGGAAATTGCAACGACATCACTAAAGTTGTTGAGCCCGTTTTACAAAAAGATGGCGGTTCAATTTACTACATCAACCTATCTAACGATACTTATAAACTTGGTGGTTCTTCCTTTGCACAAATCTTAAACAGAATTGGTAATGAAACACCTGATGTTAAAAATGCAGATCAACTTAAAAATGCTTTTAACACACTTCAGGAATTAATAAAAGCTGACAAAATACAAGCAGGACACGATATAGGTAGCGGTGGTTTAATAACTACTTTACTGGAACTTTGCTTTGCCGATCGTGATCTTGGTGCATCATTAGATCTTTCTTCTTTAGGTGAGCAAGACATTATAAAATTACTTTTTGCTGAAAACATCGGCATCGTATTCCAGGCAACTAGCGATGTTGAGGCTACCCTTTCTGCAAATGATGTTGCTTATCACAAAATTGGTGAAGTTACTTCAACCGCAAGCTTACAAGTAAAAAACAATTCAGATACCTTATCTTTTGACATTGATCACTTACGTGATGTATGGTTCAAAACTTCTTATCTGTTAGATAAAAAACAAAGTGGACCAGTAAAAGCAAAAGAACGCTTTGACAACTACAAAAACCACATACTTAAATACAACTTCCCTACTCAGTTTGACGGAAAGAAACCGGTTATTGATGCTTCAAAACCAAGACCAAAGGCAGCTGTTATTCGTGAAAAAGGAAGTAACTCTGAACGTGAACTTGCTAACGCCATGTACCTTGCAGGTTTTGACGTAAAAGATGTTCACATGACTGATCTTATTGCAGGCAGAGAGACTTTAGAAGACATACAGTTCATTGGTGCGGTTGGTGGCTTCTCTAACTCCGATGTTTTAGGATCAGCCAAAGGATGGGCAGGAGCTTTTATGTACAACGAAAAGGCTAAAGTTGCACTTGAAAACTTTTTTAGCAGACCAGATACATTATCTGTAGGAATCTGTAATGGTTGTCAGCTTTTTGTTGAGCTGGGCTTAATCAATAAAGACCATGCAGAAAAACCAAAAATGCTGCATAACGAAAGTGGTAAACACGAAAGTATATTCACCTCATTAACCCTACAAGAAAACAATTCAGTTATGCTTTCTACATTGGCAGGAACTACATTGGGTGTATGGGTTTCACATGGTGAAGGCAGGTTCCAATTACCTTACTCAGAAGATAAATATCAAATCATAGCAAAGTATGCTTATGAAACTTATCCTGCAAGCCCGAACGGTTCAGATTATAACACAGCAATGATGTGTGATGAGTCTGGTCGTCACCTGGTAATGATGCCACACATTGAGCGTTCATTATTCCAATGGCATTGGGCAAATTATCCGAAAGAACGTAAAGATGAAGTTACACCTTGGATGGAAGCCTTTGTAAACGCCCGTAAATGGGTTGAAACGCATAAAGGATAAGAGCTCAGCCTCTTCCATTATTGCATTTGTCTAAAAATTAATTAGATTTGGTTACAACAGATGTGTAGCAATAGCTCCCATCCTTCTTAACCAAATCTAATTCAATGTTTAGATAACTATGTTATCCTACCAATCTTATACTGATAATKAATTGGTTCTTTTGTTCAAAAAGGATGACCATGCTGCCTTCACAGAAATATATATTCGTTATTCCTCTGCTTTATATAATAGTGCATACAAAATACTGCAAGACAGAGATGAAGTTAAAGATTTAGTTCAGGAAGTATTTACCACACTCTGGAACAGGAGATCGGATTTCACTTTAAATACAAATCTTGCCGGATACTTGTATGTTGCAGTTCGTAACAAGGCACTAAAGACTATCTCCCACCAACAAGTTAAATCAAAATATTCAACGCTCTTACAACAGAACGCTACAACTGAAACGCAGATAGTTACAGACTATGCAATTAGAGAAAAACAACTTGTAGAAATCATTGATAGCCATATCAATGAGCTTCCTGCCAAAATGCGACAGATACTGAATATGAGCCGAAAATCTTACCTCACTCATAAAGAGATAGCCAATGAGCTAGACCTATCGGAGAGTACAGTAAAAAAACAGGTAAACAATGCTCTGAAAATTTTAAGACTTAAACTAGAGGCCTTTCTTGTGCTGTTTACATTGCTAATATTAATGCTTCTTTAAGCCTTCCCAAATAAATTTTCATTTTTTTCTACGCCCTGAACATTTCTTAAAGGTCTTTAGATTAATAAGGACAATTATACGATCCGTCAGCATGGAAAAAAAGAAAATAGAAGAGCTACTAAATAGATATCAGACAGGGGAATGCACTGAGGAAGAAATAGCCTGGATAGAATCTGTTTACAATAAAATTCAAAAAGAAACTAAAGTTGAACTGACAGAAGATATCATAAAAAAAGACCTTTATGATGTTTACCAAGCCTTACCACAGCCACATAAAACAAGAACTATATACCTATGGCAGCGGATTGCAGCCTCTGTGATCCTTGTATTATCAGCATCTGCTGCCATGTATTTCTATTTCAAAAAGCCTGCCCCTGCTAATTATGTAGTACAGGCTCCAGCAAAAACCGATCAAAAGAATTTCGCGACAGGTATCAATAAAACCTTCCTGACGTTAACAGATGGTTCTAAAATATATCTGGAAACTGCGCCAATTGGAAAAATAACCKATCAGGGAGGCGTGAGAATTACCAAAATCAAAGAGGGAGTAATTTCGTACGCTCAAATTTCTAATCAAGTCAACCTGGTAAATCCCAAAAACACAAATATCATAACAACTTCAAAAGGCGGACAATATCAAATTATCCTTCCTGATGGTTCGCATGTTTGGTTAAATGCACTTTCATCCTTAAAATTCCCAATCTCCTTTAACGGAAAAAAAAGAGAAGTAGAACTAAAAGGAGAAGGATATTTTGRGGTTGCAAAAAATAAAATCCACCCATTTAATGTATTAACCCAAGATCAGGAAGTAGAGGTACTCGGAACTCATTTCAATATCAATAGTTATGAAGACGAACCCACAACTGAAACAACACTATTAGAAGGAAGCGTAAGGATCCTACAGCTTAAAAGCAACAAATCAGCACTACTTAAACCAGGTCAACAGTCTCACCTAAAAGGCAACGGCGCTATACAAGTTAATAGTGTTAAAACTGAAAGCGTTATTGCCTGGAAAAACGGATTATTTCAATTTCAAAATTCCGATATCAGGAATGTGGTTCGCCAACTGGCACGTTGGTACGATGTTGATTTCGAGTTTAAAGGCCCAATACCAGTTATCAAACTTTGGGGTGAAATCCATAGAAACACAGATGTATTAAACGCCTTAGAAATCTTAAGTTACTTCGATCTGAAGTATACCATTGTAAACGCGCAAAACAGAAAAAAAATAATTATAACCAAATAGAAATCTTAAATAACCAATGAAAAGGTTTAACATATAAAAACCTTTAATTATCCCTTTTCCGAAAATCGGAACCGCAGTTTTTTACTACTAACCAAGTATTAACTTAATCCAAATGAAGCTAAACCAGTATGAAACGGTATTTACTATACCACTACTTAAATTTTCAGTAAATTTTAGTGCTACCTTAACAATTCTCTTTCTTTTACTCACTTGTTTGCAAGTATCTGCAAAACCAGTACAAAGAATTACTATATCCAAAAAGAACTCACCAATAGTACAGATTTTTGAGGCTATTAAACAACAATCTGGATATTCCGTAGTTTACAATAGCGATGATCTAAAAGAAAGAAATGTCAGTTTAAATGTAAAAAACTCTACAGTTGAAGAGACAATGGAGGAAAGTCTTAAGGACAGTCCGTTTGCATTTAAAATCTTAAATAAAAACATCCTTATCAAAAAGAAGGATGAGCCATCCGTATTTTCTCCTTCAACAACTAAACCTCAGGCTAAAGAAATAAAAGGAAAAGTTGTAGATAAGCAGAATATCTCTATACCGGGTGTAAGTATTAAATTAAAAGGAACGTCCATTGGAACAGTTACAAATGGAGAAGGACTATATGCCATTTCAATACCAGAAAATACTGGCACCCTTGTTTTTAGCATGGTTGGATATACGACCAAAGAAGTAACCATTGGCAGTGATCAGACTATAAACGTAATCCTGCTAGAAGAAACCTCGGCACTTAACGAAGTGGTGGTTATAGGATATGGCACCCAGAAAAAATCAGACGTTACTACCGCCGTATCATCTGTGTCAGCAGAAAGCATAAAAGAGCGACCTGCTTTAAACTTTGGCGAGGCCATTGCCGGTCAAATGGCCGGAGTTCAGGTTCAGCAAACTGGCGGTGCCCCTGGCGGGGAAGGACTAGCCATAAGAGTTAGAGGAGTTGGCTCAATTACCCAATCCAATGATCCTTTATATGTTGTAGATGGCTATCCAATGGAAGGTAATGCATTCAGACTATTGAACACCTCAGATATTGAAAGTATTCAGGTTTTAAAAGACGCCTCTTCTACAGCCATTTATGGTTCAAGAGGTGCAAACGGTGTTGTTATTGTAACCACTAAGAAGGGCAAAGTTGGCCCGCCAACAATAAATGCCAACACTTTTATAGGATTTCAGGAACTGGGCAAAGAAGTAGAAATGATGAACAGGGATCAATATATCCAGTGGTTTATTGATGGTAGAAACCAGGCTTGGTTAGATGCACAAATTATCACATCAGATCCAAACCAACAACCCCATTCCATTACAGACCCCAACTCACGTCGTAGTCTGTACTCTGGTGCAAGCACTCAATATATGATACCAGATGGTACGGGAGGATATAAATACAACTTTCTGGACCCAGCCTCTGTAGCACAAATGCCCGACAACAATTGGCAAGATCTTTTATACAGAAAAGCTTTAACTCAAAAAAGTGAACTATCGGTTTCTGGAGGAACAGAACATACTCAATATATGTTTTCCGGAAGTTATGCCAAGCAGGAAGGTATAGTTCTAGGCACAAACTATGACCGCTTTAATTTTCGCTCAGCCATCAACTCTAAGGTTACCAAGAGTCTGAGCCTTGGCATGAATATGTTGGCCTTCTCAGCAAAAGGCAGAGAGCAGGAAAGCGGCAAATACTCTCCGGTAATGTTTGCACTGCAATTGCCCCCAATCTTTCCGGTAAGGAATGATGATGGAACATACGGTTCGATGGTTCGAAATCCGGAAATACTTGCCGGCGATGTTGCAAGCCCAATCGGTGTAGCAGAGCAGGTTCAAAATTCCAGAAATCGATATGGTTGGCTGGGGACTGTTTTTGCTGAATGGGAAATCATTAAGGATCTAAAATATAAGATCAATATTAATGGTGGAATTCAGGACAACCAGCAAAAGATCTTTGAAGCTTCTTTTATAGATTTTGATGCTTCTAAAGGTCCGCGCCCAGCTAAAGGTATAAATCAGCGTGCATCAGATTTCGACTGGGTAATTGAAAACACCTTAAACTACTCCCGTACTTTTTCTGATAAGCACGTATTATCTGCCCTTGTAGGTTATACCACTCAAAAACATAATCTGAAAAATATGTACGGCGAAGCCCGTGGCTTTGCCAACGACCAGATTACAACCCTCAATGCAGGCACTATGTATGCCTTATCTAGTGATGAGTCAGAATATTCAATGATTTCTTATCTGGGCAGGATCAACTATGCATACGATAATAAATACTTATTTACAGCCACCTTTCGTGGTGATGGTTCTTCCCGTTTTGGTATGAACAAAAAATGGGGAACCTTCCCTTCTCTGTCTGCAGGGTGGAAAATTTCTGAAGAGAAATTTATGGAGAACATTAAAGCCATAAGCGATCTTAAGATTCGTGCAGGCTTTGGTATTTCAGGAAACAACAGAATTGGCGATTATTCTGCTATTGGTCTTCTAACTTCAGGCTTCTATCCAACCGGAGGAACACTTCAAAATACTACCAACCCAAGCACAATGTCGAACGTTGATCTTGGATGGGAAAAAACAAGACAATATAACCTTGGATTTGAACTTGGCTTAATAAATGACAGGATAAGAATTGAAGGTGATTTTTACGACAGCCAGTCTATTGACCTTTTATTAAATGTTCCTGTACCGGTAATTACAGGATATTCTACCCAAATTCAAAATATCGGAAAAGTGCAGAACAGGGGTATGGAATTCCTGGTTACGACCAGAAACCTTCTGGGTKACTTTAAGTGGAATACCAACTTTAACATTTCATTTAATAAAAACAAAGTATTGGAAGTTGGAGCAGATAACCGTCCTATTTATGGCAGCGCTCCTAATGCAAATAATGCGTTCATTACAACTGTTGGCTCTCCTATTGCAAGTTTTTATGGATACAAATATGAAGGCGTGTTCCTTACCCAGGATGAATTAAACAAATATCCGCACTTAAGTGCAGATAAAATAGGCGATGGCAGATACGCTGATATCAATAAGGATGGTATTCTAGACCAAAATGATAAAACGATTTTGGGCAACAATAATCCCGATTTTACCACCGGTCTAACCAATAACTTTTCATATAAAAACTTCTCTTTGGGAGTTCAGTTTACTGCATCATATGGAGCAGAATTATTTAGTTTCTATAAAAGAATGGTTGGAATATATCATGGTGATAGAAATGGGATGATAGAACAGATTGGTAGATGGAGATCTACAGACGATCCAGGAGATGGAATTCACTTCAAAGCAACGAGAACTCCTTCGGGTTGGCAAAGAGACCCTTCCTCGGCATGGGTTCAGGACGCATCATATTTAAGACTTAGGAATGTAAATTTTGCATATAATTTCAGTGAAAATTTTACCAAAAAAATAAAGGTAAAGGCTTTAAGTGTATATGTAACCGGAAGCAATTTATTTACAATAACCAATTATACAGGATATGATCCGGAAACGAGCAGCGAAGGTGCCGGACTTACAAAAGGTGGCGATTACTTGGGCTATCCAACTGCAAGGACGTTTATCCTTGGACTTAATTTGACGTTTTAAACATTCATTAATGCTTATATTTTAAATATATGAAAAAGATAAATCTATTATTCGTAGCAGTCTTCTTTCTGGCATCATGCAGTGATGACTTTATTGACCTGAACCCGAAATCAAATTTAAATGCCAATTCATTCTATAAAACACAACAGGACATTAATCAGGCAACCCTTTCTGCTTATGGCAATTTGCGTTCATTATACAATTCAACATATGTGAGGCTTGGCGAAATCCGTTCAGACAACACTACCTATTCCTGGCTGTCGGGAAACCCTGCAAATGAAAAAGGCATAGATGAATTTGCCTCTCCCTTACTTCCTGAAAACAACTTTATAACAGACATGTGGGATGACAGTTATAAAACAATACTAAGATGCAATATTGTTCTTGGTCGCAGCGATGCAGCTACCTTCACTGATGAAAAATTAAGAAGTCAGTATAAAGCAGAAGCCAGTTTCTTAAGAGCGCTTGTTTATTTCTGGCTCAATAGGGCATTTGGAGGGCCAGCTTTAAATGGCCAGCTTTTAGGGGTAATCAAAGCAGACAAAGAACTAAGTCAAACTGAAGCATATGCACTTGGGCGTGCACCATTGCAAGAAATGTATGATTTCATCATTGCAGACCTAAAATATGCCGAAGCTAATCTTCCTCAGTCATACGGAGGCACAGACAAAGGTAGAGTAACCAAGGCCGGAGCCTCAGCATTGCTTGGTAAAGTTTATTTAACCATGGCAGGCTATCCGCTTAATAAAGGAGGCGAATATTACAATCTTGCCAGTCAAAAACTTGCAGAAGTAGTAAATAATTCTGCGTATTCTCTGGTTCCAAGCTATAAAGACCTGTTTGATGTTTCTAAAAAGAACAGTACTGAATCTCTTTTTGAAGTTCAATACATGAAAGGCGCACCAAATGGAGCAACTGGTAGTCCATGGAATAACAATTTCGCTCCAAGATTTTCAGATAAAGAGGTTGTTTTGGTGGGCGACAAGGGTGGTGAGAACTCTCCTACCCAATACATGTCAAATGCTTATGAAACCGGAGATCCCAGGAAATTTGTATCCATGCGAGATGGCTGGATCAATGCTAAAACCGGAGCCTTGCAAACCGAGAAATATGTGCGTAAATACTATGATGTTTCAACAAGCGGTTCAGACAATGGCAACAATTGGATAGAATTACGTCTGGGAGACGTGTACTTACTTTATGCTGAGGCGCTGGCTCGTGGCGGGGGCGACAAGGGAATTGCCCTAACTTATCTAAACAAAATTCGGGAACGGGCAAGAAAAACTCCTGGCGACCCTAATATTCAACCAGCACCGAATTTATTACACGATTATCAATTGAGTGAATTCAGCGGTGATCAGGCTTTCCTGTTAGCAATTGAAAACGAGCGCCGTGTTGAGCTGGCTTTTGAGAATCACCGGTGGTTTGACCTTGTAAGAACAGGACGAGCCAAAGATGTGATGATTGCAGAACAACAGTTTGATGGTTACAATAGCTTTACCTGGAGTGATAATGCATTGACTTATCCTATTCCAATGACAGTGATGCAGTCAAATCCACAAAAAATAATACAAAACAAAGGATATACCCAGATGTAACATGTTTATACATGTTGCATTAATCAACTATCGTTAACAATTGTTTCGCTAAATTTATTTATATGAACTCAAAAATAACCCCGGTGTTACTAGTGATACTCCTTCTTACAGGAGTATCATATGCTCAAAACAAAGACAACTCCCTTACCAAACAGGAAATCAAACAAGGTTGGAAACTCCTTTTTGATGGTCAAAGTCTTAACGGATGGACATCTGTTGGGAAAGATACGCCACCAGCTACAGGATGGAAAATAGAAAATGGCATTTTATCTGCAAAAAAGGAAGGAGAAAAAGGAGGTGGTGATATTTTTACAAAAGATGAATATGCTGATTTTGATCTCTCTGTTGACTTTAAGCTTTCTGAAGGAGGAAATAGTGGAATAAAATATTTCTTCACTAAGTATACTAAAGGAGGTTGGCTCGGATTAGAATACCAGATATTAGATAATGTAAAACACCCTGATGCAAAATTGGGAAGGAATGGCAACCGTTTACAGGCTGGTTTGTATGACATGCTACCTTTAGATGTACCACAGGAGAATAAAACCGGTGAATGGAACCGAGCAAGAATCGTAGCCAAAGGCACTAAAGTAACTCATTACTTAAATGGAAAAAAGACGCTTTCCTTTGACCGCAGCAGTGATTCCTACAAAGAAGCATGGAAGCTAAGTAAGTTTAAAGATTCAGAACCACCGTTTGGTCAGGTAAAAAAAGGGCATATTCTACTTCAAGACCATGGGGATGAAGTTTCATTCAAAAATGTTAAAATCAGAGTTTTATAGAATTCCAAAACAATCAACCAAAAACCAATTATGAGCAACAATTCAAGAAGAGATTTCATAAAAAAAATAGGTATCGGAACAGCAGCTTTATCTGTTGGAAATAGTGTATTCGGAGGAACTGCCTCTGGGTTTAGTGCCAAAAGCTATAGAAATATTATTGGCGCAAATGACAGAATAAACATAGCAACTATCGGCGTTAATAGCCGTGGGAATAGCATGGGAGGTACAATTGCCAAACAAAAAAACACGCAAATAGTTACAGTTTGTGATGTAGATTCAAGAGCCATTCCTAAGGCAATAAACACTATTGTGAAAGCTGGTCAAACAACTCCACCAAAATCTGAAAAAGACCTGCGCAAGGTTCTGGAAGATAAATCTGTTGATGCAATATACACGGCAACTCCTGATCATTGGCATGCACCATTAACCATTATGGCTTGCCAGGCCGGAAAACATGTATATGTTGAAAAGCCATTAAGCCATAATCCAAGAGAGGGTGAAATTGCAGTAGCAGCAGCCAGAAAATACAACAGAATAGTGCAAATGGGCGCCCAACGTCGCTCTGCCCCTACGCTAACCAAAGGAATACAGCTACTCCATGAAGGGATAATTGGCCGCGTATATATGGCAAAAACATGGTATACGAATACCAGGAAAGAAACCTTTTTAAAGCCAGCAAATGTACCCGACTGGCTGGATTATGATTTATGGCAGGGACCAGCACCACGTGTTAATTACAAAGATGGTTTAATCCACTACAACTGGCACTGGTTCTGGAACTGGGGAACCGGCGAAGCGCTAAATAATGGAACGCACGAGGTAGATGTAGCCCGTTGGGGTCTGGGAGTAGATTTTCCGACCCGCGTTAGCTCTTCCGGCGGAAGATATCATTTTAATGATGACTGGGAAACCCCAGACACGCAGGTAGTAACGATAGATTATCCTGGTAAGGTTACCTTGCTTTGGGAAAACAGAAGCTGTAACGGAAGAAAAGTTGAAGGACAGGAAAGAGGAATTATCTTTTATGGTGAAAAAGGAAGCCTGGATACCGGAGATGATGCTTATAAAATATATGATCTTCAAGGAAAGCTAATTCAGGATGTGACACCAAAATCTGGCGGAGAATCTTTAGAGGGAAGAAATACAGCGAGTCCAAGTTTAGGGATGGATAGTTTGCATATGGCAGATTTTCTTGATGCCATCAGAAACAACAGGCGTCCGAACTGTGATGTTGAACTCGGTTACAAAAGCTGTGTAGCCATGCAGTTAGGCAATATATCATGGAGGGTTGGTCGCGACTTAAAAATTGATCCGAAAAACGGTCACATCGTTGGCGACAAAGAAGCTCAGAAACTATGGGGCCGTTCGTACGAAAAGGGATGGGAACCCAAAATCTAAAAATCAATCTTTATGAATATATCCAGGTTGTGCTTCAATATTATATTACTGCAGGGAATATGCATTTTTGGTGCCTTTGCTCAGCCTCCGAATACCTTAACCAGTCAAGAGAAAGCATTGGGATGGAGTTTGCTTTTTGATGGGAAAACATTTAACGGATGGAAAAAGATAGCTGAAGGAGGATGGGAAATTAAAAACGGAGAGCTGCTTGCTGTAAAACCCGAAAACGGCAAGCAAATGGATATTATAACCAATGCTCAATTCGACAACTTTGAACTTTTCTTTGAATTTAAAATCTCAAAAGAAACAAACAGTGGGGTTAAATATCTGGTAACAAATGATTATGAAGCACAAAAAGGTACTTTCTTAGGTCTTGAATATCAAATATTAGATGAAATGAACTTTAAATATCCAGAGCGCGGTGAACTTCGCTCACTGGCATCATTGTATGATCTGATATCTGCTGATAAGAAAAATCCCGCATTGCTTGAACACTGGAATATAGCCAGAATCATTGTAAACAAGAATCATATTCAGCATTGGTTAAATGGGCGCAAAGTTGTAGATTATGACAGGAGCACAGAATCTTTTAAATCATTAATAGAGAAAAGCAAGTATAAATCCCTTAAAAATTTCGGACAATCAAAAAAGGGACATATTCTTTTGCAGAATGAAGGTTCACCTATTGCGTTCCGTAGTATAAAGATCAAGTGGCTTTAACCAGATGTTAAAGCCACTTTACACCTTTCATTCTTAAGTGTAACCAAACAACTCTCATTATTGTAGCTTTCTCTTAAACTGGCTTCATTCTTTTTATATTCAGTTTTAAGATTCTTTCTATTTAACCCCTGTGCAAATCGCCTAACATCATCTTCACTTTTCAAGATCAATCCCGGTACCTGCTTAGGTTTATTGTCATCTCCTATTGCTACCATAGTAAAGTAGCTGGTATTGGTATGCTTAATTACATGCGTTCTCAAATTTTCTGAAACAACTCTTATTCCTATTATCATGGAGGTGTTACCAACGTAGTTTACTGATGCCATCAAAGAAACCAATTCTCCAACTTCAACTGGCGCCAAAAAATCAACCACATCAATTGATGCTGTGATACAGTAGCCATCAGAATGTTTTGCCGCACATACGTAAGCAACTTTATCCATTAAGCTTAAAATAATACCTCCATGTATTTTTCCTCCAAAATTAGAGTAAGAAGGAATCATAAGTTCAGTAAGAGTGGTTTGAGAGTATTCTACTGGTTTAAAATCTAACATAAATGGGTCTTTTGACACGCAATTTAGTTTTTTATCACAAAATAGCATCAAAAAAGGGGTTATAAACTTAATTACAACCCCTCACCCTATCCTTTACACTGAGAGCGCACCGAATATTTTTGAAATTATCTGTTTATGGTAAATGAAAGCGGCATATTATACCTAACTCTAACGTTTTGATCATTTTGTCGGCCCGGTTTCCATTTTGGGGACTTACTAATTACCCTTACCGCTTCTTCATCACATCCATATCCTATACCTTTTAAAACAGTAACGTTTGATACAGAACCATCTTTCTCTATTACAAAGCTGATAAAAACCTTACCCTGTGCATCAACTTCCTGCGCCGCATTCGGGTATCTTAAATTTCTTTGTATAAATTTAGCCCAGGCTTTCATTCCCCCTTCAAATTCAGGGTAGGCTTGGATATCTCCTATTTCATGAATCCCCGTATCTTCCTTCTCACCATTCCCTACACCATTACCTGGAGCTATTCCATTACCATTGCCCTCAACAGGAGCCGATCCAAGTGACGTCTCAACTCCCGATTGCGTAACAGGCCCTACTGCCGCATGATCTATTTGTTCTAGAGTTGGCGGATCGGTAATTAATGGCCTATCCACAACAATTGGATTTGAAACGGGCTTTACAGTTTTAATTTTTTCTTTTATTGGTTCAGTTTTGGGCATTTCTGTCTTTTCCTGAAGTTTTGGTTTCTCTATTGGTCGATCAGCAATATTTATATCAATAACACGATCAGGTTTTAAAGGTTCGATGAGTGCATCTGCGTCTTTACTAATAAAATGTTTGTAAATCATTGGGCCAGCAAAAAAAAGAACAAAAAGCGGGGCAGCAATAAATAAAGCGCGTGCTGTAGTGCCTGATGATTGAGATCTTAGTGCATAAGCACCATAGTTTTTATTTCTGTTTCTAAATACAAGGTCGAGCCACTCTGCCTTGTGTAAATTGGATGAGATGTTAAACATAATTTCAAGTATTAGTTTTAAACAGGATGTAGAATACCCGTATATTCCATAACACTTTAAAAAAAACTTAAATCACGATGTTTTTTCACCAAAACGCAGAAAAATATCTTCTCCGCTAAAAATCATAAAAAACGGCAGTTTTATAGATTTTTAGTGTTTTCCCAACAAAAACAAGAAATTTTTCAGACAAAAAACAGCAAAAACGAAAAAATAACACCAAAAAATATAAAAATAAATGAACAAACTGTATATTTACCCTTCGAGAGACAGACTTAACCTTCCAAATAAATAAGCCGCCTCTTCAACTTATTTTTCTTCTTAAAAACTGATTTTCATCTAAAAAGCGTAAATTTTATGTTAAAATTTGCTAACATTTGTATTTTTACACACAATTTGATGGAAATTATTAATTAATAATCCTATTTTTGATAAAATTTTAAACAAATAAATGAAAAGCTTAAGAACAATTGCATTAAAAGAAGCGCAGACAAGAATTTCACCAGAGGTAAAGTCACCTTCGACTAAAATTTCTGATTTTTTTGGCGTTAATGTTTTTGACAAAAGAAAAATGAAAGATTTCTTGTCAAAAGAGGTTTATCAGAAATTAGTGGCATCGATTGAATCGGGCGAACTAATTAATCATGAAGATGCCAACCACATCGCAACGGCTATGAAAGGCTGGGCAATGGCTAAAGGCGCTACTCACTATACCCACTGGTTTCAACCATTAACCGGCACTACAGCTGAGAAACATGATTCATTTTTTGAGCCTAGCAGCGATGGCGCAATTGAGAATTTCGCAGGTAGTGCGCTAGTTCAACAAGAACCAGATGCATCAAGCTTCCCTAATGGTGGTATCCGTAATACTTTCGAAGCACGCGGATATACTGCATGGGACCCTTCTTCTCCAGCATTCATTATGGAAAGCAAAGCTGGTAAAACACTTTGTATCCCAACTGTATTTGTTTCTTATACCGGTGAAGCACTAGATTACAAAGCTCCTTTATTAAAAGCACTTGCTGCTATGGATAAAGCTGCTGTTGACGTTTGTCAGTATTTCGATAAAAGCATCACTAAAGTAAATGCATCTTTAGGTATTGAACAAGAATATTTCCTTGTTGACCTTGCATTATATAATGCTCGTCCGGATTTAGCATTAACCGGACGTACTTTGTTCGGTCATATGTCTGCAAAAGGACAGCAATTAGAAGATCATTATTTCGGATCTATTCCTGAGCGTGTATTCACCTACATGGTTGATTTCGAAAATGAAGCTTTAAAATTAGGTATTCCTTTGAAAACCCGTCATAATGAGGTTGCTCCTTCTCAATTTGAGTGTGCTCCTATTTATGAAGAAATCAACCTTGCAATTGATCATAACCAATTGTTAATGGACTTAATGGAAAAAGTTGCTTTAAGACATAACTTTAAAGTTCTTTTACATGAAAAACCATATGCTGGTATCAACGGATCAGGTAAACACAACAACTGGTCATTAATTACTGACACTGGTAAAAACTTATTATCTCCAGGAAAAACTCCGAAAAACAACTTGATGTTCTTAACATTCTTTGTTAACACTATCAAAGCTGTTCATGAGCATGCTGATTTATTGAGAGCAAGTATTGCTTCAGTAAGCAACGATCACCGTTTAGGTGCTAATGAAGCTCCTCCTGCAATCATCTCTATCTTCCTTGGTTCTCAATTAGCTGAGGTATTAGACGAGATCGAATCATCAAGAAGCATCATTAAAAAAGTTAAAAATGAAGATTCTTTATGGTTAGGTATTCCTAAGATCCCTCAGATCTTGTTAGACAATACTGACCGTAACCGTACTTCTCCTTTTGCCTTTACAGGTAATAAATTTGAGTTAAGAGCTGTAGGTTCTTCTGCTAACTCTTCTGCTCCTATGACTGTGTTAAACACAATCGTAGCTGATCAATTGATCAAATTCAAAACTGAAGTTGATAAACTGATCAAAAAAGGCGAGAAAAAAGATGTTGCATTGTTAACTATTCTTAAAAAATACATCAAAGAATCTAAAGATATCCGTTTTGAAGGAAATGGTTACAGCGATGAGTGGGCTGAAGAAGCTGCTAAACGCGGTTTATCAAACATCAAAACTACTCCAGTTGCTTTAGATGCTTACGTAAGTGAAAAATCTACTGAGTTATTTACTAAACTCAACATCTTTAATGAGCGTGAGTTACATGCCCGTCATGAGATCTTGTTAGAAAGCTATTACAAAAAACTTCAAATCGAAGCAAGAGTAATGGGTGAAGTAACAAACAGTATGATCATTCCTGCCGCTATTGCTTACCAAAATTCGTTAATCGAAAATGCTAAAGGATTAAAAGAACTTGGCTTATCAGGTGATGCATTAGCAACTCCACTTTCTATCATCAACAAAGTATCTGAGCACTTAAATATCGTTAAAACCAGCATTGACGCAATGCTTGAGCAACGTAAAAAAGTAAATGCAATTGAAGATTCACGTGAGAAAGCGATCAGCTACGATGAGAAAGTAAAATCTTACTTCGATACTATTCGTTACCATACAGATAAATTAGAACAAATCGTAGATGACAGCGTATGGCCTCTACCTAAGTTCAGGGAATTATTGTTTATAAAATAAACCAAACTCCTAATAACCAACTATTTTTTAGTTTTATAACCTCTGCTTTAATTAGTAGGGGTTATTTTTTTATTAGTTAGTATGTTTTTTTTCTACATTAAAGTTTTAACATTAAGGGGTTTCCCTATCTTTGCAACAACATGAGTGATAACAGGTACAACCAGCGTGGCGTTTCTGCCTCGAAAGAAGATGTGCACCAAGCCATCAAAAACATAGATAAAGGTATTTTTCCGCAGGCTTTCTGTAAGATCATCCCTGATATTTTAGGCAACGACGAGGCTTTTTGCAACATAATGCATGCTGACGGTGCAGGTACAAAATCTTCATTGGCTTATGTTTACTGGAAAGAAACCGGTGATATTTCTGTTTGGAAAGGCATTGCTCAGGATGCAATCATTATGAATATTGATGATTTGATCTGTGTTGGGGCTACCGACAATATTTTATTGTCATCAACAATTGGTCGTAATAAAAACCTGATCCCTGGTGAAGTAATTGCTGCCATTATTAATGGCACTGAAGAGATTTTAGCTGAGCTTAGGTCTCAGGGCATCTCTATTTACTCAACTGGTGGCGAAACTGCCGATGTAGGTGATCTGGTACGTACAATCATTGTTGATTCAACAGTAACATGTCGTATTGAACGTGAAAAAATCATCAGCAACGACAAAATACAGGCCGGTGATGTAATCGTTGGCCTATCTTCATATGGACAAGCCAGCTATGAAACAGAATATAATGGCGGTATGGGATCTAACGGACTTACCTCTGCTCGTCATGATGTATTCGATAAATCTGTAGCAAACAGTTATCCTGAAAGTTTTGATCCTGCTGTTCCTTTTGATTTGGTATTTTCTGGTGGAAAGAAACTAACCGATCCGATTAAAATTGATGACCAAACGGAAGTAACTGCCGGCAAACTGGTATTATCACCTACACGCACTTATGCTCCTGTTATAAAAAAGGTATTAGAAAGTCACAGGCCTCAAATTCATGGTATCGTTCATTGCAGCGGTGGCGCACAAACTAAAGTGCTTCACTTTGTTAATAACAATGTTCATATCATAAAAGATAATTTATTTCCTATTCCTCCCCTGTTCCGTTTAATACAGGAAGAGTCTGGTACAGATTGGAAAGAAATGTATAAGGTATTTAATATGGGCCACCGCATGGAATTATATGTTCCGGCTGAAATAGCTGAAGACATCATTGCCATCTCTAAAAGCTTTAATATTGATGCTCAAATTATTGGTCGCGTAGAGGGTTCTACCCAAAAACAAGTAACAATTGTTTCGGAAAATGGCGAGTTTGTTTATAATTAACATATAAGCTTAGTAATAGACCTAAAAGGGTGTATCATAATCATGGTACACCCTTTTTAGTACATAAAGAATCAGCAATGAGATCACAATGTTCGAGATGGCGAAAGTTCAAACAAGTTATAAACAATGCTTTATTTCTTTTGCTTTAGCGCTTTTGCAATACCTTGCTCAACAAGCGGCTCCATAATTGCGTAACCAGCTTTATTAGGATGAATACCATCTTCAGCTAAGCTTTTCGGCAAGCCATTTCTTTCATCTTTCATCGCAGAGAAATAATCTACATAAATGAATTCATTTTTTTCAGCATAAGCTTTAATCCATTTATTTAATTCAATCACTTTATCAGCAGGTTCCACCCCCGGTTTCCATGGGAAGGCGAAAGCAGGTAACACAGAAGAAAGTACCACCTTAATCTTATTTGCTCTTGCAATTTCGGTCATAGCAGTGATGTTGTCTTCAATCATTTCCAGAGTCGAAGGACCTGTATTACCAGCAATATCATTGATTCCGCAGAGCATCACAACTACTTTAGGTTTTAGCGCAACCACATCCTGATGAAACCTGATGAGCATCTGTGGTGTAGTCTGCCCACTAATCCCACGACCAATATAAGGTCTGCTGGAAAAAAATTCAGGCCGATTGTTCTTCCATCCCTCAGTAATTGAATTACCCATAAAAACAACTCTATTTTCATTTTTAGCAGGTGCACTGAGCTTCGAATTCTCTTCCTGATATCTTTTTAGATTAGCCCAGTCCTGTGCCTGAGAAAATTGAATGGAGAGTAAAATGGCTGGAATGATCAGCCATTTTTTAGAAGTTATTTTCATACTATTCATTTGGTTAAAGTTATTTTCTAGTGTTTTACCTTATAGAATTTATAAGCAAACATAAAGATCACAATATAACAGATTATTGGTGTATAATATGCATGTGCAATTCCTGCACTGTCAGCCACCGCTCCCATTATAAAAGGGAAAAATGCGCCTCCAACAACTCCCATTGATATAAATGAAGAAGCTTGTTGTGTACGTGCACCAAGATTTTTAAGCCCAAGACTAAAAATAGTAGGAAACATGATACTAAAGAAAAAGTTGATCATAAGAAGCGCAACAAAAGATACCCATCCAAAGCTTTGAGCAACTATAACGCACATTAGAATATTACCAATAGCAAATATTGCCAGCAACTTATTAGGTGCGATTACTCGCATTAAGAAGGTACCCAAAATACGACCTGTAAGCATCATACCCATAAACACCACCATATAATACCCTGCTTCAGAATCGGTAAAGCCCATTTTTTCGTGTCCGTAATTAATAAAGAATGCCCATGTTCCGGCTTGGGCTGCAACATTAAAAAATTGAGCTATTACTGCCCATACAAAATGCTTATGATCAAATAGCTTCTTATCAGGAGCGGTATCAACATTTACGGCATTCTCATCTACTGCTGTAACATGTGGATCTATTAAAGCTGGTATTTTAACAAAAGAAAATGCAACTGCAACAAGTAGAATAACAGTTCCAATAACAGCATATAATATTTTTACTGAGGTAAGATCTGTACTACCCTCAACATTATTACTTAGTAAAAAATAACTTCCTATTGCGGGCCCCAACATAGTTCCAACCGCATTAAATGTTTGAGCAAAATTTATACGAAGATCACTAGTACGTTGGTCTCCTAAAGAGGCAACAAACGGATGGGCAACTGTTTCTAATGTTGATAAACCGCAGCCCACAATGAACAATGCAATACCAAAGAAAGCAAAGGAAGAGATATTAGCTGCTGGCACAAACAAGAAAGCTCCTGCCGCGAAAAGAGATAGTCCTAAAAGGACTCCTTTTTTGTATCCGAAGCGTTTCATAAACAATCCGGCAGGTATACCCATCACTGCATATGCACCAAATACTGCAAACTGCACAAAGGCAGACTGGAACTTGGAAAGACTCATTGTATGCTGAAAATGTTTATTCAACACATCAGCCATTGTAATTGCAATACCCCAGAACATAAAAAGGGAGGTTACAAATATTATCGTTACCAGGAATTTCTTCTCAGTAAAGGCTGCTTTAACTTTTAATTCGCTCATAATTTTGTTATAAATGGTTAATTTATTATTGGTTTAGGTTGTCTGTTACTTATTTTGATACTCCCCAGGTCTTGTTTGGCTTAGCTCCCATTTCAAGTTCCAATTTTCCTCCCGCAACTAACTGCTCATGAGTAAACCATGGTGTATTTAGCACTTGTCCGTTGAACTTGGCACTTTGAATATATTTATTTACAACTGAACAGTTGTTTGCTATCAGTTGAAATTTCTTTCCGTTAGAAAGCTCTATTGTAACATTCTGGAATACCGGACTTCCGATTGTATATACCGGAATACCTGGCGTAACGGGATAAAATCCCATCGACGAGAATACCACAAAAGCTGTCATACCACCACCGTCTTCATCACCAGGAATACCGAATACATTGTCTTTAAACCAGGTGTCCAAAAGAAATCTGATGCGTTTTTGAGTTTTCCATGGCGAAGCCGTGTAATTAAATAAATAAGGGATGTGAAAGCTCGGCTCATTCCCCATAGAGAACTGACCAACCATACCCGTTGCATCCGGGAACTTAGCCCAGTTTTCATATTTACTTCTACCAAGCGGCTCTCTATAAAGCTGATCTAATTTATTCTCGAAGCTTTTTGCACCACCAAACAATCCTATCAGGCCTTTAACATCCTGTTGCACTTGCCATAAATAAGTCCAGCCATTATTCTCATCATAATAGTCTCTGCCGCCCATACCGCCATCAAACTTAGGATCTATATCTACCCAGTTACCATCTTTATCTTTTGGTAAAAACATCTGAGTTTTGCTATCCCATAAATTCTTATAGTTACTACTTCTTGCTATAAACTTGGTGTAATCCTGATCCTTTCCAAGCTCTTTGGCCATTTGCGCAACAGCCCAGTCATCATAGCTATGCCCTAAAGTTACTGCTACAGCCTGGCGTTTTTCCCAACTATGCACATTAGTAACAGTTTCTTTTTCATCTTTTTTCAGGGATGGAAAATATCCTTTTTCATAGTAAAAATCCTCGAGTTCACCTTTTGGACCATTTTTCCATGGTAGCATTGTTGCTTCATTTGCATTTTTAAGCATCCCTTCATAAGCTTTATTAACATCAAAGCTTTTTATTCCTTTACGGTAAGCATCAAGAAAGGTAATTGATGAGTGAAATCCATTCATGCATGGATTATCGCCAAACAACAACGGAAATGTAGGTACCCATCCACTCTGCGTATACATGTTTACATAAGAGTTCATCATGTCACCTTCCTGTTCAGGGTTAAGGATTGTGCGAAGCGGGTGATGTGCAAGGTAAGTGTCCCACGACCAATCGTCTACATAAAACGGACGCGTAGTTTTATGAACCTGCTTATCATAACCACTATAATATTGGCCATCCTCAGTAATATCAACCATACGCTCATAACAACGATATAAAGCAGTATAGAACGAACGCTTTTGAGCTTCTGTTMCTCCTACTGTTTTAATTTGATTGATTACTTTCGACCATGCTTCTTCTCCCTTTTTAACTTGCTGCTMAAAGGTTGAGTTTTTCAACTCATTGTCGAAATTCTTCTTAGCCTGCTCTGCACTGACATAAGAAATGGCATATTTAAATTCAATATTTTTTGGTGCATTTTTCGGAAACCTAACCCATGCTTTTAAGTCCTTTTCATCTACCGAATTGGCCACTATAGCTTTACCATCCTTTAAACCACCCAATACAACATCCGTATTAAAAGCGCCATACATGTAAACTTTAATATTTCCATTGTAGGTTTCTATACCACTTATTTCTCTTTTTGAAATTGACTTATATTCATGTTCACCACCATTATATACACCAAGTAACAATCCTTTTTCACTGTTTTCAGGATATTCAAATTTGAATATACCCGTCTTTTTTCCTGGAGTAAACTCAACTTTTATTTCTTCATCAATCAACCAGGTAGTATAATACCAGGGGCGGTTTATCTCCAGATCATGATCATAAGTCATCTTTTTGTTCCAATCAGATGCCTCTATATCCTTTACAGTTGGTTTAATAGAAAAAACCTGCCCCATCCTATGTGAAACAACATTTAAAGGGAAACTGGAAATCTGATCCGACATATAATCAGGTCGTTGAGCAAACATCCTTATCATTTGGTTAGGAAGTTGTACGGTTGGTCTGGTAGGTTCTAAAAGCTGACCTACATTACCAATTATTGGATCCACATATTTTAGGTTACCAGTTCCCTCATACTGGTTCGTCTGGGCCATGGCAATACCCTGACCAAAAAGCAAAGCTGCCGAAAAAGCAATCTTGAGTTTGGACGTAATTGTTCTATTAAAGATTAAGGACATAATACTGATTAGTTTATAAGTTTGGTTCTTAAGTTTTCACAATGTGTGCAATGCTAAAGATATAAAACTCATTCCATAAAAAACAGCATTATTTATGTTACTAAACCCTTATAGCAAACCAATAAACCGCAATTAAAAAAGGGACGGTTTGCAAATGCAAGCCGTCCCTTTTTTAATATCAACAATAGCAGATTGTTTTTAAAGCTACCGTCATCTCGACCTGAGGAGAGATCTCTTGAATTAACATAACCAAGAGATCTCTCCTCAGGTCGAGATGGCGAACTTGTCTGTGAGAGATCCTGAGCTAAACTCAGGATGACGATCGATTCAGATAAAACTCCTTCCTTTCTGCTCCTTCCTATCCTCTTTTCCAGAAAAAATGATTCCTCTTTGAAGACATGCGAATTTTTGCTCTTCAGCAAATATTCGAGGATGAAAAGAGTGTGTCATTTTTTCCTCTTATTTTTTCAAATCTAATTCCTCAATCAAATTCTTAGCACCGCCGAGCACATCAATACACCATAACACATAGCGTACATCCACACATATGGTACGTTTAAACTGTTTATCAAAAGCGATATCACCGCTCATGGCTTCCCAGTTACCATCAAATGCTAAACCGATCAGTTCACCATTACCATTAATAACCGGCGACCCCGAATTACCTCCGGTGATGTCATTATTGGTAATAAAACCAACGGTTAAAGTTCCGTCATTGCCATACTGACCAAAGTTCTTTTTATTATAGTTTTCGATCAGGTTGGCTGGCAAATCAAACTCACTGTCGCCAGGAATATATTTTTGCATAACACCGTCAATGGTAGTTGTTGTCTTATAAACAATACCATCTTTTGGAGAATAGTCCTGCACATTACCATAGCTAAGGCGCATCGTTGAATTTGCATCAGGATACATTATTTTCCCTGCATTTTTCTCTAAAATCGCTTTCAGATATAGGTTGTCCAGTTCCTCCTTTTTACTTTCAAAATCAGCAACTATCGACCCAAAGTTGGCCTTAACATAGTCTGCAGGATAAAGATTTACTGCATACTTATACCCAGGATCATTTTTAATGGCATCAAGAGAAGGATTAGAAGCCATAAATGCCTTTAATTTCTCTGGCTTAATAAAATTACTATTCTCCCAAAGGTAATCTGCATACTTTTGGAAAGTAGCTTCCGAATTTCCTGCCCAGTATTTCTCAGCAATTTCGCTAAAGAACTTAGGCTGTGATTTTAYGGGAACATCATTATAAAAAGACGCAAGAATTTGTGCAAAAATCTTCCTGTCTGCAATTTCATTATATGTTTCCTGATAAGTTCCAATAGCTTTATCAACACCTCCCTTTACCTGAGTTGCAAAAGCATCATCACCTTTCTTTTGATCCATTGCATTCCATGCTCTGCCAATTGAAATGGCATTTGGAACCCATGCAGATGCTAAGAAACCCTCATTAATGTAAGTACGTTGAACAGATATCGGATCAATACTTTTATAGATCTGATCATACTGCTCCATTAAACCGGCAAATTCAGTTTTCTGAGCAGCCCATTCAGTAAATGCCTTTTCCTCTTTTCTTTTAGATTCAGAAACTTTTAAGCGCTTTAACTGCTCAGTCTGGCCGATATAATATTTCCAATAATTTGCAATATTGGCATATTTAGATGACAACTTTAAGCGTGTTTCAACACTTTTATCCATTTCTGCTTTCCATGCTTTCAAACGAATATCACGAAGCTTAACGATGGTAGGACTTACTTTTTCAGTAGCCAGATCAACTCCATAAGAAGTTAAGTACCTATCTGTACGACCAGGATATCCATAAACAATTGAAAAATCACCATTCTTTACCCCTTTAATAGATACCGGCAAGAATTTCTTTGGTTTAAAAGGAACATTTTCTGCTGAATATTTTGCAGGAGCATTATTTTTAGCAGCATATACTCTGAAAACAGAAAAGTCTCCTGTTTGGCGAGGCCATTCCCAATTGTCAGTATCACCACCATATTTACCAATATTTTGTGGCGGTGCACCTACTAAACGGACATCATCAAAACGTTCATAAACAAAAAGGATGAACTGATTAGATTTATAAAAATCCTTTACATTAGCTTCTATTGTTGGGCCAGTAACAGCCGCTTTTGAAATGGTATTAAATACCTCAAGCATTTTAGCAGCTTTCTCTGCTCCTTTTAAGCCTTTTGTTGCTTCGTTAACCTGAGGGGTTACATCTTCCATCCTTTGAAGAAAACGGACAAACAAACCATCAATTGGTTTCTCTTCACCATAGTTTTTGGCGTAAAACCCGTTATCAAGGATATTGTTTTGAGCGGTTGAATTCGATGCAATGGCATCATAACCACAGTGGTGATTAGTAAAGATCAAACCTTTATCAGATACGATCTCACCTGTACAGAAACCACCAAAATGAACAATGGCGTCCTTTAAACTCGATCCATTTGCATTATACAGGTCTTTTGCAGTCAATTTAAAGCCCTGTTTTTTCATTTGCTCATAGTTTTTACCTATCAGCATAGGGATCCACATCCCTTCATCTGMTTTTACTGTGTTTACAAAGGAAAATACCATTGCACACAACAGCAGATATACTGTTTTCTTCATGATGAAATAATTAGTTAGTTATGCTGTAAAGTTAATGAATAACTGGGTTAATCTATAAAGAAAAAACCCGCTGAGTAAGTTTTAGCCGTTCCGCTAATCAATACCCTATCCCCTGCATTTATACATTGAAGCTTCCCTATTCTGTCTGACAACTGCAGGGCACTCATCTCTGTTTTCGCCAATTTTTCTGCCCAATAAGGAATTAATGAACAATGCGCTGATCCGGTAACCGGATCTTCAAATATACTTGCCTGAGGAACGAAGAAACGGGATACAAAGTCTACCTTATCACCTTTTGCGGTTATAATAATACCACCTGGCTCAAGATTTATTTGATTCAGAATCTCTCTGTCGGGCACCAAATCTCTAATGTCTTGCTCATTATCATAAACCAGCATGTAGTCTCTTGACTTAAGTACTTCTTTGGGTTGTTTATTTAAGGATTTAGAAATGATTTCGGGCAACACTGCCGGCTCGGGCTTTCTTGATGGGAAATTTAAAGTGTACTGCTCATCAACTATCTTAACCTCTAATGGTCCGCTTTTAGAATTAAAGATAATCTTGTCGTTCGGATAATTTAGTAGCGTTTTTAAAACATGGGCAGTAGCCAGAGTTGCATGACCACACAAATCCATCTCATGCTCTGGGGTAAACCACCTTAAACTGAAAGCCTCTCCCTCTGGCACAAAAAAGGCAGTTTCAGGAACGGCATTTTCATTAGTAATCTTTAAAAGGAGGCTATCTGGTAGCCACGACTCAAGAGGAACCACACATGCAGGATTACCACCAAAAAGCTGGTCAGTAAATGCATCGATCTGATAAAGTTCTATTTTTTTCATCTTCTATGTTTAGATTTACAATTTAATTTCGAACAGGTTAAGGCTCCCACCCCTGTAGTGAACCGGCAGTTYCTCTTCAAACCCTATTAGTGTAACTCCCTTATCAGCAAAGCCACATTTAAAATAATAATTATTCAACTTGTCGTTACCACTGGTAGTATCCATTCTTATAAATTCCTTACCGGTCTCTTTTGCATGACCTTTGGCCCATTCTATAATTTGCTTCACAAAAGAACTACCCCTAAAAGCCGGATTGGTTGCAATGCGATGAATGTAAATAGATGGATCTGCATTTCTTTCTTTCCAGATTAGCGGGTCATCATAATTGATCACAAAAACACAGGCTATTTCACCATCCGCCATAATCTTGTACTGCCTCTTTTCATCAATCTCTTTTTTAACAAGCGATCTTTCAAAGCCTTTCCAATAATTAATGGTTTGTTTCTTTTGATACTCAGTAGCATCATCATAAATTTTAAAAATAGAATCTAAGTCTTCCTGGGTGCTATGTAAAATGGTCATATCGGTACTGTTAAAATAATAACACAAAATTCAACAATATAATTACACCAACACAGATACAATTTTATTAAATTTGACCAATACAGTTTTAAACTATGGAATTAAAGCAAGCCCCCAAATCAGAGCCATACTTATATCTTCAAATTGCTGCCCGCATCGAAAAGCAAATTATGAATGAGGTGTTAAAAGCAGGTGATAAGCTTCCATCCGTAAGAATGCTCTGCAGAGAACTAGGCCATAATATGAGTACCGTTACACAGGCTTATTATGAATTGGAGAGCAGATCGCTTATTGAAACCAGACCAAGATCAGGGTATTATGTTTGCGTACCTCCTAAAAAACGTTTAGCCGTACCCGAAACAAGTAAACCTTCGTCCGGATCTGTTCTGCATAGTCAGGACGATCTTATTACCCGCGTTCATCAAGACAGTGCAAACCCAAAAATAACACTGCTTTCGTTAGGTGTGCCTCACAAAAGCCTTCTCCCTATCGCAAAATTAAACAAGGGGATGATACAAGCCATGAGAACTCTTGATAGCAGCGGTACAGCTTACGACCAGGTACAAGGAAATGACAAGCTTAGAAGAGAGGTTGCCAAATGGTCTCTTTCATGGGGTGGCGATCTGGATGATACAGATATTATAACAACCGCAGGTTGTATTAACGCTGTTGCTTACTGTTTACTGGCCACAACAAAACCGGGAGATACGGTAGCAATTGAAAGCCCTGCTTATTTTGGCATCCTTCAGCTCACCCAAACCATGGGGCTAAATGTTCTGGAACTCCCTACAAATGCAACTACAGGCATAGAACTTGAAGCTTTAAAAAAAGCGCTAACGACGAACAAAATCAAGGTTTGCCTATTGGTTAGCAACTTTAATAACCCTTGCGGCTCTTCTATGCCTGCCGAGCATAAAAAAGAGGTAGTTAAATTACTGGAGCACTATAATGTACCTTTAATTGAAGACGATCTTTATGGCGATCTTTATTTTGGAGCCAACAGGCCAACCACCTGCAAAACATACGACGAAAGTGGATTAGTGCTTTATTGTAATTCTGTATCTAAAACACTTGCGCCCGGTTATAGAGTAGGCTGGGTTGCCCCAGGAAAGTTTAAAGACAAGGTGATGAAGTTAAAATCGAGTCACGCACTTTCGTCTACCACAATCACATCAGAAGTTGTTGCAGATTTTCTAAAGAATGGACGTTACGAGAATCATTTAAGAAAAATACGCCAGATACTTTATAACAACAGCCTGAAGTATAGCAGCGCTATAGCCAATTATTTCCCCGAAAACACACGGGTAAGCAGACCTGATGGAGGATATTTCTTATGGGTAGAGCTGAATAAAGATGTTAGTACACTTGATTTGTATGAACGTGCAATAAAACACAACGTAAGTATTGCTCCAGGCCGAATGTTTAGTTTAAAACAACAATTCGACAATTGCTTAAGGTTAGGTTTTAGTCTTCAATGGAGCGACGAAGTGGAAAAGAAAATTAAGCTGTTGGGGATGCTGGTTAATAAGGGCTAAATCGAATACTACGACGAAATGGTTTGTCCTTCAAGCCAGGCCTTAAAACCGTTTACCCTTTCCCTGCTTATAATGGCCTCAACCTCAACAGCGGGCGACAACTGCAAAATAAACCTGCTATTATAATAGGTAGTAATTTTTTTTATCGCATCAATATGAATAATCAGTTTCCTGTTGATTCTGAAAAACAGGTTCTTATCAAGTAATTTCTCAATCTGATCTAAAGAATAATCCAATGGAATCTTTTGATCAGTCATTGTAGTGGCCCAGGTTAACCCATCAGCAAAGTAAATATGGGCAATATCCTTAGCTTTCACATAAATAAGCTGATTGTTAATTTTACCTATAAAACGTGTATTCTCCCGCTTGGAAAACTCTTCTGCAATTTTAGAAATGTTAACCCCGGAATTAGCCGGAAGCTTAAAATATTCATACTTCTCCATTGCCCGCTTAAGGTCTTTTACATCAATTGGTTTCATCAAATAATCAACACTATAAACCTTAAATGCCTGCAATGCAAAACTGTCGTACGCCGTTGTAAAAATAATAGGGATTTGAACATCCCTCCTTTCAAAAAGTTCAAAGCAATTACCATCCGATAATTGTATATCCATAAATATCAGATCAGCAGTATTAGCCTGATCATCCAGCCATTTAACACCGTCTTCAACAGACTCAATAATAGCCACCACATCAATCACGGGCAAACATTTTTGCAGAAGTTGAATCAACCTTTCGGCATTATGCCTCTCATCCTCAAATATTATAATCTTCATAACTATGTATTATTGGTACGCGTACTGTAAATGTATTATCTGTTTCGGTTATGGTAATTCTTTTATCACTTGTTAGCTCGTACCTTTTACTGATATTATCCAAACCAACACCAATAGAATTCTGGACACTTGCACGTTTTCTCAGATCGTTTGCAATAATAAGATACTCACCTTCGTCTTTTATACAAATACGTAGCGGGTCATTGGCCGAAAAGCGATTATGTTTTACTGCATTTTCGACCAGCATTTGCAAAGTTGCCGGCGGTACCATACCTGTACATTTTACCTCTTCACTAATGTTTATATGGAATTCTATGCTGCTCTGATGCCTTATCCTGATCAGGAAAGAATAAGATTCTAAAAATTCCAGTTCTGTTTTAATGGTTACCAGATTTTCAAATTTCTTATCCAGTATATACCTGTAACTCTTAGCCAATTGTGTAATATACTCGGCCGATAAATCCGGACTTTTATATACCAGATTTGTAAGCACACTTAGTGAGTTAAAGAAAAAATGAGGATCTATCTGACTTTTCAACACATCGTACTTAGCCTGGATATTCTCGCGCATTAACCGTTCTGCATTCAGCTGCGATTCCTTCCAGTTCTTGTAATAAAGAACCACACCATTGTAAGCAAGTATTAAAAGGTAGAAAATGAAAGTACCAAAATTCAAATCATAGCTAAAAGCCACAAAATGATTCCAGGCTTCATATTGCTTAAATAATACAATATCGAATACAGAATAGCATAACCCAAACAAATAAGCTACAAGCAGACCATATAACAAAAGGCTAATGCATAAAAGCAACAGCTTAGACGAAACACTTTTATTAAAAATATTCCTATCTATATATTTCGATAGCCTGGCTGCTCCCTCCCATGAAAATAAGCCGAAAATGATATACAGCAAACTAAAAGCCTGCCCTCTTAATAAGAATGAACCAACTTCGTGCGGAAACGTAAGGTCAAAAGATTTAAATATCAGGCTAAAAACATACAGCACCAATACCCTTAAACCGTATTTAAAATATTTATTCTGAAAAATCTGTTCAACTTTGGCCGGATTCATCCTTATCAGCATTATTAAAAAACCAATCAACATAGTAGTAAGCTCAACAGTAATTATTTTCTTTGAACCATGTTAATGCACTACCTATAGCCTTATCTATCGGGGTGTATTTTACCAGTAGTTCCCGTTCAGATTTTTTGCCCGAATAGTAGTTATATAAACACAGCATATAGGCCGAAGAATACGTCAGCTTACCCGATGTTTTGCTAAATACTCCAACCAATGTACCCATTATTCCTATCATTTTTAAAACGAATTGAGGTATGCGTACCATGGCAGGATCCTGTCCAGCTACCTCATTCAGTAATTTAAAGAACTCTTTATAAGTTAAATTCTCCCCAGCCAGCAAGTAACAATCACCTATTTTACCTATCTCCAATGCATTAGCAATACCTGCGCATACATCATTAATGTGTACAAAATTTTTACCCCCTGGCGGATAAAAAACCAACCGTTTGTTTATACCATGCAGTATGATTTTACCAGAACTGGGTTTTACGTCAAATTGCCCGATCATAAATGTTGGGTTTACAATTATTGCCTGAAGGTTTTTACGTTYAACCTGTTCCAAAACATATTGCTGAGCAATGTATTTACTGTTGATATACCCTGAATTTACATGTAACAGTGTAAAGGAGTTCAATTCATTAGCCGGCTTAATTTTATTACCTGGCCCTATAGTGTTTGCAGTACTAATGTGGATTAGCTTTTTCACATTATGTTCCAGGCAAGCATTAACTACATTTATAGTGCCTCTAACATTAATTAATTCGTACTCTTTAAAAGTTACGGCCCATTGTTGGGTTATAGACGCCGTATGCACTACATAATCGCAGCCCTTTACAGCCATAGATACTTCATCCTGGTTACTGATATCACCATGATAGATTTCGCATGGCACATCAGAAATTACATTAGCATCCGAGGTACCTCTCATCATCAGCTTAACCTCATAACCTCGCCTGAACAATTCACGAGCGACATTTGAGCCTAAAAAGCCATTACCACCGGTTATTAAAACTTTCATTATTCTTTTGGATATTATTTAATTGCAATTTCTTTTTTGACTGCGCGCGATACGATTCTAAGTTTCATCTCCATAGGTAAAATCCCCATTAGCCTATGATTTATCTTATTCCATAAACCCGGAATTATTACCGCTTTTTTAAGTATGGTTTGTTTTAGCGCAATACGAACAATCTCGGCTGTAGTTAACAAACCAATCCGTCCTTTTGAACCCTGCCCCATTATCCTTATGGACACCCCTGAATTTGTCATTATCGGCCCCGGATAAACCACACTAACCGACAAATTGGTGTCGTGCAGTTCCTCTCTTAACCCCAATGAAAATGAAGAAATAAACGCTTTTGAGGCTGGATATACAGTTTTATAAGCTATTGGCGTAAAAGCAGCCATACTAGAGATATTCATGATATGGCTTTTCTGTTGTTTTAACAAATGAGGCAATAGCATTTGAGTGATAGAAACCATACTTCTGATGTTAACCTGCAAAATTCTATCCATAGCTTCTAAGGAGCTTTCTGTTATAGAAGCCGTACCACCAATGCCCGCGTTATTAATTAAAAAGTCGACCTCAAAATTTTCTATAATGTAATTCAACCTTTCTATGAGCAATATACTATCGGTTATATCAAATTCAAACACTTTAGCCTCTATTTGATATTCAAGCGCGAGGTTTTCGGCAATCGAGGTCATATTGCTTCCAGGAAGGGCAACCATAATAATATTCATTCCCACAGCCGCACACTGAATAGAAAACTCTTTTCCTAACCCTGAACTGGCACCGGTAATTAATGTATATCTAATGTTTTTCATAGGTGTGTTTTTTATTTATTATGCAGTCAAAACTTCTAATAAATTGTTTAATGTTTACGCATAAAAATTCCTGCTCTATATAATTATTAAGCCCTATGTACTCCTGCTCATTTGCAGGCGAGATCGTTTTTCCGATAATATATTCAAGGAGAAGCATATTGATTTCGTCCAGCTCATCCGTTACCACATAGCCAGATAATAGCCTTAACAACCGGCTAATCATTAGCAATTCTGTCCATGAACTTTCAAAGCCCTCAGAAACAGTCAGATTTTTATGAATTGCTTTTTCAATATTTTCTAAAAAATCTACCAGTAGATTAGAAACGCTGGTATCATTGAGTTCATAATCAACTATTACCACTGTTATTCTACGCACAGTTTTGTGCAATGAAATCAAATCCGAAGTATCGCCAAGTATCCTGACACTTACTCTATTTTCAAAAAGACATCCTGTTAACATATCACTATTAGCTTATTTCTTATACAAAGCTGTAGATCTGTTAATCAGGAAAAGACAAATAGTTGATGAAGCGTAGATATTTCGGTTTGAATTGTACTTATTTACTGCCGAGCCAAATTAAGCTGTTAAGAACCAGTTTATTTTGAACTTCGTTATCAAACGTAAATGATAAATCCTTGTTATGAGGTGTATGTTCATAATCAATATCGTTATGCCCCATATTCATATATACCATTTTATAGTTCTTATTTGTCCACGCTACAGGATAATAACCACTATGCCATATCTCGTAAGGTTTAGGCCCTGTACCCAGAGGAAAGCTGCTGCTGTCAATTGACAATAGTATTTTAATATTTGGGTTCTTTGTAAGGTCATTTGTCCATTTATACCACTCATTTGGGGCTGAGTTGAATGTATCAGGTAAGTTTTTTGTGGTAGGATGCTTTTTATCTTCGACCCGAAGAACAGCTGACGTTGGTCGCCAGGTATTGCTTCCATAAGATCCGGAGCCTAGAAATTCATTATGGTACCAATCCCAGTTTTGTGGAAAGTCTGACGGAGTTAATGCAAAGGCCGAAAAGTGAAAGCCCATCCACGCCCCTCCGTGTTTCATATAATTTTCAAATGCTTGTCGCTCCGCTGGTTTATCAGGCCGTGTATCTAAAAAAATAACCACCTGATATTTTGAAAGAAAGCTTGCATTAAGATTGTCCCAGTTATTGGTTGAATCATAAGTGAAATTACGCTCCTCTGCCATTCTTGGGAACCATTTATTGGCTTCATGAACAAAGCTTATGTGAGCCTGATCATTTTTACCGGTATAAAATGCAATTACTTTAAATTTACGATGCTTGTTTTGAGCATTAGCTGCCAAAAAAAGAAAACAAAACATGCTACATATTAGCACGTATTTTAACAAGACTTGGGTAAGTAAAAAGGAATGTATTCGATTCACAGTCTGGAGGCGTTTGTTCTTACCTTAATTGAAAAGAACTTAGCTTGTAAATCCAAATTACTAATTTTAATTACAAATAACTATTAGCGGATTATATCCCTAATTGCTTTCTTCTATTTTCTCGAAGAACTGTTTTAATTCATCGAAAAATATTAGTGTTTTAAGTCGCTCTTCAGTTTCAACCTGAACAGCTGCATGACCTGCCCATCCACTGTACAACTTATCTAGCATCTCATGTATTTCTTCAAAAGAATGTTCACTCAAAAACTCTTTTGTAGTCATTTGTAATTTTTCTGATTCTGTAATTTCTAAAGACATTATATAGCTCCTCCTAATAATTTACTGATCCCAATTGTAACTTATTCGTTGTAATAACGTAAAAAAAAAGAGAAATGGTATAGCTAAATGTCATTTGATTGAAATTTAACTATTAGCCCAAAATGGCTGTTATCTAAAAGCAAAAATTTAAATCATCTGTAAACCATGATGTTAAAGTACTAATTCCAGTATAAGATAAATTCTTGTTGACAGGGCAATGCTAGGGCTATTCCCCTATTAAGTCCCTAGCAACGCCCTACAAAAACATCCCAAACCACCTAATAGTTAACCACTTAAAGCAATATTATATTTATCTATATTTAACTCTGGGATATTTCCAAGCGTCCCTGCAACTAAACTTTAATCAGATATAAAAAAATGGGTAAACTTAAAAATGGCATCCTTGGGGGTGTATCGGAAAAAGTAGGTGCCGTAACATGCTATGACCTTAATGGCCAATAAATTATAAGGTCCAACGGAGAAACAACAATCCACCAACAATCAAACAACTTAACAATCGCCAGCAAATGAAAGTCATAAATGAGTTCTTTTCTGGAATGAAACAACTTCTTAAAACAGGTTTTGGCCCTGAAGCCAGGGGCACGACTAAAAATTATCAGAATCTGGCTATTGAATATAACAAACCAAATGCTTTAAAGGGTTATCTTCCTGATGTGGAAATCGACTATTCAAAATCATAATTAGCACAGAAGATCTATCACTGGCATTTAACCCTACAGTGGAAATGGTAGCTGAAGGATTAAAATTTAATTGGGATGTACAACATAACATCCCGCAGGAAAACTCTGATCGTGTAATGCTTTTGGCTTATGCCCCAAACAGTAAGGAAATGAGCTTTAATAATAGTGGTGCACAAAGAATAAAAGGATGCGATATCTTAAAAGTCATACCGTAAATGAGAAATGAACCGCTTGGGGTACTTTGTATCTGATGATAGGCTAAGTGCCTCGAACAGCCAATATTTGGGTTCGATAACGGCATTATAGTGCATAATTCATTGTTTAAACAAAAAAGGCTCCTAAATTGGGAGCCTTTTTTGTTTATGATTATAATTCTTAGTTAAACAAATATCTAACTCCAATTTGTCCTTGCCATCTTGAATCGAAAGATTCAGTAGACGTATTACCAGGAGTTGTAGGAGAGAAATTAAATCCTTTAAGGCCTGAGTTATACGAAATCAACTGATAAGCCTGGTTGCCATAGCTGTATTGACGACCCCATTTCTTATTCAATAAGTTGGTGAAGTTAAATACATCAAACGATAATTGTAAGCGGTTTTTAGTTGACCCAATCATGGTACCTATATCTTGCATTACGCGAAGATCTACCTGGTGTTGCCAAGGTAAACGAGCACCATTTCTTTTTGCATACTGGCCTCTTATTGTTTTAAGGTATGAATCGTTATTGATGTAGGTATTTAATGCATCCCATTGCTCTTGTGGAGTATAGGTTTTAACAACAACACCTTTTGCATCTTTGATTTCAAGTTTCACCATATTGATATCGTTCATTGTTCTTGGAACAAACAATAAATCATTACCAAAAGCACCATCACCATTTAAATCACCATTATACAAGTAGGTAAAAGGAACGCCTGAACTACCCGCATAGAATACTGAGAAAGTAGTTCCACTTGATTTTTGACGACCATAGTTAACAGCGTACGATAAGCTACCTAAAATTCTATGACGGATGTCTTGGTTTGAATAAACAAGATCAGGATTATTAGCGTCATTAACGATCTGAACAAACTCCCAGTTAGACTGAGCAGTACTGCTAGCACCAGAGTTTACATCTTTAGATTCGCCATAGTTATAAGCTACAGTTGCGAATAAACCGTTAGAAAAGTTTTTCTTTAACTCAGCAGTCAGACTGTAAGAATAGCCTCTACTGGTATTATCTAAAAGATAAGCACCTGTGTAGGTTGGATTTACTCTATTTGAGTAAGCAGGACGCAAGTCATTTCCATTGCTCAAGGCTGGATCTATAGTAGTCCCTTTTGCTTTAACATTTAAATCTTTATAAAGAATGTTGTTCACAGTTTTAGAGTAAATAGCCTCTAAAGTACCTAACATACCTCCAGGCAATTTAAAATCAGCAGCTAAGTTATTACGGAATACCTGAGGTACTCTGAATCTTGGGCTCATTAAGTTAACCTGATAAGTATTTCCAGCCGACCCAACTGTAGATTGTTTGTTTGGATCAGGCTCAAAACCAGCATTATTAGCAGCAGCTCCTGATAATGCAATAGATTTATAATCTAAACCAGTATTTCCATATTGGTTAGAGAACCATACAAATGGAGCACGCCCCGTAAATAATCCACTACCACCACGTATTTGAATTGTTCTGTCACCAGTTGCATCCCAGTTAAATCCGATACGAGGAGAAACTAAAATTTGTCCACTTGGTAAATTACTTGTTCCATAACCTGGGAATGCGGCAGAAACTGCTGGATTATCAGCGGGTTTATCAAAGAATAAAGGAACATCTAATCTTAAACCCGCAGTCAATCTGAAGGTAGGATCTACTTGGATTTCGTCCTGGAAGTAAAATCCTAATTGAGCTGCTTTAAATGCAGCAGCAGGAACAGTACCCGCAATCGCAGGATAAGTAACATCTATATTGTTCGGCTTATCATTGTAGAAATTGTCAAGATTACTGAAACGATAACGACCTCTGTAGTTATTTACGAACAAGTTGCTGAATTTGAAAAACTCGTTGTGCGTACCTAAAGTAAAAGTATGGTTACCAGCTAATAATTTCAAGTTATCCGTAAATTCAATCACATCCTGATCAAGTGAGTTAGCTGTAGAGCTTCTTTCTGAACCGAACTGAAGTGTGCTTCCTGCTTGTCCGCCCCAGTTCTGAATTTCTACCTGAGGGAATAAAGCACCATTTGTAGCACGTGAATCTCTGATTCTTGAGTAACCCACAATAAGATTATTTGATAGGCTTGAATTTATTTGAGACCTTAACTCCAATACACTGATGTTTTGAGTATTGGCAAACTTATATCCATTGTTTCCTAACCGGAAGAAAGAAGGGCTTCTGCTAAGGTTGTCATCAGATGCTTTAATATAATTGTGACGCAAAGTCAATTGGTTTTTGCTGTTGATATTCCAATCTAAGCGCGCAAAAATCTTATCACTTTTAGTTTCCTGATCAATTTTATCAAAGCTACCAATATCATAGCCATAAGTTTTTTTAACAAAATCAGCTAATGTATTGGCATCAGTTGCTGAAAGCATAGCATTTGCATCACCAACATTAAATGATGTAGGAACTTTATCTCTGGTTTGCTCAGCGTTTACAAAGAAGAATAATTTATTCTTAACAATTGGAGCACCTAAACGGAAACCGTATTGAGTTCTGTAAAAGTCGTTTGCTTTCTCGCCTGCAAAGTTTTTACCTACTAGTTTCTGGTTTCTACCAAAAAAGTAAGCTGATCCTTCTACATTGTTTGTTCCTGAACGGGTAATGGCATTAATGCCACCACCTGTAAAGTTACCATAGCTCACATCGTAAGGAGCTAAAACAACTTGAATCTCTTGTACAGCATCAAGTGAAATAGGCTGAGTTTTGGCTAAACCACCCGGTGCCGGTGAACCTGCGATACCAAAGATGTCATTGTTCATGGCACCATCGATGTTGATGCTGTTGTAACGAGTACTTGATCCAGAGAAAGAGTTACCATTTGCCTGAGGTGTTAAACGCGTAAAATCCTGAAGACTACGGCTCAAAGTAGGTAAATTTTGAATTTGCTCTTTTGAAATGGTTGTAGCAGCACCAGTTCTCTTGCTATTCATAGTTGCATCCTTTTTACCAGATACTACTACTTCTTCAAGATTTTTACTGTCATCACTTAATACTACATTTAAAGTATATGGATCACCTAACTTTAAATAAATATCAGTAGCACTTTCTTTTTGGAAGCCTACATAGTTTACTTCAATAGTATACGGACCACCAGGTCTCATATTTGCAATGCTAAATCTACCGTCGTTGTTGGTAGAAACAGAGTATACTGTACCCGTTGGTACATGTATAGCTTTAACGCTAGCACCAGGCAAAGCTCCTTTAGCGTCTTTGACTGTACCGTTCATAGCAGATGTAGTTACCTGTGCATTAACTGCAGAAATAGACCCCACAAATGCCAAAACGATTACTACGATTTTAAATAGTAAAGATTTCTTCATATTGTTTTGTTTTTTTATGAATAACATCAAAAATTGATGATAGCGGCAAATTTAAATATTAATTTAATGCTCACTTTAATTTTCATGTTAAATAATTATTAATAAAGTCAAAACTTATCAACATTTAACACAGGAATTAAATATATAACCAACAGTTTATCAGTCAATTGTTTTTATCCGGCAAACTGTCTTTTGTTTTAGTAAGGTCATATGTTAACATTCTGTTTAGGTAAATCATTTACTCAAAAATCTTAAAGGAAGTATTAACGAACATTTTTTTTTATTTTTGGGCGTTTACTAAAGTTAAATTCCTTTATAATAAGATATGAACTACGATGTAATTGTAATAGGCAGCGGTCCCGGAGGATACGTAGCTGCAATCAGAGCTTCTCAGTTAGGTTTGAAAACTGCAGTTGTAGAGCGCGAATCCTTAGGTGGGATATGCCTTAACTGGGGCTGTATACCTACTAAAGCATTACTAAAAAGTGCCCAGGTGTTTGAATACATTAACCATGCTTCAGAATATGGTATCAAAACTGCTGAAGCTGAGGCTGATTTTGCAGCAGTCATTAAGCGTAGCCGTGGCGTTGCTGATGGTATGAGCAAAGGGGTTCAGTTCTTAATGAAAAAGAACAAAATTGATGTAATAATGGGTTCAGGTAAAGTTAAACCTGGAAACAAGGTAGAAGTTAAAGCTGCTGATGGTTCTCAAAAAGAATACACTGCGACTAACATTATATTAGCTACAGGAGGAAGATCAAGAGAATTACCTAATTTAAAACAGGATGGTAAAAAAGTAATTGGCTACAGACAAGCTATGGTTTTACCTGAGCAGCCAAAATCTATGGTTGTTGTTGGTTCTGGTGCTATAGGTGTAGAATTTGCCTATTTCTACGCTACCTTAGGTACTAAGGTTACCGTTGTTGAGTTTATGGACAATGTTGTTCCTGTTGAAGATGAAGATGTATCTAAGCAATTATTACGCAGCTTTAAAAAAGCAGGTATAGAGGTGATGACCTCTTCAAGTGTTGAATCTGTTGACACTAGCGGTGCTGGCTGCAAAGTACAGGTTAAAACGGCATCAGGTATGCAAACGCTTGAATGTGATATCGTTCTTTCTGCTGCTGGTGTGGTTGCAAACATCGAAAACTTAGGTTTAGAAGAAACTGGCATCAAAACTGAAAAAGGTAAAGTAGTTGTTGATGAATTCTACAATACTTCTGTAAAAGGTTATTATGCTATTGGTGATATTGTTGGCGGACAAGCGCTGGCTCACGTTGCTTCGGCAGAAGGTATTATTTGTGTAGAAAAAATTGCCGGTCACAAACCTGAGCCTTTAGACTACAACAATATCCCGGGGTGTACTTATTGCAGTCCTGAAATTGCTTCGGTAGGTTATACTGAAAAAGCTGCCAAAGCTGCAGGATATGAATTGAAAATCGGGAAATTCCCATTCTCTGCTTCAGGTAAGGCAAGTGCCGCAGGTGCTAAAGATGGTTTCGTTAAATTAATATTTGACGCTAAATACGGAGAATTATTAGGCGCCCATATGATTGGTGCTAACGTTACAGAAATGATTGCTGAAATTGTTGTTGCCCGTAAACTGGAAACGACAGGTCATGAAATGATTAAATCTGTTCACCCTCACCCTACTATGAGTGAAGCGATTATGGAAGCCGCTGCTGATGCATATGGAGAAGTAATCCACTTATAAGAATCATTTTTGCATTAACATATTTGGAAAAAGGCCGCGCAATGCGGCCTTTTTCATTAATTTTAAAATATGAATCTACATACTATAAATACAGGCTTATTTAAACTTGATGGAGGCGCCATGTTTGGTGTGGTACCTAAATCCATCTGGCAAAAAACAACGCCATCTGATGCGAATAACATGTGCACCTGGGCAATGAGGTGCTTGTTAATTGAAGACGGTGATAGATTAATATTAATAGATAATGGTATCGGTGATAAACAGGATGAAAAATTTTTAGGTCATTATTACTTACATGGTGATGATACCTTAGACAAGTCTTTGGCTGCAAAAGGTTTTTCAAGAGACGATATAACTGATGTTTTTTTAACGCACCTGCATTTCGATCACTGTGGTGGTTCAATAATGCGTGTTGGCGACAAACTTAGACCAGCATTTAAAAATGCTTTCTATTGGAGCAACCAAAAACACTGGGACTGGGCCGTAAACCCAAACGAAAGAGAAAAGGCGTCTTTTTTAAAAGAAAACATCTTACCTATTCAGGACAGTGGTCAACTTCGGTTTATTGAAGATGTTGATGGAGTTCAATTTCACGATGGCATCAATATTCGATTTGCATACGGGCATACAGACGCAATGATGTTACCCCAAATCAAATATAAGGATAAGACAATTGTTTATATGGCTGACCTGCTTCCTTCTATTGGACACATCCCCTTACCTTATGTTATGGCGTACGACATGTTCCCACTGCAAACATTAAAGGAAAAGAAGTCTTTTTTACAGGAAGCAACTGATAATGGCTATATCCTTTATCTGGAACATGATGCCGTAAATGAATGCTGTACTTTACAGCAGACAGAAAAAGGCATAAGGCTAGATCAGACTTTTGATTTAAAAAGCATCACTAATCCTTAAACAAAAAAATAATAATTGTTTGGTTTTGTTTAGTTTTTTATAAATTGGTTTATTAAAACAGTCTACTTTAAAAATAAATTAAAAAAAGATTATGGGCAAATTTGAAATCACAACAAGAAAGAATGGAGAATTCCAATTTAATTTAAAGGCAGGAAATGGCCAGGTAATTTTAACTAGCGAAGGGTATTCAAGCAAAAGTGGATGTACCAACGGAATTGAGTCTGTAAAGAAAAACTCTCAGGACGATGGTAAATACGAGAAAAAAACATCATCAAATGGCAAACCTTATTTTAATTTAAAAGCAACTAACGGGCAAATTATTGGCAACAGCGAAATGTACGAAAGTGTTGCAAGCAGAGATAACGGCATTGAGTCGGTTAAAAAAAATGCCCCTGACGCAGAGATTTCAGATTTGACTTAAATATCTATTTATATATTTTGTAAGAGCCTGATTAACTTCAATGTTGATCAGGCTCTTGTTTTATAGGTTTATGCCATGGCCAACGCCGTCATTCTGCTTCGTAATCCCGAGAACCAAGGGATCTCTTGCTTATACAAACTTGCTTAGAAGCTATTTTATGGCCAGGAGATCTCTCCTATCGTCGAGATGACGAGTGAACTATAAGATGACGGTGGGCTCTCCAAAATCACCTGCGAAACTCCAGGATATCGCCAGGCTGGCAGTCCAGAACATTGCATATCGCATCCATAGTTTCCAATCTGATTGCTTTTGCCTTTCCAGTTTTTAATATAGAAAGGTTAGACATTGTTACTCCTACCCTCATGCTAAGCTCTGTTAAAGACATCTTTCTTTTAGCAAGCATTACGTCTAAGTTTATAATTATTGGCATGATATGTTTTTATTATAAGTCATTAATCAATGCAATTAATATTCCCCTATTTTCCCCATTTTTAAAGATGCTAATTATGTTTTATTTCCTGACATCATAAAGACAAACATTTATTTTGGCTTTAGACGGCCTCAATTATTGTTGTAAAACACAATATTAACATTGATATTCAATAACAACACTATGTTTTACAATATAACGACATTGATACTGACAAAAGTATTTTGGAATAATTTTTGCTGCTAAATTATTGTATAATTAATACGTGTAAAGTGTAACGTTTTCAGTAATTTATGTTTTCTAATTGCCTTAAAATTCTTACTTTTGCACGTTCAAACACATAAAGAGTACCAAAGCATATAAATGAGACAACTCAAAATCACGCAATCGATTACCAATCGCGAAAGTCAATCTCTAGACAAATACCTTCACGAAATTGGTAAAGTGGATTTAATTACCGCGGAAGAAGAAGTAATATTAGCAAGAAAAATACGTGAGGGCGATCAGGCTGCGTTAGAACGTTTAACTAAAACCAATTTGCGCTTCGTGGTTTCGGTAGCAAAACAATATCAAAACCAGGGTTTAACTTTAGGGGATTTAATTAACGAAGGAAATCTGGGCCTAATTAAGGCTGCCAAGCGTTTTGATGAGACAAAAGGTTTTAAATTTATCTCATATGCTGTTTGGTGGATTCGTCAGTCTATTTTGCAGGCAATTGCTGAGCAAAGCCGTATTGTTCGTTTACCGCTTAACCAGGTTGGATCTTTAAGTAAAATCAGTAAGGCCTTCTCTAAATTAGAGCAGGAATATGAGCGCGAACCGTCTCCTGAAGAATTGGCAGATATCCTGGAAACAACTGTTGATAAGATTTCTGACACATTAAGTAACTCAGGAAGACACGTATCAATGGATGCTCCATTTGTTCAGGGTGAAGAAAATACGCTACTGGACGTATTGGAAAATCATGAGCCTAATACAGATAGCAGTCTTATAAACGAATCTCTTTCTGAAGAAATTAAGCGTTCATTGTCTACTTTAACAGAAAGAGAACGTGAAATTATTGTTCTTTTCTTTGGATTAAGCACAAATCATCCACTATCTCTTGAAGAGATTGGAGAGAAGTTCAATTTAACACGTGAGCGTGTACGTCAGATAAAAGATAAGGCACTTCAGCGTTTGCGTCATACCTCAAGAAGCAAGATCTTAAAATCTTACTTGGGATAGAAAGTTATTTGTTTAATCGGCCTCATCCTGAAATAAATTCAGGATGACGTAGCATAAGAAATATATAAAGTAAAAAAGATCGGGTATATACCCGATCTTTTTTACTTTTGTGACGTTCTAACCAAATTTAACCGCATGCTAAATAAGTACCAATCGGAGTTTCAAAGCTGGATTGAAAAGGAAAAAAAGGCAATTCAATTAATCAATATCGTAGGACAGCTATGGTTCGATAAATCAATTGAACTGGTACTATTCAGAAAACCTTTGTTTGACATAGGTAGCAGCGAGATACTTTCCTACCATCAATACGCCAAGGAAGTTAGTGGGAAAGACATTAACATTTATGAAACACTGGAATTAGCTAAAACAATAGCAAACAGTAACCTGGCACCTTCCAGGATTGACATTGGAAGATTAGCTGCAGAATGGCTTGAGGACAATAACACCAATATCCAGGATTTCGTAATTGGCAAGCTAAGCAAGCACATCGGCAAAGATAAGATCAACTTAAAACCTAAGGACGTAATATTGTTTGGATTTGGCCGTATTGGGCGCATCGCTGCAAGAGAATTAGTTTTGCAGGCCGGAAAAGGAGAACAATTACGGCTACGTGCAATCGTAACCAGAGGTCACAGCGACGAAGAGCTCATTAAAAGAGCTGAACTAATGCGCACAGATTCTGTTCATGGCCCATTTAATGGTACTATAATCGAGGATTTTGAAAACCATGCACTAATTATAAATGGGCAAACCATTTATTTCGTTGAAGCTGAACAGCCGGAAGACATAGATTACACTGTTTATGGGATTCAGGATGCCCTGCTAATTGACAACACAGGAATTTTCCGTGAACGGGAAGACTTAAGCAGACACTTGCGGGCAAAAGGAATAGCAAAAGTGTTGCTTACTGCCCCAGCAAAGGGTAATGTACCCAATATTGTTGCTGGCATTAATGATTTAGAGATTGATTTTGATAAAGAAACTATCTTTTCTAACGCATCGTGCACTACCAATGCCATAGTCCCCGTATTAAAATTAATAGACGATTGTTTTGGAATTGAAAAGGGGCATATAGAAACGATACATTCCTATACAAACGACCAAAATCTACTAGATAATTACCATAAAAAATACCGGAGAGGTCGCGCCGCAGCATTAAATCTAGTAATTACCGAAACCGGTGCAGATAGGGCTGTAGCGAAAGTACTTCCTCATTTAGGAGGCAAATTAACAGGGAATGCAGTACGTGTTCCTACGCCCAACGTATCACTAGCCATATTAAATCTGTCACTAAACAAAGTATCATCAAAAGAAGAAATCAGTGAGATATTGAAACAGGCCTCCCTTTTTGGGAATCTGTCTGAACAAATCGAATATTCAATTTCCAATGAATTAGTAAGTACAGACCTAATCGGCAATAGCCATTCGGCTATTATAGACGGGCCTGCAACCATTATGGCCAAGGACAACAAGTCTGTAGTAATATATGTATGGTACGACAATGAGTATGGTTATACCAGACAGGTTATCCGTCTCGCCAAAAAAGTTGCAGGCGTAGTTAGGCTAACTTATTACTAGAAATCTATATCAATAAGGCTGCTTAGTGGGATATGAACCCCGCTCTTTAATTGAAGGTATCTTTCTGTAACAGACCAAACGGTAGTACTAACTGTTTTTGGCCCCTCTGTAGTGTTAAATGTAATATCCGCTTTTGATTTAAATTCGTTTCCCAGTCGTTGCGCGGAGTTTAACTTATCTCTTAATTCTTCTGTGTGATTCTGATCGGCTGAAACGATTTTACTGATATCTATTGATTCTTTTTCTATTAATTCCCCTAACATAGTATTATGACTTATTCTTACTTAAATATGCATTTAATCTATTTAAATAACAATAGGACATKAAAAGAGTTACAAATATCATTCTATATCTTTACTTTAGTATTATATACCAATCATAGCAAAATGAGACTCTACCCTTTAATATTCCTTAGCTTATTGTTAAGCTGTAGTTCTGTAAAAAAAACAGATGCTCAAGCTGGAAGTCAGCTACTTAAAGATGTAGAAGTATTATCTTCCGATGCTTATGAAGGGAGAAAAACGGGAACAAAAGGTGGCGAAAAGGCACGCGTTTATATAGCATCCCGATTTAAAGAAATTGGTTTAAAAACTTTACCAACATTTTCTGGTTATGAGATGCCATTTACCTATACAGGCAAAAAAGGAACTGCCATTGAAGGCAAAAACATGCTTGCATATGTAGAAGGAAAGAGTAAAAATATAATAGTTATATCTGCCCATTATGATCATATCGGCATTATAAACAATGAAATTTACAACGGTGCCGACGATAATGCTTCGGGAATTGCGACATTATTGAAACTCGCCTCGCACTATACAAAGAATAAACCCGACCATACTTTAATTTTTGCTGCATTTGATGCTGAAGAAGCCGGTTTACAAGGAGCCAAAGCCTTTATAAAAAATCCGCCCGTTCAACTTGAGAATATCAAACTCAATATAAATATGGATATGGTAAGTCACAACGACAAAGGCGAGCTTTATGCTTGTGGTACATTTAAATACCCTCAGCTAAAACCATCTGTTTTTAGCAAGAATTCTAAAGTAAAAATAATTTTAGGTCATGACGACCCAAAGTTGGGTAGCAACGACTGGACAAATCAAAGTGATCATTCGGCTTTTAACGACAAGGATATACCTTTTATTTATTTCGGAGTGGAAGATCATAAGGATTATCATAAGGCTACTGACGAGTTTAAAAACATCAATCCTGCATTTTTCACCAATGCAAGTGAGGCAATACTTGAAATAACCCAAAGGCTAGACCATCAGCTCTATTTGAAGTCTGTAATTAACGAAAAGAAAACAATAAATTAAGTGAGGGTTATTTTCGATTTTCAATCATCCCAACAAATTCACCACTTGATTTACCTCCAAGTGCCTGCAAACGTGTTGATTTAGTTCTATCTGCAGTGGTAGCTACTTTTGCCTGACTGGTGACTGCTATGCCTGGAGCCAGGATATTAATGGCTTCTGCAGTACAATCATCTTTAGGATTACCAAAATCATACATCACATCTCCAGAAGCAAACTCATATCCTTTAACATCAGGAACCATTCCAGTATAATAACCACCGCCACCCGCAGAGTTTTTAGTTTCAAACATTGAAAAGTAAACATCATACTTGTTCTCCAGGGTTATAGGAAAAAAGCCAACTGGTTTTCCATAAGAAGTCTCTCCTACCAACTTAACAGTCATATGAGGTTTAAGACTGTTTATTACAAGTTCACTAGCAGAAGCGGTATACTGTTCAACAATAAACACCACATTCTTCACTCCGGTTAAATTTCCTGTTTTCTGGAATGTAGTGGTATTGCCGCTTACGGTATAATCATCATCAAAATATGTCCCAACGGCTTGCCCATCATCATTAACAGCTGGCTGATTCTTTAATATCGTAGCTTTTTTATTCTGCATTGTGGCATTAAAGTGCTCGGTAAACATTACACCTGAGGTACCGGTAGGCGCAATAAGATTAATAAGGTGTTGTGCTGTACTTATATAACCACCACCATTATACCTCAGATCAACAATAAGATCGGTTACTCCTTTAGCAGCGAAATTATTGAACACTGTGGTTAATGCACTTTCAGAATTTTCTTTATTTGAGAACCTTGCATAGGCCAAATAACCTATCTTTTTACTACTGGCTGTAAAAACAGTGTCTTTATATATAGGACTGCTCTTATATACGCTCTTATTTAATGTTTTAGTGAAACTTACATTCCCCTTTTTTCCAGCAAGAGTTACCGTAGCTCCCTCAATTGCACTTTGGATTTTATCTATTTCTCCATTAAAGTTAGTTCCATAGGTAACTCCATTTACAGATGTAATTTCATCACCTCTTTTAAAACCAGCTTTGGCTGCAGGAGAATTTGGATAAACTGCGGTCACGAAGATATCATAGTCTGAATTAGACGGCCCAAAATAGCCGAACCTTAATCCAACATCATTACCGTTTCCTTCTAAGTCAACAGATAACATTATACCAGGTATACTTGCAGTAGGATTTTTATCGGCTTTGTCAAAAATATAGGAATACTTTGGATCCGTGCTATTTGTTAAATAATCCGGAGATTTTGATGCCTTAACTATATTAAACAAGTTAGCTTCGTACTTTTCAAGGTTTGTTCCGCCTGTAGCACTATATTGTCGAGGCTCAAAAGCATCGTATGTAGGCAAGGATTCATTCCAGAAATAAACTTCTTTAGCATATAGAAATAAGGAATCATTTGTTAGATCTACCCTATTTGTTGTAGGAGTTTGCTTGGTATTTTGCGAAACCTGCGGTTCCGGATCAGGTGTAGTTTTATTTTTTTTACATGCACTGAATACAATGCAAATCCCCAACACCGAACCAATTACGTAATTTTTTACAAGGCTATTTTTCATTTAAATCATTTTATCACCAACACCCGGTTCGGAGGTATAAACGTAATCAAGATACTAATAGTTTATCAACATTCAAATAATCAACACCTACATTTATAGCACAATCTTCATCTGGTTTTATCTTACCAATCATTAGCACATCTTCTTTCTTCAAACTATGCTTATCTAAAATCAGTTGAATCCCTTCTGGAGAAGGTTTAAGCGCGGTTTCAGCAGCAAAATAAACAGTAAGATAGTTTTCTAATCCATGCCATTCCATTTGCTTAATCTTATTAAGCTGCATCATAGGATCGCCATTTGTGAATATAAATATTTGCTTACGTTCAACAGTGATTTCCTGCAGCAAGCTAAGCATCTCATTAAACATCAACAGCTTTAAGGGCAAACGCGCGCTTAAGAAAAGCAAATCAAAATTTACTTTATACTTTAATGGTATATCAAATTGGGTTGCTGTTTTCTCAAAAATATCCTCATTACCTGTTGCAAGATAAGTTTGCTGCATACTTTTAAGGATTTCATCGGCGCTTATTTGCTCTGCATATTCTATAAATTGAGCAAATAAATAATAAACCTGTAACAAGTAATCCTTTTGTGGATAAAGGACATCATCCAGCTCAAAAACAAATGCTTGCTTGTTGTTTAAATAACGTTCAAATGCCATTAAATATTAGTTAAATGGATGATCTGATCTTTTTCGGGCATTAGCACCTGAATATTAAACTCCTCAAAAAGGATTTTCGATTTTAGTATATCGGCAATCTCAAATTCATGCAAAGGTAAAACAGCATCTACCCCCTCGTTGAGGCAATGATTTAACAAATTATGAGCTATAATTTCATCATTTCGCTCCCCTAAAGAAATGAAATAGTATCGTGCAGATGGAAAAGAAGGCACATCCCCATAATCAGCCAGTACAATATGATCATCTGCAAAAGTTTTAATCAGTTTTAGCGACTGAGCAGATTTCCCTCCCGTTATTAATATCTTCAAAACTTAAATAATTAAACCATCTTTCATTGTAACCACCCTATCGCTAATCTTAGCCAGATCTTCATTATGTGTAACAATCACAAAAGTCTGTTTAAAATTATCTCTAAGGGTAATAAAAAATTGATGTAGTGAGTTGGCGTTTGCCGAATCCAAATTACCGGATGGCTCATCAGCAAGAATAATTGCCGGATTATTTATCAGTGCTCTTGCTACAGCAATACGTTGTTGTTCGCCACCAGATAATTGATTAGGCTTATGGTCTGCCCTATCCTTTAAACCCAAAAGATCAAGGAGCTCAGTTGCCCTTGCTATTGCTTGTTTTGTAGGCACCTTAGCTATAAATGCAGGGATACAGATGTTCTCAAGTGCAGTGAACTCAGGTAAAAGATGATGAAACTGAAAAACAAAACCGATATTCTTATTTCTAAAAACACTTAACAATTCGCCTGAAAGCTTGTTGACCTTAGAACCATTAAGTTCTACCGTGCCATCGTCGGGCTTGTCCAGTGTACCTAGAATATGGAGTAAGGTACTTTTCCCTGCACCCGAAGCACCTATAATACTTACAATTTCGCCTTTTTTGACCTCAAAATCTACTCCTTTTAATATGGGTAGATTTCCATAAGCTTTTTTTATACCTGTGGCTTTTAGCATAAGTGCAAACTTACAAAAACATAGCACAAGGTTAAACAAATATGATGCAACAAAAAAAACCTAAATTTTTCTTGGAAGTTCAGATTTATCATTTAACTTTGAAAAACAAAGTACTTTTAAAATGAGTAACAAGGAAGAACAGCTAAATGCATTGAACGACATCAAAAAAATGATGGATCGTTCATCAAGATTTATTTCTTTAAGTGGGCTATCAGGAGTTTTCGCTGGTTTTACTGCGCTGGTGGGTGCTTACCTTGCTCATTTAGAAATAGCAAATAGTGTAAATGGCACTTATGAATATGGTTTTACTGAGGATGATCTGGAAGCCAATTTAATTAAAATTGGTCTGGGGGTACTCGTTGTTGCGCTTATAGGTGGTTTTCTTCTTACACTTAGACAAACCAGAATAAAAAAGCTTCCATTCTGGGACAGAACCTCTAAAAATCTATTGATCAATTTAGCAATTCCATTATTTGCTGGAGGTTTATTTATTATTGGCCTTCTTCTGGCCCACCCCGGGACATATGGCTTAATAGCACCTTCTTGTTTATTATTTTATGGGTTGGCTTTAATTAATGCCAGTAAGTATACTTATACCGACATTCGCTTTCTCGGTTTCTGCGAAGTTGTACTAGGATTGGTAGCGATGTTTAATATTGGATACGGACTCTATTTCTGGGCTTTTGGTTTTGGTGTACTTCATATTTTTTATGGATTGCTGATGTATTTTAAGTACGAAAGGACTAAATAATGAAGAACCCGATTGGAGCCCTTAACAAGATATTTGATAGTCGGATAAGACTAGGCGTGATGTCTATTTTGATTGTAAACGACAGTATCAGTTTTAATGAACTGAAACAAATGCTGGAACTTACAGATGGCAACCTCGCCTCTCACCTGAACACTTTGGAACAAGCAGAATATTTAAAAGTTCAAAAGTCATTTATTGGAAAAAAAACAAACACTACATATATACTTACAGATCTGGGTAGGCAAGCATTTAAAACTCATTTAGATGCTTTAGAGAAGATGATTAAAAGTCTTTAATTTTTTTTATCTACTTACTTTGAAATGCAAAGCACTTTTGAAAAATAAAAAAATGGAAACAACGTCAATTAATCAAATTACAACCATTGCCAAAGAATGCACTAAATATTCATTTGTTGCAGGATCTGCACTCTTCTTATTGTATTGTCTTACAAAATTCAGCCCCTTAGTTCCAGTAGGTCTCTTATACATCATACTTGCCCTAGTGATCAACTCAATTATCTTTATGAGTTTATTGATTACAATAATCGTTCACCCTGAGCATTGCCTTACACTCTTAAAAACAGCAGTTGTTATGCTATTTAACCTCCCTGTAGCTTTTGCATACATGTGGATAGTTACAAATCATCTTTAATCTAAAAACAATCTACACTCACATGAAACAGCGGATAGACCTACAGCTCCTTGCAGCAATTGGCGGCGGCATTCTTTTCAACTTTCTTTTCTGGATGGAGAAACAAGCCCTTAACCTACTTATTTACACACTTTTTTTAATCATCATAACTTTACTGGATCGGGAAAAGTCTAAAACTAAAAAGTACTACATTTTTGCTGGCAGTCATCTTCTGGCTGCAATAATGGTAGTTGTCAATCAATCAGATCTTAATATCATCACCTGGTATATCACTTTTGCGGTTATGATAGGCTTAATTCATTTCCCTTTATTACGGAATATTTTTACCGTATTGCTCGCCGCATTTTTACAGATTATTACGGCCCCGATAAATCTTTTAAAAAAAATAATGGCCATTCACTTTGGGGACCTTTCTTTTAAGCCTGTCTTAAAAATCGTGAAGTACACTATTATCCCCTTTTTCGCCATCATGCTGTTTAGCATACTTTATAGTGAGGCTAATACTGTTTTTGCCAATTACCTTAATCGGATTACTTCTGGTATAACCACATTTATAAACAACATGGTTGTTTTCCTATTTCCAGAATTAAGCTTTGAACGCTTCATACACATTGTTCTGGGAATTGTGTTGAGCGCAGGAGCTTTTATCAGTTTAAAAAGGCTTGAACTTGAAAAAATTGAAGCTGGTTTTGGTGAGCAGTTAGTACGAGAACACAGGAATAAAACAAGCAACTCAATTGCCTATATGTTGATCGAAGTTTTTGCCGAAGGTTTGTTGAAACGGATGATGGCTTTAAAAACTGAGAATATCATCGGTATTATTTCATTTACAGCCTTAAACCTTCTATTGCTTTCATTAAACACCATCGACATAACTACATTATGGCTGGGTAAAAATATTGAATCGAATGGGGCTAAATATTCAGATGCGCTTCATGATGGCACAAATGTATTAATAGTAAGTATTGTGATAGCTATGATGATTATTGTATATTTTTTTAGAGGAAATCTAAATTTCTACAGTAAAAACAAAACGATCAGATTACTGACCTATTTATGGATATTTCAGAATATTTTTCTGGTATGTTCTGTCTTACTCAGAGATTACCAGTACGTAAGTGCTCTTGGATTAACCTACAAACGAATTGGTGTATTCGTTTTCTTATTGCTTTGCACAATAGGTCTGGTTACTGTTTACATCAAGGTCGCTCAGCAAAAAACCTTCTTTTATCTGTGTAAAATAAATGGTCGCATTTGGTATATCTTACTACTTGTTTTTGGATTTGTAAACTGGGATGTTTTGATTGTGAACTACAACATTAACAACAGAGCCTCCATTAACTTAGATCTTGATCATTTAACCGATTTGTCTGACAAGACCCTCCCCCTTTTAAATACGAATAAGATTATACTTAGAAAATATTTGAGCACCTCAAATTATGCTTATAAATGGAGCAACGACACAACTGACCTCAGTAACAAACGAATAACTCCAACGAATACAGAACAGATCCTGGCCTTTGAAAAGGATTTAGCTCAACGAAACAACACATTCAAAACAAAATACAACGAGACATCCTGGTTGTCATGGAACTACCGTGATTGGCAAACAATGCAATTTTTACTTAAAAACCATTTATAATCTTAAAACCTGGTGTATGCACAACTCATCGTATTGGATAAACTATTTTAACCAAAACCTAAAGAACAAAAGAATTGACTGGAGTATCAGTCCGAATTTAAGCCAACTGGAAAAAAACAACATTTTAAGCTCTTTACAGGCCTGGCAACTGGGAGAAACATCTGAGGGAACGAATCTGGTAAATGCTGCAACCAAACATGCAAAAAAGCTAAATGATCCTTATTATACAGATGCCATTAAGCTATTTATTAAAGAAGAGCAAAAGCATGGTAATAATTTGGGTCGTTATATTGATCTAATTGGCGAGCAAAGAATAAAAAAGGATTGGGGTGATAGCTTATTTAGAAAAATAAGGGGACTAAATACAGACATGGAGTTTTGGACCATAGCAGTAATTACCGTAGAAAGCGCGGCCCAGATATTTTACCAATGTTTAAAGGATGCAACGAACTGCAAATTACTTAAACAAATAAGTACAGATATTTTAATCGACGAAGCGGCTCATATCACTTTTCAAATCGAGAGGCTAAGTTTGATATATAGACAAAAGAGCTTTTTTATGAGAACTATTACGTACTATTTTTACACAGTTTTCTATTTTTCAACAGCGATGGTAGTCTGGCTGGCGCATAGAAGATTATTTAATGCCGGCGGGGTTCACTTTGGCACTTATTGGATCAAGATGAAACTCAAATTTAAAAAGACCATTAAAAAATTAAAACCCGAAAGAGAAAATATAAACGCTGAAAATACCTTTAGCCATTTGTTATAAAGCTTTTGAAATTGTAGATTTGAACAAATTTTTTCAGCATAATGAATATCCACGAATATCAAGGTAAAGAAATACTTAAAAGTTTTGGAGTAGCCGTACAAGAAGGTGTAGTAGCCGACACGGTAGAGCAGGCTGTAGAAGCTGCTAAAAAAATGAAAACTGACTACAATTCTGACTGGGTTGTAATTAAAGCTCAGATCCACGCTGGTGGTAGAGGTAAAGGCGGTGGTGTAAAGCTTGCCAAAAACCTTGATGAGGTTAAGGAAAGAGCTTCTGCTATCTTAGGTATGCAGTTAGTAACTCCACAAACTGGTCCGGAAGGAAAGAAAGTTAACAAAATTTTAGTTGCTCAGGATGTTTACTACCCAGGTGCATCTGAAACCAAAGAATTCTATATCAGCGTATTGTTAAACCGCGCTAACGGAAGAAACATAATTATGTATTCTACTGAAGGTGGAATGGATATCGAGGAAGTTGCTGAGCATACTCCTCATTTGATCTTCAAAGAAGAAATTGACCCTAAAGTTGGTCTTCAAGGATTTCAAGCTCGCAAAATAGCTTTTAACCTTGGTCTAAGCGGTCAGGCTTTTAAAGAAATGGTAAAATTTGTTACCGCACTTTACAAAGCTTACGATAGCACTGATTCTTCAATGTTTGAAATCAACCCTGTTCTAAAAACATCTGATGATAAAATTATCGCAGTTGACGCGAAAGTAGATTTAGACGAGAATGCCTTATTCCGTCATCCGGATTACGCGGCAATGCGTGATAAACTGGAAGAAGATCCTACTGATGTTGAAGCAAGCGAATCAAACCTTAACTATGTTAAACTTGACGGGAACGTTGGCTGTATGGTTAATGGAGCAGGCTTAGCAATGGCTACTATGGATATCATCAAAATTGCAGGTGGAGAACCGGCTAACTTTTTAGATGTTGGTGGTACTGCAAATGCACAAACGGTTAAAGCTGGTTTTAACATCATCCTTAAAGATCCGAATGTAAAAGCAATTTTAATTAACATATTTGGTGGTATTGTTCGTTGTGATCGTGTTGCCCAAGGTGTTATTGATGCATATAAAGAAATTGGAGATGTTCCGGTTCCTATTATTTGCCGTTTACAAGGAACAAATGCTGTTGAAGCTAAGCAATTAATAGATGACTCAGGATTAAAAGTTTTCTCGGCGATAGCATTAAAAGATGCAGCTGATTTAGTTACGAAAGTATTAGCTTAATCTATAGCTATTCAAATAAATCTTTATTAAAGGAAAAAGCCAATTGTTAACTCAATTGGCTTTTTTCATTTACAAAAAAATAAACAGGCTTGATTTCTGTTTAAAACACAAAAAAAATGAGAATTCTACTTTTAAAATAAGAAGAGGCATACAATCATCCAATTGTATGCCTCTCTAACCAAATATAAATTAAACGAGCATTACAAATATAGGGTTTTAAATTTAAAAACAATAAAAAATTGATTTTATTTAAATAAAAATCTAAAAATACACCATAAAAACAAAACAAAACCTAACAAAACACACAAACAACTAAAAAAACACAATAGAAAAGCAATAAAAACACAAAATAACCAATAAAACATAATTATAAATACCAACAAACAACACTAAAGCAATAAAAAAACAACAAAACACCATCCAAAAAACAGAATAATACCAAGAAAAATACATTAAATACCAAAATCACTCAAAATAAACCTAAAAATACAATCAAAATAAACCTAGGTAATTTAAAATAGGCTACTAAAATATTCCCTCCCATTTATTAAAGGAAATCCTTATTTTTGACGCTCTCCACAAAAAAATCATGATTAAAAGAGAAAAAGTAAAAAGTTTGTTAGATACAAACGAATTCGACAGAGAAGTTACGGTTATGGGATGGGTGCGAACATTTCGCAACAACCAGTTTATTGCAATAAATGATGGCTCCTGCATTGGGAACATCCAAGTCGTAGTGGATTTTAATAATACTCCGGAAGAACTTTTAAAGCGTATTACTACAGGAGCTGCAATTTCTGTAAAAGGAAAAATTGTAGAATCATTAGGAAAAGGTCAGAKAGTAGATATTAAAGCTGAAACTATAGAAATATTAGGCGATAGTGATCCTGAAAAATTCCCTCTTCAACCCAAAAAACATAGCCTGGAGTTTCTGCGGGAAATTGCCCACCTGCGTTTCCGCACCAATACTTTCAATGCAGTCTTTAAATTACGTCATGCATTAGCCTTTGCTATACATCAATTTTATAACGAAAGAGGTTTTGTTTATATGCACACACCTGTTATTACTGCATCAGACGCAGAAGGTGCCGGTGAAATGTTTAAAGTTACCACTCTTGATTTCGACAACACACCTCGTACAGATGATGGGAAAGTAGATTACTCACAGGATTTCTTTGCGCGCGCAACCAACCTGACCGTATCTGGTCAGCTGGAAGGTGAGCTTGCTGCAATGGCCTTTGGACAGATATATACATTCGGACCTACTTTTAGAGCAGAAAACTCAAACACAACACGTCACCTTGCTGAATTTTGGATGGTTGAGCCTGAAATTGCCTTCGCTGATCTTGAAGACAATATGCAGCTTGCAGAAGACATGTTGAAATATGTGATTAGCTATGCGCTAGAACACTGCAAGGAAGAGATTGACTTTTTAAACAACCGTTTACTAGAAGAAGAAAAAACAAAACCTCAGAATGAGCGCAGTGAGCTATCTTTAATAGAAAAGCTAAACTTCTGCCTAAACAATGATTTTGAACGCCTAACATACACAGAAGCTATTGCGATCTTAAAATCTTCCAAACCTAATCAGAAAAAGCAGTTTAAATATCTTATTGATGAATGGGGAGCAGATTTACAATCAGAACATGAGCGCTTCCTTGTTGAAAAGCACTTTAAAAAGCCAGTTATCTTAACTGATTATCCGGCCGATATTAAGTCCTTCTATATGCGTCAAAACGAACCTGATGCTCAAGGCAGAAAAACAGTAGCTGCAATGGACATCCTTTTCCCAGGCATTGGCGAAATCATCGGAGGATCTCAAAGAGAGGAGCGCCTTGATAAGCTAACCCGAAGAATGGAAGAGCTTGATATTCCACAAGACGAAATGTGGTGGTATCTGGACACCAGACGCTTTGGATCGGCACCACACTCTGGTTTTGGACTAGGATTTGAACGACTGATATTATTTGTAAGTGGAATGACAAACATCAGAGATGTAATCGCTTTCCCTCGTTTCCCTAAAAATGCAGAGTTTTAATAGACTCATAAAATAGCAAAAGGGGTGTATCAATCATGATTGATACACCCCTTTTATATTTATTACCTATTCTGATTTTGATTCAAATCATCTGCAAATGAGTTTGCATGTGTATAATCAACCAGTGAAACTTTATAATCAGAAGGCACAAAACTTGTTGATACACTCAGTGCCATTCCCAACTCAAACCTTAAAGGGTAAGGTGACTGCAACAAACTTCCTTCAGGGATGTATGGGAAACTTTCCATATATGATTGCATTACATTGGGCGCAATCCTCCTGTTGATATATGCCCTGGTCAATTGATAAGGATGATGTAAACCCGCAGCACCTAATAACTCTACAGCACTACCAACAGTTAGCTTATGGAAATTATAAACCCTAACTGTTTTATCTCCCACTACAAGACCTTTCATTAAACTTGGGTCCTGTGTTGCCACCCCTGTTGGGCAAGTATTACTGTTGCACTCTAAGGCCTGTATACAGCCCAACGCAAACATCATTCCTCTCGCCGAATTACATAGATCAGCACCAAGCGCTATATTCTTTACCAAATCAAATCCAGATGCTACTTTACCCGATGCAATAATTTTAATGTGCTTTTTAAGGTTAAAACCTACCAAAACATCGTAAACAAAAGCCACACCTTCTCTTAATGGCATGCCAACCGCATTAGAAAATTCCTGTGGAGAAGCTCCTGTACCACCTTCGCCCCCATCAACAGTAATGAAATCTACATAAATACCTGTTTCAACCATTGCTTTACAAATGGCAAAAAATTCACTTCTTCTTCCAATACAGAGTTTAATACCAATTGGCTTACCACCAGAAAGCTCTCTCAGTTTCTTTACAAAACCCATTAATTCTAACGGCGTTTTAAAGGCAGCGTGAGCTGGAGGCGAGATCACATCAAACCCCTCTTTTACCAACCTTATCCTTGCAATTTCAGGAGTAACCTTTTTAGCCGGCAATATACCTCCATGTCCTGGTTTAGCGCCCTGAGAAAGCTTAATCTCAATCATTTTTACCTGATCTGTACTTGCCCTCTCGGCAAAGGCCTCATAGTTAAATGTACCATCGTGATGACGACAGCCAAAATACCCAGTACCAATTTGCCAGATTAAATCCCCTCCGGGATTAGCATGGTAATCGCTTATACCACCTTCACCTGTATTATGCGCAAAATTACCCATCTTGGCTCCACCATTTAAAGCCAGAATAGCATTCTGACTTAATGAACCGAAGCTCATAGCAGAGATATTATAAATACTTGCAGAATACGGCTTTAAACACTCCGGACCCCCTACTAACACACGCGGATCTTCATTAAGTTCAGTATGGCTGATTGCTGAAATACTGTGGCTTAGCCATTCATAACCATTTTCATATACATCCAATTGTGTCCCGAATGGAATAGTATCATTTTCTCTTTTTGCGCGCTGATAAATCAATGAACGACTAAGTCTGCTAAATGGCTTACCATTGGTATCACTTTCTACAAAGTATTGATACACCTTTGGCCTTAAATCTTCCATAAAGTACCTTAATCTGCCCACTACTGGGTAGTTCCTTACTATACTGTGTTTTGGTTGATACAGGTCATAAATACCCAATAAAACAACTGGTCCTGTAAAAATGAATAACCACCATAAAGGCGGATAAGTAAGGCCCAACATTACAGTGAGTGCCACCAAAAACGCCGCAATTGCGATAAATGCTTTTCTCATATTCCTTAATTTAATAAAAACATGCCAATAGAACAATTATAATCTGATTTCGGATCAATATTTTGTAAATTTACACATGCTTATTAAAATCTATCCTGAAAACCCAAATCCCAAGGCGATTGAGCAAGTTGTTGAAGTATTGAAAAAGGGAGGAATAATCATCTACCCAACCGATACCGTATATGGAATGGGTTGCGATATCACTAATCATAAAGCCATTGAAAAAATTTGCCGGTTAAGAGGTATTAAACCTGAAAAGGCCAATTTCTCTTTCATCTGCTCGGATTTAAGGCACATTTCAGACTATATAAAACCTATCGACACCACCACATTCAGGCTACTAAAAAAAGCTCTACCTGGCCCTTTTACGTTTATACTGAATGCAAACGGAAATGTACCAAAACTACTAAGTTCCAACAAGAAAACTGTTGGTATAAGGGTACCTGATAATGATATTGCAAGAGAAATTGTTTTGCAGCTTGGAAATCCAATTCTATCTACTTCTATATATGATGATGATGAAGTAATTGAATACTCTACAGATCCTGAACTGATCCACGAAAAATATGAAGACACTATAGACATCGTAATTGATGGTGGATATGGAGACAATGAACCATCTACGGTTGTAGACTGTACATCAGGAGATTTTGAAATCATCCGTCAAGGAAAAGGAAACCTGGAAAACTACCTATAAATGGCCAAAATAATAAATTTACAAGCATTTAAAGACTTTTTAAGATCAGGACAAATTGGAGGCATACTCCTTATGGTATGTGTTGCGATCTCTCTGTTTATTGCAAACTCTAGTTATAAGAATGGCTTTTCTGCACTACTATCAACAGATTTAGGCTTMACATTTGGCTCTGGCTCTTATGTATTTACTGTTTCTGCCTGGATAAATGATGCGCTAATGGCTGTATTTTTTCTTCTTGTGGGCTTAGAGATCAAGAGAGAGCTGGTAGAAGGCGAGCTTTCATCTATTAAAAAGGCTTCCTTGCCTGTAGTTGCTGCTCTTGGAGGAATGTTGGTACCCGCATTTATTTATTTCATTTTAAATAAAGATACCGCTACGGCATCTGGATGGGGAATTCCAATGGCTACCGACATTGCCTTTGCCTTAGCTATCATATCCATGCTGGGTAAAAGTGTTCCGGCCTCATTAAAAATATTTCTTGCTGCCCTGGCCATTGTTGATGACCTTGGCGCCATCCTGGTTATTGCTATTTTTTATACAAATGAGGTACATTTTCATTACCTCCTGATGGCAGGAGGTGTACTTGCGCTATTGCTGGTATTTAACTTCTTTAAGATAAAACCGCTTTATTTTTATCTTATACCCGGAGTGTTCTTATGGTACTTCATTCACCACTCAGGCATACACGCAACAATTGCAGGGGTGTTGCTTGCCCTTACCATACCAACCAATTCAGATAACACAGAATCTCCTTTAGAAAAGCTTGAGCATTTATTAAATGGTCCTGTAAATTATTTTATCATGCCGATCTTTGCACTGGCCAATACCAACATCACCTTTCAAAAAGAAATGCTTGACGGTTTAGTATCGCCGCTGGGGCTTGGAATTGTGGCTGGTCTTTTTGCCGGAAAAACAATAGGTGTTACACTGTTCTCCTGGCTTGCAGTAAAGCTAAAACTGGGAACACTTCCGTCGCAATCAGGCTGGAAACACATTATTGGCTTAGGTATGTTGGCTGGTATAGGATTTACCATGTCCATATTTATATCCTTACTTTCATTTAGTGATGAAATGCATGTAACCGAAGCAAAATTTGCGATTCTTTGTGCTTCGGTTATTGCAGGATTAGTTGGTTTTGTTTTCCTAAAATCTATTAAAGGAAAAGCGTCGGTTAAGGCTTAAATTCTTTCATGAAGTTTTTAACACTGCCCTGAACATCATCAGCAGACAAGCTTTTCACAAAGGCAGTACCTATAATTGCACCGTTAGCATATTTACATGCTTTATCAAAGGTTTCTTTGCTACTTATACCAAAACCTATCATGGTTGGGTTTTTAAGTTTTAATGATGCAATTCTTGAAAAATATGTTTCGGTTGTATCAGATACCTGAAGATTTTTTCCTGTAGTTGCCGACGAGGATAGCAAGTAGATAAATCCATTACTTAAACCGTCGATTTTACGGATCCTTTCTTCAGAAGTTTGAGGAGTAACCAAGAATATATTACTTAAACCATATTTAGCAAAAACTGGTTCATATAACTCCTCATGTTCAACCATTGGGAGATCCGGAACTATACAACCATCAACGCCTACCTCTGCACAAGCTTTACAGAAATTCTCTACACCAAATTGAAGCATTGGGTTTACATACCCCATTAACAAAACCGGGATAGTTACCGTTTTACGTAAATCTTTAAGCTGCTCAAACAGCAGTCTTAAATCCATACCATTATCAAGCGCCAGCTTACTGCTCGCCTGTATAACCGGGCCATCAGCAACAGGATCAGAATATGGGAACCCTATTTCTAATAAGTCTGCACCTGAACGCTCTAGCTCTTCTGCAATTGCCACTGTATCTCCAAGATTAGGATAACCAGCTGTATAGTAAATTGATAATATATCTTTCTTTTCCTGAAATAACTTTTTAATTCTATTCATTTCTTTTATAATCCAAAATATCTCATGTAAGTATCCATATCCTTGTCACCGCGGCCCGACAAGCAAACCACTACATTCTCCCCACCTTTAAAATTCATTTTCTCCAGATAAGCCAGTGCATGAGCACTTTCTATTGCAGGGATAATACCCTCCATTTGAGTAAGCAATAAACCAGCTTCCAAAGACTCATCATCAGTTATGGAAACATACTGACCACGACGAGTTTTAAACAAATGTGCATGCTGAGGGCCAATGCCGGGATAATCTAATCCTGCTGACACAGAATGAGGTTCAACAACCTGACCATCTTCAGTTTGCATCAAAATACTTCTGCTGCCATGCAACACACCCTCCTTACCCAGTGTAGTTGTAGCTGCCGAGAACCCGCTATCAACCCCTTTACCTGCAGCCTCTACAGCGATTAGTTTTACCTTTTCATCATCAATAAAATGGTAAAACATGCCCATGGCATTACTACCACCGCCAACACAGGCCAACACATAATCCGGCTGGTCATTACCAGTTTGTTCTATCAATTGCTTCTTAGTCTCTTCTGAAATGATAGATTGAAAAAGTGCCACCATATCCGGGTACGGGTGTGGCCCAACAACAGAACCTATTATATAATGGGTATCTACCGGATTATTAATCCAATCGCGCATGGCTTCGTTGGTAGCATCTTTTAACGTTTTACTTCCTGAAGTTGCAGGAACTACCTTAGCACCCAGCATTTTCATTCGTGCAACATTGGGAGCCTGTCTTTGAATATCAATCTCTCCCATATATACTACACATTCTAATCCGCGTAATGCACACACTGTAGCAGTAGCCACACCATGTTGTCCGGCACCAGTTTCGGCAATAATACGTTTCTTACCTAAACGTTCTGCAAGCAATATTTGACCAATGGTGTTATTGATCTTATGTGCACCCGTATGATTCAGATCCTCACGTTTCAGAAAAATATTTGCGTTATATTTTTGCGATAATCGTTTAGCTAGATATAGTGGCGAGGGCCTGCCGACATAATCTTTAAGTAACTGATGAAATTCCTTCTGAAAGTCTTTATCCTCAATAATTTTAAGATAATTCTGTCGTAATTCTTCTACATTCGGATATAGCATTTCCGGAATATAAGCTCCGCCAAAATCTCCGTAGTATCCTTTTTCATTTACAAAATAGTTCATAGTCTTGTTCTTAAATCCTTGGTTGAGTAAACTCAATAGGACAACATATTTTTAAAGTCAATCAATTTATCTATATCCTTTAGCCCAGGCTCCAATTCAAACTTGCTATTAATATCAATAGCATAAAAACGCACATCTTTTATTCTGTTTATTTCATCAATACTTTCCAAATCAATTCCCCCACTTAAAAAGTATGGTTTATCTAACACATATTTTTGAAGCAACTCCCAGTTAAAAGTCCTTCCTGAACCTCCATGATCGGGAGTCTGGGTATCAAATAAAAAGTAATCAACTGAATCAGCATATGCTTCCAACTGCTCAAAATCAAATTGTTCATCAATTCCAAACGCCTTTATTACTTCTATATCTAATAATGCTTTTAGCTGGCTACAATAATTAGCAGATTCGTTTCCGTGTAATTGAACAGCATATAGTCCATATTCCAAAACCCGTTCAACCACTGTTCTAAGCTCTTCATTTACAAAAACACCTGTTTTTTTGATATTAGAAGGCAGATCCTTAACAAACTGAGCTGAAAGATCCGCAATAAATCTTTTTGAGCCATTATAGAAAATAAATCCCATATAATCAGGCTGCAAGTCTGCCACCATTTCGATGTTTGATGGCACCTTCATTCCACATACTTTCAGTCTCTTATCCATTACCTTGATATTAAGTTTTTAAAACTATTCAAAGCATTCTTGCTCATTAAAGAAGCCTCTGCTTCATAAAAACAATCCGCAAAAGATTTAGTGTTATCTATTGTCTGAATAGCAAGTGCAGCATTGCAAAGCACAACATTTCGTTGAGCATCGGTACATTCATCATTAAGCACACTCATAAAAATCTTTGCTGATGATTCAACCGTATCCCCTCCTTTTATTTCCTGCTCATCAATCTGTGCAAACCCAAGATCAGCAACGGTTACCAACGATTCTCCATTTTTACTAAAAGTTTTAAAATCGCAAGTCAGCGAAACCTCATCAAAACCGTCCACCGCGTGCAGTATCGTATAGTTTTTATCAGTATCCTGATATAAATAAGCATACAACCTGGCTAGTTCGAGACTAAACACGCCTACAATTTGATTTTTAGGTTGTGCTGGATTAACCATTGGTCCAAGCATGTTAAAAAAGGTTTTAACTCCTAATTCTTTACGTATAGGCGCAACAATTTTCATGGCCGGATTAAACAACGGGGCATGGATAAAGCATATCCCTGCTGTATCTAAACTGCGTTTTAAAATATCCTGTTCGTTAGTAAATGTATAACCCAGGTACTCCATAACATTTGAAGAACCGCAGCCAGATGACACACCATAGTTACCATGCTTAGCCACTTTGTGACCTGCGCCAGCCACAACAAAAGAAGCAAGTGTAGATATGTTAAAGGTGTCTTTACCATCACCTCCTGTTCCACAAAGATCTACAAGCTCATAATCTGAAAAGTTCAGTTTCACACAAAGATCAAGCATAGCATCACGAAAGCCTTGAAGCTCAGCAACAGTAATGTTCCGCATCCCATACGCCGTAATAAAAGCGGCAATCTGCGAAGTATTAAATTCGCCTAAGGCAATAGAAGTAAGTATCTTTTGTGCCTCTGCTCTACTGAAGGTTTTGTTTTCAAATAGGTGGTTAAGTATTTTCTTCATGTTATTTTCTTCTTAAAGAAGTTTTTCAAAATGTCGTAAAACAAAAAAGGTTGCCTTAAGCAACCCTCAAAATATTTTTATATAAAATAAAACGTTCAAAACGGGGTTACACTACGCTATTGCGTTGTGCCACCACCAGTTGTTAAGTCCGTTTGTAAGTATCATTAAAGCAAATATGGAATTGTTTTTGCAAAGCAGCAAATCTTTTATCAAAAAAAATAAAATTTATTACTTCTTTGCAGGGCGGGTTTACTTAATCAGGGCGTTCTTTTCCTTGGTAAAATGGTTAAAAACCAGTTTATCTGCCAATGCAGGCAATAACTTATTAATCCATACGGTTAGTTTGCCCTGCCCTGTCATAACTAAAGTGCGCTTTCTTGCAGCAATGCCATCAACGATACGAGTAGCCACTTCTTCAGCGGTCATCATTTTACCTTCTTCCATACTTGTTTCGCCATGAGCAGCACCATCTTTAGCCAATGCTGTAACCCGAATATTAGAAGCCGTAAAACCAGGGCAGGCTACCATCACATGAACACCGGTTTTAAGTAATTCGGTCCGCAGTGACTCCATAAAACCATTCATGGCAAACTTGGAAGCAGAATAACCGGTACGACCAGGCAAACCACGATACCCCGCGATTGATGATACCCCTATTACACTGCCTTGTGTTTTTAAAATCTCGGGCAGCGCATATTTAGTGCAATAAACCGTACCCCAGAAATTCACATCCATCAGGTTTTTCAATACAGACAAGTCCAGATCATTGAACAATGCACGCATAGATAAGCCCGCATTATTAATTAATATATCTATCTTACTGAAAGTGACTAAGGCCTGCTTAACAAGCACTTCACATTCTTCTTCTTTACTCACATCTACCTGAACTGCAATAGCTCTTATGCCATATCTTGCCTCCAGATCGGCGGTAATTTCGCAAAGTGTAACATATTGTCTGGCACCAAGAACCAGGCTAGCACCGCGTTTAGCAAACTCTTCAGCACATGCTTTTCCAATACCAGATGATGCACCCGTAATTATGACTACTTTATTCTTAAAATCCATTCTAATTATTTAATTAATGAGTTTTCATAAGGTACTCTGGTAATAATAGACCTTCCCAGTGTGATCTCATCAGCATACTCCAACTCACCTCCAAAGGCAATTCCTCTGGCAATCGTGGTAATTGGTATTTGAAAATCTTTAAGCCGTTTATACAAATAAAAGAGTGTAGTATCACCTTCCATTGTGGCGCTAAGTGCCAGTATTATTTCTTTTACGGGAGTTGTAGCGACCCGCTGTACCAATGAATCAATAAACAGATCAGATGGTCCTACTCCATCCATTGGAGATATTAAACCGCCAAGCACATGATAAACGCCAAAATATTGAGAAGTGTTTTCCACAGCCATAACATCTCTGGTATCTTCTACTACACAAATCACTTCCTTTTCGCGCTTAGGTGCTGAGCATATTTCGCAAATATGGTTATCAGAAATATTATGACAAATGCCGCAGTGCTTAATTTCTTTTCTAAGCCTTACAATTGCATTTCCAAAATGCTCCACTTCCTCCTGCTCTTTATTTAATAAATGCAGAACCAACCTTAAAGCTGTCTTTTGTCCAACGCCAGGTAACTTCGAAAATTCGTTAACAGCGTCCTCAAGCAATTTAGAAGAAAAGTTCATCTTACAAACTTAGATAAATTGTGAATGTAAATTTATATTTATCTCCTGATATTTAATTTTTATAAGTAGAAACTCATGAGGGTTTCTTACATTTAGAATCTTAACTAATCATAAAAAATGAGTCCAATTATACTTTTGTCTTTTCTGCTCGGTTACTTTGCACTGCTAATAGGTGTATCCTATTTTACATCCCGAAACAACTCCGACAACGCTTCATTTTTTATAGCAAACAGAAATTCAAAATGGTACCTGGTAGCGTTTGGAATGATTGGAACGGCTCTTTCCGGCGTTACTTTCATTTCCGTACCCGGAGCGGTAGGTAAAAGCGAGTTTGGCTATTTCCAGTTTATACTGGGTAATGCTGTCGGTTTTGTCATTATCGCCACGGTACTATTGCCTTTATATTATAGGTTAAACATCATTTCTATATATACCTATCTTGAAAGGCGTTTAGGCTTTTGGAGTTATAAGAGTGGTGCTGTTATCTTCTTAGTTTCGCGTACTATTGGCTCATCTTTCAGACTCTACCTTGTTGCTATCGTATTGCAAAAATTCATATTCGATGCCTGGAATGTCCCTTTTTGGCTCACCATCGTTATCTGTCTGGTGCTTATCTGGCTTTATACCCATAAGGGAGGATTAAAAACCATTATCATTACCGATACCTTACAAACCGTATTCTTACTCCTGTCTGTGGTGCTATCTATCATTTTTATTGCAAGGTCTTTAAACCTGGATATTGCCGGCACTTTTGAAGYGGTAAAAAACAGCAGCTATTCAAAAATCTTCTTTTGGGAAGATTTTATGGGCAGTAAAACGCACTTTATTAAACAATTCCTTGGGGGTATTTTTGTAACCATTGCCATGACTGGGCTTGATCAGGACTTAATGCAAAAGAACCTGAGCATGAAAACAATAGGTGAAGCGCAAAAAAACATGTTCACCTTTACTGCGGTTTTTGTTGTAATGAACATCTTCTTTTTAAGTGTAGGCGCTTTATTGTACCTATTTGCAGCAAAAAATGGAATTGATGTGGCTGCATTAAAAACGCCAGATCACCTTTACCCTGAAATTGCGTTAAATTACCTGAATGTTATTCCCGGCATTATTTTCATGCTCGGATTAACCGCTGCAACATTTGCGACAACGGACTCGGCATTGACTGCTTTAACCACTTCATTTTGCGTAGATTTCTTACATTTCGATAAAAAGGCTGATCAAAACGACCCAAAACTGGTAAGTAAAAGACATTATGTGCATGTTGGCTTTTCAATATTAATGGTTCTTGTGATCATGGTTTTTAAACTCATTAATGACGATTCTGTTGTGAACGCGATATTCAAAGCAGCCGGATATACTTATGGTCCATTGGTAGGATTATTCGGTTTTGGTATGCTGACTAAAAAAGCTGTAACAGATAAGCTTGTACCTTATATCTGTATCGTCTCGCCAATACTATGCTATATAATAGATATAAATTCTTTAAACTGGTTTAATTACGCCCTGGGTTTTGAGCTTATCATATTAAATGGCCTGATTACGTTTATACTTCTTTGGATAACTGGGAAACAAACTACAACCCAGACCAAATTTTAAATATTATAATACCTATTAGAATGACAAGTGAAGAGAAAATAAGAAGCGCATTTGAGAACAAGAACTGGCAGGAAATAAAAGTTACCGACTCCTGGCAGATTTTTAAAATAATGGCCGAATTTGTTGACGGTTTTGAAAAGTTGGCAAAAATAGGCCCATGCGTAACCATTTTTGGATCGGCAAGAACTGCTGAAACAAATAAGTATTACCAAATAGCTGTTGAGTGTGGCAAACTGCTAACAGACCGTGGCTACGGAGTTGTTACTGGCGGCGGACCCGGTATCATGGAAGCAGGGAATAAAGGTGCACATACAAATGGTGGCAAGTCAGTTGGTCTAAATATAGAATTGCCTTTTGAACAATTCCACAATAAGTACATTGACCATAACAAGCTCCTTGAATTTGATTATTTCTTTGTAAGAAAGGTAATGTTCATGAAATACTCGCAAGGCTTTATTGTTTTACCCGGCGGTATGGGTACCATGGATGAGCTTTTTGAAGCAATAACACTTATACAAACAGGTAAAATTGCAAGATTTCCTATTGTGCTTATAGGTAAGGATTATTGGAGTGGATTAGTGGACTGGATAACCAGCACTATGCTAAACAAGGAGCATAACATTCATGCAGAGGATTTAAACCTATTCAGACTAGTTGATACGGCCGAAGAGGCTACCGAGCATATTTTCAGATTCTATGAGAAGTATGTTCTAAAACCGAATTTCTAGACAGGCTGTTGAAGAAAGTCATAAATTTTTTCTGATGGTCTTGCTATAACGGCGAGATCATCAGAAACTAATATCGGACGTTCTATCAATATTGGATTTTCAACCATTGCTGCGATCCATTCGTCATCAGAAAGATCTTTCCCTTTATAATTCTCCTTATAAAGAGCTTCTGATTTACGCACGAGCTCAGGAGGAGCAATTCCTAATTTACCGACAATAGTCTGCAATTCTTCAACAGTAGGAACGGTTTCCAGGTAATTGACCACTTCAAATTCCTTTCCGCTATCTTCCAAAATAGTTAACGCACACCTGCTTTTACTACATCTATTATTATGATAAATTTTGATCATATTATTTTAGAAATGGCTAACTCCGCCAGATACAACCAACTTCATGGCATCCGCAGCACTCATATTTAACGACTTAATCTTTTCGTTTTTAACAACGTAAACCTGACCGGCAAAAGAGTACGAAAATGGGAAATAAACAATTGCCTCTCCAGGAAGTCCTATTGATTTAAGATCAGCCTGAGTAAGAAAGCCTATCCTCTTTAAATCTCCTTCAACCTCTACAAGCACCGGGTGATTAAACTTCTTCTCATCGCCTACAAATGCTTCAGTAAGATCTTTAATAGATGAGTAAATAAACTTTACCACAGGAAGCCTGTCTAAAGCTTTTTGAAACCAGTTGTACATTGGTTCAGTAACAAAGTTAGTTACAAAAATTCCTGCAGCCAGGATAATGGAAATTACCAATGCTAAGCCTAGTCCGGGAATATTTCTGCTTGCCCCGGTTCTTGGATCTACTCCGAGAATATTGTTTACATTTAACCAGCTGTCTACCGTAGTAACAGCCCAAATCACAATAAAAATACTTAGTGCAATAGGCAGCACAATCAACAACCCTTTAATAAGGTAATTTAACAACGCCCTACCAATTCTATTCATGATGCAAACTTAGATAAAACTACTCATAAAAATACACTCGTTTTACCCTTTGAGATACATTTGTTAATATTTCGTAGGGTATGGTATCTATTTGTTTTGCTAACTCAGAGATGGTAAGCTTTCCATTAAAAACGATCACCTCATCGCCCGTTTTCACGTCTAAACCAGTTACATCCAACATGCACATATCCATGCATATCACACCAACAGTAGGTACAAGCTGACCGTTAATCAGCATTTTACCAACGCCATTTCCAAATTTACGGTTATATCCATCGGCATAACCAATTTTAACGGTTGCGATCATGCCTCCATTGGGCAGAGCACCCCTTCTGCTATAACCAACCGTTTCATTAGGTTTTATAGGCTTTACCTGAGTTACTGTAGTTTTTAAAACTGCTACAGTTTGGAGCCCTTTATTATGAAATAACCCTCCGTCAAAACCATACAGTCCAATTCCAAGTCTAACCATGTCCAATTGGGCCTCGGGGTGACGGGAAATCCCTGATGTATTAGAAATATGCCTGATAAATGAGTAGCCTATTCCATCCTTAATCTTATCTGCCGCGGCCGTAAATCTTTCCAATTGATGTGCCGTAAATTCATCATGTTGGGGGTCATCGCTTCCAACCAGATGAGAAAATACAGAAATCACTTTTACTTTCTCGGTTTCATTTAATTGTTGTAAAAGATCTGCCAATTCCGGTTCTTCAAAACCTAGCCTGTGCATTCCTGTTTCTATTTTGAGGTGGACGGGATAATTTTTCACATTTTCACTTAGAAAACTGATAAAGCTTTTTAGAATATCCAGATTATAAATTTCAGGTTCCAGCTTGTGCTTAACTATAGCGTCGAAAGCAGAAGGTTCAGGACTCATTACCATAATAGGCATAGAAATACCTCCTTTTCTAAGCGCCACTCCCTCATCTGTATAAGCTACAGCCAGATAATCAACCTTATGGTATTGTAACAGGTTGGCAATTTCAAAACTACCACTACCATAAGAAAAAGCTTTTACCATTGCCATAACTTTAACGCCAGGTTTTACTTTATTTCTATAGAACTGCAGATTGCCTGCCAACGCATTTAAATCGATCTCCAGAACCGTATCGTGTATCTTTTGGGTAATCAGTTTACTGATCCGGGCAAACTCGAACCTGCGGGCTCCTTTAACTAAAATAGTTTCGTTACTAAAATGAAGAGATGGAAAGTTCTCGATAAAAGCTAATGTGCTATCAAAAAAGGAAGTTTCCATATCAAATAGCTTTGCAGCGGCAGAAATATGGGGTCCAACCCCTATCAGCCTGTTTACATTCTTTTGCTTAAGCAGGGCGGATATCTCTGCATACAGGTCCTCATCACTTTTCCCCGTCTCATACAAATCAGAAAGTATAAGAGTCTTTTTAGGGTGCTGGTTCTGCAGGTTTAAAAAATCAAGTGCAATGGCCAATGAGGAAATATCGGCACTATAAGAATCATCAATAACTGAACATTGATTGATTCCATTTTTCAGTTCCAAACGCATGCTAACAAGTGTCAGCTTTTCTAACAAAGCATCTGTTTGCTGAGGTGTGTAATTCAATGCAAGCAAGGTGGCCCAGCAAATAACACCATTCTCAAGAGAAGCTTTGTCGCTGAACGGAATTAAGCACTCTATTTCTTCGCCTTTAAACTTCGCTCTTATATAATTCCTGCCATCTATTGGCTCTATAAATAAAATCTGTAGATCTGCTTTTTGTTTAAAGCTCCAGGAGAATTTTGATTTGCCTGGTAAATCATCTAAACTTAATCCCTCAGTATATTCCGGAGAATAAATAAACAACTCAGCATTTTTAAAGAGCTTTAACTTTTCGAGCAGCTTTTCTTTAACGGAAGAAAAACCTTCTGCATGTGCTTCACCAATATTGGTTAAAATACCTATTGTTGGTTGTATAATTTCGGCAAGGCTATCCATTTCACCAGATTTGGAGATACCTGCTTCAAATATCCCCATGGTATGGTTCTCTTCAATTTCCCATACAGAAAGAGGCACACCAATTTGAGAATTAAAACTTTTCGGACTTCGAACTATATTAAAATCAGCTGCAAGCAATTGATACAACCACTCTTTAACTATAGTTTTACCATTGCTTCCGGTAATCGCAATTGTTTTTAGTGTATGATGTTCACGGTTGTATTTTGCTAAAGTTTGAAGCGCAACTAATACATCAGCAACCAACAGGACATTAGCATCAGGAAAACTACCAATGTAATCCTCATCACTGATTACAAAATTCTTAATTCCATTTGCATAAGCATCTTTAAGGTACTCATGCCCATTTCTTTTTGCATTCAAAGCAAAAAATAAAGACTCATCCGGATCAATTACGCTTCGGCTATCAATTACCAATTTGGTAATTATAGCCTGATCATTGGCTATGTATGATTTTGCACTTAAAATGCCGGCAATAAGAGAAATGGAATAATTGGGATTGCTCATGCCTCAAAATTAAACTTTTTTAAAGAAATGAATGAGAGCTCGTTCTAAAAGTATGGTCTTTATATGAGCTTTTCTAAAACTGAATATCAGTGAACCATTTCTTATAAATCGTCTGATAGGTTCCATTCTCCTTTAAAAGACCCAGAACTTCGTTAAACTGATCACGAAGCTGAGTATCCCCTTTTTTCATGGCAATCGCATATTGAGAATCTGTTTTAGGCAGATACATCCCTACTTTTAGTTTTTTGTTTTTTTGTAAAAACCCGCCTGCAATTGGTGAATCATCGATAAGCAGGTCTATTTTTCCTGCTTGTAACTTTCTGTATAATTCTTTGTTTGTTTCGGCATGTACCATATTGTTGCCCGGGAAATTAACATGAACATATCGCTCTGCCTCGGTTGCTTCTCTGATACCGATTGTTTTATTTCTAAGGTCATTTATGTCCTTTATGTCATCATCATTATTAACTACAGCACATAATCTAAAATGCAGATAGGGATTACTGAATTCAAGGATATGCCTCCGCGAGGGTGTAACCGTTACTGCAGAGCAGATGAGATCCAGCTCCCCTTTAAACAGCTTTTCGAGAATGGTTGCCCATAATGAAACTTCGTACTCTACCTCCAGATCAAGATGTTCGGTTATGGCTTTCATTAAGTCGACTTCGAAACCTTCAAAATTTTCAGAATTGTAATCTGAATGCATAGGAAATGGCGCTGCAGAATCTAATCCGACTTTCAATATTTTTTTTGGTTCCATAGAAGGAGAGTTAACTAAATGACATCCGAACGAAGCTAAAATACGCCTTTTCAGCAATAATTTAATAAAAAAACCCTAAAACAAACAAAATGTTTGAGATAATTAGCGCTTTTTACTCATTTACAAGACATTAAAACCCAGCCCAATGAAGATTTTGATAAAAACACCGCACTTAAATAAGAAATTCTTGTTTAAACATAAATCACACTAATGACAAGCACATTTTGTAATATTGTAAATGCTCGATTCATCAAAAAAACAAACCGTAAAGTTAGATAAGAAAGCGGCTTTGGCAAAAGCTGAGCACTACTGTGCTTATCAGGAAAGATCTCAGCAGGAAATCAGAAACAAACTTTATGAATGGGGGCTTTGGAAAAATGAGGTTGAAGAAATTATTTCCGAACTTATACAGACAAACTTTTTGAACGAGGAGCGCTTTACGATGGCTTACGTTTCTGGTAAATTTAAGATAAAGAAATGGGGAAAGATGAAAATCAAACAGGGCCTTAAATTGAAAGGGGTAACTGAAAAGATGATTTTGAACGCGCTGAAAACAATAGATTATGATGAGTATTTAGAAACTATACTCGTTTTAGCGAATAAAAAGTTACCCTCCATTAAAGAAAAAGACGATTACAAGAGGAAATATAAGCTTACTTCTTACTTAATGGGGAAGGGTTTTGAAAGCGATTTAATCTCGGAAGTACTAAAGACCAATGGCTTAGCTTAACCGCAGCATTTTTTATAAAAAATAACTTGACGGTAATACAAAAGTATTTATATTTGCAATCCCAAACGGAAACAAGGTTATTAATTATTGTTTTAAAAAGGGAATCATTGGATAATGATTTAATGAAACCAATGCGAAAGTAGCTCAGTTGGTAGAGCACGACCTTGCCAAGGTCGGGGTCGCGAGTTCGAATCTCGTCTTTCGCTCTAAAAACCTTTACAGGTTTTTAAGTAAACAGTCATCATTTCAACAGATATTGAAATAAGACTATGCTCAGATGGTGGAACTGGTAGACACGCAGGACTTAAAATCCTGTGACCTTAAAAGTCGTGCGGGTTCGATTCCCGCTCTGAGTACAATAAAACAACAATACCAACGCGAAAGTAGCTCAGTTGGTAGAGCACGACCTTGCCAAGGTCGGGGTCGCGAGTTCGAATCTCGTCTTTCGCTCAAAATGCCTTCAGTAGAAGGCATTTCATTTTAAAAGGTTATTCACCTGCTCAGATGGTGGAACTGGTAGACACGCAGGACTTAAAATCCTGTGACCTTAAAAGTCGTGCGGGTTCGATTCCCGCTCTGAGTACAAAGCCTCTTTACTAAATGTAAAGAGGCTTTTTTATTGGCTCAGTGTATTATACAATGCCTTGCGCTATCATTGCATCAGCAACCTTAACGAAACCTGCTATATTTGCTCCTTTACCATAATTTACATAGCCATCTTCTTCTTTGCCATATTTAACACAATTCTGATGAATCTGAGCTATAATTATTTTTAGTTTAATATCAATTTTTTCGCGATCCCATGAATAACGAAGTGAGTTCTGCGACATTTCAAGCCCTGAAACGGCAACACCACCGGCATTGGCAGCTTTACCGGGAGCATACAAGATCTTAGCTTTTTCGAACACATGAATAGCGTCTGGTGTAGATGGCATATTTGCACCTTCTGCAACACAAAGACAACCATTTTCTACCAGAATCTTAGCGTCGTTCTCATTCACCTCATTTTGAGTAGCATTAGGAAAAGCCACATCACATTTTATACCCCATGGTTTCTCGCCAGCAAAGAATTGGCAGTTAAATTTATCTGCGTACTCTTTAATTCTTCCTCTGCGACTGTTTTTAAGTTCCATGATGTACTTAAGCTTTTCTGTGTCTATTCCATCAGGATCATAAACAAAACCTTCCGAATCTGACAAGGTCAATACCTTTGCCCCTACTTCTATACATTTCTCTGCTGTATATTGAGCAACATTTCCAGAACCTGAAATGACAACGTTTTTTCCTTTTAAAGAATCACCTTTCAGCTTCAGCATCTCTTCAACGAAGTATACCACACCGTAGCCAGTTGCTTCAGGACGAATTAAACTTCCTCCCCACTCAAACCCTTTTCCTGTTAAAACCCCTGTAAATTCGCCTCTGATGCGCTTATACTGACCAAACAGAAATCCTATTTCTCTTGCCCCTACACCAATATCTCCGGCAGGAACATCAATATCAGCACCAACATGGCGATATAATTCGGTCATAAAACTTTGGCAGAATTTCATCACCTCAGCATCAGATTTCCCTTTTGGGTCAAAATCTGAACCTCCTTTACCCCCACCCATAGGCAACCCGGTAAGGCTGTTCTTAAATACTTGTTCAAACGCAAGGAACTTAAGTACACTTAAGTTTACAGATGGGTGAAAGCGCAAACCTCCTTTATATGGACCAATTGCGCTGTTCATTTGAACCCTAAACCCACGATTAATTTCAACTTCACCTTTATCATTCAACCAAGGCACTCTAAAAATGATAACCCTTTCCGGCTCCGCAATTCTTTCTAAAATCTTGTTTATTTTATACTTAGAATTCTTTTCACTAAAGGGTATTATTGATTCTGCTACTTCATATACTGCCTGCAAAAATTCCGGTTCATGTGCGTTCCGAAATTCTATTTTACTCATAAATGTCTTGATCGATGAATCCATTGATAGTTTAAATGTTATAAAAATGATGAATTTGGCCTAAACATATAAAAATGCACTAAGCCTGGAAGTCGTAAGTAACCGGAAAATTCTTTATAGAAAAGTACAATCAATATTGAATTATTGATTGTGTTATAACATGCTGCATTTCCTTTATTATTTGATTCCTGGATAAAAATATGTTTTTTTCAATTAAGGTCAAGCAATTTTTATATTCTCGCCGCTAATGTTACAGAAATAATCAACGAAGAGAGAGTAAAAGCGCCGATTCAAAATAAAATCAAAAAAAGGGCTGCTCTGGATGAACAGCCCTCACGATATTGAGTGCGTTATTAGTAACCTGGATTTTGTTTCAACTCACTATTTCTGTTGATCTCATCACGGCTAAATGGTCTGAAATAAATTTTATCTTCCCATTTGCGATTTTCCTGTGCGGTCTCTACAGTTGGTGTGTATGTATAATCATAAACTGAAGTATCATAATGATAAGGCTCAGACATAGTTTTACCTGCTTTAAAAGTACCGGACACTTTAATGTAAGTCGCTTTCCTACCCAAGGTTGCAGGTGCTATCATCCATCTGCGCGTATCATGATAACGTTGTTCTTCATATACCATTTCAATTCTGCGCTCATGGCGATAAATTTCGGTTAAAACTTCCTTCGAACTACCTGCAATTGCAGGCATTCCTGAACGGAAACGAATACGATTTAACCACAATACAGCCGGAGCGAAATCGCCTAGCTCTATACTGGCTTCAATATAATTCATTACCGCCTCAGTATATCTGAAGAATGGCCATGGCACAAATTGAGGCATAGAAGCATCTACAATATTCGGATCCGGATCTATAAATTTATGTGTATAATAGCCAGTCCAGCTTCCGTTCCAGTTTTCAATGGAGCTACCTCTTGTATCGAGCCCTTTAAAACGGATCTTTTTCCCGTCCTCCATAAGGTCATATTCACCGGTTTGTATCTGGTTAGCAGGATCTACTGATCCTGAAACTTTATCTCTTGGTTTCCAGCCAGCACCATCATATAAAACAGTTGCGTAGAAACGTGGATCACGATTTTGATAAGGAGCAGATTGCTGCGCAGTATTTGTCCAGCTAAATTTTGTTCCATCAATCATCTCATAATCATCAACAAGCAAGCCTATTGGGGTGTTACCAGCCCAGTTATGATAACCATTTGGTCCATTTGCTCTTCCATAGCGCAAGTCACTGCGATCTATAAAGTATCTGGCAAAAATTAACTCAGAAGCAGCAGCGATATCTATGCCCGGCGCTTTACTACCACCACCCATAGCTATACTTTTATAGTTATTACGTCCTTCAGCAACAGATACTTTTGCATCCAGGTTCAACTTATACCCTGTTCCGGCATCCATTACAGCTTTTGCTGCATCTTGTGCTGCTTTCCAGCGTGCATTGCGATCACCAGTTAGATATCCTAAAAATTCTGGGTTAGCATAACTTGAAATCACTGTAGATTTTGATTTTGCCGTAGGAACATCATGCAGATCACTTGCGGCATATAACAAAACTCGTGATTTCAACGCTAAAGCAGCCAAAGAATTAGTTTGCCCCTTTACCATTGTTTGATCTTTTAATAGATTAAAAGACTCCTCACAATCTTTAACAATGAAGTTTACACACTCTTCATAAGTGGCTCTTTTTACTTTATAATCATCATTAAGTCCATAGCTTTTTGTAATAAGCGGCACAGCACCGTAGTATCGCAACAACTGCTGATAAAAATAAGCTCTTAAAAAATAAGCCTGTCCCAACAACTTCGATTTTACAGCTTCGTCAGTAATTGCATTATCGGTACCTGTTAACTTTTCTACCGTGATATTACAAGCACGGATGCGATTATACATCTGATCGTAACCCCAGGTTACATGAACCCACCCTAATGTTGTTGGATTAATGGTACTTGCATTAACGAGATCGATTCCCCTGTTTGGATGCGTAAAAAGTGACTCGTCGGAAACTGACGACAACATTTGCTCATCAAATCCCCCCACATTTAATCCATTGTATATCTCGGTAACAAAAGCTTGTGCCAATGCAGGATCCTTCCATACCAAATCAGCATTAATTGCCGTCGGCGGATCTACTGCAAGAAAATCCTTTTTACAACCTGATCCGAACAGCGTTATAAGAGCGATGGAAAATATGTATGTATTTCTATTTATAGGTTTCATATAAAATATTTTAATTCTTTGAACTTAAAAAGTGGCTTTAATTCCTGTATTGATAACCCTTGCCTGTGGATAATATTGGGCACTAGAGTTTGTTGATTCAGGATCCCAAATTTTAATTTTATCCAGAGTTACAAGGTTTAGCCCATTTACATATACCCTAAGCGCTGTTAATCCGATTCGTTTTACCAATTCCGGAGCAAACGTATAGCCCAGTTCAACATTTTTTAACCTTATATAGTTGTTGCTACGCATCCAATAGGTATTACGTGCTGCATTATTAAAATCCGTATAATAGGTTTTACCACGGTTAGATAACCTAGGGAATTCACTACTCGGATTTTCGATGCTCCAACGGTTTTTGTATGACCATTCAAGGAAGTTACCTATGTCACCAGATTCTGTTAATCCTACAATCTGCAGACCTCCTGAAGCTCCCTGAATTAATGCCGAAAGGTCAAAACCTTTATAAGCCAGATTCAAATTAAAACCACCTGTAAAAGTAGGTGTGTTTGTTTTGTCCATTCTAATCTGATCATCGCCATTGATTTTACCATCGCCATTGATGTCTTTAAACTTCATATCACCTGGCAATAGATTACCGGTAAAGGCGCTATAATCGATTTTGTTGGCATTAATTTCGGTCTGATCTCTAAAAACTCCATCATATTGGTACACAAGTTCTGTTCCTGTAGGCATTCCAGTTGATCGCTGCCACTCTGGTGCGCCTGGTGTTTCATCCCAGAATATGATCTTGTTTTTAGAATATCCTCCGTTAACACTTACTCCGTAATTAAGTTCACCTACATTGTCGTTATAGCTCAACTTAAATTCAAAACCTTTATTGTTTACTTTTCCAAGATTCACAGGAGGTAATTTATCGGTAATACCCGAGCTGCCAGGTATAGAGTTACCTCTTGCAATAAGAATTTTTGTACGCTTGTTATAAAAGGCGTCAAACTCAAAGCTTAATTTATTATCCAAGAACGATGCATCCAAACCTACGTTGGAATTGTTTGCTACTTCCCATCCGAAATCCAAATTAGGAACTCGGTTTTCAACTAATGTTTGGCTTAACTGATCATTGATCACATAACTTCCAAAGCCCATTGTACTCAGGTATTGATATTCGGCCAGTGCATCCCCAAAGTATGCCTCTGCACCCATCTGACCCCATGAAGCTCTGATTTTCAAATTATTAACAAATCTGACGTTATCTTTAAAGAAAGGCTCTTCAGATACCCTCCAACCCAGTGAAAAGCCAGGGAAGAAACCAAAGCGCTTATCTTCAGGGAAGATGTACGAACCGTCAGCTCTCCACAAGAATTCAGCAAGATATTTTTCTTTATAGTTATAACCTACCCTTCCAAAATAACTCAAACGAGCTCTTTTGTATAAGTTGTTAGGGTCACCTGGATTACTGATCGACTGCTCTTTATCGCTACCTGCTAACAGTTCCTGCAAAGCAGTAGAAATGAAATATCTTCTGAAAGCTGAAAATCCATCATTATCAACCTTTTCTCTGGTTACACCAGCCATTAAACCAATAGTATGATCTCCTATTTTTTTATCATAATTGATCATTCCCATTAAATTTGTTGCCAATTGCGCTCCAGCGGTTTCAGTTAAACTAGGATCTGTACGTTCAGAACGCACCGAACCTGTCAGTACAGGTGTTACACCATCGGCTTCAAAAGATTTTTTGTCCCAATAATAAAGCGTCCATGGCGTCTGCCATCTTTTTTGCCTGCCTGCAAACTTATCTATAGAGGCAGTTCCTGTTACTTTTAACCCATCAACCCATGGAATTCTGATTTCTACTTTACCAGTAGTTTGTAAGTAATCCCTGCGATCCCTGTTATAACCTGTAAGATCTGTAGTTGTCACATATGGGTTATATCCATATTCAATATCAGGTCCTGGTAAACCATTTGGCCAAACCTCTATTTCTGTTGGTTTTCCGCGCATCAGCATCCTGAATACATCAGAGGCACTTACAGTAGGGAAATTACGAACTTCCTCTCTACCAGTAACACCTAATGTAGCAGTTACATATTTGTTGATGTTCGCTTCGAGGTTAATCCTCAGATCGTACTGCTGATATCCTGTTGCAGATTTTTTGTAATAACCATCCTGATCTAAATATCCCAAAGACACAAGATATTTGATGTTATCTCCTCCTCCATTAATTTGTAAGTTGTGTTTTTGTTGTGGAGACCAGTTTTTAAGTGTGGTATTAAACCAATCTGTATTAGGGTATCTTAACGGGTCTGAACCATCACGTAGCTTCTGCATCTCATCGGGACGATAAGCTGCGCTGATTGTACTATTGTTATCAGTTCGTTTGTACGACCCTGTTTCCTTAAACGCCTGCCACGCAGCACTCCATTGGTCCTGAGGCAAGTCGGCACCGAATATGTTTAATTCATTCAATATTTCAGCATACTGGGATGAATTTGACATTTTAGGCGTTCTGGTCGGTTGCTGCAAGCCATAACCATAATCATAAGATAATTGTGGTTTTCCTGATTTACCTTGTTTAGTGGTTATAAGGATAACACCATTTGCCGCCCTGGAACCATAAATTGCAGCAGAAGCATCTTTTAGTACTGATACACTTTCTACATCATTTGGATTTAAGCGTTCTAGACCGCCTGCCCTGTTAGGCACCCCATCGATAACGATTAAGGCATTGTTATTTCCTAAGGAATTAACTCCACGGATGCGGATAGTTGATCCATCATAACCCGGCTCACCACTTGCTTGAACAGCTGTTACACCCGGCAAACGACCAGCCAGTGAGTTAGAAAGGTTTACCGTTGGTGTTTTTGCCAGCTCGGCTCCTTTAACTGAAGTTACAGCTCCGGAAACGACAGCTTTTTTCTGTGTTCCATAACCAACAACCACAATTTCAGATAGTGCCTGTGCACTTTCGACCAGCTTCACATTAATTGTTTCTTGCTTATTAACCGGAATTTCTTGCGTCTGATATCCCATATAAGAGAACACCAATGTGCCATTGTCCGGCACCCTGATGCTGTATTTACCTGTTGCATCAGTAGTTGAACCAGCCGTACCTTCTTTTAATTTAACACTTACCCCGGGGATGCCAGTTCCATTGGCATCTGTAACCAGACCTTTCACCAAAATGTCAGCCGCCGATGCATTTCTTAGTCTTATCACTACCAGGTTATCTTCCAATTCCTGGAACTCCAGATTAGTGTTTTTCAAAAGTAGCATCAGGGCATCAGAAACAAATATCTGACTCTTTACCAATGTAACATCTTTACTACCAGAAAGGTCGTCCTCGCTATATAGAAAGCGTATATTCCCTTTCTTCTCAAGCACATTAAGCGCTTCTTTTAATTTGACTCTATGCAGCTCTAAATCAACCTTTGTACCTTGGGAGAAGGTGGAAGCTGATACCTGCAAACATAAGACAAACGATGAAACAAAGATCCAGTTTAGCATCATTATTAGTTTTTTGTTGGGAAAGTTGGCAMATAGAACTTTATTGCACAGTTCTTTTTTTTTCATAGATTTGTGAATTTCAAAGTTAAAAATCTGTAATAGTAGCATTTAGCTACTCATGAAGGTTTAGGGGGAGAGAAATGTTAGCCGCATTTAGCTCCCTTTTTTGTTAGTAAATGATCACGTCATGTTCTTTAAGTTTAAAGTTAAATGGTTTGATTAATTGCATTGCTTTCAGGGTTTCTTCGATTGTTTCATTTTTAAATACACCTGTAAAGCGATAAGATTTTGCTTGCTCGGTTTCAAAGTTGATTTGCACATTGAACCAGCGTTCCAGCTTTGGTTTCAGATCTTCTAATGATTCATTCTGAAAAACAAGCTGGCTATCACGCCACGAAGTTTCTTCGATATATTCGTTGTTACCAATTCGCACCGGCACCACGTGTTGTATCGTTAACGTTATGTCCTTTGGCACATCTGGCGAGGKACTAGACTTAACATGAATAACTTTTTTATCTTCAACCAATGCAAATTTTTCTGACGGACTTAAAAGGATCTTTTGTTCCGATCTGTCGTTTACAGAAAGCTCAATAGACCCGCGGATCAAGGTAGCCTCTGACTTTTTATCAATGGGATAAGCTTTTATGTTAAATGCAGTTCCCAAAACTTTTACACAAATTTTATCAGTACGTACAATAAAGGGGTGAGATTTATGGTGAGCCACATCAAAAAAAGCCTCACCTACCAGATAAACAATACGTTTCTTCTTTTGATTGATACTGCTTTCATATGAAAGTTTACTATCAGAATTAAGCCAAACTATTGTACCATCCGGAAGCTTAATTTTTTTTCGGATCCCTTTCCCTGCAACAATTTGAGTATCCGGGGAAAATTTATCGGACCTATTGTAGTAAAGTAGAGCAGCAGAAACAATAACAAGTAATATTGCAGCAATGCCAATTAGATTTTTATATTTTTTGAAGCCGGTTATTTTTTGTGTTTCCTCTTTATGTCCAAACTCATCACGGAATTTAAGCCTATGCAACAGGTACGCCTGATCTACGTCTGGCAGATCGGTTTGTCCTTCTGAACTTAACCAGAGTTGTTCTAGAAATTCTTCATAATAAACGGAATCAGGATATCCTGTTATGAGGTCATTCAGCTCTTCCAATTCGCTTTTCGTGGCTTCACCAGCTAATTTACGAGCTAACAGTTCTATAATTCTGTTTTTATACATACAGATAATCCGGGTAAGTTTATATTGGTTTGTATGTATAGGACAAACCTTTTTGGAAAACTCCCTAGTCTTTCATGAAAAAAAATAAAAGTTTTTTTACATGAGGTTAAATTCTGCTTTTAAAACAGTGCTCATTTTTTTAATTGCCGTTACCAGATGCGCATCTACTGTTTTAGGAGAAATATTTAAAATGGATGCCGTTTCCTTATAACTTAAACCGTCTTCTTTTATTAATTTAAATACCAGCTTGCACTGAGAAGGCAGTTTTTCGGTGGCAACCTCGAGCTTTCTCTTCAATTCATCATTAATCAATATCTGCTCCGGATTCAGGTTGTCAAGAATAATTTCGAATTCAATATCATCTAGAGAGACCCACTCCTGCTTTGAATGTTTATTAAGCACATTTAAGGATAAATTACGGGCAATTACAAAAGCATAAACTTTGATATTTCTCACCTCCGATAATTTTTCTCTATTCCGCCAAATGGTAATCATAACATCACTGGCCACTTCTTCTGCAAGTTCTCTTGACTTTAATAAACAAAAGCAAAAGCGATATAAAGAAGGAAACAAAGATTTGAAAAGCTTCTCGTATGCGTTCTCATTATTATACAAAGCAATATGACTTATCAGACTGTTTAGGTCGGGTAAATGTTTAGGCATAGGGTCTATATTTGATTAATTCAAATGTATGAATTAAACCATACCATCCAAATCCTAAAACAATTCTCTTGAAATTTAACTGAATATAAGTACATATTCCTTACTTCTAAGCCCTTTAACCCAAAACATGTTAAAATGAAAAAACCTCACCCATTTTGAAAAACGCTTATTTAATCTGGATTTTAGTTAAAAAAATTAAAAACAGCTAACACAATGTGTAACTGACCTTTAGCATCAATCTCATCTTTTAGGCCACGAATTTGCATCTCTATTCACATCTTAGGTTCTCTATGCAAGGTCTAATCCCATTCGGATTTTGGCTTAGAATGGATTAGTCCTAACGTAGAATAGAAAAAATCCTTTAATTTTAAACCGAAACTGAAAGTAAAATCATACATGTTAACAGTAGAAAAAATTGGGGGGACTTCGATGAGTGCCCTTGCAGATGTTATTAATAACATCGTTTTATTTGAAAGAAGCGGTGAGGCATTATACAACAGAGTTTTTGTAGTCTCTGCATTTTCCGGTGTGACCGACCTGTTGTTGGAGAACAAAAAAACAGGAAAGCCAGGTGTTTATCATCGCATTGCTAAATATCAGGATTTTCACAGGCCGTTAATGAGTCTGATCGTTCAGTTAAAATCCATCAACAAAAAGTATAAGAGTATAGGCCTTGATTTAACTCTGGCCGATCAGTTCATAGAAAATCATATTACAGAGGCACAAAAATATCTTGAAAATCTAGCAAATATCCTGGCCTCAGGTTATGTGAGCAAAGCAGGTATTTTACAGGCGGCACGTGAGATACTAGCCTCAATTGGAGAAAGCCACTCTGCTTTTAACTTTACTAATATCTTAAAGAACATGGGTATTAATGCTATTCTTATAGATTTGAGTGGTTTTAATGACCATAGGGCATTTACTATTGACCAGCGGATAAAGCATGCCTTTAAAAATATCGACTTCGAAAACACAGTGTGTATAGTTACAGGATATGCTAAAGGAACCGAAGGTATTATGCGTGAATTTGACCGGGGATATTCTGAAGTAACTTTTAGCAAAATTGCTGAATTCTTAAAACCTCAGGAAGCAATTATTCATAAAGAATATCATCTATCAACAGCAGATCCGGCGTTAGTGGGGATAGAAAATTGTACCCCGGTTGGTTACACCAATTATGACATTGCCGATCAGCTGGCAGATGTAGGCATGGAGGCAATCCATCCCAAGGCTTCAAAACCTCTGGAAATCAACGGGATTCATCTACGAATAAAAAACACTTTTGAACCTGCCCACCCTGGCACATTGATCACCAGGAATTTTATTTGTGAGCATAAACGGGTGGAAGTAATTACAGGAACAGACAAATTGCTATTGATTGATGTTTATGATCCATTAATGGTAGGTAGTGTGGGTAGCGATCTGCACATCATGCAAATTTTCTATAAACACCACATTAGTTATACCTTTAAGGCAACCAGTGCCAACAGCATATCTATTGCAATTTGGGAACGAGATTTTGTTAAAAAACTAATTAGTGATCTGGAAGATGACTTTGAAAAGGTAACTATTGAAGAAGTTGCTATGGTATGCCTCTTAGGATCTAACATAGACCAACCGGGTTTGTTGGCAAAAAGTGCCTACGCTCTAACCGAAAAAGGGATAAACATTAAGAGCGCAGGCTTTGCATTAAGAAAAGTAAATATTCAGTTTTTAGTTGCACGCGAACACTTTAAAACTGCCATCATTGCACTTAACTCTGCAATGAATTAATAACGCATTTTATACTGCTATTGGTAGCTGAAAGCAAAATCTGCTTCCTTCTCCAATAGCACTTTCCACCCAAATCTTTCCGCTTTCTGCCTCTATGAAGTCTTTGGATATTGCCAATCCTAATCCAGACCCTGATTTATTATTTCCGTCGGTAGGAACCTGAAAATAACGGTCAAACAACCTTTTCTGATACTGCTCATCAATTCCTTTTCCAAAATCCCTCACAGAAAATTCTATGTTTCCATCCTTTTCAATTATCTGAATAATCACTTTAGATTTTTCTGAGCTGTACCTCAAAGCATTAGATAAAAAATTAACCAGCACCCATGCGGTCTTTTCAGTATCCACAAATACTTTAGCCAAATTATTTTTGCTGATCAATTCCAATTCTATCGACTTCTGCTCTGCCTGAAACCTTACAGCATCCATAGCATAAATAGCGATCTTACGTGGGTCAGATTTCACAAAATTTAATTGCAGGTTACCTGTTTCTACCTGAGCAAGATCAAGTAGCTCCGTTGTAATCTTTAATAAACGTCCGCAATCCTCCTTAATATGCTGAACAAGTTCCTTCTGCTCGGCATTCATTGTACCAACGCGCTCATCATCCATTAATTTTAAACTCATTTTAATAGATGATATCGGCGTTTTTAATTCATGAGATACAGTAGCAATAAAATTTGTCTTTGCTTCGTCTAATTCCTTATACTGTGTTATGTTTTTTAGTATATATACTTCACCAGCAGTTCTTCTGGTCTCAGTAATTATCTGTTCGTCCTGATCTTCATAGGCTACCGGAACTGTGATCTCCCTACGCTCCAACTGGAAGTAAGACTCTTTATTATCAGCATAGATCTTCATTGGTTTGTCTACACTATTGATTTGCAATATTCTATTTAAAAGATCATTTCTTTTCATTAGCTCTAAAGCATTTAATCCGATAATATCTTTTTCGCTCAGGTTTAACAACTGTCCGGCTACTTTATTCAAAAATAAGATCTCTTTTTTCTCGTTCAGACCAATAATTGCATCCTGCATTTGTTCAATAATGGCTTCTATCCTTAGCTTTTCGGATTGAAGTTTGGCCAGATTACTGTTTTCCCATTTGTTGAGCTGAGCAGCCATAGCATTAAACTCTGTTGCGAGCTCCGAAAACTCATCAGTTCCATTGAATTCCAAACGCTGTTTATAATTTTTCCGACTGATTTCTTTAATCGCTTCAGAGAATTCCTTTAGGGGATTGGCTACAAAGCCCGGGAAATTTACAACAAAAGAAAACAAGATTAGAAAGCACATTGAAGCCGCAAAGATCAGATAAGTTGCTGCCTTTTCGACGCCCCTTTGGGCAGCAGCATTTTTTCTGACAATAGCATTCATATTCACCTCATCAATGATCCTCAACTGCAATCGGGCATTATTTAATGCCAACTGCTTGGCTGATATATTTTTTGCCGGGTCTACAATAATCTTATAGGCTTCAGCAAGTCTAAGTACAGACTCATGCTCTCCTTTTTCAGTAATGTTATTTCTTTCTTTTGCCAAATGGATTCCAAACTGTTCAGCCTCTTTCTGCGAAAGTGGTATTACGCTTTCATCAAGTATCTTTCGCATCTCGCCAGAAAAATTTAAGCTCTCGTAGTTGTCCTTTAAGATTACCTTGGAGCTTACAGAAATTTTGTTCATATAGTAGAGCGAGATCGCTCCGAAGAATATCACGACCACGAATAAGAACCCGAATCCGAGGCGTAGTTTAGTTTTTATCTTCATGGTTTATAATATTAAATTTTTAACGTCATGATAATATAACAAGATCAGTTTCGGTAGCAGAAATACTTCGCAAAAGTTGGTTAAAAACAGCAGTTCTCATAATGATCTGAAATAAATTTAAGTGTGGCTTTCCTATACATATTGTGGTAATTTCTTTTTCTTCAGCAACCTTCAATATAGCGCTGGTGATATGATTGCTTTTAACTTTTATAACCTCTGCACCTAGCTCGGTTGCCATTTTAAAGTTGTTAATCAGATGTCGCTGCACGTCTAATTTAATCCGATCTCCACTTTCATTATCGTTTTGTACATATAGCACTATCCATGGTGAACGGTAATAGGAAGCAAGTCTTGCGGTTTTTCTGATTACTATTTTAGCTGTTGTATTATTAGTAGATATACAAGCTAAAAAACGCTCAGGCCGAAGCTTGATCTGCTTAGGAATTTCGATATTGATTTTCCTTTCCAGGTGATGGGCAACTTCTTTTAAAGCAAGTTCACGAAGTTGGAGTATACGCTCTGGTTGAAAAAAATTTCCGAGGGCCCGTTCGATCTTACTTTTATCATAAATTTTCCCGGCTTTTAACCGCTCTATCAACTCATCTGCGGTTAGGTCTATGTTAACGATCTCGTCCGCTGTTTCTAAAATCTTATCTGGTATTCTCTCTGTGATAGGGATCCCGGTAATGGTTTCAATATCCTCATTCATACTTTCAAGATGTTGAATATTTACAGCAGAGATCACGCTAATTCCCGCTTCAAGAATATCAGCAACATCCTGCCAGCGCTTAACGTTTTTACTCCCTTCAACATTTGTGTGCGCTAATTCATCAACAATAACAACCTCTGGGTGTGTATTAATAATTGCGTTTACATCCATCTCCTCCAGCTCTTTACCCTTATAAAAGAGTTTTCTTCGGGGAATAATCGGGATACCGTCTAATAATGCATGTGTTTCAGCTCTGTTATGGGTTTCTATATAGCCAATCCGAATATCAATACCATTCTTTAATAAAGCATGGGCTTCCTGCAACATTCTGTACGTTTTCCCCACGCCCGCACTCATGCCAATATATACCTTAAATTTCCCTCTTCTGGACTTCTTTACCAGATCAAGAAATTTCCTTACCGAGTCTGCTTTATTATCTTCTTCCATGGCTCAATAAAATTACCATTTAATAATGATGTAATTATTAGTCATCAAATACCATAATCCACCAATAATCAACCCAATACCAAAACACAGAATCAGTTTACCAAAGGGATTACTCACAAAACCCCGAAATGTCCATTTTTTCATAGTAAATATTTGATTTTAACAATTACGGAATCCGCCTGGTTTTAGGTGAATTCCGTAATTCTAAACTATATTAATCTAAGTCTAAAAAGCAACAGCAATACTTGCTGTAACTGCAGCATTGTTGTCTACAGCATTTAAATTACGCACAAATATTTTGTCTTTACTGCTATACATTTTACCTTCCAATCTAATTACTGCATTACTCACAGGCGCGTAATCCACATTAAGGGAATATCCGGTTGTTTTAAAGCCATTAGGTGTTCCGGTAGCAATAAAAACACCATTCTTATCCTGGTAATATTCTCCTCTTGCGGCAACCGCCCAGTTGCTGTTGATCTTGTATTGTGCAATGGCAACAGGCGAAAGAACTTCATTTTTGTCGCTGCTTCCTTTTGTTTTCTGCTGTGTTCCGTAATCAAAGCCAAGAGTCAATCCAAACTGATCAGTTACCTGGAATATTCCATAAACATTATGATAGAACCGTGTTACCCTTATAGAGTCAGCACCTTCTGTTTCCAGGTAATTACTATAGTTGACAGTAATTTTATCTGTTGGTTTCCATGTTAACTGTACACCACCGGCCGGCTGGCTGTTTCCGCTCTGACGGGTAATTCTTTGCCATCCGTTCAAATAAAATGCGGCAGCAGTAAACTTTCCATCACTAGTACCATAGGTAATTTTTGCACCCGATTCATAATAAGGTGTATTTTCTGATGAGATGTTTCTTGTTAATACCCAGCAATCTTTAGAAACGGCACTTTCAAAACCAATATGTGAAGAGAAAATTCCGGCATCCAACCATAAATTAGCTGTTTTGGAAAGTTTAACCCCAGCATTTGCTTCATAGATGTTTTTTAACACCCCAGGCTCTGCCGCTAGATTTGCATTGGCATAACTTCCCGCCATTACAGCTACATTTGCCCTGATGGTTCCATTATCGTAATTCCCTTTGATGAAACCCAAATTTAAGTTCATTTCGTTATGACGGTTATGAGAATAGATAAATCCAGGTCTGTTGTTATCCGTCGGTTTATTAAAATCGTAACCGAAATAAGTTTCCAGGTAACCACTCACTTTGATTTTTGATGTTTCCTGGCCGTATGCTAAAGATCCCGTAGTTAATGCTGTTGCTAATATTAAAAGTTTTTTCATTTATAGTTTTGTTTTTTCTAGATATGGTCATCTCTGATGGCCACGTTATTGTATTATTTGTTGTTTTTGGATTAAAATTTAGGCCATACTTCCCCTGCCGCTGCCTGATCCGGGGTTTGGCAAACGCATTATGGATCAGGCAGGAGTTTCAGAGCGAGAGTCGTAAGATTATTTTTTTAACTCATCCAGGGCAAGGTTAAGCTTAAGTACATTTACGGATGACGGGCCAAACAGTCCTAACAATGGCCCCTGAGTATTTTTAACTACCAGTTCAGCTACTGTCTTTTCATTTATTTTACGATAAGCAGCAATTCTTTTGATCTGGATAATGGCACCCTGTTCGGAAATGTTTGGATCTAAACCACTACCTGAAGCAGTGACCATATCGGCTGGAATATCAGCCTTTTTCAAAGATGGGTTGTATTTTAGCAAAGTGTCGATTCTGCTCGAAACMTCTTTTAGGTAATCAGGATTTGAAGGCCCCTTATTGGAGCCGGCCGAGCCTGCAGCATTATAACCAACCGCAGAAGGTCTTCCCCAGAAATACTCCGGTTTGGTAAACGATTGGCCAATTGCGGCATAACCAACAACTTTACCATTTTTGCTGATCTTTTCGCCGCCACCATTTCCTTTTGAGAAGCCACCGGCAAAAGCAACAATCAATGGATAAATAACGCACAGTAATACCATAAGTACTAGTGTTAAGCGTAAGGATTGTATGATATATTTTTTCATGATTTCTATTTTTTAAACAAATAAGCCTACAACAATATCAATAAGTTTGATGCCTATAAAAGGGGCTATCACACCGCCAAGTCCATAGATCAGTAGATTTCTACGCAACAACGCACTGGCACCGATTGGTTTATATTCAACACCTTTTAAGGCCAGAGGGATCAGGATAGGGATAATGATTGCATTGAAAATTACAGCAGATAAAATCGCACTCTCAGGACTATGCAATCCCATAATATTTAAACTCTGTAATGCAGGAATCGAAGCAATAAACAATGCCGGTACAATCGCAAAGTACTTCGCTACGTCATTGGCAATAGAGAAGGTAGTAAGTGTTCCGCGGGTGATCAGCAATTGTTTACCGATTTCCACAATCTCTATGAGCTTGGTCGGATCATTATCCAGATCCACCATGTTACCTGCTTCTTTGGCTGCCTGCGTACCACTGTTCATAGCCACACCTACGTCTGCTTGTGCAAGTGCAGGGGCATCATTGGTACCGTCACCCATCATGGCTACAAGTTTACCCAAGGCTTGTTCTTCTTTGATGTAATTCATTTTATCCTCAGGTTTAGCCTCAGCAATAAAATCATCCACACCGGCTTTCTCTGCAATGAATTTTGCGGTAAGGGGGTTGTCTCCGGTAACCATTACCGTTTTTACACCCATTTTACRCAGGCGCTCAAAACGCTCACTAATGCCGGGTTTAATGATATCCTGTAATTCAATTACTCCAAGTGCTTTTTCATTCTCAGAAACAACAAGCGGTGTTCCCCCATTATTGGCAATTATTTTCACCTGCTCCTCAATGTCTATTGGAAAAGGATTTCCAGCCGTTAAAACAATGTTACGGATAGAATCAAATGCGCCTTTACGGATTCTTTTTCCATCCGGAGTATCCAAACCACTTGACCTGGTTTCAGCAGTAAATTTGATGAATTTAGATCCTTCAGGTGCAGTAAGTAATTTATGATCTTGCAATACCGCAAGCTCTATAATAGATTTACCTTCGGGGGTTTCATCAGCTAGAGAACTTAACATACAGGCATCAACGAATTGCTTCTTATCCATCCCCGAAGTAGGGTAGAAATTGGTGGCCTTACGGTTACCAATAGTAATGGTACCTGTTTTGTCCAGTAATAAAACGTCAATATCGCCTGCTGTTTCCACAGCTTTACCTGATTTGGTAATTACGTTGGCACGCAGCGCCCTGTCCATCCCGGCTATACCAATTGCAGACAGCAGTCCGCCGATAGTGGTCGGAATCAAGCAAACAAACAAGGAGATCAATGCAGCAATAGTAATCGGAGTATTTGCATAATCAGCAAATGGCTTTAAGGTAACGCAAACAATAATAAACACCAAGGTAAAACTGGCGAGCAATATGGTCAATGCAATCTCATTGGGTGTTTTTTGTCTTGATGCACCTTCAACAAGGGCAATCATTTTATCCAGAAAACTTTCACCCGGCTGGGTATTTACCTGAACTTTGATATGGTCTGAAAGCACTTTTGTACCCCCGGTAACAGAAGATTTATCGCCTCCCGACTCACGGATTACCGGAGCCGACTCACCGGTAATGGCGGATTCATCAATGGTAGCAATACCTTCAATAATCTCTCCATCGGTTGGAATGGTATCTCCCGACTCGCAGAAAAATATGTCTCCTTTTTTTAATTGGTTCGAAGAACGGATCTCGATCTTTCCATTTGCCAGAACAACCTTAGCTGGTGTTTCTTCACGTGTTTTCCTTAAACTATCCGCTTGTGCTTTTCCTCTGGCCTCGGCAATGGCTTCAGCAAAATTTGCAAAAAGAACAGTAAGCAGTAATATTAAAAAGATAAAAAAATTGTATAGTGGTGATCCCTGACCTGCGTTACTCATGGAGTATACAGTTACGTAAGCCATGATTACGGTACCGATTTCTACGGTAAACATAACCGGATTACGAACCATTACTCTGGGGTCAAGTTTGATGAAGGACTGCTTAAGTGCAGTTTGCACTAAAGCGGGTTCAAATAATTTATTAGATGAGTGTTTCATTATAATCTATTTAAGCATGGTAAAGTATTCTGCCAATGGGCCTAAAGCCAGAGCAGGGAAATAAGAAAGCGCATTCAGTACAATGATCACTGCAAAAGTCATCAGACTGAAAGTCAAAGTATCTGTTTTCAAGGTACCAGCAGACTCCGGGATGTATTTTTTAGAACCTAGTAAACCTGCAATGGCAACAGGGCCTATAATCGGTAGGAAACGACCAAGGAATAGAACGAAGCCACTGGCTACGTTCCAGAAAACATTATTGTCACCCAGACCTTCAAAACCAGAACCGTTATTGGCATTGGATGAGGTCATTTCGTACAACATCTCCGAGAAACCGTGGAAGCCGGGATTGTTTAACCAGTTCTTAGGTTGTACTGCCCATCCAGCTTCCCCGTGATTCGTAAATACATAACTGGCAATTGCCGTTCCTGCCAAGATCAGAAAAGGACTCAGTAAGGTGATCAATGCTGCAATCTTAACCTCTCTGGCTTCTACCTTATGCCCAAGGAATTCCGGTGTTCTTCCCACCATCAATCCGGAAATAAATACAGCAATGATCAGGTAAATAAAATAATTCAATACACCAACACCGCAACCTCCATAAAAAGAGTTGATCATCATACCCAGTAATTGCCATGCGCCTGTTAGTGGCATGGTACTGTCATGCATCCCGTTAACGGAACCGGTAGAGATAATGGTGGTTACTGTGCTCCAATAGCCGGTTATGGCTGGGCCAAAACGAACTTCCTTGCCTTCCATAGCCCCGGTAGCCTGCGAAATGCCCATTTTTGCAATGGCAGGATTTCCTCCAAGCTCGGAACTTACAGTAGGGATCAGCAGGAGTAGCATACCAATCGTCATGACCCCAAAGATCATCCAGGCAAGTCTCCTACGTCTGATGAAAATGCCAAATGCGATGACCATTGCAATAGGAATAATTACCTGTGCAACCAATTCAACGGTATTGGTGATGTAATTCGGATTTTCCAAAGGGTGGGTAGAGTTTGCACCAAACCATCCACCACCATTAGTACCCAAGTGCTTAATGGCAATAAAAGCAGCTGCAGGGCCTCTTGAAACATTTACTGTATCTCCCTGAACAGAAATAAACTGATCTTTAGCTTCATAGCTTGTTGGAGAACCGTTAAAGGCAAGAATAATTGCCATTACCAATGATAACGGAAGTAATAACCTGGTAATAGATTTCACAAAGAATTCCCAGAAGTTACCAAGTTTAGTGCTTGTTTTATCCCTGAAAGCTTTAAAGAAAACTACAGCAGCAGCAAGGCCTGTAGCCGCACTAACAAACTGGAGAAACATCAGTACAAAATGCTGGGTAAGATAAGTTACACCCGATTCTCCTGAATAGTGCTGCAGGTTACAGTTTACCACGAAACTGATGATTGTATTAAAAGAAAGATCGGGTGTCATTCCTGGGTTTCCGTCAGGATTCAACGGAAGCTTGTCCTGATACATCAGAACAAAAAATCCATAAACAAGCCATACAAGATTGATGGTTAACAGCGCCTTCATGTGCTGCTTCCAATTCATCTCTTCTTTGGGGTTAATACCAGAAAGCTTATAGATTGCGGATTCAATAGGTTTTAAAAAGTCTGTCCAAACTTTTTCTCCGGCAAATACCTTTGCCAGGTACTTGCCTAGCGGAATAGCGATGACCAGTGTAAGCAGGTAGGTCGCAACAATTCCAAGTAATTCTGTGTTCATAATGTACAATTAAAATTTTTCAGGTTTAATCAACACGTAAATCATATAGATAAATACGGCGATTGCGATAATAAATAATGCAGTCATAATTTTAGATTTTTTCGAACCAGTCGATTGATTTGTAAACTACCCAGCAGAGGATCAGCAGGGCTAAAAAAAGCAGGATTGTAAGCATGATATTTTTATTTTGTGAGAAGCATAAGCCAATTCATATACCACACTTAGATATAAACACATAAAATCCTGATTTACAGATACATAAAACACAAAAATATTTTAACATCTTATTATTGAACAGAAAAACCCTTCCATTATGGAAGGGTTTTTATCAAAATGAAAAAGTCTGTTTTGTATCAATTAGAATGGCACTTTTCATCATGCGGAGGTGTATAATTGCTGATCCAGACTAGAATCATTAACAAGATATGGGAAAATAGATTCTAAAAGATTGATATAAATGGTGATCCCATCACTTATTTCTGCAAGATAAATGTATTCATCAGCTGAATGAGAGCGGGCAGAATCTCCAGGGCCTATTTTAACAGATGGCATTTCAAGCCAGCCCTGATCGGAGCTGGTTGGGGAGATGTATGTTTTTCTGCCAATGGCAATACCAGTTCTGACAAGGGGGTGCAAAAGATCAATTGCTGATGGTGTGAGTACGTTAGGACGAAGCGTGGTATCACAAAAGGTATGATTTTTAATTGTATTGAGTATTTCCTTTTCTGTATAACTATGATCAAATCTGATATCAATGGTAAAGCTGCATTCGCCCGGAACAATGTTATGCTGTATACCCGCATTGATCTGAGTAACAGTCATTTTTACTGGATTTGGAAGATTAGAGTCAATAGGAAAAACATAGCTTGAAAACCAATGAATGTCTTTCAGCGCTTTGTAAATGGCATTATCTCCTTCTTCTCTTGCCGCATGCCCGGGCCTACCAGTCGAAACGCAGTCCAATACCATAGAGCCTTTTTCGGCAACCGCCATATGCATATTCGTAGGTTCCCCAACAATCGCAAATGAAATAGGCATTAAATCATCCAGAATAGACTTAATCCCTTTTCTGCCAGAATTCTCTTCTTCTGCAGTTGCGGCCAGGCATAAATTAAAAGGAAGGTCTTTCCTTTCATAGAAAAAAAGAAACGCAGAAATCAGTGAAACCAAAGGTCCGCCTGCATCGTTACTACCCAAGCCATAAAGTTTTCCATCTTTAATCAGCGGCACAAAGGGATCGTTATTATATTGATCATTTGGTTTCACTGTATCATGATGGGAATTCAATAAAATGATGGGTTTTAAGGGATCAAAGTATTTATTGTAACACCAGATGTTATTGTATTTACGGATAGTAAATACTTCATGGTCATTTAAGAAGGATTCAATACAATCTGCAGTTAGCTTTTCCTCTGTACTAAATGAAGGGATTTTAATTAGTTTTTCCAGTAGTTCAACCGCCTGGTCATATAATTTGTTCATATTGATGATGTTTATGATTAAATGTTGAACACGGCAATTCAAAAGGAATGCCCCAGTCATAAATCATCAAAAAAATGCAGTTAATTAGCTTAAATAAGCGATAAAATATTTTTCAGGTCTTGAATGAATAAAATTTACCATATCAAAATGGTATGATTAATTTCATTTTGAAGAACTGGGAGTTTCTAAATTTTATATTCTTCAATTTTTCGATATAATGTAGTAAGTCCTATCCCCAATAAGCGGGCAGTCTCTGTCTTATTTCCTTTGGTATATGTTAGTACTTTAAGAATATGCTGTTTCTCAACCTGCTCCATTTTCATTGGATCTGTCTCCCCTACCTGTTGCTCTAAAGCGTGAAACTCATAAGGTAGCAGATTCGCTGTAACTGAGTTCCCGTCGGCAAGAATAACGACACGCTCAATTACGTTTTTTAGCTCTCTGATGTTCCCCTTCCAGTTGTGCTTAAGGAGTAGTTCAGCAAAATCATCCCCCATTAAAAGCTCCTGCTTGTTTACTTTATTCGCAAATTCTTTTAAATAATGTTTGGCGATTAGTAAAATATCTGATTTCCGTTGAGATAAAGGTGGAAGTTCAATAGAAAATACGGAAAGGCGGTAATAAAGATCTAATCTGAACTTCCCACTTTCTGCTTCCGTTTTTAAGTCTCTGTTGGTGGCAGCAATAATGCGGACATTCACTTTACTTGTTTGGGTATCTCCTACCTTTATAAAGGTTTGATTTTCCAATACGCGAAGCAATTTTGCTTGCAAATCCAGGTTCATCTCTCCAATCTCATCCAGAAACAAAGTTCCTTCATTTGCTTCTTCCAGCAAACCTTTTTTATCTCTTACTGCTCCAGTAAATGCACCTTCTTTATGCCCAAACAATTCACTTTCTAAAAGTTCATGATTAAATCCGCTACAGTTTACGGCAACGAAAGGCTTCATTTTCCTTAAACTTTCGTAATGTATCGCTTGTGCGAACACCTCTTTCCCCGTACCCGTCTCGCCAAGTAAAAGAACAGTAGTATCTGTACCGGCAACCTTTTCAGATAGCGCTATCGCTTCTTTAATAGCCTTAGACTGACCAAGTATGCCCGTAAAATCATATTTTCTGGCTACTTTATTTTCCAGTTCACTAATCCTAAACTGGAGTTTGGCTTTATCTAATGCTTTATAAACAAGGGGGATGATTTTGTCATTATCATCCCCCTTAGTAATATAATCAAAAGCGCCATTGCGCATTGCCATTACACCATCTTGTATTGTACCAAAAGCAGTCAGATTGATCACCTCGGTATAAGGTTTTATTTTCTTGATCTCTTTTACGAGTTCAACTCCATTAATATCCGGAAGTTTTACATCACTAATTACTACATATACATCCTGGGCAGCTAGAATTTTCAGGCCTTCTTTGCCTGTATTTGCCTGAAAAACCTTGAAGCCTTCCAATTCAATGATGCGCGCCAGCAGGCTGCAGATCTTTTTCTCGTCGTCTATTATTAAAACGGTGTTTTGCATCGCTGATAATTTCAACAATATTAGCAATTATTCAAGACAAGTTGCTGTTCGTAGACGGAATCGTCTATAATAGAAACATTAAAAACATCCTGCCTTACTGTAAATTTACATCTTGTATGATTTCTAATTGTATTTAAAATCTCCTTTTCAGTATAATTATGATCGTAAACAATTTCAACGGTGAACCGACACTCTTTTGAGCTGCAGTTTTGTCCACCGTCCATATTTACATTTGTAACGGTCATTTTAACTGGATCTGGAAGGTCTGATTCAATTGGATATATATATTCAGAAAACCATAAAATATCTGTTAAAGCGCTGCAAATAGCATTAGTGCCTTCTGCTCCTGCGGCAAGGCTTAATTTTGGACAGGCAATACAATCAAGAGTCATCTCACACTTTTCAGTGGCTTGTGTTAAAGCATAACTGCTAAAACTTTCTTTGTGAGGATCAAATAACATAGCTGTACATAAGCAATTGCATCTTTTTTTACCCTCAAGAACATTGTAATTAATACAGCTTTTACAGCCCTCCCAAAAATGTTCATCATGCGTAATTTGGTCAAATGTTACCGGTTCAAAACCCAGTTGATAATTCATTTTCATAATTGCCGCTCCAGATGTAATGCTAAATATCTTGGCCTCTGGATATATTCTTCTTGAAATTTTAAATATCCTTTCCTTAATTGCCTTAGCCACACCAGCATTTCTGAATTTGGGAGCTACAATTAAACCAGAGTTAGACACAAAGGAGCTGTTTTCCCAAACTTCAAAATAAGAGAACCCAACCCATTCACCACCCCCGGTTACTGCAATAACAGCTTTTCCTTCTTTTATCTTTTGGGCGATAGATTCGGGACTGCGCTTTGCGATCCCAGATCCTCTGGCAATTGCCGAAGATTCAGTTTCTTTAACGATTTCATCAACATGTTTTATATCAGCGACGGTAGCGATACGAACAAATATCATTTGATTTTCCATTTTTTTAAAAGATTAATGAACGGCTTTATCAAATGAGATGCCCATATAAAGCTTACAAGCAAGAAATGCCCTTTGTAATTAAATAAAGCCGTTTACCACCTATTTCTTGCCTTTTAGCCAATAAAAATAGTCTTCCAATATGGTATGGTTTATTCCGTTTTGGTTGGGCTCATGGATAAAAAAATAAAGTTTGAAAAAAAATATAAATAAAGTCTACAGTTTTAGTAGACTTTATTTATATTTGTCCCATAGTCATGTGGCCGAGTGGTTAGGTGAGGGTCTGCAAAACCTTTGACGGCGGTTCGAATCCGCCCTTGACGTCCAGTTCAATTTCTACATTGTCTGAATCATTAGATGTTTGGTTAGATCTAAGTTTTGTTTAAAAAGCAGCCAGGTTGGATGACCTGGCTTTGCTATTTAACAGCAGAAATGTATTTCCAGATCAGAAAGAAAAACTATTGCGAAAAGAAACGGGGATACAGCAATCCGCCGTATCCCCGCTATCTAAATTAACGCTCTCATATACATAGACGCCTAAATATTCTATTTATTGTATCAGAGGTAAAAAAAATATTATTTTTCATAAAATTCAATCGGGAGTTGGTCGGGATCAGAAATAAAAGTAAAACGTTTATCAGTAAACTCATCAACACGGATCGGTTCAGCTTCTACACCTTTACTATTAAGCACACTAATCACCTTATCAAGATCATCTACTTCAAAAGCAAGATGTCTTAATCCTGCAGCTTCTGGTCTTGAAKGACGTTTAACCGGATCAGGGAAAGAGAAAAGTTCTATAATGTAAATGCCATTTAATGCCAGATCTAGCTTGTACGATAACCTTTCGGCTCTATATACTTCTCTAATTATTGTAAGTCCTAAAACATCAGTATAAAATGCTTTCGAAACTTCATAGTCACTACATATTATCGCAATGTGATGGACTTTATTTATCATATTCTCAGTTCGTGTTACTTGGCTGCAATTGTAAGTTTATAAATCTCTCCCTTGTTTCCCGCTAAAAGAATAAGCTTACCCTTTTTTGCTTTTTGGACCACATTGAAGCTTGAGGTGGAAATATTATGCCAATTCAACCCTCCATCTTTAGATACATCAGTGCCGGATGTGCCGGTTGCCAGCAAAACCTTTGAATTAACATAAGCAACTCCCGAACGGAAACCGCTTACAGGCTTTAGAGGTTTTTTCCAGCTCTGTCCTCCGTCATTGGTCAACAATACATTATTGGTATTCTCTTTATCTTTTAAATAATTCCCACCAACAACAACCCCTTTGTTCTTGTCAAAAAATGCGATAGAGAACGGACCGGTGCTACTTTCTCCCTGTAAAATAGGACATTTAAAAACCTTCCAGGTGTATCCGTAATTGTTCGAAAAGTAAATATTAGATACCGCACCACCGGTTGCAATCCATACTTTACCCTTACCGATTGTTTTAATAGTAGATCCACTAGCAGCAAAGCTGGCTTCACCCGGGGCCATATTTGTTTTCAAATTATCCGAAACATCTGTCCATGAGGTTCCACCGTCTCTTGTTCTAAGAAGCTGCATCTTGTTCTTGATCGGATCACCAAAAGTCATTCCTGTTTGCCCATCCCAAAAGTCCATACCATCCAGAAAAATTGCAGAATCAACATTCTTATAATGCTCTGTCCATGTTTTACCACCATCTTTCGTGAGTAAAATAAACGCAGGAGCACCCGCATTTACAACTACCGCCCTATCCGCATCAAAGGCTTCAATATCTCTAAAATCAAGGGTTTCATACCCAGCAGGCATTATCCATTCCCAGGTTACACCTCCATCAATAGTTTTCCCAATACTGCCATTACTACCACTTACCCAGGCAACATGATCAGAAACAATAGACATACCCCTTAAGCTTGTATTTGTACCTCCTGTTAAGGGTATTAACTCATAGGTTTGTCCGAACCCTAATAAGGGCAAAAAAACCAGGCACCAGATTAGTTTTTTCATTATTTAACTCTTTTCCAAACTTCTGATCTGCCAATCAGAGAGATACCTACATATCCTCTCATGTTTAGCTGACCGTTATCTTTAAGTGTCATATTGCAGCTATAGGTCTTACCCGACTTAGGATCATATATCGTCCCATCAGTCCATTTACTACCTGCAAAAACAAAATCTTTAAGTATTTCTAATCCTAGTATGGGTCTTGATTTCAAGCTTKCATCAGGGTTTTTCAAATCCGTTTTAACAATTCCTTTGTCGTCTTTTGTTTCTTTGAGCCAAACTATTTTACCAAAGTATTTATCACCTTTTTTGGCTATTTCTACGTGAGCCTCACCGGTTGAATTGATCCATTTTCCAAGGATGGCATCCTTGTTTTGCGTAAAGCCAGAGAAAGATATTGCAGTGAAAAGCAACAGCAGTGAAAAATATTTCATAATCATAAGTTAGTGTTTTTTAAAGTTAACAAATCAGCCATAGAATAAGAAAAAAACTTACTCTGCCAGCTCCTTTAAAAGAACGGAAGAAATCGCTGAATAATCATCATTAAAATGATGAGTACCGGGAATACTGGTTACTTTGATGCCATTTCTCACAAATTTATCCTTAACATCAGCATCTTCTTCTGTCCCAAAAACACACAGGGGTTTTAATGATTTGATCTTTTTCATTTCTGCAATTACATCATATTTATCATTCGAGCTTCCAATGCTAAGCATGTCTGCAATGTGAATTTCAAAATCAGCGGTCACATCAGGAGAAAGTGAAAAAACTGCCTTTAAGTCGCCCTTCAACTCAGCTGACAACCTGCTTGCCAGAAACGGAACAACTGAAGCGCCAAAAGAGTATCCGGCAAGTACAAAGTTTTCTTTTCCAAACTCCTGTTTGTAATATGCGATGGCCTTGCTTAAATCTGCAGTTACACCCTCCGGAGTTTTAACATTCCAAAAATATTTTTGTGCATCAAGGCCAATTACTGAGAGTCCTTTTGATGCCATTGATTCGGCCAGAGATTGATCAAAACTAGTCCAGCCACCATCACCAGAGATCATAAAAACCAATGGCAGGTTATTCTTTTTACCAGATGGAACCAGTGTTAATGGCATCCCACCGGAATAAGCCTTAGGTTGCGAAGTTTTAAAGAAATCATAAGCAGATTTTTGCTCATTAAAGGATGGAGCAGCCAATACTTTTTTATATGCCGTATTAAAATCAGGAAGCCAATTATTAGCGATAGAAAATCCATGACCTACTTTTGTTAAGGTTACAAGTTCAGTCATTGGCATCCCCTTTAAAAAAGCTGCAGTAGCATCAAATGGGCAGGTCTGATCTTTCACCCCATTTAAAACAATAAATGGGGCAGTTAAGCTTTTTGTAGCCTCCAGATAGTAAGAAACCCCCGGCTTTAAAACATGCTGTGTGAGTCCGGCACCTTTACACATAGGTTTTTTAATATTAATATCTGGGCAAAAGCCTAAAGCTATAGCCCCCTTAAATGTATTTGCAGGTGCCTGCGCCAATATTCCGTATATCAGAACAGCCCCATATGAATACCCCAGAAGTACTGGCTTATGATAGTTGGTCAGTTTGTATTTCTTTTGGATAAAAAGACTCAGTTCTTCAAAATCCGCTGCTGGATATAAACATTGAGCAGATTCTTTTGATAAATAATTGCCATAACGTTTGCCATCAATACCTAACACCAATGCCCCCTGATTGGCAATATTCTTTGCCATATTAATAACTCCATTCTTCCAGCCGCCATCTCCTGAAACGAATAAGGCAACAGAAGTTGGAGTTCCGGTGGGATGATATACCGTTATTAAACCAAACTTCTTATACGTTACAGAATCAATTTCGCCGGCTACACTCTTTGTTATCCACAAGCAGATTAGCATAAAACATAAGGCAACGCATCTTTTCATATACTCTTATTAAGGTTTAATTACTTTAGTTAATACATTTGGAACCTGCAAAAGATCATAATCCTGATCATATATCAAATACTTATTGTGCCATACCGGCGAGAACTTCTCTTTTGATGCGCGCAGTCCCTTATAATGAGAAAATGACCGGATCTTTTCGTAGGCAAATCTCATAGATCGCTCGGTAAAATTGTGCGGTGTTGTAAGGCCCGACAAAGGGGCAAAACCCAGGTTAACTGCAGTATAATTTTGTTCCTTAAGGTGATTAAATAAGGCTACCATAATAAAATCAATAACACCGTTAGGCGCATCGGCAGTTTTTCTGATCAAATCGTAAGTTCCTTCGCCCTTTACATAATCAGGTATTACATTTAAAAAAGCAACAATCTTTTCTTCTGTGTTTTCTACCGTGATGATAGTTTGATTTTTCAATTCATCCCATATAAATATACCTTGCGAAAACACGATTTCTTCGCGCTCTGTTTCTTTAAGCCACTCGTCAGATACAGATTTAAGTTTTTGAAGCAAACCATCTTTAATGGGACCATTATAGATCTTTGTATGAAATCCCTGATCCGATACTTTTTTAAGCGCATTCCTGATAGATTTTCGGCTTCCCCCTTCCAAAGAAAAAGTAGTCAGATCAACCACGCCCTCTTGTCCTAGAAAAAGTCGCTTTTTTCCCAAAGAAACAAAATCGTCCAGGCTTTCTTCCGACACCCTGTAATAAAGGCTTTTCATCCCGCTTTCGATGCAATATCTGTCGAACGATTTGATAAAACCCTGTCTGTTTTCTGGCAGTGTAACCGGAAGCTCTAATACCACAGCAAAATTACCGGCTATTCGATAGGCAATAAATCCTTCCAGTTCGTCTGTGGTATAAATCAGCTTATCTCTATAAGTTTTGAAATAATCAATTGCTGAATTACCATATTTTTCCAGATCAGCTTTAGCCGCTTCAAATTCCTCTTCTGAAGTGTCCATTTTCAAAATATATGGCCTGATCAGTGTATAAATCAAGAAGGCTATAGATAAGAATCCGCTAATATTAATTGAAAAAAGGAAGCCTCTGGCAAACGCATCCTGAGGCACCAAATCAGAGCTACCCACCAATAAAAAATTTTGTAAAGTATACCTGATGGATTGCAACCAACTGAAGTCAATATCAAAATGTTTTTGATCAAGGAAATAGAATCCAATAACACCATAAAGCAAAACGGCCAGGATGCTTAATAACGTAGTTTGAATGCCAATAAACCTTAATCTTGAATTGTGTTTTATATAATACTCTTTTCTTGATCCTATTAAAATAACCAGCACAATTATCGAAAACCCGGCTTCTTCATAATCTATTGCTTTAGTTAAATGCCCTACCAGCGAAAGTATACACAAAGCAACTGCAAAGTACCATGCCATTCGCAGTCCTTTAAGCATAAATGCAGCTGTAACCAGCAGAAACAATCCCGMAAGCAATACAAAGTAATTGGACACTCTAATTGCTTCTATAGGAAGAAAATCTTTAAGAAATGCAAGCCTCGAGTGGATTGCAGGAGTAAGTACGGACACAATATTAATAATACCCAGCAGCAATAACAGCAAGGCAGGTACAATTCTCATTAATAATTTGTTAATTTTAAGAAGGAAGCTTAAGGCACCGAGAACCAGTGGAATCCAAAATTCCATAAAACGGTACAGCAATGTAATTGAAACTGCTGCTGCATTTGAGTAACCCAATCTAATTAAAATGAAAGCCATAGAGGCTTCTACCGCACCCAGTCCTCTTAAAAAAGGAGAAATAATTAAAAACACAACGGCAACTACGTAACTAATGGTAGCAAAAATTAAAGAGGGGTTCATGTCTAATGCAATCATCGCAATATAGATGTGAACTATGCCAACAACTTCTATCAGCATGCTGTAAACGAATGTTGAAAGAAAATGCTTACGTTCAATTTTATTGGCCCTAAACTCCGCTGCAAATACTTCAACAGAAGGAAGATATTTAACAACGAGCTTATAAACTACTCCTTTTTTTATAACCGACCTGTACAACAAATATATACCGGCAATTAACAGCAAGGCTGCCAACAAACCAAACCACTCTCCCTGACCTAAAGTTCCTTCTAAAACGCCATAAACAAATACAGGTATGGCAATTACCAATACCGATAAGATACCCACAAAACCATATATAGACGAGGCAAAATTAATTTGTGATCTGCTTACCCCCTTCTTTTCTATTGGCACACTAAAAAAAGCCAACGATGAGACCCCACCAGCCGGCAAGAAAACACTCACAAAGTTTCGCTTTAAAAAAAGAATGGTGCCATCTGCTATTGATATTTTGCTCGATACCGCAGCAAATGACGATCGGTACATCATTCCATGAATAAATACATAAACTACGCTCAATAACATCCCTGCACTTAACCACCACCATTTTGCTGTTATTAGCAACTGCTTTACATGATGTATTTCGCCCCGCTCCTGTTTAATAAACCAAATAGCAAGACCAATAAAAAAAAKAGTAAAAATATAACTGGAAATAATCTTTCCGTTCTCGCGGATAAAAGGCACAAAAAATTTGAAGCGCTTCATTAATTGGGATAATTAGAGTAGCAAAGAAAGTTTTTTTACTTTATAAATATAAGAAAAACATCTGTGTTATATTTCAATAACAAAAGGATGATCACTGGTTTTAAGTTTAACTGATTTTATATTCCTTAAAACCTGAACTGCTTCTGTGCCCTTTGTAGGATCATAAACTTTTACCAGAGGATATGCCTTGCTTAGTTTTATTTCTATTTCTTCAGTGCCCTTTGCTTTTTCTCCCCAAATTACCAATTCAAACCTGCCATTACTTTTTTGGAGCAATAGCGTATGCACAGTTTCAGGTTGACCAATAATTTGGAAAGCTAATTTCCCTAAGCTAAACTTTAATGGTTTGTCGGCCAGAATTGTAGTTAAGTTGTGTAAATATATGGCTGATTTTCTTGGGCTATAATCTGGCTTATAAAAACCAAAAGTTTGATTACCTGCCTCATCTACCCTGTCTCGCAATAAATAAACAGCAGTATACCTCCAGTTCCTCTTGAATTGCGACAGGTATAAGTTCAGGTAAAGTCGGGCTTGCTTCTCTTCAGTTATTTCATCAGTTAGCGTTCCCCCTGTTTCAGTTGTAACCCGCGGTAATGTTAAAAGTTCGTTTTCGGTATATCCCTTATGTTTTCCTCTCCAGGTTTTTCCATAATTGCCATAGAGCCCGTCAACCTTACACAGTGGCCCCGGATCGGCAGCATTCCATGTTTGGTTATCGTACAGTCCCGGATGGGAAGGATGTGAGAAATAATTATGACATGTTGCAAAATCAGCATATTTAGTTCCATCAGGCATTGATGTGCCAGCCCCTTTTGGTATTTTAAGAAATTGTAATCCTACATTATCAGTTTGTGCTCCATTTTCACAAAGATCCCATACCGGATACTTTTTCAATGTTTTGTCACTTTTAACTGCATCATATAAATCCTTTTGTAATTGAGCAACCGGCAACCAGGTTAAGTTCTTTCCGCCCTCTGCCCCTTTATATTTAAACCCCCAGTTGTTTGGTTCGTTAGAACCTTCAAAAGCCAGCAGGGCTCCTACTGCATCGAGCTTTCTGGCTCCCGCTAACAACCTTTTAATGTCAGTTCCGCCACTTAACAGACCGTAGCTAAATCTAACACCTGTCTCTTTATGGAGTTTAATGAAATCTGCCTCAGGAATATCTCCTTCATAACCTGCACGAATCCATCTGATGCCTGTATACTTCATTAGCTCGATAGTCTTGTCCAAAGATTCTCCCCGCTTCGAGATCGCTGAGTTTACGCCAATGCTATTGAGAAAATCAACTGATTTAACAGCCGTTTGAGCAATTATTGGATTTTGCGTTGAAGGCGTTTTTACACCTGTTAAAGACACAAATAATGCTATACCAACAAAACCAATTGTTAATTTTAATAAAAGCCCGGAATTCGTCTTTTGTTTGCTCATTAAAACAAATTTATAATATCTCAAATAAAGTAAAAGGTATGCTTAACAGCTTAATAAAGATGCAATAAAACCAGATACAATTCAAATTGTAGCATAATTCACTTTTAAAGGGTGGAAAAAAGACAAAGGTGCATTTGCTCTGCTTCTGGGCTAACCTTAAGCATTCCTGAGCCATAGGTAAAGCATAGCCCTACTAACTACATAAAAATACCGGTAATTAAATTATTTTTGTATATGGAGCGACGTCAGTTTATATCTCTTTCCTGTTTTGCAGGTTTTATCAGTTTATATCCGAGTTTTCTAGCGCTTGCAGCAGAATCATCTGGAGCTGAAAAAGGTTTTGTAATGACTGTGAATGGCAAAATTGAGACAAATTCAATGGGCCTTACCTTATCACATGAACACATTATTACCGATTTTAAAGGCGCAGAACCTGATACGCGTCCCGAATACGATAATGAAGTAACAGCAAACCTGTTGCTTCCCTATTTAAAAGCTGCTAAAAAATCTGGCGTCACCACCATTATTGAGTGTACTCCTGCACATATCGGCAGAAATGTAGAATTACTAAGATTACTTTCAAAAGCCAGTGGCATTAACATTATAACMAATACAGGCTATTACGCAGCAGTAGGACATAAATATCTACCCAACCACGCCTTTACAGAAACCAGTGAAGAGTTAGCTACCAGATGGCTAAAAGAATGGGAGAATGGAATCGATGGAACCGATATCCGCCCTGGTTTTATAAAACTTGGAGTAGATAGTGCACCACTGAAACCTATTGAAGAAAAATTAATTAAAGCCGCAGCAATTGCCCATCTAAAAAGTGGTTTAAAAATAGCCATACATACAGGAAATGGTGCCGCTGCGCGCCAGGAAGTCGAAATCCTTATTAAAGCAGGGGTAAGTCCGGAAGCTCTAATCTGGGTACATGCACAAAATGATCCAACAGGATTTTTCCACGTTGAACTGGCAAAAAAAGGTTGCTGGATTAGTTTAGATGGCATTAATGAAGACAGGGACTCGATTGTTCAATATCGAAATCATATTTACAGATTAAAAGGTGAAGGCCTGCTACATAAAGTATTGATTTCTCATGACGATGGTTTTGCCGTTACAGAAGAAGGCGGCAAAGCTGCTTTCAACGCTTTTAAAAATGGCAACTCAATACCTTATAACACCATTTTTGGAGTATTAAAACCTTCCTTATTTGAATTGGGGATTACACGGGATGAGTTTAAAATGATGACAGTAGGTAATCCGGCAAATGCTTTTCAGATAAAGGTTTGCCGTCAGGGTTAAACTTTAAGCGCCAATTATCATTATTAAGTTTCATAAATCGAAAATTTAATGTAAATTTTTAAAACTTTATTAGCCTGGAGAGAGTTGATAGATAAGATCAACTTTATTCAACACGTAAGCCATGTAAAGTTTAAAGTTATAGTACTCATTAACCTGGATCGATGAGAAACAAACCAACAAACCATCTTAAGTGGTACTTACTACTCATGATACTGGCAATTTTTGTTGTTACAGCAAACGGCCAAACGACCTCTCTTGAAACATGTTTTAATCTCGCCCGGGATCATAACATGACGCTCAGACAAGCAAAATCTGCACTGCTATCCAGTCAGTATAATTTGCAGGCCGAGAAGAAAAGCTACTTGCCCAAAGTAGACCTGCTATCTAGCTATACTTACCTTAGCAGCCCATTAACGGTAAATTTGCAGACAGTAAAAGATGGTATTGTAGAGGGTTCTTCAAAGCAAAGTGTTAATGCTGCAAATGAAGTATTTAAAGAGGTTACCGGCAATGATTTGTCGCAAGCCGCACAAGACCGGATATATAATGCTTCCAAAAATATTATCGGGAGCGTTTATCCCAACTATAATCCGAGTTTAAGTAAGCAATCTTATTTTGTAGCCGGCTTAGGTGTAAGGCAACCCATTTTTCTGGGAAACAAACTTGATGCTGCCAGTAACCTGGCTCAATCCCTTGTAAATTCTGCAGATATCAACGTTGATCTGGTAAATAAAGAAGTCGATTTTTTGATTGCAGCACAATACCTGCGCATTTTATATTTAAATACCCTGTTCAATAAGCAGCAGATAATGGTTGATGCGCTAACCAAAAACAACAATTATGCCCAGGAACTGGTGAAAAACCAAATCCTTGCGCCTTATCAGAAAAGCTGGACAAATGTAATACTAACACAGGCCGAAAGCCATTTCAATAACATCAAGCTGGAGCAGCAAAATGCCTATATTGAACTTAACAAGCTACTTGGCGTCCCGTTAGACTCTGCAATAATAATTACAGATACGCTGACATATGCAGTTATTGAGCCATTTAAACCTGAGGGCGATTTTTGGGAATCAAATCCTGTATATAAAATGGCCGGCAGTAAGATCTCGTATGCTAAAACAGCCGAAAAGATCAGCAGTTCATTTTCTTTACCCAACATTTTTGCCATTGGGAATTATAATTTATATCAAAGAGACCTGCCCCTACTTATGCCCGACTGGTTTGTTGGTGTAGAATTACAATGGACGCTTTTTAATGGACAAACAAGAAAAAGAACACTGGCAGCCAGACAATTGATTGAAGAAGCAAAACTTGCTGAGAAGAATGCAAGTCTGGGAATACAGGTCTTATCTACAGTTGCCAGAAACAAGATGAAATCTCTTCAAAATGAGGTGGCATCACTAGATAATGCAAGAAAGGATGCCCATACCACGAGCCGCCTGATCACAGAACGGATGAGAAACCAACTCTCCTCTCCAAAAGATGTAAATGATGCTTTATTAATAGAAACAGAAATTGAAAAAGGCTACCATACCGCAGTGTTTGGATACTATTTAGCCGCAGCAGAATATTTCAACAGTCTAGGTAAACCACAGCAAATAACTCAATACATTAAGTGATGAAAAACATTCTAAAAAACTATTGGGCACTGCTCATTCCTATAGTGGTAGTAATTATTGCTTTATTTTTCTTTCTGGCGGGAAACAAGGAAGATGAAAACAACTTTGTTGGGATGGTTGACGCATCTAGTGTTGACGTAGCAGCAGAATTTCCGGGCAGATTGGATTCACTGCTTGTTGAGCAGGGAGATACGGTAAAAAGCGGACAGTTAGTTGCCATATTACGTTCAAACGAAATAGATGCCATTAAGGCCCAAGCACTTTCAGCTATTGATGCAGCTAAAGGTCAACAAGAGTTATTAACCCACGGCGCCAGACCAGAGCTAATTGAAGCAACTTCTAAGCTGTATCAGATCAGTCAGGAACAGTACAACCTTTTTAACACCACTTATCAGCGTATGGAACGTTTATACAATGCTGATGTGATATCAGGGCAAGAGAAAGATGTATTCTATTTCAGATATCAGGCAGCTAAAAAAGAAATGGAAACTGCAGAGCTGAACTTAAAAATGCTGAAAGAAGGGACAAGGCCCGAGCTGCTTAAAACCGCTAATGCTATTGTAAAACAGGCAGAGCAGGCATACGAGCTTACAAAGGCTCTTGGAGATAACACCAAAGTTTATGCTCCTGCAGATGGAGTTATTTCGAGTTTGGTTACCCATCAGGGTGAGATCGTATCAATAGGCTATCCTATGATGACCATTGAAAAAAAGAATTCGACACTTTTACGGTTCAACATCAGGCAGGACAAAGCCAACTTATTGAAATTAGGAGCGGTTGCATCTGTAAAAGTACCGGGATGCGAACCTGAAATCTTCCCTGTAAAAGTAACCTCAATATCGCCAACACTGGAATTTGCCAATTGGGTACCATCAAAAGATAAGGGGCAGTTTGAACTTAGAACCTTTACCATAGAGCTTAAGCCCGAAAACCAATCACGGGTAAAAGGACTACGTTCCGGTATGACTGCATCATTAATTCTGCCTTAATGAATCGTTTTGGCCATATCATCATTAGGGAATGGAAGCGAATTCTCAGCTTAAAGGTATTTTACCTGGTTATGCTGGTTGTTCCCGTGCTTCTGTTTTCATTCTATGCGGTGATTTACCAAAAAGAAGAAGCTAAACATTTATCATTTGCCATATGGGATGACGACCAAAGTCCAGTTAGCCGACAGCTTACTTTTTTACTGGAACAAAGAGAAGCGTTAAACATTACAAGAAGAGTTAGCAGTGAGGCCGAGGTTGAAAGACTAATACAGCAGGGCAAAATACTTGGAGCCATACATTTCCCTGTAAACATGCAGAAAGACATTTACAGCAGACACCCGGTTAATGTAACGCTGTATACCAATGCAGCGTCTCTGGTACCAGCAAAAATGGTATATAAGGCCGTGGCCGAAGTTGTAATTACCGGGAGTTCGGGTGTAATTTTAAAGAAGCTGATAAAAACAGGAATGAAAGCCGATCAGGCGATGGCGCTCGCCAATCCAATTAAACTGAATTCTTATCAGCTCTATAATGCAAGTTACAATTACCAGGAGTATCTGGTGCCCGGATTAATAACCGTGGGCATACAAATGATACTAATCGTAAGCAGTATGCTTGCCCTGAATTATGAATGGAAAACTGAAACAATGCAGGAGCTGTATGAATTGTCAAAGGGTTCGGCCTTGACCGTAATTACAGCTAAAACCATTGCCCACCTTGTAATAAGCTGGGTTAATTTTATACTTATTGCTTTTGTTGTATTTCCCTTTTTCGATATTGGAATTTCAGCTGCCACTGGCAAATTCTTTGTTATTTATACACTACTCTCATTAGCATGCATTGGAATTGGTCTCTTTATTTCAGCTTTATTTAAAGATGTAATGCTCTCGGGTGATACCGCTTTATTTTATACTTCTCCGGCTTTTGTTTTTAGTGGATTTACATTTCCAAGATGGGCCATGCCATGGTACGATCAATACTATGCTACCATTATGCCTTACACACCATTTCTGGATGCCTTTTTTAAGGTTTATTATATGAATTTACCATTGCATTATGCACAGGCAGATTTAAATAAGCTTTTATTGTTTTGCGCAGTGATGTTCCCAACTGCAATTCTTTTATTTCAACGTCAGTTTAATACCAGTAAAGATGAAAAAGCAATCAGGGCAGTCCATAATTAAGCTCTTTTTAAGAGAGGCCGCCCTTGTGGCGAAGGACCATAGCTTGCTCCTGACCCTCTTGATTGCGCCGTTGCTTTATGCGTTTTTTTATGGAAGCATCTACATTAATAAAGAAGAGCAAAATGTAAAGCTTGCTGTTGTTGATGATGATCATTCAAGGCTATCAAGGTTGCTCCAACAAAATATTGATAACTCTCCTATTGTTGAATTAATTCATTTCCCTAATCTTGAAGAGGCCAAAGAGCAAATGTACCGTGGAAACTGTCAGGGGTATTTTTATATTCCAAAAGGTACAGAATCAAATTTACTAACCTTAAAGCAGAGCAATGTGGTACTTGCCGTAAATGCAGCCCGGTTCCTGCCCTCAAGCGATATCCTAATGAACGTGCAGCAAATATGCCTTACCATTGGTGCAGGTGTACGCTTACAGTATTTCCAAAAAAGCGAAGGCATGAGCTCCACCATAGCCATGCAAAACGTACTGCCCGTGAATTTAGATTACAGGCCAATGTTTAACGAAAGATCAAGCTATGGTGCATTCCTGCTCCCTGGACTACTGGCATTAATTTTACAACAAACCTTACTGATAGGTTTATCTGAAAGTGTGGCCGGAGAGCGACAACATTCACGTATTGGGGAGTGGCTAAGGGGAGGAATATCTACCGGTATCTGGGGGAAAGGATTATTTTATCTGTTTCTATTTTCAGCTTATGCTTTTTTCTTTTTGAATGTAAACTATAACCTGCTCAATTTACCGATGCGCGGCAATGGTTTCGAATTGAGTGTCTTATTGATACTGTTTATTCTTACGCTTATTCCTATGGCTCAATTTATTGGATCGCTGTTTAAATCGCAATTGCTCTGCCTGCAAATGATGGCTTTTTCTACTTATCCGATTTTTCTGATCACGGGATACTCATGGCCATTCGAATCCTTACCCTTAGCTGTTCAATGGCTATCAAAACTATTACCTACAACACCATTTATTCAAATCTATTCCTCAATAGTTCAGTCGGGAGCGAGTTTATCAGCAAATCCTTCAGCATTAATACATTTAATTTTGCTTTGGTGTTTTTATAGTGTTATTGCCTACATCAGGTTGAATATGTTAAAAAAGAATCTTTTATCAGCTTAACTTGCTTTTTGATTCATCAGCCGCAATTACAATAAAGCAAACGATCAATATTGCGCTGTATTCGATCCCCCCTGATCCATGTTCGCCAACAAACCAACCATTTTCTGCATGTATGATTATAATGCCAATTGCAAGCATTATGATAAATCCTATTGAAATCCATTTTCTGAAATACCCGGCAAGGAGCAATAGTCCTCCTATGATTTCAAATGCAGTAATTCCCCAAACAAAAGCGGTTCCGTATACAAAGCCTTTGCCGTTAAGAAAGCCACCGAACCGCTCAATAGTTCCACCGGTTATACGAACTACGGCATGTGCAAGGAACAACAAACAAGTAAATACCCGTAAGAGCCCCAGACTTTGATTTAAAGAGATGAAAGGAAATGATTTCATTTTGATGATTGGTTTCTATAAATATATAGAAACCAATCTCAATTATTGTATAGTTTCTTTCACTTCGCCACAGGCCAGCATGTTTTCGCCAAAATAAGGGTTTTTTATTTCTTTTTGGTTGCTTAACCACGATGCTCCTTTGTCATTTAAAGCCATTGGGCAATAATCTACATATACTTCTCCGGAACTTAAACCAGATGCTTTTACTCTTTCTATAAAGTTTGTACTCAATTCAGCATATGCAATTCTTTGCGCATCAATATCAGTTGCTGATCCTATTTTCGCTACTAATGAGGCTAAAGAAGTGCCATTAGCTAAATCTTTAGCGCCTAGTTCAATTGCATTAGCTGCCACTTTTGCCTCAGCCACATCGCCTTTAACAAGTGCATTGGTTAAATGAACATAATGTTGATAAACTGCATTTAATTTATCGTCTTTTAAATTTACGGCAGCAGCAGTACCCTTTTCTGTAGTTTCGGCATGCGTTTCTCCTGCCGCGTGACTGTGGCCTTCGTGTGCATCTGTTTCTGTTGTTTTTTGTGGGTTGCTACATGCAGCAAATAAGGTTACTGCTGCCAAAGTAATAATGAAATTAGTTACTGTTCTCATCTTCTTCTTTTTTATTAATTAATAATCTAAGTTTTATTCAATTTTAGTTTGTCACCTAGGGTTTTGTTCGTCATCACGGCACTCGTCCGTCGTCAGCTCAATGATGCCCAACAGGATTTTTACCTTTTTTAAGAATATACTCGCTATATAAAAGATAAGCTCCTGTTACTACGACCTGATCTCCATTTTTAAGTCCTTCAGAAATTTCAACTTCATTGTTATTCTCCTGTCCTGTTTTTACCGATCTGGGTTCAAAGCTGTCTTTACCCTTTTTAATCCATACATGCATACCTTTACCATCTCTAATTACCGCATCAACCGGCAAAGTCAATACATTACTCTTATTTGCTGATGGTAAAAAAACATTTGCCTGCAGGCCTGGTTGCCATTGATTTTGAGGATTAGCAATACTTCCCCTGATCTGTGTAAGCTGGGTTCCAGATTGAAGTGACGGGGTAATGAAGCTAATGGTCATTTCCTGTGGCTGATCTTCCCATCCGGCAATAACAACCTTAACTTTCTGACCCATCTTTATATTTTTTGCCTCGCTTGGATAAACATCGGCTTCAACCCATAACTGCCCATATCCTTCCAATCTTAAAATCGGACTCCCTTCTGTTACATACTGACCCTGAGTCACTGACAACTCAGCAACTACACCACCTTCGGGCGCGTAGAAAACCACATACGGATCTTTCTTTTGAGTTTTAACAAGCTGCTGTACCTGACTTTCGGATTGCCCGTACAACAGTAATTTCTGTTTTGCAGCGGCAACAATCTGCCGCTCTATTTTATCTCCCTTGAATTCTTTTTCCTGCGCCATCGCCATCAGATATTCTTGCTGGAGTGTGGCCAATTGTTCTGAATAAAGCTTGTATAAAGGCTGTCCTTTACCAACCTTAACACCAGTTTCTCGTATATATAATTGCTCTATTCTACCGGCAATTCTGCTGGAAACATAACTGCTTTGCTCTGGGTTAACAGTAAGCCTTCCATTAAGCTGTTTCGCTCCTGAAAGACTACCTTCACCTACCAATACCGTGGTAATATTTGCTAAAGCTTGTCGCTTTTCATCTATTTTCAGCGCCTTTTCATTACTGTTTTTTTCAAATGGAACCAGATCCATTCCACAGATGGGGCAAGTGCCCATCTCATTTTTTATCACCTGCGGGTGCATCGGACAAGTAAACGTTTGCTGTTTTGCGACAATCATTTTACCTTTTGATTTATCCTCACTACTGCAGGCAGCAATGAATATTGATGGAACCAACGCCAACAAGGCAATCTTTTTTATAAATAATTTCCGTTCCATAACTTAATTTCCTTTGTTCTCAGTCATTTTTATGAAGCTTTCGCTATCTACCAGATAAGCCGCTTTTTTACTTACCTCCCAGCTGCCGATGTCTTCTTTAATCTGTATCATTCCGGCAATGGTAATCCCCGACTTTACCACTTTAGGGATAACAACATTCCCTTCCTTTTTAAAAACCACTGTTTTATTACCCAGCGATATCGCAGTCGATTCTGGCAGCCACCATGAGGCATGAAGCAATACAGGAATTCTGGCAGTTAGCAGCTCACCTACCCTAAAGTTTGGTTTATTAAGGTAAGTGCGGGCAATAGTAAAGTTTACCCCATCTTTAAAAACAGGCTGTATCATACCTATGCTAGCATTCTGAATAGTACTTTTATCAGCCGTTTTATAGAATAAAAAATGATCGCCCTTTTTTATAAGCGATGCCAGAGCAGGCTTTAAGGAGAATTCAGCGATCAGCTGATTAGCATTATAGATGGTAAAAAGCGATTGTCCGGCACTCACATATTGTCCTGCACGTAATAACACAGGGGAATTTACAGGCGCGGCACTTACAGGAGTAGCCGCAGATGAGCTTCCTCCGCCTCCCATATTGTCCATTTCATCTCCACCAGATGATGGCACAGCTACACTTGGTGCTGCAACTGGCGCCGTAGATTTTTCAAGTATGTACCCATCAGCATTGCTATACACAGGAATGCGGTAGTTTACCTTTCCTGTTTTTATTAGCTGATTAATACTGGCAGCACTCATTCCCAACAACATCAATCGTTGTTTTGCCCCCTGGAGCATCGTCTGATCAGTCCCTGTACCTTTCAGGAATAGTAATTCCTGTTGTGCGGCTGCCAAATCCGGTGAATAGACCTCCATTATCAATTGTCCTTTTTTAACAGGTTGGTAATTGTATTTAATCAGCAAACGTTCTATTCTTCCACTCACTCTGCTGGCAATGCTGTTCTGATTTCTTGTATCGTAATTGATTATGCCCTGAACCTCTTCTGTAAATATTTTGGTTCCATATTCAGCCTTAATTACCGGGAGCGTAGATACCACCTGCTCATTTGAAGGTTTCAGCAAATGAGAAAGGTTACTGTCAATTTTTACAACACCAGGATCATCATGATTCATGTGCTTATTGTCTTTCCCCCTGTTGCAAGAGCTGATTACCAACGCGCCGATCAGGACCATTGCAAGCCATACGTAGGTATGCCGCTTAGCGATATAATTCTTTCTCATAATCGGCTATCATTAAATAAAGTTTCAATTTCTCATCCAAAACGCTGGTTTGCATCATAGTAAGGGCCTCCCATGAATCAATTACCTCAGGCAGTTCCATTTTATTTTCACGGTAATTCAAAAAGTTAACATCCAGTGATTTTTGCAGTGCGGGAATAATCTTGCTTTCCATAGCATCGATACGCTTTTGCATAGATTGGATTTCGAATTGCATACCATACAGCATCCCTTGGGTTTCCTGTAACATGGCAGCCTTTTCTTTATCCATCGCCTGCACTTCGTATTCCATTCCTTTTACTTCCGATTTATACATTTTTGAAGACCACGGGGCAATCGGGATGCTTACCATCCCCATTACACTAAAAGCCTTCGGCATCATCTTGGTTAAAGGCGACATATGATCGAACCGCAGCTTAAAATCGGGTCTGCTTTGTTTTTTCATTGCTTCAATATTCAGCTGCATAGATTGGATATTGTAATCCATCTTCTTAATATCATTTCTGGCCAACGCCAAACTCCCGGTATCAATAGCATCTGCCTGTACAAACTTTGGCTGATAATTGGTATCAATAGCTATATCTGCATTTCCCGGCTGGTTCATTAAACTATTTAACCAGGCTCTGGATTTAGCAATATCGCCTTCCTGCATGCGGATCATGTTTTTGTTTTCCTCCAGTTTTGCAGTGGTTTTATATACGCTACCTAATTTCGATTGATTAAAAGGATACCTGATCTCTTCAATCTTCTTCATGGTCTGCATAATTTTCTCATTCTGTTTCAGCACTTCTATTTTTTGTACTGCAACCAGCCAACCGAAATACAGCCTTTTTGCCTGCGTTTTATATTCATTTAAGGTAATGCCGCGGGTTTCATTCTCTGCCTTACCCTTAGATTCGATATAGCGTTTGTTGGCATTTAATTTAGATAGGTTTGGGATATCCTGTTCCAGCTGTATCATTACAGATCCTTTATCCCTGTCGTCCATAAGTTCCTGACCGGGATAAGGGGTCATAAATGTACCTACACCAATCATTGGTGCCATCCAGGCAGTTGCCGCTTTAGCGGTATGTTTATAGCTCTCGGCCTTTAAACCATACGACTGCAGCAACAGGTTGTTTTTATCTATACGGTGCAAAATCGTATCCAAGGAAAGCACCTGTTTTTGTTGTGCTGTTGTGTAAAATGGCAGCAGCAACAATATCCATGTTAATTTTTTAATGATGTACATCGTGAACCTCCAGTTTTCCATATTTCCTCAATTCATACTCTTTGGACATTAAAAAGATAAGCGGTGTAACCAACAGAATGTGTGTGGAAGAAGTTAGTACCCCACCTATCATTGGCAGCACTATTGGTTGCATTACATCTACCCCAACACCACTGGCCCATAACACGGGTACCAATCCGAATAGCGACACACAAACTGTCATAAGCTTGGGTCTCAACCTTTTTGCTGCACCATGAATTACATATTCTCTAAGGTCTTCCTTGGTAATGGTCTCGCTCGAATTCCCTTTTAATTTGATCAGCTGCTGCATGGCATCATTCAGGTAAATTACCATCACAATCCCTGTTTCCACAGCAATCCCGAACAGGGCTATAAAACCAACGGCTACACCAACAGACAAATTCACTCCCCAGAAATAGATCATGTAAGCCCCCCCAATTAAGGCAAAAGGAACCGTAATCAGACTTAAAAAAGCTTCTCTAATAGAGCGAAATGCAAAATACAGAGAGAAGAAAATGATCACCAAAACCACCGGAGCAATCCACATCAGTGTTTGCTTACCCCTTATCAGGTTTTCATACTGTCCACTCCATTCCAGAAAATACCCCTCGGGAAGAACCCCCTTCTCTTTATTCAGCTTCTCCATTGCATCCTTAACCGTGCTGCCCAAATCTCTATCGCGAACGTTAAACATTACAGCACCACGCAGAATAGCATTATCAGAGCTGATCATTGGCGGCCCATCTTCAAACTTCACATCGGCAACTGCCGATAAAGGAACTTCACCAAAGGAAGCTGATTGAATAGGGATTCTTTTAATGCGTTCTACACTGTTGCGGTATTCCTGAGCAAGGCGTACGCTTATAGAAAAGCGCTGTCTGCCTTCAATAGTATTGCCAATAGTTGCTCCACCAAGTGCACTTTCAACAACCTGATTAACGTCATCTACGTTTAAGCCATACCTGGCCAACTCTTCTCTTTTTACATCAATAGACAGGTATTTACCCCCTGTAATAGGTTCTACAAATAAATCGCTTACCCCAGGGGTACCTACTAATGCTGCTTTTACCTTTTCTGACACCGAAGCAATTGTATCCAGATTTTGTCCGAACACTTTTATTCCTACATCGGTACGGATACCGGTAGCCAGCATATTGATCCTGTTGATGATTGGCTGTGTCCACCCGTTTACCACACCCGGAATTTGAAGCTTGGCATCCAATTCTGTCACAATATCTTTTTTAGTGACGCCCTTTCTCCATTCGCTTTTCGGTTTCAAAGTAATGATTGTTTCGATCATACTAATCGGCGAATTATCTGTAGCGGTATTTGCCCTTCCTGCTTTTCCAAGAACCTTATCTACCTCCGGTACCGATTTAATAATCTTATCCTGCACCTGTAATATCCGCTTTGCTTCTGCATTTGAAACATCAGGCAGGGTTACCGGCATAAACAAAATACTTTGTTCATCTAATGGCGGTATAAACTCTGTGCCTAAATTTTTAAGCAAAKGAATTGTAATTAGCAAAGCGATGATATTAATGGCAATAGTTGTTTTTCTCCATTTCAATACCGTTCTGATAATTGGCTCATACACCTTTTCTAAAACTCTATTTACCGGGTTTGCATGATCAGGTCTGAATTTCCCTTTCATAAAGAAAGAGATCAGTACAGGAGCCAGCGTAATCACCAAAAAAGCATCAACAATCATGATAAATGTTTTGGTGTAAGCCAGCGGGTGAAACAACTTACCCTCCTGTCCGGTTAGCATAAATACCGGTAAAAAAGAGGTTATAATAATTACCGTAGCAAAGAATACACCTCTGGATACCTGCTTGCTGGATTTAGTGATCACCGCGAGGCGATCTTCTTCGCTAATCCAATCCGGAGATTTGCGAAACATATTTTTAAACCAGTTCATCATGATGCTGTCGTTTTATTTTGATCCTTTTCCCACTGTTCGTATCGTTCTGCCAAATGCTTATAAGCATTTTCACTCATGATAATTCCATTGTCTACAATTACCCCAATGGCCAGTGCAATACCGGTTAGCGACATAATGTTGGACGAAATATCAAAGGCATTGAGCAGGATAAAACTTGCGGCAATAGTAATAGGAATTTGTATAATGATACTTAGTGCACTGCGCCAATGAAACAGGAATACAAATACGATTAGGGATACTACGATCATCTCTTCGATCAGCGTATTTTTTATAGAGTCTACAGATTCTTTAATCAGTTCACCTCTATCATACACGATATCAAATTTTACACCTTTAGGCAAGCCTTTTGACACTTCCTTCATCTTTTCTTTCACCCGATCAATTACCTCTGCAGCGTTTTCGCCATAACGCATTACTACAATACCGCCTGCACGCTCGCCCTTGCCATCCTGATCAAATATGCCTAATCGGGTTTCTCCAGTCATCTGAACCGTAGCCAGATCAGACACCTTTATTGGCGTACCATTCTGATTCTTTACCGGGATATTCGAAATTTCTTCAATGGATTTGAGGTAGCCCGATGTTTTGATGATATAGCCCATGTCGCTCATTTCAAACTTTCGTCCGCCCGACTCGTTATTATTGCTCCTAACTGCGGCTATTACCTGAGGCACAGTAAGTTTATAATACAGCAATTTGTTTGGATCTATCGAGATTTGATATTGTTTCTGAAAGCCACCAAATGAGGCTATTTCACTTACTCCGGGAACGGTTTGCAAAGCGAACTTTACATACCAATCCTGTATTGCCCGTTGCTCGCCCAAGTCCATTTCAGGAGCATCTAAGGTATACCATAATACATGACCCACTCCTGTTCCATCAGGACCAAGTTGCGGAGATACGCCTTCTGGCAAGGTTCGGGATATGGTACTGATCCGTTCCAAAACCCGCTCTCTGGCCCAATAAACATCAACATCATCTTCAAAAATCACGTAGATAAAGCTCATCCCGAACATGGAGGAACCTCTTACATACTTAATTTTAGGAATCCCCTGCAAATTGGTTACCAGCGGGTAAGTCACCTGATCTTCAATTAACTGTGGCGATCTGCCCATCCACTCTGTAAATACGATTACCTGATTTTCTGAAAGATCAGGAATCGCATCTATTGGATTTTTTTGTACGGAGAAAACTCCCCATATAAACAACCCTGCGGAAAGTACCAGCACAATAAATCTATTGCGCATCGACCATTCTATAATTTTATGTACCATTTATAATAACCCTCTTTCTTTTAGTTATTTTTTGTCTGTACTTTTTCTATCGTATTGGCAGCATGAAGGTAGTTTGCTATAATTTTCTTGTTTGGCAGTAACCTTTTGCGTGTCGTGCCCAACTGCGGCAATTTTTTGTTGAATACCTTCAGTTGTAATCTTGGCACTATCGTAGCTTACCGTTAATATTTTAGATTTTACATCCCATACAGCTGTGTCAACACCTTCAGTTTTAAGGGCAGTTTCAATGCGTTTTTTACACATTCCACAGTTTCCAGATACATTGATTTTTTCGGTTTTAGATTGTGCAAATACAGCACTACCAAGGAAAGTCAAGCCGACTACCAAAAGAGATCTTAATGAGTTCATCTTAATAAGTTTTAAAGAAAATGGTATAAAAAAATTTGGGGTTACAGTAATGCTGCAACCAGGGCACGAATGTGCCAGGCATTAGAAAAGAAAGAGGGTATTATATTCTGTAGGTACAGTTTTTTAGGTAGACAGGAACTTGCTGTCTATTAGGTGGTGCATTGCTTAATGCTTCCCTTATAATTTTAACAGGCACCGGGGCCTGATAATTAACAAATAATTCGGGTAATATAATGGCTACAGATGGCTGATCGAATTTATAAACCGCTTGGTTTACTTTTTGAGAACTCTCAACCTTTACTTCGTGCTTAACATCTTTACAGCATGATTTCTTTTTAGATTCTGCCAAAGGCATTTTACAGAAATCACATAATTTGCCGGATTTTTTTGTCATGCTCCAGCTTACCAGCTTGTCCATGCAATAATGAAAGTGCACAGCTGCTCCACTGGAAACACCCAAATAGAAAATGGCAAGTATGGTAAGCAGTGTTCTTTTCATTACGGATCAAAGATTGGAAAAAGAACGGAAAAATATTTATATAATTCCGTTCTTTTTTTATATCATGGTTTATTTAGCACATGCTTAGGCTTTATCCAGTACAGATAATTGCTCAATACACTTAATCAAACTGTCTCTCCAATAAGGTACTTCGATTCCAAAAGTTGCTTTTATCTTCGTTTTGTCCATTACAGAGAACTTAGGTCGGCTAGCTCTTGTCGGATAAGCAGAAGTAGGAATCGGGCTAACTTTTACCTGTGTATTGCTGATATCAAAAATACCTTTAGCAAAATCAAACCACGAGATTGATCCTTCATTGCTATAATGATACACCCCATATTCCGTTTTGCCAGAAGCAATAACATCCAAAATTGCACCGGCCAAATCAATAGCATAAGTTGGCGAGCCAATCTGATCCGCAATGATATTTAACTCATCGCGGTCCGCTCCTAGTTTCAACATTGTTTTCACAAAATTATTTGCATACTCAGAATATAGCCAGCTGGTGCGAATAATGTAATGTTCTTTAAGATTATCTATAATATCTGTTTCGCCTTCAAGCTTAGTTAAGCCATATATGCTAATGGGTTCTGCTAAATCATCTTCCTTTAGTAATTCTGGAATGGCTCCTTCAAAAACAAAGTCTGTTGAAACGTGAACTAATTTAGCACCAAACTCTTTACAAAGCAAAGCGATATTTAATGCCCCCTGCTTGTTTATTAATCTGCACAGATCTACATCATCTTCAGCTTTATCAACAGCCGTATAAGCAGCACAATTGATTACGTATGCTGGTTTTTTCTCGGCAAACAAAGCCTTTAGTTTCTCAACATCAAGGATGTTTGCGACACTTTCGTCCGGGAAATCTAATGTGTCGATATTTCTATTTGAGGCAACTGCCTTAAGGCATTGCCCTAGTTGTCCTGAGGCTCCTAATACTAGTGTTTTCAATATAAAATTGAGTTATGTGGTTAGCTATTACTTTTTTCAAAAATAACATTATAATGGAAAACTCACGCTTAAATCATTTATTAGGCATCCATCTTCCATTCGTGATGGAGCATGGAATATAAAACCAGGTCTAAGAATTTACCATTCACCTTTTCGGATTGCCTTAAAACCCCTTCTTGCTGAAAACCCAGTTTGCGTGGAATTGCCTGACTTTTCAAATTCAAAGTAGCTGCTTTAATCTCAATACGATGTAATGCCAGTTCCTTAAAACCATAATCAATTAATGCTTTACAAGACCGGATCATAATACCTCGGCCTTGTGCACTTTCTGCCAGCCAGTAGCCAATTGCTCCACTTTGATTAAAAACATTCAAATAATGCAAACCAATTCTGCCTACTGGTTGATTATCAAGCATAATCACAAAGCTAACTTCAAGACCCTGTTCATAAAGCTGCTCACATTTCCTGATGTACGCTATAAGATCTCCTACAGACTGCATGTTGGGTACCCAAGGTAAAAACTCAGATAGTTGCGCCCGACTGCTGTTTATCGCTTCCAATAAACCTTCTGCATGCTTCACGGCTGTTTGTTCCAGTGTGATATTTTGATCAATCGTTATTATCATTTCTTCTAACCTTATTTATTTTTCATATGCGCCACTGATTGATCTATCATCTTGGTTAATACTTGTATATTAACATCTGCCAGTTTTTTAATATAAATACAGCCTTTCCCTGTTTTATGTTTACCCAATTGCAGCAGCAAGTTTTCTTTATCTTCAAAATCACAAGCAACATACAAAACAATAGCAGTACTTCTCGGAGAAAATCCGATTAGAGGGGCATCTCCCTCATGACCACTGGCATATTTATAATGATAGCTACCAAAGCCTACGATTGAGGTTCCCCACATCGAAGGTTCATATCCTGTCTGTTTTTCCATCAATGCGGCGATCAGATAACAATCTTTTCGCTTTAAAGGGTCTGCCACTTTTTCCAGGAAATCACGGACATCCAGATTTGTGGCAACAGTTTTATTCTTAGCCATAGATGAAATTAATAAATATTATGAAAACCAGGTGAACTTTAAATTTGTTTCCATACAAGATCATCATTGGAATTATTTTAAATCAACAAATATGAAAAAGATAAGACCCTGTTTGTGGTTAGACCATAATGTTAAAGAGGCAATTGACTTTTACACCTCAGTATTTAAAAACTCAAAAGTACTTAATGCCAGCTATTATCCAAAAGACGCACCTGGTTTTGGCGGTGAAATACTGGCTGTCGATATGGAAATAGAAGATCAACAGTTTATACTATTAAATGGAGGTCCACAGTTCAAATTTAACGAGTCAGTCTCTTTTTCTATTGAGGCCAATACACAGGAAGAAATTGACTACTACTGGAAAAGCCTTGTAGCTGGAGGTGGTGAAACATCGCAGTGTGGATGGTTAAAAGATAAATTTGGTTTGTCGTGGCAGGTATCGCCTGCTATACTAGGGGAATTATTACAAGATAAAGATGTAGAAAAGGCCCAACGCGTAATGCAAGTTATGATGAAGATGACCAAGATCATTATCAAAGATTTGGAAGACGCCGCAAAGGGGTAATTTATCTAATTATCTAACTATCCACATCTGGCATACTAAGGACCAGATGTGGGTAGTTCAAGATTAGATTTTGGCTTTTGCCTCCGATGCCGTAACAGTTTTTCCCAATGCACCGAATTCGTGAAGATCACCGAATACCTCGATACGAATTGACTGATTGATTGCCCCTACCCGAACCGGATCAAATCCATTGTCTTTAATTAATTCTTCTACATCAGCATCGATGTTTGTATCATCTGTTGCATAAAACAATACTGATTTTTCTGGAGATTGATAAGCGGCTCCGCTAAGCGAAGCAGCACCCAATGTTCCTAACGCTTTCGCCAATTTTGCATTTTTAGGTAGCGCTATTGCATTAATTTCGCCGGCAGATTGGTTCTGATCAATGATTTTATTAAACCCACCGTTTCCATCTGGCGCAATAGGATTGGATGGATCAACAATGATTTTGCCTTCCAGGTCACCTGAATATTCTGAGATAAATGGCTTAATCGCGCCAAATGGAATAGCCAAAACCACAATATTGGCGTCTTTTACAGCCGATGCAATATCACTTGGCACAGCAGACTTACCTAATTTAGCAGCTAATTCTTCTGCTTTCTCTACATTTCTGTCGGCTACAATGAAAGCTTTGTTTGCTTTTGAAAGGTTGGCAGCAACTGCCTGGCCAATGTTTCCTAAGCCGATTACGGCTACTTTTGATGTATTTGTCATTGTTATTTCTTTTAAAGTTTATATTAAATTGATAACACAAAATTGCATCAGAAAGAGCTCACATGCCAATGAACTGCATCAAGAAATAGTATTGATCTGGTTTAAGATTTTGGCTTTACAAGCTTGTTACGGAGTCTGCTTAAAAATTCAGGAGTAATCCCTATAAATGATGCGATTTGCACCTGAGGTAGGCGATTATTTAAGTGGGAATAATCTTGCATAAACGACAGATAACGTTCTTCGGCAGTAGAACTGATGTTTTGTAATAGTCGCTTTTGCAGTGAAACAAAGCTGTTTTCGATCAGCACTCTGAATATCAGATTGAATTTTGGCCCCTTTGTATATAAGTTGATGAGGTCATTATAACTTATATGAAGTACCATTGTATCCTCAATTGCGTCTATATTAAGTTCTGACGGTTCTTTTCCATGGAAACTACCAATATCCATTAGCCACCAATTTTCTGTCGCAAACTGTATAATGTGAGTATTTCCTTTATCGTCAATTTTATACATCCGCAAACACCCCCGTACTACAAAGTTAAAAATAGAGCAAACATCCCCCTCCTGTAAAACGTACTGTCTTTTTCTGTATAACCGAGGTTTAAATAGTTCAGCTACAAGTTGTTTTTCTTCTCTGCTTAAAGGGATTAACCGATTAAAGTATTCAAGTAATGGAGCTACGGAGGTGTACAAAATGTTTTCTTTCATCGGATTTTCCAGTCTAGTAAGCCTATGGTGTCAATCCACCTTCATCAATCGTGATCAGTCTGCGGAATTTTGCGGGCGTATTAACCGGCGCGTCGGCAGGGTAGCTAGTGTAATTCAGTTTAAGGATGTCGCCAGTAATACTAAAGGTGGCATTTTCGTAGAGTGTGTAATTCGTAGGGGTTCGTTGAACTGGTTTTCCTTGTTCCTGCTCCAGCTTTTCGGTAGTAGTTATCTTTAATCTGTCGCCTTGGATCTGGTAAGATCCGATGAACTGACTGCTACTTCCATCATTAAGGACAATATTAAGAAAAAAGCTATTGTCTTTGGTAAAATTGAGAGATCGCTTCAATCCGTTCAGGTCCATTTCCTCCCAGTTTCCCTTAATAAGATTTTCGGGATTTACATTCCTGTCTTTTTTACAAGAGAAAAAGCTAAGGGAAAATAAAAGTAATACTGAAATTGCGGATGTAGGGTTTTTCATAATCAAAAGTTTCTGGTTTGTATTAGAGTTTACGAATACATTAGCCGAAACGCTACAATATTAATTTAATCCTCATAAACCATCACGCTACTCATTAGCTTCAATATCATGATCAAGTAAGGCATTTTTATAACCAAGTGAATAATTAATGGCACCCCATGCGGTTAGCATGGTAATAATATCTTCTTCCTTTAATGGGCCTGTAATTTGGTTTTTACAAAACTCCAGGTATTCTGTTTCAGTCATAATCTCTACAGTTCTCTATACAAATTAAAATAGAAAAACTTCCCATATGGGAAGTTTTTCTTAGTACTCACAAATGTACTATTATCGAGGAAATTTAATGAGTTAGTATTCTAATATTTCGTTTATTCAGACCAAACTGCCAACTCATTACCATCCGGATCAATAAATTGAAAACGTCTACCGCCTGGGAAACTGAAAATATCTTGTGATATTATACCGCCGGCCTTAATAATTTTTTCTCTGGTCGTTTCAATATCCTTTGAATAAAGGATAACTAATATGCTTCCTTTTACAGGCCTGCCCGAAGTAAAGCCACCATCAATATAATCGCCTTCAAAAGCGGTGTAATTGGCACCAAAGTCGGTAAAAGTCCAATTGAAACATTCTGTATAAAACCTTTTAACAAGTTGAATATCTTTAGAGAGAAACTCTATGTATTGGATTTGTTCATGCTTAAGTTTGTTCTGTACTGATCTATTGCCCATAATGTCTGTAGATTTCTTTAGATTATAGATGCAAATGTAGTTGACAATACTGATCCATACTTTGGAAAAATGCGACAAATTTTATAGTTCGTTAGGTGTAACGCCCGTGTAACTCTTTATAGCATTGGCCAAATGTGCATGATCGTAATAACCGTGTTCAAAAGCAATCTCCGACATGCTTTTCTTTGATGATTTTTTCTGGATAGCTGCGTGCACAAACTGAAAGCGGGTTATATTAATAAATTCTTTTGGACTGATCCCCACATGCTGCTTGAAATGACGTTCCAGCTGTCTTACAGTAGTAAAATGCCGATTTGTCAATTCAACCACACTGATGATGCCTTTCTGTTTTTTAATGTCAGCTATAACAGGCATCAGTATAGGTGCTGGATGTGGTTTAAGCTTTTTAATAAAAAACTGATTAAGATATCCAATAGATTCCGTTATAACCCGATTGAAGTCGGGCGAAAGTTCTTTGTCAAGTGTTATAGTACTGTCGGTTGCCTCGTGCAGCGAGCCGAATTTATAGAAAGCAGAAAAGGCAGAAGGTTTGAAGCGTACTCCTAAAAGTTTTGTTTCCGTTTTCAGCTCAGTCATTTTGAAATGTCTCATAGTCCCCACCAAACAGATTTCTCCATTTTTAATATTGAATTGTCCATTGTCAGTCTTACAATCCTCGCCCAGATTTAAGATGATATCAACACACCCATCAGGTAAGATCTTTTCGAACACCGCGCTTCTTTCGTCGTTTGTTGTAGTCCAAAACGCATCAATATAATCAGCTATTGCCGGATGGGGCTTAGTTTCCTTATAGTTCATCACTTAATTGATTAATCAAATTTGGAGAAAATATCTTAAAAAAATTAGTATCCATAGGAACACTTGTCGCATTCTGCCCTTATTTAGTCGTATAGACACCACCAAAAATTAATTTTTCTAGCGAAATTTGTATTATAAAAAGAGATCGGCAGGCATATAAATTAACTCAAGACCTTAAAAACCAATTGAAAATGAATCTAAATATGAGTAAAGTAAAAGTTGCATGTTTTTCTATTTCCCTGGATGGATTTGGTGCAGGCGCCAAACAAGATCTAACTAATCCTTTGGGACTAAGAGGTGAGGAACTTCACAACTGGATTTTTCCAACAAAAGTGTTTCGGAAGATGGGAGGTAAAAATGACGGAACTGAAGGCACAGATAATGAATTCGTAGAGAAGTCATTCGAGAACATGGGAGCTTGGATACTGGGGCGGAATATGTTCGGACCCGTTCGTGGAGCATGGCCAGATGATGAATGGAAGGGTTGGTGGGGCGAGGAACCACCTTACCATGTTCCAGTATTTGTTTTAACGCATCATGCTAGAAAACCAGTGACCATGAAAGGAGGAACAACGTTTTATTTTATTACCGATGGCATCGAATCTGCGTTGAAAGAGGCAAAAAAAGTAGCGAACGGAAAAGACATTCGTATTGGTGGTGGGGTTTCAACGATAAGGCAATATCTGCAAGCGGGCCATATTGATGAACTTCATTTAGCAATTTCACCTGTCTTCTTAGGTTCAGGGGAACACTTATTCTCAGGAATGGATATGGCAGCGCTGGGCTATAATCAAGTGCAAAAAGTGGCTGGAGAGAACGCGACACACATTATTATAAAGAAAGGATAGCCAGACAGGTGCTCCATTATTAGATGGAACACCTGTACTGAATAATAGGACGATCAACGTTTTTTTATTCTCTTAGCTTCATCTGAAACTCTAGCAAAATATTTATCTCTTTTGCGTTTTTCATGTTCAGAAGTAGAAAAATACCAAGATTCTTTTCGCAATTTGAGGTAACTGTTGTACACTTCAAATTTTAAAAGACCGTTGTTTACAGCTTCAACAACTGCACAGCCAGGTTCATCGACGTGCGTACAGTTCTCAAAACGACAGGATTCCGCGAAATCAGAAATATCGAATATATCTGCGAGTGCCTCAGGATTATCTGACGCTAAACCAAATTCTCTTACGCCCGGCGTATCTATTAGAATACCACTATCATCCATCAGAACCATTTCTCTTCTAGTTGAGGTATGCCGACCTTTACCTGAAGATTTGCTTATTTCAGATGTGGGAAGTACTGTCCGTTCACATAATACATTGATTAAAGAACTTTTCCCAACCCCTGATGATCCTACAAATACAATCGATTCTCCTTGCCTGATAAATTTTCGCACAGGGAGTATTGTCTCGGGAGAAAGAATACTTGTGAAAAATATTGGTATTTGCCGGGCAATATGTTTCAGCGACTCATCTACTTGATGGCGACTAAACTCCAAGTCAGATTTAGTGAGTATCAATACTGGTTGAATATTTTCTTCTAATACCTGAACCATAAAACGCTCCGTTCGGCGAACACTGAAATTGGCATCAAGGCTTTGTACAATAAATGCCTTATCAACATGGGATGCGATAGCTTGCCTGTCGGATATTGTACCACTCTTTTTCCGAAACAGCGTATGTTTACGCGGTAAAACATCAACGATTATTCCTTTATTATCGTCAAAAGGTTGAAAAATAATCCAATCGCCTGTACACGGAAGTTCAAATAATGACCTTCCATAAAGCAAATTGCCGGTTAGTTCGCACAACAGCAGACCACCTTCGGTAATAACCTCATAATTTGTTTTGTTTACTGCAGAAACACGACCATGAAAAAGATGTTTGTATTGTGATGTTTGTTTGAGTTGGAACAGACTGTCGTTCCAACCATATAATGATAAGTTATTCACTACTTATAATTTAAAATGATGAAATAAAATTGCTTAATTATCTATCATCCGAATGCTTTGCCCCATACAAAACACCTTTGGTAATACAGAAACTACCAAACATGCAATTTTAGAAACAAGACACCCGGAATCAGGCAGTCATTCCAATCGCTAAACTATAATATGTGAATAGTTGTCTTTGCATAAGACACGAAGGTACAAAAAACTAATTCAATGCCTTAATTCTAATTGTAAAACTAAAAATTTTATGATTTCAAGCCCCCTCTGTTGTGACTAGTGTAAAAAACACGTTGTATTCAAACATTAAGCTCATAAGGTTGTAACTTACCTGACATTAATCCAAATTGCATTATGTTTTCGAAAATTTATAAACCATTAACCCTGGGCGTTGCCCTTCTATCGTTAAATGCATCCAGCATGGCACAAACCGGTAAGCCGGTTGAAAAAAACAAGGCTAATAGCGAGTATAAACCTGCTTTCGCAGGGCAAACCCGTATCGGCAGCGTTAAAACCAAAACTCCGTATACCGCAAAAGTCATAAGCACTGAGCTAAAGGGCCCCTGGGGCATGCATGCTTTACCCGACGGCCGTTTACTGATAAGCAGTAAGCCGGGGACTATGCAAATATTGACAACTGCCGGTAAAATTGATAAAACCATTACCGGTTTCCCGGAAGTGCAATTTCAGGGACAAGGTGGTTTGCTTGATGTGAACATTGATCCTGATTTTACTAAAAACCGCATGATTTACTGGACCTATGCGCAACCGGGCGAGGGGGCTACCTTAGCCGTAGCTAAAGGAAAATTATCGGCCGATGAAACAAAGCTGGAAAACGTGAGCGTGATATTTGAAGCCAGTCCGCGTTTTAAAGGTGCCGGTCAGTTTGGTTCACGTTTGGTGTTTGATAAACAAGGCAATATTTTCATCAGCTCTGGTGACCGTCAATCTAATGATATTCGCGCTAAGGCGCAGGACCTAAGCGCAACCACCGGTAAAATTATCCATATTACTAAAGACGGCAAACCTGTTGCCAGTAACCCGTTTATAGGCCAGGCGAATGCCAAGCCAGAGATATATGCCTATGGCTTTCGTAACCCAGATGGTTTGTCCATTAACCCCGTTAATGGTGACCTATGGGAGACAGAATTTGGACCACGTGGTGGCGACGAGATTAACTTAATTAAACCAGGCGGCAACTACGGCTGGCCTTACGTAACTTACGGCATTGAATACAGTGGTGAAAAGGTCTATGATGGTATACAACAAAAAGAAGGTACGGTACAGCCAGTTTACTATTGGGATCCCGTTATCTCGCCAGGCTGCATGATGTTTTACACTGGTAACATCGCTGAGTGGAAAAATAACCTATTTGTAGGGGCACTCAGTGGACAACACATCATTCGTTTGGTGATAAAAAACAACAAAGTTGTGGGTGAAGAACGTTTGCTTTCCGATAAAAATGAACGCTGGCGCTGCATAGCCACCGGTAAAGATGGTGCTATTTATGCAGCAACGGACAGTGGTAAATTATACAAGCTAGCTAAGCAATAATTGTATCAACATCAGTCATACGAAAATTTCACCAGGGGTACCTGAGGTTAACCTGGGTGACATTTAACTAAAATGCCTGTAAATATTGATTTACAGGCGTTTTATTATTATCCCAGCACTTTTACTCCAATATTTATTTATTTTTTTCCGAGACTCTGGATTTTCTTGTATGGATAAGACTTTATAAGTTCATACCCCCGTGCCGTTTATCATATTTTCAGATGGGGAAACCTTATAACCAAACCGTTTTGAAACTTCCTAATAACCTTCTAATGACGTTTATCGAATTTATTTACTAAATCTATCGTAGGATCTGTAAAGTCTCTAAAAGAAATTTAAAAAACTATAGCCGGAGCAGATTTAGAGAAACTTCCTGAAGCATCAGCCACTGCATCAATTGGTACTCCTACCTGACTGCCTCCTCTCTTGACTACAATTGTTACTTTTTGACCGGCTACTCCTCCATTTCCTGATATTGCGACAATGGCTGCAGCTACATTTGTAGCGTAAGTAATTTCTTTTGTCCATGGAAGCGATGCGACCGGATCATTTGCCGTACCACCTGTAGCAGTCGTATATGACACCATCAGTGTTGGTCCCGAAAAAGCTCCTGTGATCTCATAACGCACTGTGCGCGAGTTATTATCAGGCTTTTTATCTGAATTCTTCTTGCAGGCAACAAAAACTGCCACTACCATTAGTAGTGTAAAAATTGACTTTTTCATAAAGTATGTTTTTAATTAAAATTTAAGTGCTATTCCAATTCTGGCATTGGTACTGCCTATAGCGCCAAGCTCAGTGAATGCGCCAAGGTTATTGCTGAAGAAGTATTTGCCTCCTACGTATGCGCCCAGAAACAGTCCGCTTCCGTAACTATCGCCCAGGTCTTCACCATTGTCTTTCCAGGAAAAACTTCTGTAGCCAAGGGTTGGCCCTCCGTATAAATCTATCTTGTTACTGTTAATTTTTAATAATTGATTAACATGATAAGACGCTCTTAAGCCAAAGTAAATGGCCGTAAATTTGAGGGACAGGTATTCATTTGAGAGGTAGTCTGCATTTGCACCAATGCTGATACTACCTGTAATTCCCTGCTCATAAGAAAGACCGACAGGTATGCCTCCGTCATAAGAGGAGTTTACGCCAATACCGATATTGAGTAATTTATTTCCTTTTTTAAAGGCACCATTCTCTTGGGCGAACAATGTTGTGGTCGTAAAAAATACCAGGATAAGGATGTTAGCAATTTTCATTTTTATCATTTTTAATAGTTCTATGCAAACATAAAAATGATAAAAGCCTAAACTCGTTACCTTAAGTTAAGAAACGATTTGGTGTCGTAAATTTAAGAGGCTTTTCTAACCAGTCTCTTTCTCATTCTACTTAAAGATTGCGGAGTGATACCCAAATAACTCGCTAAATGGTACTGAGGAATTCTTTGAGCCAAATCCGGCCTTATTTCTAGCAAATTCAAATAGCGTTGTTCTGGTGTAGAAATCTTAAAATTATCAAACGCTATTTGACTTTTTGAGTGTAAATCTTCGGAAACAAGACGACACAGTTTTTCTAAGACAGGGTATTTTACAAAAAGTTCTTCATCTGTTTCTGAACTCGCTACAATCAAAATAGAGTCCTCAAGACAATCAACATAATATTCAGATGGGGTATGGTTTAATGCGCCTGGGGGGTTAAGGGTTTCAGACTCGGTATAAAAAGCAGTAGTCTTTTCTTCAGTATCAACTATATAATAGCACCTAATGCATCCTTGAAGCACAAAATAGGCATCCTTTGAGAGTTGACCCTCTTTCAATAAAATTGTTCCTTTCCTAAAACTTTTAAAAATGGCTAACTCTAAAATAACATTTTGCTCCTCTTCAGACAGGATTACATATCTCGCTAAAAAATTTAACAGGATTTGATCCATTTTATCATTATTCAACTGCATATTTCTAATATTTAGGCGATAGGTATCAAATTTAATATTTCTTGTTGGTTTATTATTAGCCGTAAAAAATTGTTTCACATAAAAAACTATGAGAGTGTTAAATCTTCAAGAACTAAATACCCTAAGTAAGGTTCATTTCTTAACTTAAGTGAACGAGTTATGCCAACTCGCCAATCTACCTTTGCTTATCGTTTAAAAACTAATATACTTATGCAAAAGAAAATTTTATGTTTCGCCCTGACTTTAATGACGGCAAGCGCCCTACAAGTAAAAGCCCAATATTCCAAACAAGACAGCACTTATAGAAAGTATTTCATAGGCAGCACCTTATTTATGATAGCTAATGTAGTAGCTGATAATAATCCACCTGGTATGGCTTATCTGAACTTAGGTTACCGCATTACAGGAAAGGATGTAATTTCACTAGAGCTAAAAACTTGGAAATATGGCTGGCCAATTGGCATTCCTTACGGAAAATCATTTGAAGCAGAAGGAGAAAGGTTTCCAGGTCATATTCGTGAATACGGGGTTTCACTTAATTATCAAAGGTTTTTATGGAATCGTCTTTTCGCTCAAGTTGACGTGATGCCAGCTTGGCAAAGCTTTGTAAATGATAACGGTAATAAGATTGACAATGGCTTTCAAATATTTAACACCTATTCCATTGGTTATCACATTAAACTTTTCAAGGACAGGCTTTTTTTTCAACCTTCAATAGCAATAACTCACCGCCCTTATCAATCAAAAATGCCTGATTCGTTTAAAAAGGTTGACGATAGATGGTCAAAATTCTTCTTCGGGCAGCCGGGATTGCATTTTGGATATAATTTCAATTGAAGTACCATAATGAACTCCAGATTCAACTGCCTCCTTCCGATGCCATTAAACAGTTAACAATAAAATTAACAGAAAAAACGCTGCCGCAACGCCTAGTAAGAGCTCTCTATTTTTAGTTGATCACATACAAGATCATTGACGATTAAGCCTGTTTTGGTTCATGTAAATTTAGGTATTTAGACCTGAAGCTAGATGGCGGTTCACCGGTCTTGATAAAAAATAGTCTACTGAAATAGGCAGGATCTTCATAACCCAGCGCGTAGGCAATCTCCTTTGCAGTTCTGTCGGTATGTACAAGTAATCTTTTTGCTTCTAGAATAATCCTGTTCTTGATGATTTCGTTCGGCTGTGGAAGGTTAAGTCGCTTGAATCTATGGGTAAGGGTTTTTGGGGCTATCATCAGCAGGTCGGCGTAGTCGGCAACATTATGCTTTTCCTTAAAGTTCACTTCGACTAATTGGGTAAATTTCCTAAAGAACTCAAGGTCATTGTTCGATCTGGCGGCCATCGCTCCTTCTAGGTGTTGCACCTTCCATAATCGGGTAGACTTGATCAAAAGCTGCTTAAGATAAGTCCTGATCATTTCCTCCAGCGATCCATCCTTGAGTTCAAATTCATCCTCGATCCGAGAAAACAGGTACTCAATAAATGTGGCATCCTGCTCGGGTATCACCGTCATCGGCATATTGCTAATGTTATTGAACAAGAATCCATCGCAGGCAACTTCCTCATCATGTAACTGTATGCAATAAAAGTCGCGGTTATAGAACACAAAAAGGCCGGGTTGCTCACCCAATTTCTCAATGCTCAGTACCTGATTTGGACTGATAAAGAAAAGCGTTGAACCAGTAGTAATGTAAACATTGAAGTCCACTTTTATCTCAAATCCTTCATTAAGATAAAGCACCTTGATATAGGATTTGTAAGTGTCGGAATTGATGGTTTCAATATTTTCTAGATCAACATTTACCATGCCGATGGTTTTAAGATTCGCATCAAAAATGCTCTGTTTCATAATTGGGCTAATCAAATGGATTAAAAAATAAAATTACCATTCTTGATGATGATTTCAAGATTGGTTAAAACGAAAATTACCTGCAAGTATTTAAACCAACAGGCAACTTTCATTATTATTTTTTCGCAAACTGCTCAAGCTCCGAGTTAAATTTGTCCATCTCTTCTACAAAAAGTGCATGCCCGCTGTTCTCGAATTTTACGAYATAGGAGTTTTTTAAGCCTTTATTTAATTGCTCAGCCAGCGTAAAATCAATTAGTTGATCTTTTGTGCCCTGAAATATGGCTACAGGGATCGTGATGTTCTTAAGCACCGGACGCAAATCAAGATCACCAAGTGCACTGATAGATTCAGTAACAACATAAGGACTTGCAGACAGATTGATATTCTCCAACCATTTATCTACATTTTTTGGAAGAGTAGTGCCTTTTGCCGCGAATGCTGCTCCTAATCCTGCTATCAGGTCTTCTCTGCTTGTCATGGTTTGTTTAATCAGTCCCGCAGCGCCTTCCTCGGATATTCCGTAGTTGTAATCTGCACGTTGCTTCCAAGATGGAGCCGCTGCCGCAAACAGCGCCAGTTTGCTTACATGTGCTGATTTATATTTGTTCACATAGTGGATAGTAACTGCTCCGCCCATAGAAAAACCACCCAGCACAGCCTTCTCTATTTTTAAGGTATGAAGAACGGCATAAATGTCATCTGAAAAAACATCGAAATTGTACTTTCCATAAGGTTTATCAGATTTACCGAAACCACGCAATGAAATGCCGATCACCCTGAAACCCTTCCTTACCAAATACTGATATTGATATTGGTACATTTCATCGCTAAGTGGCCATCCGTGAATCAATACAATTGGTTGTCCTTCGCCAAGATCAGTTACGTGAAGTTTTACACCTGGCTCAACTTCGATATATTCCGTCCTTCCGGCTGAAGCTGGGATTCTTTTGCTTTGTGAAAAAGCGAACTGGCTTGTTAATAAAGTCATGATTAGACTTGCGGTTAAGATTAGATTTTTCATTGCTATTTTTTTAAATTAATGTTTGAAATATTTGTTGTTTGTTTACATTACAAAGATGGGGAGAATGCCAGCCTCATGAAATGGACAAACGGACAACAGTCTTGTACATTTTTCCCATAGTATAGATTTATAGAGCCCATACTAAATCATCATCAAGAAGCAATTGGACTTTTAGCCCACATACCATCTAGCACAAAACCATTCCTCGCACTACATAAGGTAAATATATAGGGTACATTTAATCATCGCAATTACGGAAATGCGAATTGCATAGGGATAAATTTTACGCTATCCGAATCGTAATACCATACTTGTAGGAAACTGTAGTATACCTGAATTTTGTATAAAATAAATATACAATGGAAAAGGAATTTAATTTCAATAGCGAACTATCCGGCAAGATTGCCATGGTAACAGGTGGAACCAAAGGCACCGGAAAAGCAATTGCCGAAAGGCTACTGGCAGCCGGGGCAAATGTAATCATCACCGCAAGAAACAGGACTGAAGAGCCCAATGAAAAGCTGTATTATATTTCGGCAGACCTCAGCAGTCCCGATGGAGCGGCAAAAGTAGTAACAGAGGTATTATCAAAGTTTGGCGGGCTCGATATCCTGATCAATAACCTTGGTGGTTCGGAAACTCCGGCGGGTGGTTTCGCTAATTTAACAGATGAACACTGGGAAGAAACATTGCAGACCAATCTTTTAGCACCAGTAAGATTAGACAGGGCATTTTTGCCGCAAATGATTAAACAAAAAACCGGTGTGATTATTCACATCGCATCCATTCAGGGGAAACTTCCGTTATATGAAAGCACACTACCCTATGCGGCTGCCAAGGCCGGACTGATCAATTACAGTAAGGGACTTTCTAAAGAGGTTACCCCAAAAGGAGTTCGAATTCTAACAGTTTCTCCGGGCTGGATCATGACTGACGGCTCAAAGAGAATGATGGAACGCATATCGAAGAGCGAAGCAATTTCGATAGAACAGGCCACACAAAGTGTAATGAATGCACTTGGTGGCATTCCATACGGCAGACCAGCAATGCCTGAAGAAGTTGCTGAATTTGTCGGGTTTCTTGTTTCACCAAGGGCAAGTTATCTTACCGGAACCGAATTTGTTATTGATGGAGGCACCATCCCAACCGTTTAAAAAATTACAACAATACCAGCCTGGGTTGCATTTAGGATGAATTTAAAATGCTGACCGAAATCAACTTGGGCTTAATTCAGCTAATCCTCGCTCTGAAAAAATCAGGCCAACTGTGGATATCCTTTCAAAATCACACGTTTCAAACTGTCCTGATACTCATCTCCCCAATTCCCAATAGCGGCGATTACCGGTATCAAGGTTTTGCCAAACTCAGTAAGTGAATACTCTACCTTTGGTGGCATCACCGGATAGATTGTTCTGATAACCAATTCATGTTCCTCGAGTTCCTTTAGCTGAATATTGATTACCCTACGACTTGCATCCGGTATTTTGCGTTGCAGCTCGCTCGGACGCAAGTAACCCTCGTTGATAAACCACAACAACCGCATTTTCCATTTGCCATAAAGTACCTCTCCAACTAAATCGAGGCCACAGTTTAAATTGGGAAAAGTTTTTTTCTCGTACATCTAACAAAGATACATGTAGGTCATTAATGAAACAATACGGATAAATTTTTCCCTATTCGAATCGTAATCCCCTACTTGTGCGTGCCGCTAGTACCACCGAAATTTGTACAACAATAAGTAATTTAAAATAAATATCATGAACTTACCAAAATTAATAACAGACCTAGTTGAAGCGCAAAACAGCCATGATGCTGCAGCTTATTCCTCACTTTTTTCAGAAAACGCCGAAGTATTCGACGAAGGAAAAAACCATATTGGAAGAACAGCAATTCAAAAATGGATTGAAAATTCGAACCAACAGTATCAAGCTACTTTAAAACCGATTAGTTATAAGGAAGCTGAAAAGGGGTCGGTATTTACAGCAGAGATTTCCGGAACATTTCCAGGTAGCCCGGTCATTCTTAACTTTAACCTCGTTCTTCAGCAGGGTTTAATTCAATCGCTTAAGATTACTGGCTAATGCCAAACATCCAGCGACCATAAAATCGTAGGGATTCTGTTGCAACTCCAGGAGAAGGTATGGAACGAACCGTTATTAATCCGTTGGAATTTCCGGGTTTCCCAAACTAATCTGCTATTCCGAATCACCAGACTGAACCATTAGCAAGAATATTTAGAACAAGGATGACATAGAAAAAAAACAATGATTTTTTCATAAGAAACCGTACTTTGATTTGTTCAAAGTACGGTTGTACTCCAAAACATATCGTTAACTAAGGCTTTCAAAGAGGACATAAAAAAATGTGCCCGTCTATATGATTTCCCAACCGATTTTTAAAATCAAAAACAGATTGTGTCGAACTAAAAATCGTCTCGCAACTTTCGTATTTGTTCAAGTGCCGCTACGTCAATCTGATCTTTTGGGCGATTAACAATCTTCTTATTCTCAATTAATTGATTAATATGCAAAAAAGGAACATTTACGTTATCAATATCCGCAATAGAGGCCATTTCCAAACATTCGTCAAAGGTATATCCTTCAAGCCCCTTCATTTCAATGAGTATATCTAAACGGAGACCATTGTTAAGGTGAAAATCTGTCCAGCCAAGTATAAATTGCATAGTTTCGATCAGTGGATAATCCCCCATATCACATTTTACAAATGCTTTTCTCAGTTGCTTTCTATTTTCTAAGGTGTCTTTTAGCCAAATATCTAAGTCACCTGTAAAACGCTGGTAGCCGTGTAAATTGGTGGCATAACCACCGACCATAATATATTGCACATTATACTCTTGAAGTGCTCTCCAAAAATTTAGTATCTCTTCATCAAAGATGTCCACGAATTATTTACTGATAAATGGTTTATGTGATATAGAAGCCTTACTCATGGTCTGTTGTATTTTATACAAACGCGTAGCCATTTCAAAACGTTCTTTATAGCTTCGTTTCAGACCCTCTTTTAAAAGTTCCAATTCGGCCTGATCAAATGTTTGTTTCCTTTTGTCCATGAAATGTTGACCTTAAAACTATATCAAATTTACATAAAATGCTTGTCATTAACAAGAGGGGCTGCAGACATTAATCTACAGCCCCTTTAATAATTTTCCTAAGAAACTTTAACACTACACTAACACAGTGTTAAAAAAATGTACTCCTAAATTCTTATTTACCGAACAGCTTCATGGAGGACATGAAGAGAATCCGAGATATTCATAACTCCCAAAACTATTTACAATACGAAAGTAAATGATAATGAACTATTCCTTGACGTTTATTCTGCAACAATTTGTAAAAAATCTTTATTCTTCGGCCCGTGTAATCTGCGATATTACGTTGGACTAAGCACTTCAATAGTCGTACTATTTACTCGCACTGCAATTTGAGATGTCTCTCTGTTAAAGCAAATCTGAGGTGGTTTTTCAATATCTCCATAAATAATTGAAGATGTTTGAAGTCCAGAATCAATTTCTTCTAATTTACTTTCTATTTCACCTGTTTGAATATTTATGATTTTCGGAAACTTAAACATATCCCAGGCTTGTCTTTCATTTATTGCGAATAAATTTCCGAATTCCCCGTTGACTTTTATTGGTGATGTAATTTCATTTTTAATAAAGTTCCAAATTGCAAGATGCTTTTGTGGTAAAAGTGGCGGCACTTCATCATCGAAAGGCTCTTCATCTGTTGAAGCAATAAGTATTCTGTCGTTGTCTATAAAGCTAGCTGAATTTATTTCTGTTCCAAAGTTTGGATATAAAAAACTTTTGTCCAATAGCTGTGGATTTTTTAAACATTCTTCTATCTCAAATAATTCAACTGTATCAACGGGATGCCATGCCCAACCACATACCATTAAATACTTGTTATCCGGACTAATTGAAAGTCTTGAGTGAAAAATATCTGATGGATTTCTTCCTGGAATATTTGAAACAACTTCACCTGTTTCTACATTTTCAAAGTCAAGTCGACAATAATCAATTGGACAATGAACTAAATACGTCTCATTGTCAACAGTTACAAATGCCGCCGGAAATTCATAGGTCTCTGCATTATAATGGGTGCGATTAATCTCCCGTATTATTTCGCCATCTTTCAATAAAATACCTTTTGTTCCTAGACGTTTATAAATAAAAGCATATTGCCCATTTTGAGAAGTAATCGAAGCGTCGAAACCAAAAGCATAATGATACTTTGCAATTTGTCTTTGTTGCCCATCAGAAGAATATAATTGCCCTGCAGAAACCCAATCTACAATATCGCCGTTAAGCCAATCAATTGTTTTTAAGTAATTTGTTTTAAATGTTTGTCGTGTCATAATTGCAGTTTACCTATCAAACAATTCCTCTAATTTAAACTATTGATTAACGCCCTTTCACCTTATATAAAGAATTTTCAGATACTCCAATCGAAAAACAAAGCTAATGCTAGACTAACTATTAAATAGATTGAGTTTTACTTTCTCACGTTCAATTTCCGCTATGAGCTCCTCTTCCGTAGGTAAATAAGGCATATATTTGGTAGCGAAAAGTCTTGGGTTATCATTAATCACAGAATATTTCACTACTGTTTCACTTTTTTCCGTGCACAGGATAATACCTATTGTTGGATTATCACCTTCTGGTTTCTTTAAATCGTCAAACATTCGTCTTTACATGTCCATTTGACCAACATGCTGATGAGTAAGTTTCCCAGCTTTTAGATCAATCAAAACGAAACATTTAAGTAAATAATTATAAAAGACCAGATCAATAAAAAAATGATCGATCTCCGTACTTATCCTAAACTGTCTGCCAACAAAGGAGAAGCCTTTTCCCAGCTCCAATAAAAACTGCTGCAAATTTTCAATTAATGCTGTTTCAATTTCAGACTCATTTGCAGTCGCAGGTTGCTGAATATTTAGAAATTCAAAAATATATGGATCTTTAATAAAGTCTTCAGGTCTCTGTTTCTGTAATACCTTACTATCTTTTTGATTTATAGTTTTATCATTCGAAGATAGAAGCCTATGATAATAGAAGGTGTTAATGTTCCGCTCCAGAGTTCGAACACTCCAGTTCTCTTCAGCCGCTTCGTTTAAATAAAATCCTCGCGCAGCCTCATTTTCAACCCTCATAATTAACCGGTTATGGCTCCATGTCAATTTGCTACACAGTGTGTAGCAAATCTCATTATCGCGGTAGGTGAGATAAAATTGGCGAAAATTACGCAAATTAGAATAAGAAAAACCTTTCCCAAATTCAGTTGTCAAAGCTTTAGAAAGTTCTTTTAAAATACCTTCTCCATAAACAGCTCTTTCTTCACCATGTTGTTCTTGCTCAACAATACGTTTTCCGATCAGCCAATATGCCTCCACCATAGCCGCATTCACAGCAGTGTAAGCATTTTGTCTGGCTGCAGTTAGTATACCCCTGATTTCATCAATATAATTGGTCATACTTCAAATTTAAAGAAAACAATCGATGAGGAGCAAACATCTGTGATATAATAGACCAGACGTGATCCAAACTAAAAAGGTTACAGATATTAATCTGCAACCCCTTTAATAATTTTCCTAAGAAATTTTAACACTATACTACCGCAGTGTTAAAAACTGTACCGTAAAGGAGGATTACTTTGAACATCTGGAGCGCTTCTGCATGATTCTGGATCCAATTATTCAGGACTTAAAAAGTAAAGGTTTTATATAAATTGTGAGCATGGAATTTATAAATTTAGTTTATGCGCACCCCTATATCCCATAATATAGAACTAGAAAATTTGCGTATTTGTAAGCAAATACTTTTGAAAAACAATAATCGGCCTTTTGCTTTTAGCAGTCAATGATTTCTACGCATGCGTAATCCAATATTGGATAAGATGATTACCTACCTTTGATGATTTATAAATAAGTTAGCACTAAATTTAATATATGACTGAGGATCAAATTATTATTTATCAATCGTCAAATGGCGAAACTGCAATAGATGTAAAGCTCCAAGATGAGACTGTTTGGCTCACACAGGCGCAAATGCAGTTACTTTTTGACCAGACAAAGCAGAATATAAGTCTACATATAAACAATATATTTAAAGAAAATGAATTAACCAAAGATGCAGTTGTCAAGGAATCCTTGACAACTGCCAAAGACGGGAAGAGATATAAAGTCAGGTACTACTCTTTGGATGTAATCATATCTATTGGTTATCGAATTAAATCAAAAAAGGGTACACAGTTTCGAATATGGGCTAATAACGTATTGAAAGAATATCTCATTAAAGGATACGCCATTAATCAAAAACGGCTCAAAGAGCAGGAAAAGCTGGGTATTTCGCTTAAAGTGGCTCATTCATTTCGGGTCAAACTGGCCACACAAACGATTGCTGGGCGTCCCCGAAAATTATCAAGACTGAATTACAAATATAGCAGACGAACTTTATCTATATCTAAACACTCGTCAGCATGACATTTTCGTCGGATTTAAATTAAGCTCCTATAAGCCACCAAAATGTGCTTCTGGAGTTCCCACCCAGCCCACCTCTAGATCAGCATCCTGAGGCCCTAATACGGCAATACGAACCAAAAGCTCATGAACAGAGGAGGAGGCAAATACTGGCTAACGATGCCGAAAAGGCCATTTTATCCCGAAAGATGGTGATCAAGTTCGGGCGAAAGCAATTGTCAGTTTAAATGCGGAAAGCGTGGCCATTATCGCCGAAACATGCAGTTACAATTCAATCTAAAAAAAGCGAGTATAAAAACACTATTAGTACTTTCATCCAGAAACAATACAGTAAATGATTTGAATAACAGAACACAACATATAGTACTGAGAAGAGCACTGAGAAAATCGATGCACGAAGAGATAAAAATCAAATGTCAAAAAGACGAGAAGTTCATCAAATTCATAACTCAAATCATAGCCGAAATTGTAAAAAGTAGAGGCAAAACTGAAAAAAATGTTCTAAGCTAATCTGCTAATGGAATTGAAGCTCGATTTATTTTAATGAAAAACAGGCCAAATCTTAATGAATTGGTAGTCAAAATGATGCAAAAACAGGTGAAAAATATCTCCAAAATCTGCGATTTTGAAGTGTTTGAGAATCAAAAAATTGCAAAATCAAATTCTATAAAAATGCAGCAAAAAGAGCTTTAAAAAGAGCAATTTTTAAAACATAAATAGCTAACAATCAAATTGTTAGCTATTAAAAAAGTGTACCCATCAGCAGGAATACTTTGAACATTTAAATCGCTTTTTATTGCTTATAGAACCCATAATCGAAGATTTGGAAAGTAAAAAATTCATTTAAAAATTAAAGTGTTTTAGATCTTCTCAAGACAGGACTAACCTTGAGAAGATTACTTTAGAACTAAAAAGTTGGCAATTATGAAAAATTGTAGTTTTGGTTTTTAGATTGGAAACTACAAGCTATTGATCCCTTTTCGCCAAAAAACAATTTACCGATCACCTTCTCATAATTAATCAATTTTGAGATATTTCAAAATTGGCTGAACGGGGTCAATCAAATTGGTTTGTCCAACTTACGCTTATAATCATCCATTCTTTGGAATTGCGGGATGATGTATATTTTTAAGAAATACCTCTTAGATACTAAAACATATGGGGGGGGGTAGTGTCAGAATTAGCTAGACCCGCTAATAATACTATCGATGATGCTATTTGACAGTTCGTTCAGCTTGCCTTGAGAATCTGCTGTCACCACGTTAGTTACGATGAATATTCCAACTTTTTGATTGGGGTAAAGCGCTATCCACGAAGAATGCCCAAAGCTGCTTCCATTATGATATAGCATTTTCTTTTTCTTGTCATAGTCATAGGTATTCCAGGCATAGGCCCTTCCGTACTGCATGCTCCCCGCTAATCTATCCATGGCTTGTTTAACTACTTTGTCATTACTTTCCAAATACATCCTCATGTAATTAAGCATAGAATTTGTTGAAGACTTCATGCCTCCGGCATACTTGTAAAATCCATTTATTAGGGGCACAGGCACTCCATCACTGTTTTTCCCAAGAGATATGTTCGAATTTTGACCGTATTTTAACTCCGAAAAAGTCTGTTGCTCACCAGAACGCGAAAAGACATATTTTTTGAACAGCTCTTGGAAAGACAATTGGTAAACATGTTCTAAAATATAACGGACCAACTGAATTCCCACACCAGAATAATGGTAATTGCCCGAATTGTCGATTGGTTTTATAGTTTTTAATGCCTTAAAAAAGTCGGCCTCCTTAAAGTGATCAAAACACACGGCCTGTTCAGCTGTTGTTTGTCCTTTTTCGTCACAATTCATCACCAAAGGAAGCCCAGAGGTATGGGTAATCAAATGCCTAAAAGTGATGGGCTTGCCGTTGCTTAGAACCAGGTTTGGATATTTGCCGTCCAGGTAATTCCTTACATCGTCGTCGAGCTTAATTTTATGGTCATTAACCGCCTGAGCTAACAACAATCCGGTATAGGTTTTTGTAATCGAACCTATTTCATATACGGTATTTCCATTTGGTTTTTTTCCATTGCTTAATTTACCATAATGAAATTGGCGGGCTGTGCCTTTGATATAGATCACGCCAGAAAAAGCAGTATAACCTGGCAGTTTCATCAACTTGGCAACTTCTTTAGCCACGATCCTTTCGATCGAATCTTGGGCAAGGGCTTGCTGTTCGGAAATGAGGTAATGTGTTCTTCCAAACACACTGGATATGAAAAACAAAAGACAAGCTAAAAAAAGGAAGTTTTTAGCCTTTTTAACGGGCCTGAATAATCTTTCGCTACTCATAAATCACATAATTTACTTTATCAACACCTGTATTACCTGTTTTTTTATCATAGGCATATAAAGTCAGTTCGTAGTTTCCGCCAACATTAATTTGGGTATCTCCCTCAAAAAGGTTGGTCGAAATAAATGACATTTTAACGTCTCTAATGTATTTTCCGTCCTTTTTAAGCATTCCTTTCACCTCGAACTCTTCGGCATTCCAAACACCTCCTTTTTCTATTACACAGCCACACATCATGACCACATTTGCCTGAAATTGGAATGGCTTGTCTTTAATTGAATTTAACGAGAGGTATTGATGGGTTCGGGGCTTTAATATGTCGATGATAAATCCTGGGATTTCTAAGATAATGCCATCACCTAAAATATCTTTTCCGGGAATCAGCCATAATTCGGTACTTACCTTCGCCTGTGCCTGTTTGCTATTGAAGGGAGAAACGACTTCTATGCTCACAAATGTAGGTTCGTTAATATCAATTGCGGCCAGAAAGCCTGCTGTTTGACCATCAACAATTGAACTTTCCCTTGTTTTTGGAGTTTTCATAATCAGATCTGTATTTCCAGTGCTTCCGGTGGTTTTTCCTTCAGCTAAAATTTGTTGGTTTGTCTTGTTTCYAATGATCACGTAGGCACCGCCGAGCGAGCTTCCTATAAATTTTGCATCTCTTGCTTTTGCTCTTATTACTATTTTTGTTTCAGTGGCAGAAACACAGATATAAGAGAAAAGAAATGCTGTAACAAACATTAGTACCTTCATGAGCTATTTGATTTTAAGATTTCTTGTTTGAACCTATTATGAAAAGGGTGTTTTTCAATTCCAGATCTATGTTGTCTAATAGTATTGACTTGTAGATATTCCGCTGTAGTACGCCTCGATTCCACTACAAAATGGTTCTCCGTCACTTTTACTGAAATATACAAAAAAACTATAAAGCTACAAGTCAACCAGAAACAAAGAAAAAAGAACCTGACCATGATTTATGATACAGGCTCTTTTAATCGATGAACTGGCTTAATCAATTAGACTTATTTATTTGATCCATATGTGAATCTTTTATTTTGAGATTGGTCTACTGCAATCACCATATTTTCATTCGTTTCCACCTTGCCATCAACTTCAGTTTTATAGCTGGCGGTGATCGGGCCACCCTCTAAATTAACAACACTAATGCTCATTTCCCCAAAATCAAATGGTTTTACGGTTTCGAATACATATGTTTTTGTGGTGCCTATAAAGCTTTTCTCGTCTATTAGTATACTTTGCTGATTACCCTGCGACGTGCCATTCATTTTCCAAACAGGGGCTCCGTACTGGCTGGCATCATGGTTTCCGGCACTTACCTGAACATCTACCTGATCGTTTTGATCTGCGCCTGTTACTGTAACTGTCATTTTCATTGAAATTTTATTCCCGTTATCCGGGTTATCGCCAGGTTTCTTTTTGCATGATGCTAAAGACAAAACACCTAGTGATATGACCATAACTGTTAATAAAGATTTTTTTGAGATTGATTTCATAATTGTTTTTTAAGATTTGTTATTATTTGATTGTTTTTCATGTGTAGTAGAAGTATTGCTAACCTATTTATCTAAAGCGTCTGTAAAACAGCAATAATACTAAGGCCAAAATGCCTAAAGTAGACTCTATGACCAGCCATTGCGAACCAAATTCGCCCAAAGGCCCATCAACCAAGATTGTTATCAATCTAGAGATAGAATAGGCTAGCCAAAACAGTGAAAGAAAAATGAGTGCCTTTTTTACATCCTTTAACAAAAGGTGAACCAGAGAAAAGCAAATAACTAAACCAACGCCACCATATATGCCTCTTATGGAACTTATTGCATCTGTATTAGATAATTGCGTAGCTACCAAATCCATAGTTCCCTGTGGATTATAAATTGATAAAACACTAACATAAGCTATACTGAAGATTGAAAAACCAATATAAATTTGACTACTGATTTTGGTGATTTTCTGTGTATTCATTGTTGTTTCAACTACTGGTTCCTTTTAAAAAGTCCTGCACTTTCATTCGTGTAAATGATGTCTAAACCGCTAGGGGTGCCAGAAGCTAGGGTACATTTATACTCAATGCTCGCATTTTTTAGGTAAAACTTAGCAGGGTCGTCAGCCTCGTTTTTTTTTTGCGGGATACATTGTTAACATCATTGTAGTAAATAAAATAAGTTTTGTTTCATGGATTATTAATTTAAAACTCCAGGGTTTTGAATGCAAAAATGAAACACTGAGAAATGTCAATCGCCCCACGAGGCTTCGTGGCACCTCTTATTGATTAGAATAATGCGTTATTTAAAGTGGTGAAATACTTTAAATACTTAACCATAAATAATATAATTCGCTTTTCAAATAAGCCTATTATAGCGAAGAAATGACTGAGCAATAATAAGAAAACGGCGGACCTACAACGCCTTGTGGTATGTTAGATCGGTTGGTTTTCTGAAAAAATCTGAAGGAGATTTACCCGTGAATTTGCGAAAATTGCGATTGAATGAAGATTTAGAATTGAAGCCACAATCAAAAGCTATCGATAGCAGCGTGTAGTTATGGTTTTTTTCATCAGCAATCATTTTTACACATTCATCTACCCTAAGTGAATTGACATAGTCGTAAAAACTCTTGTTAAATTTAGAATTGATCACTTGCGATAGCACAGCATCTTTTAGCTCTAAGGATTCAGCTAACTTGCTTAGTGTAAGTTCCGCATTTTTATATAGTTTTTCTTGTGCCATTATCCTGTTAAGTTGCTGGAAAATACGTTCAGCTTCGGCATCCGTAAGTGAAGACCAGTCGTATTTTATTTTATTGGGCATTAATGCCACGTTAGCAGGCTCTTCTGAAAGGTTTTCTTTTTGAGTAGAAAAGTTGGGATTCTCAGTAGCAGAGCGGGATGAGGTATTGGCGGTTTTGAATATTTGCTGTTGGCGTACACCTAAAAAACCGATGAAGCATATGTACAACGAGGCACTGAAATAGATACTCTCTGCTTTGGGATAAAAAATAACAAAAACCCAAATTCCAGCGATGCCTACAATCAGGTAACGTAGCCAATTCAAGCTGATTTTATCTGTAGTTGAAAATTCTTCGCTTATTTTTTTCTTATATCGATGCAGTAAAACAATTGCGGCTAATACATAAATAATTCCCGAAATGATGATGCAAATATTGGTGATGATTCCAATGGTTTTATAGTAAGGTGAGGAAAAGCCCTGGTCATAAAGCAACAGCTTTTGCGCTGGGTTTTGTAGCAAAAAAGACATCCATAGAAGATAGGCAAAAGCAACAGGTAAAAAATGAAGTAGCTTTTTCTTGCTAAATTTTATTGGTGTGGTTAGATGAAGGATATATAGATACAAAAAAGGCCCATGCACAAGTGCCAATAAATCTCCCCAGCCTATTAAATTGGGGAATTGGCGATAATTTTCTGAAACCTGCAAATATAAACTGGCTAAGTGAAGCGTTGCTATCAGCTGCCAAATCATGAGTAGCTTATCTGCAGTTATTTTGTTAGGCTTAACTGCTAATAGTACGAACAAGTATAAAGAAATTGCAATGCTGGTGAAGTATAACATGCTGTTATTTTGTATGGATGGCTAGATGTTATTGGTCAACTCAAAAATATGAAATATATTCAAGTTCTTGACCATTGGTTGCAAACAGTAGCTTAAAACCAGTTTTTTGCCAAAAAACAATTTGCCGATTACCTTCTGATAATCAATCGATTTTGAGATATTTCAAAATTGGCGAAACCGGGTCAATCGAATTAGTTTGTCCATGTGTATTCATTATTAATTTCAACTACTGGTTCTTTTTAAAAAGTCCTGCCTTTATGTTCGAACCGGTCGAACCTTCCGCTAATTGCAGGTAATTGCGTTTACTCTGATCTTTTTCGATTTTTACAGTTCCGGTAGTTTGCACGTTTTTCATTTCCAGAAAATCTGTTGAAGTTGCATCATTGCCGCTTAACGGGCCGCTTCCATATCCTGCCAGATTGGTATTGTCAGCAAAAATGCAATCAGAAGCTTTGTATCGGCGTGTACTTCCTTTTTCCCTTATCCATACTGTACTACTGTTTGCTATGATGTTGTTGTGAAAATCGAAATTGTCTCCATTGGTACTTTCTGTAGTCCAAACGCCACTGAAATAACAGCCATATACCAGCGAATAACGCATGGCATTACGGCTACCAGTTCCTCCATCAGTTTGCCAAAAAACGACTGGATTTTTGCAATTAAAAAAAACACAATGGTCGATAACCAGGCCATAACCATTGGCTATAACCCCCACATGCAACGGTAATACATCGACATCTCCAGCAAACAGACATTGTGTTACAACTAGATCGTCCAATCTTTTTCCATCACGCCATATTGGATAGGAACGACGTAGATTGGTTCCATCTATATAAGAGTAATCTGGACTGCCAGTAAATCTTAGGCCTTCAATGGTCACATGGCTAATCTCCGGTTGTATACCTTTTGCTTCTTCTCCGCCTATACCTGGTACAAGCGGCACTGCTGTTACTACAACCGGCATTTTTTGAGGAGTCCAGTCTTCATCGTCAGGCATAACGTCCGCACGAATGACAAGACGGTTTTTAAGGGTATACTTGTCATTGGTGAATACAACGGTTTGTGTTAGCAGGTGTATACCTTCTGATAGGAAGATTGTGGTTGCTCCCTGTTCTTTGTTTAAGTTTACGCGCTTAGCTGCCTCAATAATTGTCTTTAACGGACGTGCCTTATTTCCGGAATTTGTGTCATTACCAGTCTGAGGATTAACATATAATTGTTCTGCCTGTACGACCAGTATGCTCATCATGAGCAGGAGAAGACTAAATGTGTATTTTATCATGTTCTTTTTTTTGTAAAATTAGAACATGCTTATCCTATTAAAATGGTCATTTTGTCTTTAAAATGGTCATTTAAATCTTTTTTCGGTATTGCTGAGGTGTGGTACCTGTAAATTTTTTAAAGAAACGGTTAAAATTAGACGGATCTGAAAAGCCAAACTCGTAGGAAATCTCTTTTGAGGATTTATTTTGACAAAGTTGTTTCTTTATTTCTGAAATCAACTTGTAATGGATCATTTGTTGGGCTGATAATCCGCTAAACTGCCTGCAAATTTTATTCAGGAATCCAGAGCTGACATTCAGCATTTTTGTATAGGCCTCAACACTTTGGTCATTCACAAATTTCTTTTCCAGCAAGGATCGAAACCTATAAAAATCTGGATGGACAAAGGTGTCTCTTTGAACATTGTAGGCACCTGCATAATATCGATTGAGAAGTACGAGCAATTGATATAAAAGGGATCTGATCAAATGATTACTATCATTCTGAAGCTGCCTAAACTCTTCTTCTATTGCATATAAAAGCTCCAGACATTTTACAAATGGCACCTCGGATAGCTGCATGTCGTTTGGACGTGAATATTGATGGAAATATTGAAACCGATATAGGAATAGTTCGTCCGAAAAGAAAAGATGGAGAAAGTCTTTTTCAAAGAACAATACATAGCCCCTTACATCTTGCTCAATTTCCCAACAACGCACCTGTCCTGGACTTGTGAAAATGATCGTTCCTGGGCTTATTAAGGTCTTATTTTCATCTAATGTAAAAATGCCAGCTCCCTCTTCAATGAAAATAACTTCGTAAAAACTAAGTTGATGTAACGTACTATCTAATACATAATGATTCAATGTTTCGATACGTCCAATATCCAACAACAGTTCCGAACCATATTTATATGGGAGAAAATGATAAGTTTTAATTTTAGGGACTACAGCCATTTCTTTTTACAATTTCTTCTCGCCCTAAAGTTAAGGCAGACGACGTAGAAAACCTAGACAGCTGGGAAATCTGCAGACAAGCACTGGGGTAATTTAAAAGAAGCATGTGCTGATTGGCTCAAATACGGAGAACTCTAGCTTTTTAAGGATGAATCTCCAAAACAGTTCAAAAATTGAAATTCACAAGCATTTGCAAATCAAAAAGTGAATAAACTGACCAGATTGGTTTGAACTGAGCGATTCTAAAAAACAAACATAGCTAACAATCAACATGTTAGCTATGTTTCAGTGTACTCATGGAAAACCTTCTGTCACACAGTTTCTTGAAGGATTTGGAGAAATTAGCCAACATTGCAGGTGGTCCGGTTGCAGACCCCATTAGTAGAGACTTTAAGAAAAAGTACCAGCGAAGATTTACCCAAAAAGAAAGCCCAGAGCTCCCATTATCAAAGATTTACGAGATGTACGGCTGTGGTTACCTGAACAAGAAGAAGCCAGAGAAATAATTTGCACAGCTACATGTGTATGTTTTGGTGTGTATGTTTTCACCAAAATATACACACTGTATTACATGGGTTGATCAAAAGTAAATCGAAGAAGGCTATCGGCGTATTAAGCAGCAGGGGCAGCACCTCACAGTTAAGACTAATTCAACTCTTTTATGAAGACTGATATCTTCGATTTATGGTTCATAAAGCGTTTCCAGGAAACAACAAAATACGAACTAAACAGGATAAAGATAATTCCATAAACGAAACCATTTAGTACCACTTCCTTCTCACCAGGCTGGCCTAACAGTTGTAATGCAATATAAAAAACTAAAACACCTCCGACGAGATACAGGATGTGTAGGTCTAATAACATCGAAGTATAGGGATTTCTTCGTTGATAATTGGTACGCCAAGACAGCAAAATGTAAGCAGATACCTTTTTTAATTCTGGCAATAATTTTCTGTCCAGAGTCTTATGTCCTACAATGGGAAATGACGCGAAGCTAGGAACAAGCTTACCATTCACTTCCTGCACATCAATTGAGAAAGCGCAGCCAATCCCGTGATGGGTGTCGAAAGGATTGTGTATCTCTTCGATGACTAGTGGCTGGGACAACAATACCTGTTTCCTCCTAGACCTGATAAACACCGCAAAATCGCTAAACTTAAGCTGGCCATTAATGGCAACCTGCAGGTAATCATAACAGCGGTAAAGATTTCTAGCTAGGTGCAGGTTGACTTCATTTAGACCAATCATTTTCGAAACCGTATAAGGCGCTCCGAAAACATGCGAATTGGTAGTAACCCTACCTAAGTCACACCTGAAAATCTCTGTTAATTTTTGAAGAATAATCATTACCTCTGTGGCATTAAATAACTTCCGCCTCGCTTTAAGCTGACATGACTTTCCCGAATCTGATAAAAACTCAAGTCCATAATATTTAGAAACAATAATGAACATCACCAGTAGTATATCATAAGTCCATAATGGTGATGGTATGGTCGCTGGTCGTTCCAGCCAGACCTTAATACGGTTTTCCAGGTCGGGCAAATTTTCTTTAAACACTGCACACGATTCCCTGATTAATGGGGCATCAGAAACGGACTTCACAATAAACGTGTGTCCAGTAGCAGTCTCCATAGCAAGAAATTCCGTCAACTTTTTCAGTTCATCTTCAACAGCTTTATCTTTCGCCAGTAAAAACATAGACCTTCTAAGTGCCTCGAGTTCGATGGTAGCAGAAGATATAAGTAACCATTTTGTGAAAGTGATGTCCTCTTTGATACCTAGGTTTTGACGATAAGTCACTACAAGGTCGTCAACCCGTTTGGAAATGGCAGTGGCCTGCACGGTTGCCAGGTGCCTGTCATAGTGCTCACCGTATCCGATCAGCTGCCAACTGTCAGTAAATGGTGCTGCCTGATGAACCTCCTTGTCAGCAAGCATATCAACTATCCRACGCTGCATTTTCAGCCCATAATTGAGTAAGCTCTCACTGGCGTGGTATTCTCTGGCTGCGATCCGGTTGATTTTGATTTCAATGCTCCAAAGCGTATTCACTAATTTTTTATCTGCCTCTAGTATATTTTGGTTTGCTAGGAAGGCAGTCTGAATTTGAGTCCAGATAGCGACATCTTTCAAAAAGTAATCGACCAGAGCATACCTGTTTGCGGGTGTAAATTGAGTCGCTTTATTAATTATAGACCAAAAAATTAGTCCATGACTATCTTGTAGCAATGACAAGTTTTCTTTCGCTATTTTCCCTGACCTGACAAGTTCCTGCACGGCGCACTTGGATGTATCTAATTCATACAATAACAAACCTAGTATTTCAACCAGCCAGCGGTCCGATTGCAGTTTATAGTCCATGTTTTGTTTACCTACAAATCTGCGTTCGGAACCTATCGTCAAGCTATTGAGGCCAAAAATCATTTTACCGCTTGTATGGATAAATACGGTGTGCAAGGTTGGAACCGGCACCAACACTGTTTCAGAAATTGGCGAGAGAATCTGCATACACTGTTTCACAAGTTCATTTATCTTTTGTAGCAGATCCCAAATTTGATTGGGAGACAAGGTTTGGGTACTTAAAAAATCATTCAGGCTTTGATACTCAGCTGGAACAATTGTGGCCATTAAAAGAAATCCCTCTTGCGTATTGATGGAAGTAAGGGATTGTAAAGTCAAGGAATGGGCCATCAGCGCATTCATAGCTTTAAGATAATCAGACACACTTTTACCTACCTTCATCAATTCATTATCATTGAGCTGTTCATGAAACAATGCCTTCCCGTCAGTATTACTCCCAAAATGAATGTATCTGTAGAATGGAAAAACAAGTTCTCCCAGAACAACCCCGGGGAGGCAAGGTTCAGTCTCTAACTGATATTTGATCGGATCATGCTCTTCAACGTTCCCAGGATTCGGAAGCGAAGTGTTTGCAGCAAGTAATCTGCCTGAACTGGCAAACAAGAATAATTCCCGGTAAAGTAACGTTTGATTTTCCCCAGAAAGAAACGTCAGCATTTGCTGTATTTTTACAGGGGCGTCCTGATCAGCGAAAATAAATTCGACAGTCTTTTCTGCAATGTAGTAACTGGATTTCTTTTTATCCTCGTCATTGAGTATTTCAAACAATTGTACTCCAGCAGCATTCTGGAACAAAATCGCCTTAAGTACAACTCTTGGCAAACATAAAATTGCAAAAGGAAGGATCTGAATTGCTTTAATTAGCTCCTGAAATATTCCACCGGAAGAAAAACGGAGCAAAGATCCCATCAACTCTATCTCAAACAAAGTTTCTGGCAGCGCTCTCGCCAAATAGGTCTCATTAACTAATTCCTGTCGGTCAAGCCAGGCTACCACACGCATTCTCAAAAATATCCCGGAACCGACTCCAATAGCCTTAAATTTGTTAATATTTTCTTCGTCTAATCGAAGTTCCTGTATTCTGATTAATGTATTTATCGCCGCAGCCGCAGCAACGGGAGCTGACCCATCAGCAGCCAATTGAATCAAAAGCTGGATAATTTCTTCACTAAGGTTTTGTAACTGAGACACCTCATACAATTTGCCTGCTTCTTGGGCAACAATAATCTTAAAATATTCATCTGTCCTATTGTCAAGCAATCCTTTAAACAACTGCCAGTTTGTTTTTTCAGGCTCGCTACAGGATTTGATCAGGGAGCTTACCGCAATGCAGGTAGCACTGTGTTTTGGTCTGTCTTCTTCCAGCAGGAAAGTAGCAATTTTGAAAACCTTATTTTCCAGTTCCGCATTTCTTAGGTGCTGCGAAAAACGTACATAAAAGCCCAGGGATTTTGTTAATGTACGGATATCCTGGTCTACGTTCCCGGCAACCTTATTCAAAGTCTCAAACAATTCTTCCTGTTCTTCCCTATTAAGGTCGGCTGTTGAAACGTTTGACCTTACAAAATCATACCGGATTTTATCCAAAAAATTATGTAGCTTCTCACTTTTGGTTACCGGATGTGGCCCTTCCTTTTTATCCAGGTTAAGGTTTAACCCGTACTCCTGGTTAAGAGCTTGTTCATATTCGGCAAGTGCGCCCTCAGCCATTTCAACATTTTCAAACAAGATCGCCAGATCGTCAACATATCGAACGAAGTCTATGCTATTTTCAGCAAGCCAGTAATCAAGTTCATTTAAATACAAATTTGCCAATAAAGCAGAAAGTGCTGGTCCTTGCGGTATTCCAACCGTTCTTCGATGACCTTCATACTCATGCTCGACGCGATCAAATGGAGCTTCAATATATTGTTGGATCAAATCTAAAATTACCTGGTCTTCTACGAACTGTCGAAGCAGGTTCATGAGCTTATCATGCCTGATAAATTCGTAAAACTTAGTTATATCCAGGAGCAAGTAATGATTGTGTGGTTCAAATAACGAGAAACTACTCTTTTTAAATTCTCTAATCCCATTCTGGATTTTCCAGTCCTGAAAAATCTGATTGTCCGATTTAGGTGAAATCGCCAGTCTGTTACCAAGTGAACGCTTATGAAACCGGGAATCAATTTTTGGGCCTACCACATTAAGTATTGCCATTTCAACAACCGCTTCACGAGGGCTTACAGAACAAAATGGGCGCAACGAAGTGTTTAATTTATCTTTTGGAATTTCTACCAGCAGAAAGTTGTTGTGTCTCCACTTACCTTCTAGTAGTTGCCGGCGTAGCATCACAAGATTATTCCAAAGATCAGATTCAAACAGGTCAAAGTTCATTTTATCTTGAAATACGTCACGTTCAACGACCTGCTGTTTCGCCTTTTTCCAGGCTAAAGATAAGTTTCTGAGCGATGCAACCTCCTGAATCGTGCCCTGAGTGACTTGATCTGTTTTTAAATCGATAGATGCAGTGTTAAGATCTGAAAACCAAACAGGTGAGGGATATTTGCCCGACAGTGCAGCCTCTTCCAGGGTTGAATTACACCATCCTTTACAAATACCATACTCTGTACTCTGCAGTTTTTTACAAGAGATTGAACAGGGATCAATCGTCGCGAGCTGCATGCTAGACTTCTCTAAGTCATAATTTTCGCAGGACGACAAAATTCCATGCAGGACTGGTTCACCATCCTGAAAGTTTTTCAAAAGTGCGGCCAATGCAAAGCGTTCATGGTGTTTCAAGTTCCTTTCATTCTTCGCCTTTACTGCAAGGCTATTAATTGCAGGGCAGCGTGAAATCAACTCCCCCACCTCACCGAGATTTTGCGGAATAACACCTTCATGTTTGAGTTTTTGACCTCTTTTTATAGCCTGTATCTCTTTTTCGCCTATGATAGCACCCAATCTAGCATTGGCTTCTTCAATCGCGCTTTCCGGTACAAACTCAACTAAGTCCAGGTGATCCAAAACCTGACTTAGAGTGATTCTTTCCAGCGATCCAGGGTGCAGAAAAACACTTCGGGAATTATTATATTTTCGATGCACACCCAATGGTAATCTGACCAGGGACTTACTAAAACCTTTTCTTCCATGAGATCCCTTAGGTGGAAAAATTTCAAGATCAGGATATCCGGCACCTTGCCGAATTTCATTTAAAAACCCCACCACTTTAAGCCCCGGCATAGGTTGCTCTAGAAACATCCAAATGTGATATCCCCTACCACCGGTATCTTCTATCAGTAAGCAATTCTCTGATAAATTATAAGAGGTAGTTATATAATCCATCAAGCTGCGCACCACCGGAAGAAATTTATCTCTTTTCACCTCTTCCCGAAGATTTGCACTGTCAGGAATATCCATTTTAGGAATATCTATATCCAGACAAAACGTAGAACAATAAGAGTTTTGATCCAAAAGATATATCGCATTACTTACACTTCCACTTAGATGATTGGCCAGATCATTTAAATTTAAGGGGCCGGAATGCGAATCTACGTAGGCATTTTGCGTCTGCCTCATTACCCGTCTGTTATCGCCTTTGAATAACGTTAATAATTTATCACTTATAGTTGAAAGCATGAGTCTGTTTGGTTGCTATAAAATTAAACTATTTTATGTTATGTATGCAAATACCATATTTTGAATGACTTTCGTTAATTTCGTGTTATGTACAGAAGCATTGAATACTTCATTAAGGATTTGGAGGCTGAATCGATGGAACGGCTAACAGTGATGCGCGGAAATGAAATGCTGGTCCCAGCATAATGTTATAATCTGACCCGTGGCTCTCAAGAAAAAACAACATTTCGTGTCCCAGTTCCTGATCAAGAAATTTGCCATCGACCAGGAGCGCAAATTTGTACACCTGTACAACAGGAAAACCGATACGGTCGTCAACCATGCGCTGATCAAAACTCAGGCGCAGGAAAATTACTATTACGGAAATGATCTCACCTTTGAAGAATTCTTGAGTGTTACGGAGGAAAGGGCAGCACCGGTAATCGCAGAAATCTTGGAAAGCGGTTTGATCCCAAAGATCGGCGATAAACGATACAGCTACCTGTTACATTTTGTCATGCTATACCACTCCAGGACAAAAGCGCAGGTAGACCATACTGAAGAAAACCTGAATGCTACGCTCAAAGCCTTATCGAAATACGATTCGAGTTTGCAGCAGCTCAACTTGGATGAACTCAGGCTCAAGCATCCTGAACCGGCAGCTTTTAACTTGGCTTGCTTTATGGATGATTGGGTAGTGACTGCAGATCTCCACGCCTTTCTGTTGACCAATCATACCGGGAAAGATTTCTTCCTATCAGATAATCCCCTGATCACATTTAACCCGTTCATGCAAAAGCGAAAATACTACTGGGCCGCCAACAGCCATTTGAGCAAGGGCCTAATCCTGCTATTCCCGCTTTCTCCTGATCATTACCTGATGCTGATCGATCCTTATAGCTACGATGTCAAATGCACTGCTGAAAACCGGATTCATGTGGACAAAGCTTCAGACCTTTACAACATCAACTTATTGCAATCGGTTTCTGCCGATAAAAACCTGTACTACCGGATCGCCCAGGAAGAAGCCTATATAAAAAGCCTGGCCATGGAAGGTTTAAGGAACAAAAAATCCAAACTCATCAGTGAACTCGTCCCATGTCCGGGAAAACCTGAAGCCAAATGCCTTTTCAGTTATCATCTGGCACACACCTTAAACCTTTCTTTTTCTTTTATCCGCGAAAGCGAGGAAGCAAAAGCTTATGATGTCACTAAGCAGCGGGATCACCCAAGGAACCAGGAAATCGTAGACTGGATGAAACAGGTAAGACTAAAAAGAAAACAGGATGTGGCAGATAGCTAACCTACCGCTTCATCACTACTACCTGGTATAGGTTATTCAAATTTAGATTCACTCCGTTCAAAGGTTTATACGTTTTCACCTCATAGCCGGAAAAACGGTACCGGTAGCCAATTTCGCTGGTACCTGTATCAAATTTCACAGGCTTTGCCTGCTTTTTCAGCTCCGACAGCACACGCTCCCAGCTTGTTTTGTCTGCGGTGGCAAAGGTAATATTGGAATAACTGCCAAGCTGGTTCACGTGCAGCCAGTGCTTTGGTTTTTTCGGCGTGAGCATCGTGTTGGAAATGTATATGCCGTTGAACTTTCTGTGGTAGCCCATTGCGCTTAATTTAGTTTCAATGAGAGATGTTTGGTCGATGTTAGCCAAGAACTGCTGAAGGTCTTTAAAGCCCATTGGTTTTTCTGATTGTGCCAGTGTATTCGTTGAGATTACAAACAAGAGGAGTACTACGTTAAGAAACAGTTTTGTCATTCTATTCATCATTAGATATGTTTTTTGTAATGGTTTTTATTCAGCCACKCAATAAGCCCAGTAATGAGGCGACAGAAAATGATTCATTCTTTTTTTTCAAGTTGCATTTGAATTTCCAAGATTGCAAGTTTGCTAGCAAAGTATCAGTGAGCAACGCATCCTTACCTGGAATATTAAAATAGAATTCATTGAGCTTAAACTGGTCGAATATGGATTTTAAATAATCCACTAAAAGAGAAATCATTTCCCTTGCGTCCTTATCTTTAATACTCCAGGGCAACGAAACCCGACTATTCACATCTATCCCTCTTTTCATCCTATCAAGTCCCACGTAAATGGATTTTTGCTTTTTAAGTTCAAGGCTCCCACTTTTTATGAACTCAATAAAATCAGGTGCGTAGTCACGCTCCAAGCCCCAGCCGAAAAAAGCACTTTGCTTCTTAGGATGCAAATACAATAGGGACAGCCATTTTTGCTCGAAGGTTTTATCTGGAAAACCAGTATTTGTAATCGATGCATAGTAATAATGTTCAACCCAGTAAGACTTACTAAACTCTTCCAGCGCAAGTACAGAGAGTTGAAATGCCGATGGGTATGAGCCGTTGTTATACAGCAATGAAGCATCCAACAATAACCGGGCACCATTCTTAAATGACTCAATCGAAATTTTTTTGAACTTATACTTGGAGAGTTTATCGCGCATACATGGCAATTTAATCTAATTTCATTATAAAATTCTTCCAATCGGAGCTAAATCCGTTTTTTAAATCCCTAAAACTATAGAGAAATAAACACTTTATCACTTTTAAGATCAGCAACTGCATAAACCGGAAGCGGCGTATCCTTAATGTACCGGGTGGGAAGGATATGTTTGGTCAGCACGAAGGACTTTATCCTGTAATCGTCAGAAAGCCCCAGCTTTTGTCTCACCACTGTACTGTTTTCTTTTAGCCACAAGTCTCTTTGGACATGTTTCTCTATCATCCCCGGCTTGCCCTTCAGCCCGATATAATTACTGATCTCAGTGTAGATATCGTAAGCAATCTTCGCCTGAGAAGTATTTTTGCATTCAATCGCGTAAAGCACCTGGTTTTTATGGTCTAGGCAAAGGATGTCCACATCTCCTTTATCCACCTGGGCAGGAAAGAAACCCCTGGGCTTGATTTTTACCTCAAAGCCCACCACCTCAAAATCCGTGTGTTCTACCAGCCATTTGCACACGAAATTCCTGAAGTTCGTTCCTTTGATGTGGTTGCGCTCTGCCAAAAGGTTATTGATCTTCAAATGATTTACGGCAACTTTCAGCGTTCCGTCCATAAAACGGGATAAAATATTTTCAGCCGCAGTCATCAGGTGTCTGGCACTGATCAGGTAATATGTCTTACCCAGTCTTTCGATTTTCAGGAGCGGCCGGAGCATGTACGATATCCGCCGGTTATACCGCCATGGATAGGTTTCATGGATGTCCTTAGGATCGATATTCATTACGCCAGCCCTATTCACAAAAGTAAGCAACTGTAAAAAAGCCAGGGTTTCAGCCTCCGGCTGGGCTGTCCGGTCCGCAAATAATTTTAACAAGYCTTCTTCAGTGATCATCAGAACAGATTTTTCTAGGGCATATAGCTCCAAGCACAGAAACTTAGCTGAACCCAGCATATCCCATAAAGTGATCCCCCACTCTTCCATGAAAATATCATCGACCCGGTCATAATAAGGGTCATCACCGCGCTTCGCTTTCGGCTTTCTGGGTTCCTCATTAAAGTAACGGCCAAAGGAAGACTTATTTTCCTCATATTCTTCCCGGTGAATGTCCTGCTGAAAACTCGTCATGGAGGCATCATTGAAAGTACGGTCAATACCAATCCTTCCTGAAGCAAGCATCCCCATGTTGGGGTCAGCGATTCCAAAACGGATCATATCAGACAATGCGCCGTAATTGATCAGCTCGGACATATGCGCCAGCATCAAATCTGCATCTGCATCATTGACCGGCTCCATTCCAGTGGACTTCTCGCAGGCCACAAACTCAATCAGCGTCCTCATCGAAAGATTTGCCGTGACCATATCCGCTTCCTTTTTACTGAACTCGACAAATACATCGTAATAATGTCCAAAACAGGCCTCCAGTGCCGGGTAAGACAGTTTTCCCATTGCCCTGGACTGGATCATGCTTTCATGCCGCTGCATGAGCAAGACCAGCAAGTCGGCGGTCGGAAAACGCGAAATCAACTCAATCAGCCGGTCAAAATGAACCTTCACCAAATCGTTGAGCAAGGTTGTTTTTTCTTTAGCTGTAGCAATCTTCTCCGGAATAGATATATTATATTTCAACCAAGTTACCTGTTTACTCAGCACATAGGAAATATCCGCCAGAGGTATAGACCGCGGCTTTTCTATGTCTATATTGGAAAATACCGGGTGCTGGGTAGAGTCACTGATCAGGATCATCTTTTGCATCCCTTGAGGCATACACATGCTCAACAGTTCATCGAGTTCCACAGCCGTTATTTTTCGTCCCGCACCTGTCAATTCTATAAAGTCTCCAATCGCATCAATCAGACCTGTCATTAAGAATTTCTCTCCCCCATTGCCGGCATTGGTCAGGTGGCTGACCAGCTGTACTGGTACGCTCAGTTCTATACCTCGGCTTTCAGGAACCAGTTTGCTGGTAAACTTAAATTCCTCTGTACTGCCTTCCAGATCCCAGGTTTGCTGATCTTTAAAATCCTTATCCATCATCAATGTAATCACCAGGGGTTCCGTTCCTAACTGATCAAGATAGGTTTGAAGATAAGAATGGCAGTGGTTCAGCCAGTAAAGGACTCCATTCATATAGACACTTGCTGTAAAATCCCTCAGTGTGTCACTCTGCACCCATATCGGGCAACTGTACCGCAGCAGGCAGTGTCGGAAATAACCTTTTTTGACTTCATCTGAGAGGTATACAGGCATGTGTTCTTCCTGTTTATGGCAGCTAACTTGTATTGTGCCCCTTTCGGCTGGAAAAGGGATACCAATGCGGTCTTCTTTAAGTTTGGCAGCCCGGTTGACATTTCCCTCAATCTCAAATTCGAAAAATAAGCCATTCATTGGGGCGCGGTCAGATTCAAAATTCCACTCATGGTTGTCTTTATACCATTTGAAACGGGATAAATGGGAGTTACTGGGCATAAATTGAACCTGGTGTTTGGTGTCTTCGATGTGCCGGGCATATTTCCAAAGGGTCAGGGTATCGAATTCCCAGTGTACTCGCAGTACATTCAGTTCTTTCATGGTCAGTACCAACTGATAATTCATGCCACGGAATTTGCCCGTATCAATCCTTCCTGCTTCAAATATATCTGCTTTGTTGTATAAAACCAGCAGCAATAGTTTGCTCCTGCTGTACTGCGCTTTGAGCTCGGCGCACCGATCTGATGCCTGCCGGGTAATGAGCATGCTTAGTGCGTCGATATCAGTTTGGTACTTTCTTTTTCCAGAAGGAATAGGGGTAACATGGAATACATAGACCAGTTTATCCGAATCACACTGGTAAAGGCCTTCGCTGAATATAGCCCGGCCCGAATGCTGTGGCTCATGGAATGTATACTTGATCCGCTCCCACCCCATACTTCTGAACCGGGTGTCAGCTTCAGTCATGGAGTGTTCGGCCTGAATACCACTGAAATCCAATAATTGACCTCCGCTTTTTAATTTCTCCAGAATGAAATCGTTCAGGGCACCTAATTGTGCACTTGGCATCGCTAGAATGTAAGTTTCTTCCAGCAGCACAAATGGCTTCTGCAACAGCGGATTATCATCCAAGTTCTTGATTCCGATCCGTTTTCCTTTAAAAGGGTAAACAAAGGCATCGATCACCTGCTCCGGCACTATCAGATGTTCACAAATCCGGCTGAGTTCTTGCTGGCTGAAGGCCACCAGTTTCTGCTGATCCTTCATCTCCTTAGCATCAGGCAAGTACAGTTCATCGGGTAGGTCTKGTATCGCCATGCGCCGGGAGTGCCCCAACTTGAATGCAATTTCCTGATGGATGTATAACATAAACAATATCCCCTCATAAATCTCTTTCCTCAGGGACAGACGCAAGCTCTGCATTGCCGCCATTGCATTGACCTGGCTTTGCAGGATCTCCTGGGCCWCTATAAAAATTCCGGGATAGACGGTATTGTTCCCATTGACAAACAGGATGTTTTCGGTGAAAAAGTCTTCCACCGGATCTTCATGCACGTGCCGTGGGCAAAATTTTAATATATCTGCCTTTAATGTATGGTAATCCAGTTTTTCGGATTTATTGTATTGGTTGAGTGCAGAGATCACCAATGATTCCAGCCTGATGTTTTTACCGTGGTTTTCAGGTTGCAGTTGCATGACTGAAAAGATTTGCAGCAATTCTGCTGTATTGTACTTCCGGGTAAAGTTCTCATAATTTGGCAGTTCAGGGCTGTAAGCATGGGATGGTAAAATGCTTTCTTCCGCCTGTTCTTTGTGGATACAGCATTTTTTGTATTTCTTGCCGCTACCGCAATAACAAGGGTCGTTTCTATTTAGTTTTGTCATGGAGTGAGCAAGCTAAGGATTTGATTGAGCCTGTTTAACCAGCATTTTTTTTGCATTTTTATAAAAGGTAGAGATCCGTCCTCCAGGCTCGATATGGATGGTATAAAAATCTCCTTCAAAGTAAACACTCTCCCGTCCGTACCTGCTGTACTCAACCCCAGGATTTTTCTCGAAGAATTCCTGCACTTCCTCGTCAATACTAAGGATCATTTCTGTCATCACCAGAAGGACGTCAGACTCCTCCCATTGAGAATCATCTTTATGCTGAAAATGGCCATTGAACTTCAACTCTTTGACATGGCGCATGTAGATGTGCAGGTAACCTTCAAGATCCAGGTATACAGGAATTTTTCCCATTGCATTTAAGCGCCTTTCCTTGAATTTCTCGACTTTATACATCAGCTTGGCCAGCTGGTTAATATCATGCCTACCCAATCTAACGAAGCTGCTGCCCGCTTCCTTCAGGTATTGGTCCAGAACATTCTTTTTGGCATTRATGCGATCCTGAATGAGCTGGGCAGCGTCAAGGTTTTCTTCGTCAGTGAGCTCCTCGCTACGAACAATTTTGATCTGTAAGAAATGAAAACGTATTTCCGGCCTGAAGCTATCTCTGACACCCTTCATCTCTAAAAGCTCTTCCTCAGTGAGTTCATTGGGTTCAAAATAGTATTTCTGGGCTAAATAAGATTCACGTTCTTTAGGAGTCAAGCCTATGCCCTCCCTAACCATTTTTGCATTAAAACCATACATCCACTCTAAATCACCACCATTGGCCTTCGGTTTGGCATCAATCTCTATTTTCTTTATGGTGCGGGTATCCTGTGAATGATATGTATTGACTGGATCTGCTACAAAATAACTGATGTCTAAAATATCATCCGAGCAAATTCCGGTTTTTAACAACTCTTGTTCAACCTTCTTGTCAAAAGTCAGCAGGTCTTTTGCCTTCAAATATCCGTTTCGGCTAAAGGGTTTGGTTTTCACTGCCTCATCCATTTCTTGCCGCTCATATTGGTTATATACAAAAACAACGGATAAACTCAGCCCATAATTTTGGTAGGCCTCACTGCCAGGAATAAATGTAAGGTGTGCGGTTTTATCCTTTTTGCCCACCAACTCATAAATCTCTTCTGAAGTATATTTTTCCATAAGCAAGATTAAATGAAGTTGATATCATAAATCCATTTTCCCTGATCTGAAAAATGATAGCATTTGGTAAAATTAAAAGCATTCCAGACTTCATCAAACAAAGGCTGCAATAGCTCAGGAACGTTTTGATCAAAATCACTGATCCGGAGCACAGGGAACTCCAGAACATCCCTATCCAAGTTATTTTGCTCATTAAGTCCGTATAAAACCTTTTCTGAATAAAGGTGATACCCCCTTACACCGGAAAGCACTAGCCTTATATATACAGGTAATTGCACCTCCAATCCTTTTAAAAATTTAAGGTAGTTCATCAGTTCCCGCATTACATAACCTTCCAGAAGCCGAGCGTTGAGCATGTCTTGTCGATATAAAATCGTATGGTTTAGTGTTTCCATTATGCCATTCTTATACACCTGCAGGTAATTGGGCGCAAAACTAAATCCAGGCATATTGACAGCAATTCTTACTCCTTCGAAGTTTGCCTTCGGTGTGCGGCTTCCACCACCCAAAGGCGCCAGATCAAACGCTCCATATTGAGCATCCAGTATAGGGTAACGAACGTCCGGGTTTGAGACTGAACCGGGAATCATTTGCAAAACCGCAACCGGTAGCTCTTTGAATGTAGCGTCGTTTAGCATGCGTTCCAAATGTTGCTCAGAAAGTTTGTTTACCATTGTTCGCAGCTCATTTTTCTGTCTCAACATGGCTTCGATCTCCTGAATATCCAGTTGATATTTACGATTGGAGGTCCTGGAATAACAAACTTTGCTCTTATCGATCTGGACCTGGTGAGGCTTGTCAGCACTTTCTTTGACGGCAATCATCAGCAGATAATTTCCGGTATCCAATTTCCATATCCGGATCTCCACTGGCATTCTCGGACTAATGCTGTCCAGGATCAGGCTGTCTATCTGCCTGAGGGTTTGATCGAGATTGTCAATAGGAAAGCCGTCAGCCGAAGTAGGCACGCCCTTAGTCTCCCCTATCCCATAAATGATGATTCCTCCTTTGCAGTTCGCAAAGGACGAAACGTCCTGCAAGAATTCCTTCTTCTCGCTTGCAATTTTTAACGACAATAAACTTTTGTATTCCAGGTTTTGGTCTTCAGGCACCTGATTTGTCACCAAGGCAATTAGATCTTCTACAGTGATTTGAGCTGGCTTGGGTAATTTCATATCCATTAAATGCTTTAATTATGTCTCATTTTACTAAGCAACTATCAGACAGCGTGTTAAAAACTGAAAGACAGCGCATGATCAATTTATTTGCGGAACTTGATGTGATGCTCCAGACTGAAACTGGGCACCTCCTTTAGAATCTGGTCAACATGCGACTTGGATAGCCATATGTTTCTTGTGAACTCAAAATAATCTGCGTCACCATGGAGGTAATAATACCAGTAATATCTTCCACCACCTGAATTCTGTGCAGAAATGGTGTTGTGAATAAGCTCATTGGACACCACCACCCAAGTGCTCCTTTCTTCATGAACAAACTCAGTCGCATCGATGTCTTTTAATATTACCGTCTGAAAGATGGGATTCTCCAAACCAATCTGGTCAGGTGCTAAAAACTTGAGAGCGTAGGTCTGATCAGCCTTTTGTTCGTACCGCACTGTCTGCTCAGCCATTTTAAATTTAACTGAATAATTATGTTTTGGAACATCTGAAGGAAGAAGTTCGCGCCCTTCTGCGCTGAGTGGCGTTCCATCCTCGTCCTCATGCCATTCGGGGTTTCTGACTTTAATGCTAATGACTATATCCATGGTTTAATTGGTTGGCCTTAAAGATAATTTTTTATTTTTGGATGCCCTATGTCAAACCCAATCCCCTTTGAAACGACAATTACCTAATCCGTTCGTTTTGGGCGCATATGGACCCGTTATCAGACAACCACTGTAATCCTTTAATTACTATATTAGCCTAAACTAAATATCTAATGGCAAAATTTAAAGGCGGGCTCTCAGCGCTGCAATCTCTCCTAGGAGAACATAAAATTGATGGTACATGGTCTGAAATTCCTAATGGCTATAAATTCATTACCCCTGATGGTGCAGTTTTATCACTATATAATACAGAAACCATATTAAGTCAGGGTAAAGGAACTTCAAAAGGAAAAATCGACGCCTTAATCAGAAATCCGGGAGCTGGAGAGGCTAAGTTGATCCCGACTGAAAGCAAACCAGAAGTTGCAAAATCACCACAACTGTTTGTAGTGTATGGTCATGATCAAACCAGCCGTGATCAGTTGGAACTTATCCTCAGCAAATTAGGAATAGAACCTTTTATACTAGCAAAATCAAGTGGAGAAGGATTGACAATCATTGAGGCCTTAGAAAGGCATCTGGGCACAGAAGGGACGGCAAACGTTGGCATCGTTTTATTGACACCTGATGATTTGGGATATGCAAAAAGAGATGGGGAGGGAGCCATCAAAGAGCGGGCAAGGCAAAATGTCATTCTTGAAATGGGCATGTTAATTTCAAAATTAGGGCGGCAGAACACCTTGATTCTTGTGAAAGGCCGATTAGAAAGACCTTCCGATACAGATGGGATTATCTACCACTCCTTTACTGACCATGTAAAAGAAGTTGGCCTCGCACTTGTGGAGAGACTGGAGAGATCAGGATTTCCAATCGATCATAAACGTGCACTGGATGCTATAAGATAGTGTACGATGGCAAAAGAAAAGCAAAAGTATTATACGGTATGGGTAGGTCGTAAGCCAGGCGTGTACCTCTCATGGGAAGATTGTAAAGCACAGATACATCAATTTGAAGGTGCGGTATATAAAAGCTTTTCCAGCTTAAACCAAGCTAAGGAAGCATTTGCGAGAGATAGTGCAACATTCATTGGTAAGACCAAAGGCCCAAATCATTCTTCAGATCTTTCCAAACATTCAGCTCTTCCGGAAGAGAATAGCCTTTGCGTGGACGGAGCCTGGAACACAAAGACCAATGCGATGGAATATCAAGGCGTCCTTTTTCCTGATGGCGAAAGAGCTTTTCACGCAGGACCATTTCTTACCGGGACTAATAATATCGCCGAATTTCTGGGTATTGTACATGCACTGACCTATTGCAAAGAGCATCCTGAAATTACACTTATCTATTCGGATAGCCAGACCGCAATAACTTGGGTAAAAAACAAAATGGCTAAAACTAAAATCGCCACAACTGATATAAACTTGCCCATTATCGCTATAGTACGCAGAGCTGAAAACTGGCTCGTGAATAATAGCTATGCTACCAAAATAAAAAAGTGGCAAACCAAGGAATGGGGCGAGAACCCAGCTGATTTCGGCAGGAAATAGATATTACCAGCACACCAATCCAACGTGTTGATGCAGTACCTACGAATTTTGAATATAGACTCGATGAAACTTTCCAAATTCGTGCAGGTCATCCCGGTTTTTTCTTAAAACTGCTACAAAATAACCTGAGTGGAAAATCCAAAATGATTAACTCCTCTTTGCCAATTTCAAAAACTAAGATAACAACTTGATATCTAACAGAAAAAGGGGGTATCCTAATTTTGGCAAGTGGGGTCAGTATACCTTGGTTTATCCAATTATTCATCCTAATCGGAAATATTGAGTTGGAATATCTCTTTTAGGTCATAATAGATTTGCTCTTGGGGCAGAGTGAATGCCCCAAATTTATCAATGGCATACTGGTCAAAGCTGGTCATCGATCTGATCAGGTTCTGCGAAGTACCGTCTTTTTTAAACCGTTGCTTTTCGCGCTTCAGGAAATAGTGGTACTCGTTGATAAGTTTTTTAAGCATCGTCTTGTCCTTGGACAGCAACGAAATATTATCCACGAAGAAATCAGCCTGGATCATCGTTAGCGGCATTACCTTTTTAAAATCTGCCTCGAACTTCGAAAATACCTCATCTGCCTTTTGGCCGACATAATCATTGATCCCATAGGTGGCCGCCTTCGGGTCGGTGCAAATAATGACCGGATAGATATTGAGTTTATGAGAACTATTGCGGATCTGCAATAGCTTTTTATCGTCCTGTTTGATGTAAGTTATATACCTATCAAGTTGTGATATCCCCTTTTTGCCTTCCACATAATTTTTATCTACATGCTTTTGGAGTTCTTCAGCACTTTGCTCATCAAAAATACGATAGTGCTGTGCCACCGATTTTATCTCAAAGACAAAGACTTCAGTCTCATTAACAATTAGGGTAAAGTCAGCCAAAAAAATATCGTCGGATTCAAGCAGCCTTACCCCTTGCTTCTCCAACGACCTCAATAGGGTTCCCATGAGAAACTCTTCATAGTACTTCTTGCCAAAATGCGCTAGCAGTCCATTCATATTCTTAAAACCTGCTAATTTCTGATAATTGGTTTTATAAAACAGCAGGTACATAAACGCACGTTCGGAAATCAGGGAAAAGTTACGATGGTCAATAACGTATATGGTACCTGCTGAAGTTTCAAAGAACGGCTTTGACAGCATCATCCCCATGTTGAAATTCTCTTCGCTCGCCACCTTTTTATTAATAAGTAGTTCCATTGGTTCCAGATAGGACAGCGAGGAATCCTGCCGTTGAAGCTGAGGAACCAATGCCCCACTCCTTTCCAGGAAATCGAAGATGTGCCTTAGGGACATGATGAAAAAATAAATGGTTTCAAGACCTGTCCTTTCTCTAAAGCTTTTTTGTAGCGCTATGAAATCAGCGCCCAGTGATTTTTGCAAGAAATCCAACATCAAGAGGTGCTTGATCAAGCCAGTCCGGACAAAATCAACTTTGGATACACGGCTTACACCCTGCATCATCACCAGTGTCCACATCAATTCATGGTTCGTAAAAGATCTGTCCAAGATCCCGTTATCGTAATAGTGCTCATTATAACTGAGCAGTACGTCAAATATGCGCTGCTCGTACTGCCCGTCATTGAGTTCCCTGGTAATCTGGTTGTCCTTGAGACTTTTAAATAGATCCAGCACAATCTTATCGATCACAGCGGATTGAACAAAAGTAAAGCTGTGACCACTTCCAAGAAATGCTTTGAGTCTTCTGGCCTTTTCTGGTGGAAGGTTTCCGATGATATTTTCTACGGCCCCATCTTTTTGATGCTGGTACCGGTTCCTGTCCAAAGAGTTCCTAAGTCCTATCATAGTTAGGACCACCATTTCAAGATCATATCCTTTGATTATCTCTAGTGGTTCTTTTGGAGTTTGATGACCCGGATAAAAGGTGCTGTAGTCGAGAACAGGTGTCAGTCTTTTCATCTTGATTAGAATTTTAGGCCATCTTTAACCTTTTAATTTCATTTAAACTTAAAGAAATAAAAATTTAACCATACCCTCACTCACCTTATCCATCACTTGCCGTCGGCTAGTAAGTTGTTGCAATTAGGATTATTGTTACCCCTGCTTCATTGGTTCAGCAAAGATGATTTTCAGATTTTCGAAATAAATTCTCATGTATCCGTAATCATCTGGGATTTTTATTTAGGTTTTCTTAAGTTCAGGGAACTGGTTTATAAATAGCTAAAAACAACTGTACATCAGTCAAATAGCTCATCGAACTGGGTGCCATTTTTAAATAGTTAAAGTTTTGGAAATCCTAACAATAATCCACTAACCTATACATGAAGTGAAGTATTATATGTAATTTTACTGATCGCAAATAACAATAATTTTATTCACCAGTGTATAGAGGATGTGTGTATGTTTTCACTAAAAACTATACACTGGTGATTTTTGAATCGATGTCTTAGGATAGTAAATATCTCAAAAACAAAAGTAACACAATTGACGTGGATATGATAGCGAGTAAAGAATACTGATTCGTCCTCACGATCTTCTTACCCCATAATTCTATTTCATGTGGCGGCTTTTTTGTGATTTCCGATTCAAACCGACTCTTTTCCATCATTTTATATTCGATGTAGAGCAATACCACAAGATTTGCGATTGGAATAAGAATTGTTGCTAGGGAAATTTCCTTTTCTAACTTGGAAAGTGCAAAATATCCTGCGATTAGTATATTATTAAAGTTGAATAGCTTATCATGGATTCTATCAAAATGCTTCAACATATTTTTCAGAGCTTCCTCTTCGGTTTTTTTCCATCTCTGATCCATATCTGCCAGTTCTTTGTCAGTCATTAAGCCGTGCTCCTTTGCAAATTCGTCGTCCATTCTAATTATTTATTTTAATAAATTTAACTATTCCACAATACCGCCAGTAAGGCGATCTACAAATGAATTATAAATTCGCTCACCTAGTTCATCATTATACTCATCCGTAATATATTCAGAAGGGTCAATATTTCTAAGTTCCAGATTTACTGTAATATGACCGCTTTGCGCACCAATTTCCCGAAAGGTTAAATCAATATATCCCTGAAAGGCTTTTAACATAGTTTCCGCAATAGCGATGTCACTATATTCATCTTCCGGAATTAAAAAGTGGACTAATTTTGGCATATAAGCTAGCATTACTTCTAATATTGTCTTTGGTACTGCTAGGTCTTCATTAGTCTTTCCGTAAGCTACAATGGCTCTGTTAAAAGCGATACCGAAAATCAAATCTAATAAATTGAAGAAACTGGAGCCGATTGAGAAATGCTGCGAGATAATATGGTCCAAATATCGTGTGGTTGGATATTTGACACGAAAATCCATATAGTAATCCAGTTGCAAAAGCATAACCAATAAATCATCGAGCGTAATACCGATGATCTGCAGTTCCTCGTACACCAGTCCTTTATATAAATTTGACTTATCCTTTACCAGATTCAAAGCCGCTGCTAAGTCATGTTCCTGAATAATAATCAAATGATATAAACTTCGGAAATCATTCTGTAGTTCGATCCGGTACTCAAAGAACTCTATTGCCTTTTCTTTTAATTCAGGATTGAGGCGCCAGTTCTTTCCCAATAAATTAGATTTAAAATTCAAAAAATACGGATTTGAGCCCTCGTGGTTTAATCCCCTGTCTACCCAAAATAAAGCTTTGGTCAAATCACCAATTTGTTCATAGCAGTATGCAACCCAAAACAGACCATTTACATATTCAGCAAACAAACTATTGTCTACATCCAAAACATGATGAAACAAAGCAAGTGACTCCTGATATTTTTTATAGTGTTGTGCCAGTGTGATGCCTTTGCTAAATAGTGCTTGCGGTAAGTCCGGATCGATTTCAAGCGCCTTATCATAGCAACAAATTTCCTGGTCATGCTGACCTAAGTTACAATAGGTTGTTCCCAAATTCTTCCAACACTGCGCATGGTTCGGTTCCTTAGCCAAACTAAATTTATACTGCTCAATCGCTTCATTAAAGTTGCCAAGTGCATTTAGTGTATTTCCGTAATTAAAAAGCATCAAAGCACTATCTCCGCCCGTCGAAAATCTTTTGAAGAGATTTCGGGCCTGAATAATTTTTCCTTTGTCATTCTCTCTGAAACCTGCCTCAGCAAGTATGCAGGCTTTTGTTTTTAAACCATTGTCTGTTTCTCGAAAATCAAGCAACAGATTGATTGTATTTAACGCTTCATTATACTGATAAGTCTGATATAAACTCCAAGCTAACGCCTGATAGAGATTGTATTCGGTATTTCCACTGCTAATTAACCTCCTGAAAAGATAGATTGCTTGTTCATAATCGCCTTCGTAATATGTTTTCCAAGCGGCCAGTTCTATGTTGTCTTCAATTTTCAAAATATCAAAGTCACTTATAAAAGACTTTGCATTGAAAATGCGCTGTACATGGCCRGTTACCTCCGCCCAGTTTATTTCACTTAGTTTATTGGTTTTTGAAATCGAAAACTGAAATGTTTTATTGTTCTTGGCATAGTCTATATCATGATCATTAATCCACGACCAATATGCCTCATTAGCATCTGCATCGTAGATAATCAACATTACGGGCTCCAAGCGAACCCTATAATAATTTAGCGTTGTTCTCTTCAGTGCGACTTTAGCAAAGTTACCTACCTCTGTATTTTCTGTACTCTTTAATTGGATTGAAAAATTTAGACCCGTTACCTGCTCATTTAAGGAAATTTCAACCTGATAATCAATTCCGTAATCATTATTAGGTACATTATAATGCCAATCATTCGGGATATGTCCTTCCAGAAATTTTGAAGATTTTGTAGCTAGAACATGACTTACTGGGCGTTTTGGATTATTCATTCAGAAAGGGCTTAATCAATATTTTAGGGGTATTTTTTTCAGTTGCATTGTCTCGCCATCGATAGTCATCTGAGAAAGCAGTATACCTTTATATCGCAATTTCTTTAATGCTTTAATAGTTACTACTATTTCTGACTGCTTAACATTACATCCGAAAATCACTTCTCTTACCGCATCCTTCGGATAGACTATTATGGATTTTCCATTTTTAGAAACTGCTCTTATTTCTCTTTCATATGACCAGCGGGCTGCTTTAAACGTAGCCCAATAATAAAAGACATATGGTGTGTTCGCCATACCATCAATCTTCTGAACTTCATCAATATAATTTACCGGATACAGTACATAATCAGGACAAATGAGATTTAAATCAAACCCGATACACATTCCTTTATGTTTATCAGCATAATGTGACCACATCAAAACATCATCAGAAATTTCCGAAAAACAGCTAACCTTGAAGTCCTTCTTTTTCTCCTTAAGTACCTTATGATAATGAGAATTACCACCAATCTTATTGAAATGTTTACGGATTTCCTTTCTTGGAAGTCCATGTTTTGCGCCTGCTTCTAGAATAAATTGTTTTTCAATTTGCGGTGAAATGACCACATCTATCATCTTTTCATTACAGTCAAAAGGATCATTAAATTCGCCTGGATGGGTAAATTTAAAGGTGTTTGTCTTTAACACGTATTCTAAGCCATCGTGCAAATTGACGTATTTGAAATGACGGTCAGCTGATAACACTTTTTTCAGACCCTCATCCCCTAACTGTTTAAATTCAGTATCAGTTAGCATCTTTATTTTTTTCTTTTATTGAATAGCTATACCCCATCTTTTATAAGCTTCATCGCTATAAATGCCGACTGATCCACCTTTTGGAGGATTATTGTGCGTAAAATAGCTTGCCGCGTCATGGATTGGCTCTTTTTTGAAAGGGATATGAATTAACATAGCCGTCCCGTTATCAATTCTCTTTGTTAAAGCAGGTGGCCATTTACTGGACATTGCACGTACATTCCTGATACCCTCAGCGCCCAGATAAGCAACAATTATTGGGATTTTGCAAATGTCCACTGCATATTCGATTTCGAAAGGTACCCAGTCCAGGTCGTCATTGGTCGTATCTCCGATAATCAAAATCATGTTTTTACTATTGTTTAAACGCACTTTAAGGCTAGCTCTTAAAGTTTCCTTTGAACTGCTATCCCGAACTGCCGCAGTTTTATCATGGCTATTTACAATACTAAAACAGTCATCATCCTTACCGCACCATGCTTTAATCAGGTTATAATATTTAATGTCCGATTCTATCGGCACATTCGTTCCATTTGCATGGAAGGCAACGTATGTTCCGTTTCTATATGCCATAATTTGTATTGTGGTTTATTGGTTTAAGCTAAATAGTGATTTAAAAGGTCTTTTACTTCAAACAAATTAATATCGAAGTTCTCGACATCCGTAGGATGAATCACAACGATTAATTTATTACTGAAAATATTTTGTTCTGAAGCTTTAATAAACGATTGGGAAATTTGGGCTATTAAATTCTTCCTGTTCGTAGATATCCGGCCTCGGCCAGTTCCGATTAAAGGCAAAACAATAGGCTCGTTTTCACCTTTTGCAATGATAAATTGCCAAAGTTCATTTGTAGAAAGGAGTACGTTATCCAGCGTAGTTTGGGCGGTATTATTAAAATTCAAATCCGACATAGCTAGCAAATAAAATATCTCTGTGCCAATATTTATTCTTACAGTCGTCCCCATAGGATATTTTTTGTCCTTTCCACTTATTTTAGGATAGTGGGTACTTGCAATATTCACTAATGAATTGTCCAAAATCTGATCCAAAGCCTGAATCTGTTGCGGATAAAATGTATTGGTAAATTGACCCTGTAAACTGCCGGCAGCAATTACACCATTTGCGATATCTGTATCGAAAGTTGTGTTCGTACTGATAACTTTTTGACCTTTATAATCAAAGAGGTTTCCGATTCTAACTTCAATTTGCAAATCTTTACCCGAGACTTTGTATCTTATCCTTGAGATAGGCCTCCTGGTGCAAATAACTAATACCAATGAAACAAAAATCAAAATAAAAAAACTGTAGACTGGTAATTTTTCAGGATCAAAAAGCTTGAAAAAATCCATCATTTCAAACAACAGCCAAACTGCACCTAAAACAGCAAAAAAAGTTTTAACTGCATCGGTAGATAACAACGCATATTTCCAATAAGAACGCGTCTTGATGGATTGCCAGAAATAATTCATATTAATTCCAAGTGTTTGATTTTAGATAATGCCCGTTAACAATTGGAATATATCACTTCGATAGATAGAAATCACGATACCAACAGTACAAATATACTAAGTATTTCGCTTAACAACATGTTGTATCGTGCACTTACAAAACACTTAACGCCCCGTATCGATAAAATACATTACCTCTTTCAAGTCCAAAATATCTGCGTACCGAGCGTCAGCAAAAAAAAATACTTAAAACAGCACTTTCAGCTATTGCAAATCCCGCGGTAACACTAGCAATAATGCCTGAATTGGCAACAAAACCCACCAAGAACTTCTGAGGCTGAGTAACATGATCACGCATCCTTCAAATAATCAAACTCTATCCCTATCCTACTATTCAAAATTATTTAAGGATATTTTTTACCGAAAGAAACCGTTAAGTATAACAATAACTCATAATATTTGGAAAAACAAGGGAAGCGTTCAAATGACAAGAGCTTACTTATATATCCGCGTAAGCACGGATGAACAAAAAAGAAAAGGATACTCCCTTCCTGAGCAGGAAGACCATTTGCTGAAGCACTGTAAGTTTAATAACATTGAGGTTGCTGGCATCTATCAGGAAGATTTTTCAGCGAAGAATTTCAACCGCCCAGAGTGGAAAAAATTATTGACAGCAGTCAAGAAAGATTCGAAAAAAAAAGAGACCAACATTCTTTTCGTAAAATGGGACCGATTTAGCAGGAATATTGAATATGCCTACGAAATGATCGGCATACTCCGGAATTTCAATACAACTGCAATGGCAATCGACCAACCTATAGATTTCACTGTACCTGAGAGTACGGTAATGCTTGCCATATATCTATCAATTCCTGAAGCTGAAAATAACAGAAGATCATTGAATACATCAAATGGCATTAAAAGGGCAAAAATGATGGGAAGATACCCAAATAAGGCGCCTTTGGGGTTCATAAACTGCACGGCTTTTGACGGAAAAAAAGAAATTGTACATGTCCAACCTGCAGCTGATATCATAAAATGGGCTTTTAAACAACTGGCAAAAAATTCCTTCACTATAGAAACTGTCAGAAGAATGGCCTTTGCAAAGGGATTGAAATCTTCAAGATCTGCCTTCTGGAAGCTGGTACGAAACCCCGTGTACTGTGGACTAATCCCTATATCAGCAAAAGATCGGCCACAKGAACTAATTAAGGGAATACATGAACCATTGATTTCCGAATCGTTATTTAATGAGGTTCAAGCAATCATCAATACCCGAAGGAAAATCACATGCAAATCCGATGAGCTGAACAATTTTTTCTTCCTAAAGGGTTTCTTGGTTTGTCCATCCTGCGGTAGAAAATTACGCGCTAGTTTTTCAAGAGGTTCCACAAAAGCATATCCATACTATCATTGCTCGGACGACTGTAAAATGAGGATAAAAGCGGAACTTTTAAATGATAGCTATTGCAAGAGACTGCAAGAACTACAGCTTTCAGATGAGACAACAGAATTGTTTGGGCTTATTATGGAAGATTTAAATATCCGTGTACAGAAGATCGAGTATTTAAACAACAGAAGATTATTAACCAGGCAGCTCGAAGAGCAGCAATCAGCACTCTCAAAGGTTCGGAAATTGTTCGCCGAAGACAGGCTAGATTTTGATGACTTTAAAGAATTAAAAAAAGAGTATCAGACAATCAGCAATAATATCGGAATAGAGTTAAATAGTAATTCGGGGAAACTAAGGTTACTTGAAAAACAATTCCAAGTAGCAGATAGATCCTTCACTAAGATATTCCACAGTTATTCTGAACTCGATATCGTTGACAAAAAATATATTCTAAATCTGATTACTCCCACTATCAGCGATTTCAGGAAGGGTACAGTTTCTATACAGTTAAACAGAGCATTATTAAACATACTATCTTTCAAAATGCCGGTGAATACATTTGAGGCATTGAGCTTAAATACTGAACTAAAGAGCTTTACAGAGAAAAAAGTTCCAGTAAAACTCGCAATTGCAACAATGGCAAAGAACAATATCCAGATAAGTGAAACATACGCTGTAATAATTTTGGACTTTCTATATCGTATCGCAAAAACATACGATTTTAGAAGTACGGAAAACAGCAGAACCATAAGTAGAAATCGAACTAATACAAAACTTCGCAGAGACCACCATAAACCACCATTCTAGACCATATCTAAAAGAATCTAAGTCTTATCCGCAGTAAAAATCGAACTAATAATGGCCAGACACTAATAATCTGTCTTACAGATGTTTATTGCCATAAAAAAAGGAAACAACTCAATAGAGCTGTTTCCTTAAGTACCCGAGAGCAGATTCGAACTGCCACGCCGTTGCCAGCACCAGCCCCTCAAGCTGGCGCGTCTACCAATTTCGCCACCCGGGTATCTTGCTGCAAATATATATTTATTCGCAATATAATGTTAACCCATCATAGGCTAATTTAATATTATCTGGCAATTCTTTTTMAACAACCTGATGAAGCCCCATATTATGGCTTATATGCGTAAAATAGGTTTCCTTTGCCCCTATCTTCCGGGCAAAGTCAATTGCTTCATCTAATGTAAAATGAGATATATGCTGCTCTTTTTGCAAAGCATTTACAACTAGTATTTTAGCGCCTTCAATTTTAGAAATAGTTTCTTCAGAAATAGTTTTTGCATCCGTGACATAAACAAAATCATTTATCCGGAATCCCAAAATAGGAAGCTTATAATGCATTATATCAAGAGGGATTATCGTTGTCTCGCCAACAGAGAAAGCATCGTTAGCTATAGTATTTAAATCAATTTGTGGTAACCCCGGATAGTGTGCTTCAGCGAAAATGTAAGAAAATTCCTTTTTTAAAGCATGCTGAACACGTTCTGTTGCATATATCTCTATATTCTTTTTCAGCAGATAATTAAATGGTCTGATGTCGTCTAAGCCAGCAACATGATCTTTATGTTCGTGGGTAAACAAAATAGCATCCAGATCTTTAACATTTGCCCTAAGCATCTGGTATCTGAAATCCGGTCCACTATCAATAACAATGGTTCTATCCCCCGTTTCTATCAGAACTGATACCCTTAAACGCTTATCCTTATGATCGGCAGACCGACAAACTATGCAATTACATGCGATAACAGGAATACCCTGCGAAGTACCTGTTCCTAAAATCGTGATCTTCAAAATAGAGGAGTTACTGTCATACCACCAAACTTAGAAAAAATTGTTAAAAAAATACAATCTTACCTCAAGTCTACCACCTCTACACCCGGATACTTCTTAGCATCAAAAGCAAATGTAGATTCGGGGACCTTAACATTAGGCACAAAAGATTTTATAGAATAAGCATACTTGCTTCCATTCTTATCAAAGATCAGCACATTGGAAATCTGCTTAGCTACCTTATCAATACTTAATCGGATCTTGAAAAAAGACTTTTTAGTATCTATAGGCGATAGGTCGATCATTTGATAAACCTTGCCACCAACCTTACTATCTCCTGTATATAAGTACTTATACCCTTTTTCGTAAAGTGTAAAAATCTTTGCGGGGTTTATCACATCATCACTGTTGTCAACATTCGTAAGTTGTACTTCTTTATCATCCTTCAAATAAGTCCACTGGCTTTTACCATCACTTATTAAATCCTGGCTAGTCATGGCAACCTTGTATTTATTGGCACTGGCCTTTGCATACAATGTGCCTTGCTGCGTTTCTTTAATTTTTGCTTGCTGATTATCTACAGTAAAAGTGAAATCGGCTTTAACAACATCGTATAAACGATATTTTTTACTTACCTCTGCCAATATGGCTTTCGCCTTGGCATCGGTTTGAGCGTAAGAGGACAAGGTAACTCCCAACACAAACATCAACAACACTATCTTCTTCATCATGTTCTTTAATTATTTATTAAGCTCATTCAAGAACTGTTCCAAAGCGTAATCATCAGGTATTAAAACTTCTCTTGCCTTACTTCCTTCAAATGGGCCAACCACTCCTGCAGCCTCTAGTTGGTCAATAATACGGCCTGCTCTATTATAACCAAGCTTTAATTTTCTTTGTATTAAAGATGTAGAACCTTGCTGATGCATAACAATTAATCTGGCGGCATCTTCGAACATAGAATCCCTATCGTTCGGATCAAAATCAAGCTTAGCTGACTCTGCTGCCTCATCGATATATTCTGGCAGCTGATAAGCTTCCGGATAACCACGCTGAACACCGATAAATTCAGAGATCCTATCAACCTCCGGTGTATCAACAAATGCACACTGCAACCTGATCAGGTCATTTCCGGTAGACAATAGCATATCCCCCCTACCAATTAGCTGATCTGCACCACCGCTATCCAAAATAGTTCTTGAATCTATCTTAGACAATACCCTGAACGCCAAACGTGCCGGGAAGTTGGCTTTTATGGTACCTGTAATAATGTTTACTGAAGGACGCTGGGTTGCAAGTACAAGGTGAATACCAACCGCACGTGCAAGTTGCGCCAATCGGGCAATAGGCGTCTCTACCTCTTTACCAGCGGTCATCATCAAATCTGCAAACTMATCAACTATCAGCACTATATATGGCAAAAATCTGTGCGAGTTATTCGGATTTAATTTCCTTTTAATGAATTTCTCATTGTATTCCTTTAAATTCCTAACCTGTGCATCTTTTAACAGATCATAACGCTGATCCATTTCAATACAAAGAGAATTTAAGGTATTAATTACCTTTTTGGTATCCGTAATAATGGCATCAGCCTCACCAGGCAGCTTCGCCAAAAAGTGACGCTCAATTTTGTTAAATAAGGTTAACTCAACCTTTTTTGGGTCGACCAACACAAACTTAAGTTGCGAAGGGTGCTTTTTATAAAGTAACGACACCAAAATTGAGTTAATACCTACCGATTTACCCTGCCCGGTAGCCCCGGCAACAAGCAAGTGAGGCATTTTGGAAAGGTCAGCAATATAAACCTCATTAGAGATGGTTTTACCCAGTGCAATAGGTAAATCCATTGTAGTTTGCTGAAACTTCTCTGTAGCCAGAATACTTCTCATTGAAACCATTTCCGGGTGCATATTAGGCACCTCAATTCCAATGGTACCTTTACCAGGCATTGGTGCAATAATACGTATACCCAAAGCAGCTAAACTTAAAGCAATATCATCCTCCAGATTTTTGATCTTCGAAATACGGACACCAGGTGCCGGGATAATTTCATAAAGTGTAACCGTTGGTCCTATTGTAGCCTTAATCTTATCAATCTCTATATTATAATGATTTAGGGTCTCAACAATCTTATTCTTATTGGCTTCCAACTCATCTGCATTAACAGATATTTTATTAGAACCATAGTTTTCCAATAAGTCCAGATGAGGATATTTATAACTGGCCAGATCTAGCGTAGGGTCGTAATTACCGAATTGTTCAACAAGCTCTTCTGATTTCTTATCTTCTTCAGTTTTTTCAATAGTTAATTCTGGCTCTGCCTTGGGAACCTCCAGAATAGGGGATTTAGGTCGTTCATCAACTGATGGCGAAAGCACAATTGGTGGATGCATAACATTTACCGCCTGAGTAAATACTGGTGGTTTTTCCTCTTCAACTTCCCTTTCTTCAAATCTTGACGGAGTAACTACTATATTCTGCTCCTTTTTACGCTGATTACCTAGTTTATCATTAAGTGTAAACTCAACAGGCTCAGAGGGCATTTCGTTTTCCAGTTCAATATTATCAGGTGTTTCAGGAACAATTCCGCCATCCTGTTTACGCAGGGGTAGTTTAAAATCTATGTTATAGGCAATTATTAAAATCGTTAACCCTAAAAAAGCAATTAGCACCCCTACTCCTGCAGTCCCAATCTGGGCGGTCAGCAGTTTGTTAGTCCAATAGCCAAACTCACCTTCTAAAAAATGAGGGGCATTGGAAAAGAAAGCGTGGCAAAACCCGAAAGTTAAAGAGATAAACAGCAAAAAGAAAAGGCTATAACCCAATGTTTTTTCAAGGGCGAATATTTTTACCTTAAACAGCAATCGGTATCCAATAACAAAGAATACAAATACAAAAAGAAAAGAGGCCACACCAAACCATTCGTAAATAAATTGATGAGATAGCAATGCACCTATCTTGCCAAGCCAGTTCTGCACTACTGGAGGGATATTTACCTGCTGCAGTTCCTCGTAAGTTTTAAACAAATTACTCCAGCCACCATTAGCATCAATTACATAGCTGTGATCTTCTTGCCAGGTAAATAAGTATGAAGTAAAAGCTATAAGAAAGTATAGTGAAAGAATGACAAAAAACAAGCCTATGATCTTAATCGCCCGTCCATTCTGAAAATCCAGACGGGGCAATATTTCTGATCTCTCCCTGAATTTCTTTGTGCCTTGCGATCTGGAGCCCTGCTTATCAGCTTGATCATTTTTAAAAGAATTGGACTTAAATTGGTTTCCCCTTACCGACATTTTTCTTACGAATATTAATAATCAACAAACTTAAATAATATTATTGCCATCTATGCTAAGATATTACAAATACCGCTAAACATCGTCTAATTCAACAAATTTATTCAATGTAAAAACGTTTATTTCTTCAAAAACTTTTACAAAACAAGTATCTTCTTAAAATAAGTTCCTCGAGTATTTTAAACCTTCTCGCTTAATTAAAGTCATAGATACAAAGCGTTTAAGTTTTGATTTTTTAGATATAGTTTTGTTTTAGGGTGATCCCGTTTAGTATTCCGCTAGGCGGGATTCTTTTTTAGATAAAACATTTTTAGCTAAGTTTGTTAATTTTATTAAGCATTTTTAATTTAAATTTAACAATGGACATTGCTCATCTTGAAAGTTTAATCGAAGCCGATAAGAAACAAGAGATATCAGATCTTTTAACCAAACAGCCGCAGCTTGCCAGTCAAAAAACAAGCCACGGGATATCCCCTGCATTATTGGCATGCTATTACAGAAAACCTGGAATTGCCTTATTAATTGCAAGTTTTGTGGCAAACCTTACCATATTTGAAGCCTGCGCACTAGGCAAATATGAGCTTACTACCAAATTGGTTGCTCAAAACCCGGATTCAGTAAATTCTTTATCGGCTGATGGCTTTACGCCTTTGGGTTTAGCCACTTATTTTGCCAATGAGGAGATATGCAAATTCCTGATAGAAAGCGGAGCAGATGTAAATATCCCTGCAAACAATGGCTTTAATGTATATCCTATACACTCGTCAGTAGCTATTAAAAGTTATAACATCACCAAGATGCTGATCGATGCCGGGGCAATAATAAACGTAAAACAACAAGCGGGTTTCACACCTCTTCATGCAGCTGCCCAACAGGGAGACATTGAAATAATTATTCTATTGCTAGAGCATAATGCTGAAGTAAACAGCAGAATGGAAGGGGGCAAACTACCTGCTGACCTGGCTGAGGAAAAGGGTTTCTCTGAGATCGCAGAAATTCTGCGGGTTTAGCTTTTAAAAGTTCAAGGTCGTCTATACGTCCCAAATACGCAGGCGAATCCTTTTGATATAGTGTCTTACATCTAGAACAAGTGCCGCCAGAATATAAAACACAATAGGAAAACCTACCGCTAAAAAGGAAGAGTAAATAAAGAACAGCCGGATTTTACTAATCGACATATTTAAACGCTCTGCAAGGTAAGTACACACCCCGAAACTTTGCTTTTCAAAAAAGGTAACAATGCGCTGGAACATATTATTTTTTTAAAATTTTAATTCCTATACCACAATTTAAGCATTTTTTTTGAGTACAGTAATATTTATTTAGTTGTAACAACGCCTGAGACGTAAAAGCATTGTGTGCTTTTATCCCGGAATTAAAATATTTAGCATTTATTAGTATATCCTGCTATTATTATTATCCCGCTAAATTATATTTTTTGCTTTTTATAATTTGTGATGAATACACCCAGGATAATTAAGATTGTAGCAATAATAATGTCAAACGTAACAATTTCATCAAGGATTAACCAACCTAAAAACAATGCAATAACGGTATTGAAATAAGAAAGTACAGACACTTCGGTAGCAGTAACCTTCTTTAAAGCATAATGGTAACAGAAATACCCAACTACAGATCCAAAAATGGCCAGATAACCTACCGCCATTAAGCTCTTTAAACTCCAGGTCGCTATATGTGTATCTCCAGAGAAAACAAATGCAAGTCCGAGCTGAATTATAGCGGAGAATACAAATTGATAAAACAGATCAAGAAATATATTATCTGTTTTAAGGGTATATTTTTTAGTGTAAATAGTTCCTGAGGCCCAACCGGTAACCGCAAAACATAAAAACATAATCCCTGTTTTATAGTTAGGGTCTAACAGATCACCTAAACCTGCCCTAAAAATAAAAGCTACTCCCAAAAAGCCAATAATTACACCTGCAAAGCCTTTTAAACTGGGTCTTTGTAAACCAAACAATACACTTCCCAGAAACACAACCAATGGGCTCAGCGCATTAATCAGCGATGTTAATCCGCTAGGTATGGTTTCTTCTGCTACAGTAGTCATTCCATTAGCAACAACAATCATTAAAACAGATACCAGCAACTGCCTTCTCAAATAAGGCCAGCTTTTCCATTTCAATTCATTTTTGCTCAGCAGTATCCCCATCAAAATTAAGGACGCAAATCCTTGTCTTATTGCGGCAACAAACCAGGCAGGGATGGTTTCCACTGCAACACGAATCCCAAGGTATGTTGTTCCCCAAACAACAGCAACACCTATTAAAGCAAATATTAGTTTAAAATCCGTTTTAGCGGTCATATCAATTTCGCAGATAACAATATCTGCTCCATCTCTTTTTGTACACTTATGGCTTCTTCCCTTGCTTTTTCAGCAAAGTCTTCGCCTTTGCTTGCATATATGATAGCTCTTGCAGAATTTACGAGTAGGCCACATTCTTTATTTAAGCCATAATTACAAACATCGGCAAGGCTGCCCCCCTGTGCACCAATACCCGGTACCAATAAGAAATTATCGGGAGCGAGTCTCCTTATATTTTCAAATTCAGAACCCCGTGTAGCACCTACAACATACATCAACTGTTCACTACCTGCCCACTGAGATGAAATTCGAATCACTTCTTCATACAATTTACCATCCGGCGTTTCATGCAACTGAAAGTCGCTATGACCTGCATTTGATGTTAAGGCCAAAAGGATTACCCACTTATCTTTATATTCCAGAAACGGACCAACAGAATCCTTTCCCATATAAGGAGCAACGGTTATAGCATCAAAACTCATCTCAGACTTGGCCTCATTAAAAAAGGCATCTGCATACATGGCCGAAGTGTTCCCGATATCTCCTCTTTTTGCGTCAGCAATTGTAAAAATATCATTAGGAATATATTGCCATGTTTTAATTAAAGTTTCCCAACCCTTTAATCCCATCGACTCATAAAAAGCAGTGTTAGGTTTGTAAGCTACACACAGATCTTTAGTTGCGTCAATTATCTGCTTATTAAATTCTAACACAGGGTTTTCGTATTTTAATAAGTGTTTTGGGATATTTTCCAGAACCGGATCAAGGCCAACACATAAAAAAGATTTCTTACTTTTGATTTGTTCAAATAACTGCTTCTTATTCATCAGAGGGTAAATTTTGTGTGCAAAGATGCCAAATTTAACAGTGATTTAATGCCTATTTAAAAACTTTTGAATGAAATTATTTTAAACAATTTTAAGTTTTTCTTGGAGATTAGTTTACAAATACATACAATTGCAACATAATTCTCTAAAAGTTTATCTGATCATTCCAGAAAATCCAATAAAATTTTGTCTTCTACTATCTTTTATAGCCGTATTTTCTGCTCTGTTCAATTGGTAAATTCTATTTTTAAAAATTTCTCTACACCCATATAATGTTTAATAAAACAGAATTAAATGAAAAACTCACAGCCGAATTGCGTGAGATTGCAAAAACTCAAGGTATACTAAATGCTGATGAGTTACGTAAGGCTGAACTGGTTGAAATTATTGCACAAATAACAGAACAAGAAACAGGCGCTCCTGTAGCTGAGGTGACTGAGGTAGCAGCACCAGCTAAAATCAGTAAAGCGAAAACTGTAAAAGATACTGGTACTGCTGAAAAACCAACCCGTAAAAGAATCCGGATTCCTGCAAAGGAAGAAGAAGGCCCAACAACTAAACCTTTCAATAGGGCATCGTTGTTTGATCCGCTTCCCGGCTCGGAACAAAGGTATGCTGAGGAAGCTGCTGAAGAATTATCCGTTCCGGATGCTGAGCCTCAGATTGAAGCTACTGAAGCTCCTTCAGAGGTCGCCGAAACAGCTCAACCCGCTCCTGTAGTGGCGCCTATCCAAAACGTTCCTTCAGGCGAAAACAAAAAAGGCAATAAACCTCAAAGAGACGAGAACAGACCTAAAGGACCTAATACTGGCGGTCATCAAAAACAAAATGAGAATAGCTATTCAAATCTTGATTTTGATAATACCATCACCAACGAAGGTGTTCTGGAAATTATGCCTGATGGCTATGGCTTCCTTAGATCTGCTGATTACAATTATCTTTCATCTCCTGATGATATTTATGTATCTCAGTCGCAAATCAAACTATTTGGTTTAAAAACAGGTGATACGGTAAAAGGAAGCATCCGCCCTCCAAAAGAAGGCGAAAAGTATTTCCCCTTAGTAAGAGTAGAAACTATTAACGGACGCTTACCAGCTGATGTTAGGGACCGTGTTCCATTTGACTACCTTACTCCTTTGTTTCCTACTGAAAGGTTAAATCTTTTCACAGAAACCAACAACTACTCTACCAGGATCATTGACTTGTTTACCCCAATAGGTAAAGGGCAACGTGGTTTAATTGTAGCGCAGCCTAAAACAGGTAAAACCAATTTACTCAAAGAGGTAGCCAATGCAATTGCGAAAAATCACCCTGAGGTTTATTTGATCATATTACTGATAGATGAGCGGCCGGAAGAGGTTACTGATATGGCAAGAAGTGTAAGAGCTGAAGTTATTGCTTCAACTTTTGATGAGCCGGCAGAACGTCACGTTAAAATTGCCAACATCGTTTTAGAAAAAGCTAAACGTCTTGTAGAATGTGGTCATGATGTAGTAATCTTGCTAGACTCTATCACCAGGTTAGCCAGAGCTTATAACACAACTGCTCCTGCATCGGGTAAAATCCTTTCTGGTGGTGTTGATGCAAATGCATTACACAAACCGAAACGTTTCTTTGGTGCCGCACGTAACATAGAAAAAGGTGGCTCTTTAACCATCCTTGCAACTGCGTTAACAGATACCGGTTCTAAAATGGATGAGGTGATCTTCGAAGAATTTAAAGGTACCGGTAACATGGAGCTACAGTTAGATCGTAAACTATCTAACAAACGTATCTTCCCTGCTATCGATATTACTGCTTCGAGCACACGTAGAGATGACCTGTTACATGACAGAGACACTTTACAACGTGTATGGATCTTACGTAACCACCTGGCTGATATGAATGCTCAGGAAGCCATGGAATTTGTACAGGCACAAATAAAAGGCACAAAATCGAACGAAGAGTTTTTAATTTCGATGAATAGCTAATAAATGATAAAGAAGCATATCCCTAATGCAATTACCTGTGCAAATCTGTTCTCAGGCTGCATCGGAATAGTTTATGCTTTTAACGGAGCTCTGGAGACAGCAGCATATTTTGTGCTGCTGTCCGGAATCTTTGACTTCTTTGATGGCTTTGCAGCCAGATTATTAAACGTAAAATCAAACATCGGAAAAGATCTGGATTCTTTGGCCGACATGGTAAGCTTCGGTTTTCTGCCAGGAGTAGTAATGTACCAACTACTTTCGCAAAGCGACTATGCATCGCCTTACCTGCCTTATCTGGCCTTTATTATTACGGTATTCTCTGCATTAAGATTAGCCAAATTTAATAACGACACCAGGCAAACGGAAGATTTCATCGGTTTAAATACCCCAATGAATACTTTGTTTATAGTCTCCCTGCCGTTTATTCAAAAAGACTATCCCTCGGTTATCAATTCTACCTTACTGCTTATTGGATTAACGGCACTATTAAGCTGGCTACTGGTAAGTGAGATTAGAATCTTCTCTTTAAAATTCAGTTCAACGAGCTGGGCTCAGAATAAAATAAAGTATATTTTTCTGATCATATCAGCACTGCTACTGCCTTTTCTGAAATTTGCCGCTATTCCTTTTATACTGGTGTTGTATATCGGATTGTCAATTTTACATTTCAGACGTATTCCTGCAGCTTAAAGATCTTTTTCAAGATCCGCTTTTGCACGATCTAGTTGCTTATATAAGATTGGCACAAACTCAGCAATTTCAGCAAATGCCTGAGGCAATGCTTCTACATCAATAAGCTCGCGGGCATTATGTTCAATCATTTGCATGTGCAGTTTAGCATCTTCCCTTCCAATATAAGCAAAGGTAGGTTTCATTCTATGTGCACAGGTTGATACCAATGGCCAGTTTCTAGCGGCTACTGCACTTTCGAGCTCAGAAAGGTATACCGGCGTTTGAACTTTAAAAAGATCTATCATCTCTATGATAAACTCCGCATTATCTGCAGACATCTCTCTTAAGTAAGAAAGATCTAAAGGCTCATCATTTTTATTTACGTTAATCATTGGAACAAAAATATAATTAAATTTTAGATACAGATAAATTATCACGTAATCTTTCTAATACTTCGCGAACGGTTATTTTTAAACCCGGATGTATATAATCAGGAGCTATCTCAGCCAAAGGCTCTAAAACGAACTTTCTATATTGCATCTGAGGGTGAGGTATTTGTAATTCAGCTCCCATGTCTACCACAATGTCATCATAAAAAATGAGATCAATATCAATTAAACGAGAACCCCATTTTTCATGCCTAACCCTTCCAAGTTCAAGTTCAATTTCCAAAGCTTTATTTAGCACATCAATGGGTGTAAGTTTAGTTTTAACACCTAATGCGATATTTAAAAAAGAAGGCTGATCTTCATTTCCCCAGGCCTCAGTCTCGTAAACTGACGATCTTATAAACACCTCTCCTATTTCATTAGCAATTTGTTTAATGGCATCTTCAATCAACTGTTCCCTATCGCCAAGGTTGCTACCCAGTAACAAATAAACTTTTTTAGTATCAAATATCATATAAAAGCCTCAGGCTATTTTTTTACTTATATTTACAAAATAAATATTAAACCACCACATGAGAGAATTTTTCAAGTATGTTTTTGCAACCGTTGTTGGAGTTATCATTTCACTTGTCCTTTTTACCCTGTTATTTGTAGTAGTTATTGTTGGTGTTGTTTCATCTCTCGAGAGTGATAAAACTGTTAGTGTAAGCAGCAATTCGGTACTTTATTTAAATATGGATCAGGCAATTAAAGAGCGAACTCCGGATGATACTTTTTCAAATCTACCAATTGTAGGTGGAGATGGCGAGAAAAGTATAGGATTTAATGATATTCTTAAGTCTCTTAAAAAAGCAAAAACAGATGATGATATTAAATGCATTTATCTTAATGTAACTTCTCCAAATGCGGGCTTCGCAACATTACGCGAGGTAAGAAATGCTTTAATTGATTTCAAAACCAGCAAAAAGAAAATTATAGCTTATAGCGAGGTTTATACGCAGAGTGCTTATTATCTGGCCTCTGTGGCCGATAAAGTTTATCTGAATCCTGAAGGTGCACTTGAATTTAAAGGTTTGAGCTCTCAGGTCATGTTCTTTAAAGGAGCACTGGATAAATTAGGTATTGAGGCACAAATTATAAGAGTAGGCTCTTATAAGAGTGCAATTGAGCCATTTATTAACGATAAAATGAGCGATAAAAATCGTGAGCAGGTTACCGCTTATTTAACCGGGATGTACAATACATTTCTTGAAGGAATCGCTGAAAGCAGACACATCAGTACCCCGACCTTACATCAGATTGCAGACGATTATAAAATTCAGCAGCCAAAAGACGCACTTGCTTATAAGCTGATTGATGGTCTTAAATTTAAAGATGAAATTCTTGACGAGCTTAAATCTTTAAGCGGTAAAGACAAGAAAAGCAATATCAGCAGCATAACTATAAACGATTATGCCAAAAATATAAACGCCGATAAAAGTGAAAGCGGTAAAAACAAAGTAGCTGTAATTTATGCTGATGGAGATATTGTTGGTGGAGAAGGCTCTAATGCACAGATTGGTTCTGAGCGCCTTTCCAGAACCATCAGAAAGGCCAGATTAGATTCAAGCATCAAAGCTATTGTATTGAGGGTAAACTCACCAGGCGGCAGCGCACTTGCTTCTGATGTAATCTGGAGAGAAATTATTCTTACGAAAAAAGTTAAACCGGTAATTGCCTCATTTGGTGATGTGGCAGCATCCGGAGGTTACTATATTGCTTGTGCAGCGGATTCAATTTTTGTACAGCCAAACACAATAACTGGATCTATTGGCGTATTTGGTGTGATTCCTAATTTCCAGAAATTACTGAACTCCAAACTTGGAATTACATTTGATGGTGTTAAAACCGGAAAATATGCCGATATCATGAGTACTAACCGCCCTCTAACTGATGGCGAAAGGCTAATTATTCAAACTGATGTAAACAGAGTTTACGATACCTTTATTACTCATGTATCTGAAGGACGTAAAAAGTCTAAAGCATATATTGATAGCATTGGTGGTGGCCGTGTTTGGATAGGTACAGATGCGGTAAAAATAGGACTTGCAGATAGAACCGGAAGCTTTAATGATGCTATTGTTTCGGCAGCAAAAAAAGCAAAGGTAAAAGAGTACAGAGTAGTGGAATATCCTGAAATGATAAGCCCCCTAAAGTCATTTATGGAAAACAGTACCGATAAAGTAAAAACATATTATGCCAAGCAAGAACTTGGCGATAGCTATCCAATTTATCAGCAAATAAAATCAGCCATTTCAAAATCAGGCGTACAAACACGCATGCCATTTGAAATTAAAGTAAATTAAAAGATCTTAACTTTTATTCTTTAGAACGCATCGTCATACTTTAGAACGCACCGTCATCTCCTTTGGTTAATCAAAGGAGATGACGAAAGCCTCAAAACGACAGCCCTAAAATCAGCAGCGTCAAACAATCTTTCTTTATTGAACTTTATTCCAACCCGGATGTATCGTTAAATATGTACTATTTACCGATACTTTTTTAGGATGTACTGTAATGGCAGTAGTAAAAAAATGATCTCCTTTATTCCTTACATCAAAAGCTATCCCCTCATCCTCTGCATCATAAACAACTAAAGTATCTTTTTTAACAGTGCTCACATAAATCTCGGCCTTTTTTACATTCGGAAAAACTGCCTTTATCTCATCAAGAGATACTCCAATCCTTAAACCCTTATCAGTTCTGTAATTCGAAGCACTCACCACAATCTGCTTAACGTCTTTAGTAACCATCGTGCTATCCTTATAAGATGAATAAACCGACAGCATTCCTTTTTTGGTATCAGTTGAATCTCTGAGGTACCATATCCCCCACGCCTTTCCCATCGCGGCATCACCGTCATTTGGATTCCCTAAAATCTTAAAAACCTCTTGCATGTCTTGCCCTAAAAACACATTATCAATCGACTTGCCCGGAACAATCATCAGATCTCCGGAATACTCTGGAAATGCACCGGCAGGAAGACGGGCCTCTTTGTCCTCCTCTGTCGTCTTTTTATTTGGTTCATTGCAGCCCAAAACCAGAGCCAGCAAAAAAACACTTAAAATATTGAATTGTCTCATAGCAACATAAGGTAAAAAAACCATGCCAATAATAGTTTAATCAAAAAACCGAGCGTTTTTATTTAATTTAGCAACGATGGAATTATCCTAAAAAATAGCTCCATTACTGTTAAGGTAAAAAATAACTCAATGGAAAACAAGACCATCGCCCGTACCCTCCGTCTCCTGTCTCAATTGATGGAACTACATAATGAAAATCCTTTTAAAATAAAATCAGTGGCTAATGCCGCTTTTAAAGTAGATAAACTGCCATTTGCCATTAAAGATAAAACGCTCGAAGAAATCGCACTCATAGATGGCCTTGGCAAAAGTATATCGGCAAAAGTATGGGAGTTACTGCAGACAGGCTCCATGGTTGAACTTCAGACCATCCTGACCGAAACACCCGAAGGAATTGTAGAAATGCTGGGCATTAAAGGTATTGGCCCTAAAAAAATATCAGTTATCTGGAAAGATCTCGCTATCGAAAACATTGGCGAACTTTATTACGCCTGCAATGAAAACAGACTTATTGAAGCAAAAGGCTTTGGTCTGAAAACACAGGAAGAGATCAAGAAAGTTATTGAATTTCAGATGGCAGCACATGGCAAATTCCTGTATGCCCAGGCAGAAGGATTTGTTAACACACTATTTGGAGACCTTGCCATATGGCTTAGGGGCATCAGCGGAGAGCCGCTTTTAGGTGTTGCCGGAGCATACCGCCGCTGTMTGGAAATTATCGAAGAAATAGAACTCGTAATTGGTGCCGAGCGCATCGAAGAAGTAGTTACAAGAATATCAGAATTTGAGCCTTTACAATTTGAAGCGCAGGGCGATGATGCACTTATAGCACACAGTCCTACAGGTCTTAAAATCAAACTTTATGTGGTAGCCAAACACGATTTCTACCTCAATTGGTTTAAATTAACCGGCAATGAAAAACATGTTACCGATGTTTTAACTTTAGCAGGCAATGGCCCCTTTAATGATGAGCAATCTATTTATCAAAAAGCCGGATTAGCATTTGTTGAACCGGAGCTTAGAGAGGGATTAAATGAAATAGAATTGGCAAAGGCAAACAAACTGCCTCAGTTAATTACCTACAATGACCTAAAAGGAAGTTTACATAACCACTCTACCTGGAGTGATGGCGTGCATACCCTGGAACAGATGGCGCTTTATTGTAAAGACAACCTGCAATTAGAATACCTGGGAATTTGCGATCATTCAAAATCCGCATTTTATGCCAATGGCCTAAACGAACAACGCGTTTACGCACAGCATCAGGAAATTGAAGCATTAAATGCTAAACTTGCTCCATTTAAAATATTTAAAGGAATAGAAAGCGACATCCTTTTTGATGGTTCATTGGATTACAGCGACGACATCCTTAAAACGTTTGATTTTGTAGTTGCATCTGTACACAGCATCCTGCGTATGGACGAAGAAAAAGCTACTTCAAGATTAATAAAAGCGATAGAAAACCCATATACTACCATACTAGGACACCCTACCGGCAGATTACTGCTTAGCAGAAAAGGTTACCCAATAGATTATGCCAAAGTAATTGATGCCTGTGCTGCAAATAATGTAGTTATAGAAATCAATGCCAACCCTTTGCGCTTAGATCTGGATTGGCGCTGGCATCGCTATGCGCTTGAAAAAGGCGTTATTTTATCTATAAATCCGGATGCCCACAGAACAGAAGGCTTCCATGATATGAAGTATGGCGTGTTAGTGGGCAGAAAAGGAGGCCTGGAGGCCAAACAATGCTTAAATAGTTATTCTGTAAATGAAATAGCAGATCATTTTAAAAACAGGTTCAACAATATTTAATCATTATAAAAGCCATTATGCTTACCTTTGACCTATAATAGAGCATGCTAAAAGAAAAACTACATAATGCACATCACAATAATCCCGCTCCGGATATATTAGTTATAGGCGATCTCATGTTAGATCACTACATCTTCGGGTCGGCCACCAGATTATCACCAGAAGCACCAGTACCAATCCTAAATGCACATAGAGAATCAAAAATTATTGGTGGTGCGGCAAACGTAGCCAGCAACCTGATTGATCTTGGGGCTAAAGTTCATCTTGCCGGAATTGTTGGTAATGATCTGTTTGCGGCCGACGTAATAGAGATATTAACAACAAAAGGCATAGATAATCGATTGATTTTAAAAGATGACAGCAGAGTAACTACCGTAAAAACCCGGGTTATTGCCGGAAATCATCAAATTGTTAGAATAGACAAAGAGGATATCCACAACATCTCTGCTGAACTGGAAGAATCTTTTTTTGCTTTCATTGCCCCCTATATAGAAAAAGCAGATATTGTAGTCCTTTCAGATTACAATAAAGGATTACTTACTCCAACCCTATCCTTAAAAGTCATTGGTTACTGCCAATCGCTTGGTAAAAAAACCCTTGTAGATCCAAAAGGAATGGATTATAGTAAATATGAAGGTGCTTTTCTTATTAAACCGAACAAGAAGGAACTGGCAGAAGCTGCCAAAGCAGAAAAAATCAATTCTGATGAGGATTTAATTAAAGCTGCTCACGTTATTCTGGACTCCACCAAGGCAACCTATCTGATTGTAACACTTTCAGAAGCAGGAATTGCTATTATTACTAAAGAAGATTATAAAATCATACCTGTTGCCGCTACCGAAGTTTACGATGTAACCGGCGCCGGAGATACCGTAATAGCCACTTTAGCGTATTGCCTATCACTAGACTTTAGTGTTGAAGAAGCGGCAACTATCTCTAATTACGCGGCATCAATTGTGATTAAACATATTGGCAGTGCAACTACCAGCATTGAAGAAATCATTGCATCTTTAAAAACCAATTAACATTCATGGTATTAGACGAATTAAATCATCATAAGGCAACCATTGAGAAAGTCATTTCGAACCTTGTACCTCAAATAGAGAGCAGCTGTAAACTAATTACAGATACCTTGCTTTCGGGTGCTAAAGTACTGTTGGCCGGAAATGGGGGAAGCGCTGCCGATGCACAGCATATTGCCGCAGAACTTACCGGTAGGTTTGTTAAAGAGCGCAAGGCACTACCTGCAATTGCACTTACGGTTGATACTTCGGCACTAACCGCAATAAGCAATGATTATGGTTACCATAGCGTATTCGAGCGTCAGTTGCACGCGCTAGCCAATCCTTCAGATCTATTTATTGCGATATCTACAAGCGGCAACAGCGCAAACATTATAAACGCCTTAAAAGCAGCAAAAGAAATTGGTTGTAAAACACTAGGTCTCTCTGGCAGAGACGGTGGCCAGATGAATAAACTTTGCGATATAAATATTGTAATCCCTGAAGACAATACTGCCAGAATACAAGAAATGCACATCCTGATTGGGCACATTCTTTGCACCGCAGTAGATCAATCATATTAATTATGGCAAAAGATTCAAAACAGACTCTTGTACAAAAAATAGTATCCAGAGATACGCTAATTGATAAGGCCCGTAAGTGGAAGGCTGAAGGTAAAAAGATAGTATTTACAAATGGCTGTTTTGACATCATACACCCTGGCCATATCGCCTACCTTGGCGAAGCTGCAGATCTGGGAGACATACTTGTTGTTGGTTTAAATACCGACAATTCTGTATGCCAACTTAAAGGCGAGAACAGGCCAATAAATAATGAGTTTAGTCGCACACAACTTATTGCATCTATGTTTTTTGTTGATGCTGTTGTCCTTTTTAGTGAAGATACTCCCCTTGATTTAATCAACGCAGTTCAACCTGATGTATTGGTTAAAGGTGGAGATTACAACCTCGATAATATTGTGGGCGCAAAAGAAACAATTGCCAATGGAGGTGAGGTTAAAGTACTTAACTTCTTGCCGGGTTATTCATCAACAAGTATTATAGAAAAAATAAAAGGTTCACAATAAGAAATTATTGATTTGAAAACACCTAAAAAGATTATTGTAATAAGGTTTAGTTCCATGGGGGATATCATTTACACAACCCCGGTAGTGAGATGCCTCAAAGAACAATTACCTGATTGCGAAATACATTTCCTTACCAAACCCGCATTCAAATACATTTACCAGAATAACCCCTATTTAACTAAACTTCATACGCTTAAACCAAGGTTATCTGATACCATTAAGGATATTAAAGCTGAGAATTTTGACCTGATTATAGACCTGCACAATAACCTGCGTACTTCTATTATCAAATTCAAAACCGGACTACCCTCTTCTACTTATAAAAAAGATAGAATAAGTAAATGGCTGGCATTAAAATTCAAATGGAATAAACTCATTTCTGGAAAACATCTGGTAGACAGATATCTTGAAACCGTGAAGTTTCTTGGTGTAAAAAATGATGACAAGCCTATTGATTATTATATCTCTAAAGAATATCATTTATCAGAATTTTTACCTCCATCTCATCAGCAAAAGTTCGTTGCCTTTGTTATTGGAGCCACTCATTTTACCAAAAGGCTGCCTAATGATAAGATCATAGAAATATGTAATAAAATAGATCTTCCTGTTGTTTTATTGGGGGGGAATGATGTAAAAGAGAATGCCGATATAATTAAGGAAGCTACTGGCGATAATGTATTCAGTACCTGTGGGATTACAAACCTGGATCAATCTGTTTTTCTGATCTCTAAAGCCCATAAGGTAATTGGATTTGATACCGGACTGACGCATATTTCAGAAGCTTTTGACAAGCCATTAGCGTCTGTATGGGGCGGCACCACACCTGATTTGCTAGGGGTACATCCTTATAAAATATCACAATCATTAATTGTTGGAGAAGACCTGGCGTGTAGACCGTGTTCAAAGTTTGGTTTAGAGAGATGTCCCTTAGGACATTTTAAATGTATGAAAAACATTCATACCGATAAGATTGTTAGTTTTATAAACTCATAAGAACGCTTATATGAAGCAATTGCTATTAGTAAGACACGGTAAATCAGATTGGGCCAATTCCCATCTTTCAGATTTCGACAGGCCATTAAATCCAAGGGGACACAGAAATGCACCAGAAATGGCGTCAAGGATACTTCAAAAAAACCTTGTTCCGCAATTATTGGTAAGCAGCCCTGCTTTAAGAGCAATTACTACCGCCAAACATTTTTCGCAAGTATGGCACAAATCTCCTGATCAGATCAAAGAAGAAACTGCTATTTATGAAGCTGATGTGAACACCCTTTTAAAGGTTGTAAACAAGCTGAATAATAAATATGACAGAGTAGCCATATTTGGGCACAACCCGGGATTTACAGATTTTGCAAACTACTTAAGTGATGCAAGTATCTATAATATCCCTACCTGTGGAATTGTTATGATAGAATYTCCTACAGATGACTGGGCTGAAGTTAGCCACTTTGGCGGAACGCTGATTGAATTCGATTCCCCCAAAAGTACTGATGGTGACTAAAAATGAAGGTGCTTAACTGTAAGTCCGTTATTAATTAGTTGCATTAACGAATCTACCCCTATTCTTAAATGAGTTTCCACATAATTAGTGGTTACACTGCTATCGCTTTCGGCAGTTTTTACGCCTTCAGGAATCATTGGCTGATCAGAAACCAGCAGTAAAGCTCCGGTAGGTATTTTATTGGCAAATCCAGTGGTAAAAATAGTTGCGGTTTCCATATCTACTGCCATTGCACGTAAGCCTTTCAGGTATTTCTTAAAGTTCTTGTCGTGCTCCCAAACCCTGCGGTTGGTGGTATAGCAAGTTCCTGTCCAATAATCTCTCGAGTGATCTCTTATTGTTGTTGATATCGCTTTCTGCAAAGCGAAGGCAGGTAATGCCGGTACTTCTGCAGGCAGGTAATCATTTGATGTCCCCTCGCCTCTTATCGCTGCTATAGGCAAAATCAAATCGCCCAATTGGTTTTTCTTCTTTAACCCTCCGCATTTGCCTAAAAACAAAACTGCTTTAGGAGAAATTGCGGTTAGCAGATCCATCATAGTAGCCGCCATCGGGCTTCCCATACCAAAATTGATAATGGTAATTCCATTTGCAGTTACGCTTTGCATCGGCTTATCTAATCCTAAAATAGGTGCATTGCCGTTCCACTCAGAGAACATTTGCACATATTTACTAAAATTTGTTAGCAAGATGTATTGTCCAAATTCTTCTAATGGTCTGCCGGTATATCTTGGCAACCAGTTCTTAACAATCTCTGATTTAGATTTTAAACCACCTTTTACAGGAGATTCAATTTCTTTAGTTCTTTTTGCTTTCGCTACTGCTTTTTCATCTTTTTTTACGTCTTTTTCTTCGTTCATATATTTATCCTTTCTTTATTATTCTTTTTTTGAGGTGTATGCTAAACTTCTGTTATCCAATTAAGTATGAGCCCGTCATCCTAAATCTTGTAGTCTTCGGCTACTTCTTCGTCATCTCGACGATAGGAGAGATGACGGCTTGGCGTGCCTACAACCTTAACCAATATATTAAAAAAAAATCCCCGGTAAAACCGGGGATTTAAATTTCTAAGCAGCTTTTAACTTTTTAAAGTCGGCCTTCTCAAATTTCTCCACGGCATAGTCGAGTGAAATACTCAATTCCTGGACACTCGCGTCCGATGGTATTTCAAACATCGCATCAAGCATAATCGCTTCGCAAATAGAGCGTAAGCCCCTTGCACCAAGTTTATATTCCATTGCCTTATCAACAATGAAATCTAAAACCTCATCTTCAAATACAAGCTTTACATTCTCATATTCGAATAGTTTCACATACTGACGCAACAATGAGTTCTTAGGCTCAGTAAGAATGTTGCGTAAAGCCTGCTTATCTAATGGGTTAAGGTGCGTTAAAACCGGCACACGACCAATAAGCTCTGGTATTAATCCAAATGATTTTAAATCCTGAGGAGTGATATACTTGTACAGGTTTTTAAGATCCAACTCTTCGTCGTCCTTTTTAACTTTGTAACCTACAGCCTGTGTACGCAATCTGTTCGCTATTTTACGTTCAATACCATCAAATGCACCCCCGCAAATAAACAAGATGTTATTCGTGTTCACAGGGATCATCTTCTGATCAGGGTGCTTACGACCACCCTGAGGCGGAACGTTTACTACAGTACCTTCTAAGATCTTCAACAAGGCCTGTTGTACACCTTCTCCCGATACATCTCTGGTGATTGAAGGGTTATCACTTTTACGTGCCACCTTGTCAACCTCATCGATATAAACGATACCACGTTCTGCCGAAGCCACATCATAATCAGCCGCCTGCAATAAACGTGTTAATATGCTTTCAACATCCTCTCCTACATAACCTGCTTCGGTAAGCACCGTTGCATCGCATATACAAAAAGGCACATGCAATATCTTTGCAATGGTTTTAGCCAGTAAAGTTTTACCTGTTCCTGTTTCGCCTACCAGCATGATGTTGGATTTTTCAATCTCAATCTCGTCAGCTTTATCAATCTTCTGACTCAACCTTTTATAGTGGTTATACACTGCCACAGAAAGTACTTTTTTAGCATCATCCTGACCAATAACATACTGATCAATATGCGCTTTAATTTCCTGTGGTTTTAACAAGGTGATCGAAGGATCTAAAGCTTTACCTTTTTTGCTGCCCAGCTCCTGTACCAGAAGCTGATTCGCCTGAGCAACACATTTATCACAAATGTATGCATCAAGCCCTTCGATAAGCATTAAAGTATCCTGCTTACCTGAGCCACAAAAAGAGCAACGCGATTCTTTATTTTGTTTAGCCATTTTTAATCTTTCTTACTACTGGCAACCAGTACTTCATCAATCATTCCAAAACCTTTCGCCTCCTCAGCTTTCATCCAGTAATCACGGTCTGAAGCTTTTTCTACCCACTCATAAGATTGTCCGGAATGATTAGAAATGATATCGTACAATTCCTTTTTTAATTTTAGCATCTCCCTAAGGTTGATCTCCATATCTGAAGCCACACCCTGAGCACCACCAGAAGGTTGGTGAATCATTACACGTGAGTGAGGTAATGCAGCACGTTTTCCTTTAGCTCCTGCTACCAATAAAACCGCTCCCATTGAAGCCGCCATACCGGTACAAATTGTAGCCACATCAGGAGTGATGTACTGCATGGTGTCGTATATACCTAAACCGGCATAAACTGAACCACCTGGTGAATTGATATAAATTTGAATGTCTCTATTGTTATCTGTCGACTGTAAAAACAACAATTGAGCTTGTATAATGTTTGCATTTCCGTCATAAATAGCATCACCTAAAAAGATAATCCTATCCATCATCAAACGAGAGAAAACGTCCATTTGCGCTACATTAAGCTGGCGTTCTTCAATGATATAAGGTGTCATGCTTTTTGGAGAGTTGTTTGTTGCTCCAATAAAACGATCAACATTTAAACCGTTTATACGGTGATGTTTAACTGCATATTTTCTAAACTCGTCTTTATCTATTTTCATAAGTTCCTATTTTTCTTTTATCTGTTATGAAGCTTCCTCAGGAGGTTTCAGAAGTTCCTATTTTCTAATATTTGTCACCAAAGTAGCTAAACTAAATTGGTAATTTATTGTGGCATTGTAAAATTTGAATATCTTTTATATAAATAAGGCGGCCTTAATAAAGCCGCCTTATTCTTAAAACTATAAAATTAATTGTGTTTGCTGTTACCAGCCTTTCTTATTTTAATTMTATAAATTTATTATAAGCTATTTCTTTTTGGTCTAAAGTAGCAACTGATTGAATGTGTTCGAAAACTTTAATCGCTTTTACTTCATCAAAAATACGGTTAGCGTTGTCTTTCTCTTTAAGGAAAGTAGCAGTGTACTGAGCCAATTGATCTTCCGGCATCGGAGCTGGACTGTACATTCTAAATTGTGCGTCTAAACGTTGTTTTGCTGTTTGGAAAACATCTTCGTATTTAATCTCGATGTTATTGTCTTTCATCAATTTGTTTTCGATTAAAGTCCATTTCAAGTTTTTAGCGAAATCATCATAACCTTCAGCTAATTCTTCGTCAGTTAGTTTTTCGTTAGTAGCTTTTAACCATTTACGTAAAAACTCATCTGGCAAATCAATTTTAACACTGTCAGTAAGTTTAGTATACATATCGTTTTGTAATTTACGATCTGCATCTTGCTTAAACATGCTTTCGATTTCTTCTGTAATTCTGGCAGTAAAACCAGCCTCATCAGTTACTTCACCTGCACCAAATAATTTATCAAAGAACTCTTGATTTAAATCAGCTTCCTCTAAACGGTTTACATTTTTAACCGTTGCCTGGAATTTTGATTGTAGGTCTTTGGCATCTTCTTCGCTGATGTTTAATAATTTGGCTATTATAACCTCATTTTTATCAAAAGCTTTTTGAACGTCAAGCGTAACTACATCATCCTTTTTTAAACCAATTAAAGATTTTAAAATCTTTTTATCAGTAACCTGATCTAAACGAATAGACCCTGTTTGTGTAATGCCACCTTCAAAAACTGAACCATCGGCAGAAAGTTGTGCTAATTCGGCATAAAGTACGTCTTCTTCTGCCGAAACTTCAGGGTTTGTCATTTTGCCATAGCTTTTGCGGATGTTTTTGATACGTGCAGCTAAAGTTTCTTCGTCAGCTTTAACAACATATTGAGTAAACTTGTCTTTAGAAGAAAGGTTTAAATCAATAGCAGGTGCTAATCCTAATTCATAATCAAATTCAAATTCGTCTGTATAATCCCATTTGAATTCTTTAGAATCATCCATCACAGGCAAAGGCTGACCAAGAATTTCTACTTTATTATCAGTTAAGTGCTTATTTAAAGTTTCGCTTAACAGATTGTTGATTTCTTCTACAAGAATACTTCTGCCATACATTTTTTTGATGTGAGCAGGAGGAACCATTCCTTTACGGAACCCAGGAAGGTTTGCTTTTTTAGCTTGTTCTTTTATAGTCTTATCAACCTTTTCAGTATAATCTTCAGGTGCAATTTTAATTTTTACAACTGCGTTTAAGTCGTTAATTTTTTCCTGTGTAATGTTCATCTTTCTGAATCAATATTTTTATAACCGTCTTTATATAAAAATTCCCCCGTGTTGCGGGGGAATTTTTGTGTGCGGAAGAAGGGACTCGAACCCCCACGCCGTGAAGCGCCAGATCCTAAGTCTGGTGCGGCTACCAATTACGCCACTTCCGCAGTTAGGATTGTTTTAGGACTGCAAAGATAGAGATAGTTTTCAATTCTCAAAACCCTTTTTAAAATATTTTCAATAAATATTTAATACCCCTCTGCCCTATTCTCATTACTTACTCACCATCAAAATTTCACCCTTCTGATAACCAGCAAAATACATTTGAAATTTTTAATGCATCAATAAATTTCATGAATAAAAAAAAATTAAAATATTTTTTCATTTAACTGTTTTCCGGTAGAGTCGTCGCTAGTTTTCAATCAAAAAGCCATGAAGACATACTCGTTATCCTGAAATCGTGCTATAGCACATGCTGTCGTCGAGATGACGAGCGTATTAGAATGACGCTTAGTACTAACTAATCACCTCCTGTATAGCCAGAGCAGGAGGCGACATTGCTTATCAGGACGTGACATTCTTTTATTGCCCCACCCCTCTTACCATCCGAGAAACCCAGGAGTTGTGGGTGCATCTCTTCTTTCAGTTACCTATATCCCAAGCCCATATTGTAGAATAGAAAGGCCCATTTGTCGGCAATCTCTTCAATAGCTTTATCTGTCGGTTTACCGGCACCATGCCCGGCGTTGGTCTGTATACTGATCAGCACCGGTTCATCACCTCCCTGCCGCTCCTGCAAGGTTGCCGCAAACTTAAAAGAGTGCGCAGGCACAACTCTGTCGTCATGATCGGCAGTAGTAACCAATGTTGCGGGATATTTCCCTCCTGCTTTTAAAGCATGCACGGGCGAATACTTATGTAAATACTCAAACATCTCTTTTGAATCTTCCGACGTTCCATAATCATAGCTCCAGCCTGCTCCTGCCGTAAATTTATGGTAGCGCAACATATCCATTACCCCAACGGCCGGAAATGCTACCTTAAACAGCTCTGGTCGCTGCGCCATGGTAGCTCCAACCAACAACCCGCCATTTGAACCACCCATTATTGCCAGGTAATCTTTAGAAGTATACTTAGTTGAAATCAAATACTCCGCCGCAGCAATAAAGTCGTCAAATACATTTTGCTTTTGGAGTTTAGTTCCTGCAAGATGCCATTTTTCGCCATACTCGCCACCACCACGCAGATTAGGGACTGCATAAACACCTCCCTGCTCCAGTAAAACAACTATAGAAGTACTAAACGCAGGAGTTAAACTAATATTAAAACCTCCGTAACCATATAACACAGTAGGATTTTTGCCATTTAGCACTAGTCCTTTTTTATAGGTAATGATCATTGGCACCTTAGTGCCGTCTTTAGAAGTATAAAATATCTGTTTAGACTCGTATTTTGATGGATCGAAATCGATACCCGGCTTTTTATAGACTTCCGATTGGCCTGTAGTTACCGAATATTTAAAAATTGTAGTTGGATAAACATAGGATGTAAAGGTATAAAATAGCTCTAGCTCCTTCTTTTTACTGCCAAAGCCAACAGCTGTACCTATCCCGGGCAACTTAATTTCATGTTCCAGTTTACCGTCCATATCATACTGCAATACCATCGAAACTGCATCCTTAATGTAATTAGCAAATAGCTTACCTCCACCGGTTGATGGGCTTAATACATTTTCTGTTTCTTTGATCAGGTCTTTCCAGTTTGCAGGTTTGGGATCGGCAGCATCCACAGTAACGATGCGTCCATTTGGCGCGTCAAGGTTTGTATATATGTACAACTTGCTGCCAATATTATCAATGATGCTATGGTTTTGTTCAAAATTATCGACCACAGGGATAATGGCAGAATTGGCCACAGAAAGATCCTTTATGTACAACTCATTACCTGATGTAGAATTAGCAGCAGAGATAATCAAATAGCGTTCATCTTCTGTTAAGCCTGCACCAATATACCTGCGTGGAGTTTTTGCACCTCCAAATACCAGCTGATCGTCTTTTTGCGGCGTTCCCAGTTTATGGAAAAACAATTTATGTTGTTCTGTTAACCCTGATAGCTGGCTTCCCTCTTTAGGTTTATCGTAGCTGCTGTAATAGAAGCCGGTATTGCCTTGCCAGGCTATACCAGAGAATTTTACGTCAATAAGTGTATCGCCAATAATTGACTTATCGGCTGCGTGCATCACAACAACGCTGGTCCAGTCTGAACCTCCTGCCGAAAGCTGATATGCTACCAAACTTCCATCTTTAGAAAAACTGATGTCGGCCAATGAGGTGGTTGCATCTTTAGAAAACGTATTTGGATCCAGAAATACTTCAGGCTCTCCGCCTTCCTTTTGACGATACAGAAGGCTTTGGTTTTGCAAACCCGTGTTTTTATAGAAATAAGTATAATCGCCTTCTTTAAATGGCTGAGAATACTTTTCGTAATTCATCAACTTTGTTAATCGTTCTTTTATGACTTTTCTGAAAGGAATTTGGGCCAGGTACTTTTGGGTTACTGCATTTTCTGCTTTTACCCATGCTTTGGTATCCTCTGCACGATCATCTTCCAGCCAACGGTACGGATCTTCTACTACAGTTCCAAAATAGGTGTCTTTTATGTTTTCTTTCTTTGTTTCCGGATAAGTTATTGCCATTTTTTGTAATGTATTGTTTTTTTGAGCCTGAGCAAAAATAGGGAACATAATGACAAGTGCGATCAGGCTGTTTTTAAATGTTGTTTTCATAGCCAAAATTGTTTTACCTAAAATTTAATATTGAGATTATGTTCATAAAATTAAACAAAAAATACGCACACAACACTGTTACTTTTCTTTATTACTACGAATACGTAACTTGGGCGCTTTAATTAACTTTAATGAAGAACTTATTTTGCAAATCGGCCAGGGTTGGACTGGCACTCATGTTAACTTCCATCGGTGTTTGGGCTCAGGCCCCTTACCATGCATCATCTACAAAAATAAATGCATTAGTGCACACAAAATTAGATGTAAAGTTCGACTACTCAAAACGCCATCTAATTGGTAAAGAGTGGGTAACATTAAAGCCTTACGCCTACCCAACAGATTCGCTAACCCTAGATGCTCAGGGCATGGATATCAGAACTATTGCATTAGTAAATGGGAAAAACCTGCAAACGTTAAAATACACTTACGATGAAGAGCAGCTAAAAATACAGCTGGGAAAGAAATTCTTACCAGGCGAAGCCTACACCATTTTTATTGATTATACAGCAAAACCTGATGAATTAAAAGTAAAGGGCAGCGCTGCCATAACAGATGCAAAAGGTCTTTATTTTATTAATCCAGACAGTGCGGTTAAAGGGAAGCCGGTACAGATCTGGACGCAGGGCGAAACAGAAGCGTCTTCTGCTTGGTTCCCCACTATAGATAAACCAAATCAAAAAACTACAGCCGAAATTAGCATTACTGCGCCGGCTAAATACGTAACCTTATCAAACGGAAAACTGGTAAGTCAGCTAAAAAATGCCAATGGAACCCGTACAGATACCTGGAAAATGGATCTGCCACATTCTCCTTATCTATTTATGATGGCAGTTGGCGATTTCAAAATCTATCGTGATAAATGGAACAGTAAAGAAGTAGACTATTATCTGGAACCTGCTTACGCGCCTTATGCCAAACAAATTTTTGGGCTTACCCCAGAAATGATAGACTTCTATTCTAAAACACTTGGTGTTGACTATCCCTGGAATAAATATAGCCAGATTGTAGTTCGTGATTACGTAAGCGGTGCAATGGAAAATACCACTGCCACCTTACACGGTGCTTACGTACAACGCACACCAAGAGAAATGCTTGATGAAAATTTCGGACAGGCAGAAAGCACTATCGCGCACGAATTGTTCCATCAATGGTTTGGCGATTATGTTACGGCTGAAAGTTGGAGCAACTTAACTGTAAATGAATCTTTTGCCAACTATAGCGAATATTTATGGGCAGAACATAAGTATGGAAAAGATGCTGCCGATGCGCACAATTATGAAGACATGAGCCAGTATCTAGGTTCTAAAAAAGAAGCTTTAAAGAACCTGGTACGCTTTCATTATGCCGATAAAGAAGAGGTTTTTGATGCGGTATCTTACCAAAAAGGCGGTCGCATTTTAAACATGATGCGCAACTATTTGGGCGATAAGGTTTTCTTTAAAGGCTTAAATATCTATCTGAAACAAAACGCTTTTAAAAATGGTGAAGCTCATCAATTACGCCTGGCCATGGAGGAAGCTAGTGGACAGGACATGAACTGGTTCTTTAACCAATGGTATTTTAATGCCGGTCATCCGAAAATAAGTATAGACTATGCATGGGATGAAAGCGCGAAAACTCAAAAAGTAACACTTAAACAAACTCAGGCGGGAGATCCTTTTACCTTACCTATGGCCATAGATGTGTATACCGGGGCCAATAAAAAGCGTTATCAGGTAACATTTAAAGATGCAGTACAGACTTTTACATTTGCCAGTGCAACTAAGCCCGACCTTGTGAATGTTGATGCCGATAAAGTTTTATTAGCTGAAAAAGACGACCATAAATCCTTAGCCGAGTTTGCATTTCAATATGCACACGCTCCTTTATTTATGGACAGACTTGAAGCGATAGAAGCCGCTGGAAAAAACAAAAAAGATGCAGAAGGTGCAAAGGTTTTACTTTCGGCATTAAACGACAAGTATTATACGTTAAGAATGCAGGCAATAGATTCAATTGCGGCAGATGATTCAGAACTTTTTAAAACTGCAATGCCTGCAATTCAAAAACTGGCCACTTCTGATCCGAATACCCTTGTGCAGGCACAGGCAATTTCCATTATAGGTGGCAATAAAAATGCTGCTGATTTAGCATTGTTCAAAAAAGGGCTTGAAAGTAAATCGTATGCCGTTCAGGGATCGTCATTAATGGCTCTTGCTTTACAACAACCTGAAGAAGCCCTAACTGTCGCTAGAGCGCTTGAGAAAGACAACAAAGCATCACTTACACAAGCAATTGCATTTGTTTATTCAAAATTTGGTTCAGAGAAAGAATTACCTTTCATTACTGAGAAATTTACAGCAATGTCTGCTCAGGAACAAATAGAGATGATTCCTGCTTATGTAAACATATTAGGCAAGGTTAGCGACATTAATGAGCTAAAAAAGGGAGTTGATCTTGTTAAAGCCATCGGATTGAAATACAAAAGCTATGGCTACAATAAATATGTTACTAACTTCCTGCTGCAACTTAAAAAGCAAAAACAAGGAGACCAGGCTGCTTTGAGCTATACTGACAGCGCAATTGATGAATTGAAATAACAAACAACAAATTGAATTAACACAAACTTTATATACAAACCACACAAATGACAAAGAAAACCATCTTATTTTTGGCGCTTTTAGTTAGCGTAACACTCTCGTGTAAAACCGTTAAAAAAGTTATTCAAGCCCCTCCTTCTCCGGCAGAGAAACCAGCGGGTGATGCTGAGCTAGACAACATTAAGAAAGACCTTCCTGAAAGTCAGGTAGAGCGTACTGATGCCGGAATTAAATTCACATTTAGTTCAGAGATATTGTTCCCTACCAACTCTTCGTATTTAAATGAAGGTTCAAAAAAGAGTATTGCTGATGTTGCTAAAGTTTTAAAACAGAAGGACGCCAACCGTCAAATTCTTATCGAAGGACATTCGGATAAAACTGGGACCGCAAAATACAATCAGTGGTTATCAGAAAAACGTGCAGTATCTGTTAAAACTTACCTGGTTAGTTTAGGTATTAACGGAGATAGAATTCAAACTTCAGGTTTAGGTGATACACAGCCTATTGCAGATAACAAAACTAAAGAAGGACGTTTAAAAAACAGAAGAGTTGAGGTTACCTTGTTGAAGTAAGAACAACTGTTAAAGATAAATAATTCAACCCAGCCGGCCGGTTAATAAAGTTCCTTTTGAAGCTGAAACAGATACTGAACTGCTTTAACCAGTCGGCTACCATACCAGGAGAACATTTCTCCATCAACCAACATTACTTTAGCTTCAGGTACTACAGCCCTGATTTCTTCAAGGTGTGCTTCTTTGAAGGGATAGGGCTCTGAGGATAAAAATATAAGATCGGGCTTTAATTTAGCCAGTTCATTTAGTTCAATTTCAGGATACCGCTTCTCTTTAATTACATTGCTAAGGCCATTTAATGCCAATATATTATCTATAAAGGTATCTCTGCCAGCCAACATATATGGTTTTTTCCAGATCAGATAGGCAACTTTTTTATTGATTMCGTTTTGAACGGCCAAGGTTTGAAGATCATTAAAGCCTGCACTGATCAGGTGATTTAAATAGGAGGCTTCTGGTTGCCTGTCAACCAGTTCACCTATTTGGGCAATGGTCTTCTTTGCATCTTCCAGCGTATAAATATCGCTCATCCAAACAGGATAATCCTCCATCAGTTCTTCGATCTGCGATTGCTCATTCTCTTCTTTATTACCGATGATGAGGTCGGGATTTAAATCCCTTATTAGCTGGATATTTAGTTTCTTAGTCCCTCCTATTTTGGTACGCTCTGCAAACTTTTCAATGGGATGAATGCAAAATTTAGTAAGTCCGATGATTTCCTGATCAAGCCCAAGCTCGAGCAACAGTTCTGTTTGAGAAGGCACTAAAGAGACGATCCGCTTTGGCGGATAATTGATTAAAATTTCTCTGTTCAGCTGATCGGTAAAACTGCGTTGCATGATGCAAAGATAGTTGCATTATGCGTAATTTAAAGCAATCGTCGAGGACGAGACGGCGGCAAAATGACTTATTCATATTTCAATGCATCCACAGGATTTGACTTTGCAGCACGATAAGCCTGCCAACTCACAGTAAACAACGCAATCAAAATGCTCGATACTCCGGTAAGAATGAATACGGCAGGGCCAATTGAAATGTGGTAATCAAACTGCATCAGCCAATTATTCATAATCAGATACCCAATTGGCATGGCCAACACCATAGCTATCATAACTGTTTTAACAAAGCTTACTGACAACAGGGTAATGATACCAGTAATGGTTGCGCCCAATACTTTACGTATGCCAATCTCTTTTGTGCGTTGCTCGGCACTAAAGGCCGACAGCCCAAATAAGCCAAGACAGGAAACAAATATAGAAAGGCCTGCAAAGAGGTTCGATATTATAGACAGCATTTGTTCATGTTCAAATTTCTCGGCAACCAGGCTATCAACAAACTTGATTTCTACAGGGAAATCAGGATTTAATTCTTTTGTGATCTTTGTGATCTGATCAATGCTTTCCCGTACATTCCTTGTAGTGTTTAACCGCATCGTGATTACATCACTGTTTTCAGCATTGAATACGATGGCCATTGGGTGCAGCGTTCTGGTAGGTTCATCCCACAGTACATCGGCAAATACGCCCACCACCGGTCTTTGTTTACCGTTGAAAAGAACTTGCTGACCAAGGGGTTCTTTAAACCCCATTTGTTTTACAGCAGTTTCACTGAGCATCAGTGCCGACGAGTCTGAGGCACGGCCTTTACTAAAATCGCGTCCGGCAATTAATCTGATGTTATTCGTTTTCAGGAAATCATAAGTGGTCTGAATAAGGTCAAATGAAATTTTCTTATCTCCATCTCTCATGCCATGCCATTCAAGCCCGCTGGTATTTGAATTTTGAAAGGCGATGCTTCCTGATGACTGCGTTACCGCAGTTACTGCCCCTGAGTTGAGCAATCTGTCCTTGAACAAGTCAAATTTAGGATATAAGTTGCCTTCATGAGGCATTTCGATCAGTGCATTGCTATCATATCCCAGAGGTCTGTTCTTTAAATATTGTAATTGCTGATAAAGGATGAGTGTTGCCACGATTAGAACAATTGCAAAGCCGAACTGGATGATAACGAGCACCTGTCTAAAGCTGAGACTAAAATTGCTTTTAAATGCTATGGTCTTCTTTAAAGCCTGAACCGGGTTAAATGAAGAAAGGAAAAATGCTGGGTAACTACCAGCAATCAAACCGGTAAACAGAATCAGGCCGGTCACTGCCAGCCAGTTTCCGGGATGGTCATAACTGATCTGCAGTTTGGTATTCAGCAGGCCATTGAATGCTGGCAGGAATAGTTCAACCAAGACTATTGCTAGTACCACACTAACTATGGTCAGGATAAATGATTCGAGCAGGAACTGCATTATTAATGATGTGCGGCTGGCACCAATTGTTTTTCTGATACCCACTTCTTTAGCACGTTTTTGAGATCTGGCAGTAGAGAGGTTCATAAAATTGATGCAGGCTATTGCAAGAATACCCAAGGCAAGTATAATGAAAATGCGTACTTGTTCGATCTGGCCGCCATCGGCTATACCATTAGTAAAATGGCCATATAGATGGTATTTTTCGAGGGGATATACAAAGGGGGCTGCTTCAAGAGTTTTTGTTCCGGTATTTCTGGCAATGGTGTTTTTTATTTTTTGGTTGAATGCATTAGGTTCGGTCCCATTCTTTAGTGTAAGCAACGTAAAGAAAGAATAATTGCCCCAGTTAGATTCGGCTGGCCATCCGTTCAGGTTCTCATAAAGTTTCCAGGATGTCAGACATTCAAATCCATAGGTAAAATTTGGCGGAAGATCCTTTATTACCGCAGTAACCTTCAGGTTGGCCTGGTTTTCAAATCGAACAGTTTTATTGAGTACATCAACAGTGCCGAATAACCGTTTTGCAATGGTTTCTGTAAGCACAATGGAGTTCGGATCGTCAAAGGCTTTCTCCGGATTACCGCTTAGATAGTCAAACTTAAATATTCGCAACAGATCAGGATCAGCATAGCGTCCTTCTACCTTAAAAGAATTCTGCCCATTAGCCACTAATCTTCTGCTGGCCCATAACACCCTGCTGATGTTTTCTATTTCTGGGCTTTCTTCTTTTAGCACCAATGGAAGCACATTGGAAACCTGTGGCGTGGTTCCGGTAATGCTCTTATCGGTACCGTAAAAATTAACCATCAAGTGATAAGTGTTTTCACTATTCCCAAATTGCTTATCGTAGCTCCACTGGTATTGCACATACAGCAACAACAATAGGCTTGCTGCAAGACCAATGGCGAGCCCGCTGATATTGATCAGCGAAGCAGTCTTGTGCTTTAGTAAATTCCGAAAAGCAATTTTAAGATCTAGTTTAAACATCGTTTAGGGCTTAATTATTCATATTTCAATGCCTTTACTGGGGGGCTAACCGCAGCTTTTCTTGCCTGTATGCTGATAGTAAATACTGCTATTATTAAAGATATTATGGTTGCAAATACAAATGGAGCGAACGGCATATCAACACGATAGGCAAACCCCTGGAGCCACTTATTCATAACTATGTAAGCAATGGGCCAACTGATTACATTTGCTGCTACAATCAGTACCAGGAAGGAACGATTAAGCATATTGATTATTTGGAAATTAGAAGCGCCCAACACTTTACGAACAGCAATTTCTTTTGTTCTTCGTTTTGAAACGAATGCTGATAAAGCAAATAAACCAAGCAAAGAAAGCAATATTGAAAAGGCACTAAAAAGCGTGATCATTTCCATGAAACGTTTGTCTGAAAGTATCTGGGCTTGAAAGGCCGCCTCCCCAGAGGTATATATCATTGGAAATTCGGGGTAAATCTTCATCCACTCCAGCCTTACTGACTCTATCATATGTTGGTAATTATCCGTGTTGAAACGGACTAAAAGGTTATTGGTACTAGACATACCACCTAAATGGGTAACTTTATAAATTGTAGGCAAAACAGTCTTATCAAAACTTTCATTATGATAATCCTTGATCACTCCGACGATGCGAAAAGTATATTTTCTCTTTTCGTCTAGCACATCATAGTCCTGTCCAACAATATTTTTACCAAGTAGTTTTGCTGCTGCTTCATTTAAAACAACCGTATTTACTGTATCCTGTTTATACTCTTTAGAGAACAGCCTACCGCTAACCAGATGTACACCTAAAGCTGGCAATGTTTCCATGGTAACTGTTACAGTATTGAAATCAAAGGTGTTACTTTTATACACTACTTTTTCAGAAACGTTAAACGTATTACCCATTACCTGGGTTGTAGTAGCTACGTATTGCACTCCTGGTATTTTTTTTATCCTTTCAGCAAACCGGTCATCATAATTGGTTGATATATTGATGAGATGGGAACGATCAAAACCAAGATCCTTGTTTACTAAGAAATTTGTTTGTGATTGCATTACACCAATAGAGATTACAAATGTTGCAGCAATTGCAAATTGGACAATAACTAATCCGTTTCTTAAAGCAATACCTTTAAAACTATGTTCATAATTTCCTTTTAATACAGCAATAGGATTATAGTTAGAGAGTACAGCCGCAGGGTACAAACCAGCCAACAACGTAACAATAATAAATACAGCAAATAGCTGGAATAATATGGACACTAGCTTTGCATTGTGCCAAAAGCTAAGCTGTGCATCAAAATTAGTGCTAAAGGCGGGCAGTAACAGTTCAACAAGTGCAATACTAATAAATAATGCAAATAAACTTTGAATGGCCACTTCAAAAAGAAACTGCCATACAAGTTGTTTCTTGCTTGTTCCCAACACCTTTTTGACACCAACTTCTCTAGCTCTTTGTACAGATTGTGCTGTGGCAAGATTAATAAAATTGATGACAGATATGAGCAATAAAAATATAGATAGTGCTACTACAGGCTTAATTTTATCTACCCAGTTTTTTGCAAAGGGAGGATTCCTATGTACATCCTTTAAAGGGATAATTTTTAAAATCGGAGCGCTTGTACTTCTAGAAACATCCTTATTTTTTGCTTCACCATAGAGTTTATTTTTATAATCAAAATGAGCGATGTTAATGGTTTTATTTAGTGCATTTGTATCTATTGCCGTATTTACTAACCCGTATATTTTACAAGGGGTAGTGACATTCAAATTCTCAGGATCTTTTTCTCTTTCTCCGTTATGCAATATTGCATTAAACTTAAGGCTTTCTGAAGCCAAGGGATCTTCAACCACACCTGTTACAGTATAAGATGTACCAGGATCGCCCTTCCACATAAATATCTTAATGGTTTTTCCTAAAGCCTCATCAGTACCAAATAGCAACTTTGCAACACTACGCTTCAGCACTACTGAATTAGGAGATTGCAATGCATTATTTTGGTTGCCCTGCAGAAACTGATAAGGAAATACCTTAAAAAACAGAGAATCAGCATTAACAAATCCTTTTAATACTAAAGGGTCGGCAAGCCCGGCTTTTATGGAAAGAACATCCCCCCAATCATTATCTATCTTAGTAACATATTTAAACTGGGGAATGCTTTTTTTTAGCATTTCTGCATTTCTGGAATTATTAAGCTCCTGCCAATGCGGCCTATTATCAGGAGTGGAAAGATTGAGAAATTCTCTGACCTGATAAACATTTTCTAGTTTCGAGTCCCATTTATCATAATTATTTTCATGGTTAATAAATAACAACAAGAGCACAAAACCTGTAAGTCCAAGTGCCAATCCTCCAATATTAATTGCAGCATAAACCCTGTTTTTAATCAGATTCCGAAAAGCAATTTTAAGATTTAGTTTAAACATGTTCAGCCGCTATTCTTTAAACAGTTTGTTGAACCACAACGTCTTCCTTAATAACCCCATCCAATAAATGCAGAATACGACTTCCATACGCAGCATTAACTTCAGAATGGGTAACCTGAACAATGGTAATTCCCTCCTCTTCATTTAGCTTTTTAAACAGATCCATAATCTGTAAAGCCTGAGTAGATTGCAGGTTACCTGTAGGCTCATCAGCTAAAATTATAGACGGTTGTGCCACCAAAGCGCGTGCAATACCCACCAATTGCTGCTGGCCTCCAGATAATTGATTCGGGAAAAGATCACTCTTGGCCACCATATTAAATCTGTCCAGAATATCAGCTACCCGACTTTTACGCTCAGAGCCCGGAACTTTTTTATACAATAATGGTGCTTCAATATTTTCGGCTACCGTCATCTCATCAATAAGATGATAAGCCTGAAATACAAAACCAATATGGTTACGGTATAGCTCAATACGCTTACGCTCGTTTAGTGAAACTACATCTTCGCCCATAAACTCATACTGTCCGTAGGTAGGTTCCTCCAGCATTCCCAATATATTAAGCAGCGTTGATTTTCCTGCGCCAGATGGTCCCATTATGGAAACAAATTCACCTTGTTTTATACTTGTAGTTACGTGACGAAGGATGTAACTTTTTACCCCTTTGTTAGCGTAATATTTCTCTATATTTCTTAATTCTATCATGAGATTATGTTTTTATGTTTTAATTCTATTCGTATTTCAAGGCATCAATTGGGTTGGTACTGGCAGCTTTGTAGGACCTAAGGCTTACAGTGATCAGGGTAATGACAATGGAAAGCAGCATGGCGATCATAAAGGGCCAAACACTGAGTGGTGCTCTGTATTCAAAACCTTGAAGCCACTTGGAAACAAATATATAAGAAACTGGCCAGGCGATGAGGTTGGCGATCAGCACCATCCAGAGGAATGAACTGTTCAGCATCCTGATGAGTTCTGCAGTGGATGCTCCAAGTACTTTTCGGATGGCTATTTCTTTGGTCCGCTGTGTAGCGATGAAGGAGATCAATCCAAACAGGCCTATGAAGGAGATGAAGATAACCACCCCTGCAAATACTTTAAAAAGTACGCTCATAACCCGCTCCGTCTCATAAAATGAGCTGATCTGATCGTCCATAAAGCTGGAGTTGTACACATAATCAGGAAATGTCCCGTTCCAATCGCTTTCAATGGCTTTCATGGCCTGAAGAAGCTGGCCTGGTTCCATTTTCACGGCCATAAGATTGTAGACACCCTTGTAGGAGAACAATGCTGTAGGCTCTATTTTATCATGCAGAGAAAAATTGTTAAAGTCTTTAACCACACCAACAACCGGCATCTTACGGCCTTGAGTTTCTATAAATTTTCCAAGAATTTCATTGGGGTTGCTGATGTTGAGTTTTTTTAGCAGGGTTTCATTGACAACGGTTTCTTTAAGGGTGTCTGTTTTAGACAGGGTTCTCCCTGCGATCAGTTTCAATGAAAAGGTGTTGATGTAGTCACGGTCTGTTGATTTCACGCTCAGCTGGAAGTTTTCATCTTTGGTACTGTTGTATTTAAAGCTGGAGGTGTTGTTGTTGTTGGATGAAGGGGCTGCATTGCTAAAACTGACTGCTTTCACGCCATTGATATGAAGTATTTTCTCCTTTAAGGTGTTGAATTTTAGTTGGCTCAGACTATCGGATGGTACATCCACCAGGGCAATGGCATTGGTATCAAACCCTAAAGATTTGGCCCTCATGTAACTCATTTGATTGATCACTACCAGAGTGCCTACGATCAGTACGGATGTGATGGCAAATTGAATAACCACGAGCGCCCTTCTGAGTCCGATTGCTCCTGCGTTTGCGGCGCTGATCTTATTTTTTATCGCAAGCGCAGGACTGAAACCTGACACGATCATTGCGGGATAAAAGCCAGCCAGGAAACTCACTACCAAAACCAACAGGGTCATGAAGATGAATATCACGGGATGCCCAAAGAGGCTAAAAGAAATATCCCCACTGAACAGATTTCTCATTCCCGGAAGGGCTAATTCTGTAAGCACACTTGCAATAAGCAATGCAATGATGGTGATCAGTGCGGTTTCGCTTAAAAACTGCCATACCAATTGTTTGCGCCTGCTTCCCATTACCTTGCGGATACCAACTTCCTTAGATCTGCTTACGGCTTGGGCGGTGGCCAGGTTAATAAAATTGATACAGGCAGTGAGCAATAAAAATGAACCAATAACGATCAAACCGATGATCTGACCCTCCGGCATGACTTTATTATTAAAGTTGCTGAATTTTTCGTTATAGTGGATATCACTTAAGGGCTGAAAATAGTGGTGCTCCTTGCCTACGCTTCCTTTTTCATAGTATTTATCGATAAGTTTCAATACAGGAGCTTTAAGCGCTGATGCGTCGGCACCTTTTTTTAACAGCACATAGCATTCGGAACTCGAGCTTACAGATTGCCAGCTATTCAGGCTTTCGTCTTTGTAGGTCAGGTAGGAAATGACTACATTGAAAGGGAAACTGCTGTTATCCGGAAAATCTTCAAAAACGCCGGTGACTTTGAGGTCTAACCTGTTTGAAAACCTGATGTTCTTGCCAACGGCATCCTGCCATTTTCCAAAATATTTATCTGCCGTTTTTTTTGACAGGGTAACGGTGTTCGGGACTGACAGCGCCTTGCGTGGCTCTCCTTCAAGCCACTTGATCTTAATGATATCGAAAAACTGGGGTTCAATATAATAAACGCTTGATGCTTCTTTAACTTCAGGTCTTGTGGTGGTGGCCGCAACCTTGATGATCCCTCCTGATTCCTGAACAGCAGCAACCTGCTCTGCCTGAGGAAAGTCGTTACGCACTGCCGCAGCGAGCGGTCGCGGCACTCCTTTACTATAAAATTCATTTTCGCCCGGATAGGTCCAGGAGGATACGACCCGGTAGATCCGGTCGTTATTTTCATATCCCTTGTCAAAGCTCAGCTGGTATCTTAAAAAGATAAAAATAAGCAGGCATGCGGCCAGTCCGATAGATAATCCTGTGATATTTATGAAGGTGTATCCTTTATATTTCCAAAGGTTTCGTAAGGCGATTTTTAAGTTCAGTTTAAACATCTCAATTCTTATTAATCTGGTTATTCGTATTTAAGTGCATTAATTGGATTTGATTTAGCTGTTCGATAAGCCTTATAGCTTACAGTAAGCAAGGTTATTGTTATGGTACCAAGGGCAGCCAATGCAATTATCCACCATGAGATTGTGGTATGAAATTCAAAATTATCCAGCCATTTAAGCATCACATAGTAAGCTATAGGTGCCGCTAATACGGTTGCAACAAGAATCATCTTCACAAACGACAGCGATAATAGCTGCATTAAGCTTACTACCGAAGCACCCAAAACTTTTCTTATTCCAAACTCTTTGGTACGCTGCTCGGCACTATAAGATAATAAGCCGAACAACCCTAAACAAGATATAAAAATAGCCAAACCTCCAAACAGATTAGATAACAATCCCAGAGTTTTTTCCTTAGTAAGTTTTTCAGCATATATAGAATTCATAAACTTGATCTCTACAGGATATGCCGGGTTTATTTCTTTAGTGATGCTTGTAATTGTCTCTATGTTTTGTTGCAGGTTATTGTTCTCATTTAAGCGCATGGTAATTGCCCCTGTACCACCTTTATTAAAATAAACGATCATCGGATTATTTGATTGGTATGGCGAGTCCCATACATAATCATCAAAAACGCCAATGATGGTGCAGTTGCTATCAAACATTTTAACAATTTCGCCAACTGGTTTTTTTAATCCCATTACTTTAACCGCAGAGGCACTAACCAAAATCGCGGAAGAATCAGAAGCGTATTTCTTATTAAAATCGCGACCACTGATCAGTTTAATTCCATTAGTACTAATATAATCGTAAGTAGTTCCAACTCTGTTAAACAACACTTTATTTTCGGGATTTGGCATCCCCCGCCATTCTATTCCGGTAAAATTAGACCCGTGATGTGATAAGTTAACCGATGACTGATACATGTTTGTAACGGCACCAGATTTTAACAATCTTGTTTTAAGCAACTCAAATTTCTCATTCAATTGCCCATCTTGCGGCATTTCAACCAGTGCATTTACATCAAACCCAACTGGTTTATTTTTTATGAACTGAATCTGCTTATAAATAACCAGCGTTGAGATGATCAGGATAATTGTGAAACAAAACTGTCCAATTACCAACAGCTTTCTTAAGCTTAGCGAAAAGAAGCTTCTGCCCTCTACATTTCTTTTGAGCGATTGTGTAGGGTTAAAAGACGACAAATAAAATGCAGGATAACTACCGGCAATTAGCCCGGTAAGTAAAATAACAGACAAAAGCCCTAACCAGATGTAAGAATTAAAATAAGGGATGCTCATTTTAATATTCAGCAGGTTATTGAATATTGGCATAAACGCTTCTATTAATGCAATAGCAATGATTACACTAATTAATGTAAGCACCATTGATTCGGCCAGAAACTGCATAATTAAGGACCTCCTGTTTGCCCCTATCGTTTTCTTTATACCAACTTCTTTTGCACGTTTTTCGGACTTTGCCGTTGCCATGTTCATGAAGTTAATACAGGCAATTAAGAGTATACCTATGGCCAAAGCTGTAAAAAGCCAGATCTGTTCAATGTCTCCACCTACACTTTTACCCTCTTCAAACTTTCCGTACAGGTGCATTTTACTTAACGGGAAAAGGAAGTTGGGTTGAGAAACCTCTCTGTTGTTTCTTTTAATGGCCTCATAAATTTTCTTATTAACCAAATCAAGATTTGCATCCGGCCTTAGGGTAACCAATGTTACAAAGCTGAAATTGCTCCAGTTTAAATCTCTGGCGCCCTCATCTAGTATTTCGTACAGAGACCAGGGCATTAAATAATCAAATCTATTTGAGCTGTTCTCTGGAAGATCTTTTATAACTGCTGTAACGGTCAAATTCTCTTTCTCCTGATATTTGACCGTTTTATTTAATACGTCAGTTGATCCGAATAAAGTTTTAGCCGTGCTTTCTGTAAGTATTACTGATCTGGGGTCTTTTAAAGCTGTCTTAGGATCACCATGCATGAACTTATAATCATACATCTTTAAAATGTCTGGTTCGGCAAATTTAGACTTCTTTTTAAAGCCGTTAATTCCATTTGCAATTAATCCGGTGTTACCATAGTCCATCCGGCTTATGTATTTTACCTCAGGAATTTCCCGTTTAATTACCGGAGCAAATGCAGTTGTCGACCCATTAAAGGTTACAAAGATCTTTCCTTTGTCATCAAGAACGTTAGTCATCACTACATGTACATTTTCGGAATCTTTTGACTGTTTATCAAAGTTCAGCTCATACATTACATATAGCAACAGCATTAAACATGCTGCAAGGCCAATGGCTAAGCCCACAACATTTATTATGGAAGACACTTTGTTCTTCCAAATGCTTCGCAATATGATTTTAAAATTCAGTTTGAACATTTCGTCATGATTTCCTTTCTGGTTGCTAATCGTATGCCAAATTAAAAAAACCTCACACAAGCCTTATAATCAATAAATTAACATCTAAAAATAAGCACCACATGTTCATTATCGAACAGGCTTCGTACAATAACGAACAATATTCAATTATTCATATTTCAAGGCATCTACGGGATTAGATTTAGCCACCTTAACGGATTGTATGCTCACTGTTAAAATTGCAATCAGAAATGATAGTCCAACGGCAATAGCAAATGGCAATACAGATATGGCCACTCTAAAACTATAAGCAGACAACCAGTGACTTATAATGATATAGGCAAGTGGAAAAGCTATGAGATTTGCAATAGCAACCAGCTTGATAAAGTCCTTATTTAATAGCGTAAGGATGTTTGCTGTACTGGCGCCTAAAACCTTACGAATGCTGATTTCTTTTTTACGCTGTTCGGCCATAAATAAGGCAAGACCTAATAAACCCAGGCAAGAAATAAATACTGCAAAGCCACCAAACCAGTTAGATAGGGTTCCTAGCAATTTCTCGTTTTGAAGTTTTGATTCGAAATCATCGTTAACAAATCTGTGGTCTACCGGAAAATCAGGGTTAAACTTCTTAATGATATTGTCTATAGTACTAACGGAAGAACTCAGATTCTGATCCGGATTTAGCCTTGCGATGATGTAATTATAATTGCTTGTTGGGTTATACATCACTAGTGGATTAACTTTTTGATAAGGAGATTCCATTACAAAATCTTTCATTACACCAACAATTGTTACCGGCGTATCATCCCATTTTATTATCGTGCCAACAGGTTGTTTTAGTCCCATTATTTTTACTGCGGTTTCGTTAACCAGAACATTTACAGTATCTACAAAGCGAGACGAAAATTCTCTGCCGGCAATAATTTTGGCACCGGTTGTTTCAGTAAAATCATAGCCCGTCCCTCTGTAATTAAATAAGATCAGTTCTTTTGGATTTTTACCTGGCCAGCTAAAATCAAAAGTTGCATCTCCAAACTGATTTAAACTATGACTAAAATAGGTAACTGAGGTTGCAGCACCTGATTTTAAAAGCTGATCTTTTACAAGATCCAGTTTTTCTTTTCCTTTTAGATTGCCTTGAACCGGTATTTCTATAAGGCCATTTCTATCGTAACCTATTGGCTTGTTCTTAATGAAATTTAACTGCTGATATATTACTCCGGTACAAACAATTAAGCATGCTGCAAATACAAACTGAAACACAACCAACACTCTTCTTACCGAAAGTGATGAGCCGCCAATGGCTGCAAAGCCCTTTAATACTTTTACAGGTTCAAATGAAGAAAGATAGAAGGCGGGGTAACTTCCGGCAATAAAACCGGTAATTATGGTTAAACCTAGCAGCGTACTCCAAAACTTCCAGTCTTGATAATTAATAACCAGTTGAATATTTAGAAGGTTATTAAAATATGGCAAGCTTATCTCTATCAAAGTAAAAGCAACCAGCATTCCTATAAGGGAAAGCACCATAGATTCCATAAGGAACTGCCCAATAAGTGATTTTCTTGAAGATCCAATAGCCTTACGTACACCAACTTCTCTTGATCTTTTCTCGGACCTTGCCGTAGACAGATTCATAAAATTAACACAGGCGATCAGAAGAATGCAAAAAGCCAGAACAATAAAAATTCTGATCTGATCTATTTTGCCACCGGTTGATTTTCCGTTTTCAAACTTATCATACAAATGCCATTTAGATAATGGATGCATTAATCCCTCATTTTCAGAATTCTTCCAGTTGCGTTTATAAATGCCTTTTATCTGACCACTAACATTATCCAGGTATTTATTATCCTTCAATTGCATTAAAGTAAGAAACGCATTGCTTCCCCATGTGGCATTTTTCACCCAGATATTTAATTTCTCATTCAATGACCAGGGCATCAGATAGTCAAACTGAATAGTTGAATTTTTAGGAACGTCTTCAATTACCGCTTCAACTTTTAATGGCTCACTGTTTTGAAATTTTACGGTCTTATTAATCGGGTCTTCATCACCAAATAAATTTCTTGCCATTGTTTGGGTCAGTATAACTGAATTTGTCTCCTGCAACACTTTCATTGGATTGCCTTTGATAAACTTATAATCCAGTATTTTAAGAAATGAGGGATCTGCAAAAATAGCAGCCTTTTTAAAGTTGTTTTGCTTATAGCTTAATAATTCATTAGTGGGGGTTGAAGAATGTGATGCGTAAGCTACGCCTTGAATTTTCTCGCTGATTTCCTTTGCCATTGGTGCCGGGGTAACACCGTAACTAACTATATCAGTACTGCTTACCGAATTAAGATACACTACATATGTTTTATCATAGTTCTTAAACTGCTTGTCGTAGCTCCATTCATACGCAACATACAGTAGCAGCACCATGCAACTGGCTAAACCAATTGCTAACCCGCCCACGTTAATTAATGTATACCCCTTGTTTTTCCAAAGGTTACGTAGTGCTATTTTTAAGTTTAATCTGAACATGACTTTAGCAGTTAAAAGTTATTCGTATTTCAAAGCATCAATAGGATTGGATTTAGCCACCTTAACGGATTGTACACTTACAGTTAGAATAGCTATAATAAGCGATAGCACCGCTGCTATTGCAAAAGGTAAAGCCGAAATACTCACTCTAAATTCATAAGCAGACAACCACTTGTTAATGACAATATAAGCAAGTGGAAAAGCAATGAGGTTAGCAATACTTACCAGTTTAACAAAGTCTTTATTTAGCAACGTTAAAATATTTGCAGTACTTGCACCCAGAACTTTACGGATGCTGATTTCTTTTTTGCGTTGTTCGGCAATGAATAATGCTAAACCTAATAAACCCAAACAAGAGATAAATATGGCAAAACCGCCAAACCAATTGGACAAAGTACCAAGGAGTTTTTCATTTTGAAACTTATATTCATAAGTATCAGCTACAAACCTCCTGTCTATAGGAAAATCAGGATTTAAAGCTTTAACAATTTCATCAATCCTATCAACAGAGGCACTTAAATTTTGTGAAGGATTTAATCTGATGATAATGTTACTAAACTCTTCAGCTCTATTGTAAATGATCATTGGCTTAGATGTTTGATAAGGCGATTCGGTCACAACATTTTTCATCACCCCAATAATGGTAACTTTAGCTCCCTCAAAATCGATCTTTGCCCCTATTGGTTGTTTTAATCCCATTACTTTTATTGCTGCCTCATTAACGATCACATTTAGTGAATCTGCCTTTCTTAAGAATTCCCTGCCGCTGACCATCTGTGCTCCAAGCGTTTTAGTAAAATCATAACCAGCACTGCGATAATTGAACAGCACCTTATCATTTACATTTTTGCCAGGCCACCCAACACTGAATGTATTATTTCCCTCATCACCTAATGGCGTGCTGAAATAGGTTATGCTTGTGGTCGCACCAGATTTTACCAACTGATCTTTCAGAAGATCCAGTTTCTCGCTGTTAACGAAATTGCCCTGTGCGGGCATCTCTATTAATCCACCATTATTATAACCAATTGGTTTATTTTTAATGTAGTTTAACTGCTGATAGATCACTGCAGTACATATGATTAAACAGGTTGCAAAGCTGAACTGAAAAACGACCAATATTTTACGAACAGAAAGTGAAGAGCTTCCAATATTACTAGCTCCTTTTAACACCTTAACCGGCTCAAAAGAGGACAGATAAAAGGCCGGATAGCTTCCGGCAATAAAACCTGTTGTTAAAGTTAAGCTGAGTAACGCTACCCAAAACTTCCAGTCGTGATAATTTATAGCTAGTTGAATATTTAAAAGTCCATTAAAATAGGGCAAACTGACCTCTATTAAAACAAAGGAGATAACCATACCCATTATTGCAAGCAACATAGACTCCGTCATAAACTGGCCAATGAGCGATTTCCTGGACGAACCTATTGCTTTGCGTACGCCAACTTCTTTCCCTCTTTTCTCTGATCTGGCGGTAGAAAGATTCATAAAATTGACGCATGCAATTAAAAGAATGCAGAATGCAAGAATAAAAAAGATTTTGATCTGATCAATTTTGCCACCTACCGATTTTCCATTGTCAAAATCACTATATAAATGCCATTTTGCTAATGGATGAAGCAGTGCCTCACCCATAGCGTCCTTTGAATTCCGGGAATAAATCCCCTTCATTAGCCCATTCGCTTTTTCGAAAAAACTGTTGTCTTGTAATTGTACCAGTGTTAAACAGAAATTGCCACCCCAACCTGCATTTTTCACCCATGGGTTTTGATCGGCATACAGCGCCCATGGCATTAAAAAATCGAATCTGATGCTATTATTTGCTGGAATATCTTCAATAACTGCTTCTACTTTTAGTATGTATTTGTTGTTAAATTTTACGCTTCTATTAATTGGATCTTCGTCGCCAAATAGATTCTTTGCCATAGTTTCTGTAAGGACCACCGAATTGACCTCTCTTAACACCTTATCAGGATTCCCCTTTATAAATTTATAATCTAATATTTTTAGGAAAGAAGGCTCACTGTAAACTGCACTTTTTTTGAACTTCTTTTCCCCATTACTAATTAATTGATCATTAGGATATGTAGAATGCGAAGCATAAGCAACTCCAGGTATTTTTTCTTTCACCTCATTGGCCATAAGACCTGGTGTCCACGCCCAGCTAAATACCTGCGTATTTGCTTTGGAATTATTATATACCACATAGGTTTTATCATAGTTCTTAAACTGCTTGTCGTAACTCCACTCGTAAGCAATGTAAATCAGCAATACCATACAACTTGCCAAACCAATTGCCAGGCCACCCACATTAATCAATGTGTAAACTTTGTTTTTCCAAAGGTTTCTTAATGCGATTTTGAGATTGAGTTTAAACATTTTGATCGAGTTTAGGTTATTCGTACTTCAAGGCATCAATTGGGTTTGCTTTTGCCACTTTTACCGACTGTGCACTTACAGTTAGAACGGCTATAATAAGTGATAGAATTGCTGCTATTGCAAAAGGTAAAGGGKAAATAGACACTTTAAATTCATATCCAGACAGCCACTTATTAATAATGATATAGGCTAGCGGAAACGCAATTACATTGGCTATGGCCACCAACTTTATAAAATCTTTATTTAAGAGTGTAAGAATATTAAGATTACTGGCACCTAAAACTTTACGGATGCTGATTTCTTTTTTACGCTGTTCTGCCATATAAAGAGCCAACCCTAATAAGCCCAGGCAAGAAATAAACACGGCAAAACCACCAAACCAATTAGATAAAGTGCCTAKTAATTTCTCATTGGCAAACTTACCTTCAAAAGAATCATCTACAAATGTTCTGTCTACAGGGTATTCAGGGTTAAGTTTCTTTACGGTATTATCTATAGTGGCCACCGAGGTACTAACATTTTGATCCGGATTTAAACGCACTATAATATATCTTGCCGGATTATCATTCATGGCAATCAAAACAGGGTTTGCCTTTTGATATGGAGATTCCATCACATAATCCTTAAGCACTCCAATAATAGTTATGTCAGTATTTCCCCATTTTATCTTACTGCCAACAGGCTTAGTCATCCCCATAATTTTAGCAAGAGCCTCATTAATCAAAACATTTGTTGAGTCGGCAAACTGAGGGCTAAAATCTCGGCCATCAACCAGCTCCATACCTGTTGTTTTAACCAGGTCATAGTTTGTAAACCTAAAATTTATCAGGATCTTATCATTTAGATTTTTACCTGGCCACCTTACATCATATCCATTATTGCCACCAGCTGTTAGCCTTTGCGAGAAACTAGTTACTGATGTTACGGCACCCGATTTCAGCAATTGGTCTTTAAGTATTTCTCTTTTAGCCGGAGTTTTCAAATTCCCCTGTATAGGAATTTCTATCAGGTTATTTTTATTGTATCCAATTGGCTTATTTTTAATGTAATTCAATTGTTGATAGATAACGATGGTGCAAACAATTAAACAGGCTGCAAATACAAACTGGAAAACCACCAATCCCTTGCGAACAGACAATGAAGAACTTCCTGATAAGGTAAATCCCTTAAGCACTTTAATTGGGKCAAAAGATGAAAGATAAAATGCTGGATAACTGCCCGACAGCAAACCGGTTAAAACTGTTAAACTGAATAGCGTACCCCAAAATTGCCAATTGCTGTAATCAATTGACAATTGAATACCTATTATGCTGTTAAAATAAGGCAAACTAATCTCTATCAATACAAAGGCTATAAGCATACTCATTAAGGCCATAAGCATTGATTCCATCATAAATTGCCCTACCAGGGCCTTCCTGCTCGAACCAATGGCTTTACGTACCCCAACCTCTTTAGCTCTTTTCTCAGAGCGGGCAGTAGATAGATTCATAAAGTTTACACAGGCAATTAGGAGGATGCAAAAGGCAAGTAAAAAGAAGATTTTCAGCTGGTCAATTTTACCACCAACAGGCAAGCCATTTTCAAATGTGCTATACAAATGCCATTTAGATAGTGGGTATAAAAAAAGCTCACCATTGCTGGTTTTATCATGAGATTTGATCATTCCATGAAACTGTTTATTGGCATTTTCGAAGAAAGAATTGTCTTTAAACTGAACAAACGTTAAACAAAAATTAGTACCCCAGGATGCATCTTTTGTCCACTGATTTAGTTTTTCGTACAATGCCCATGGCATCAGAAATTCATATTGAATGCTGCTGTTCTTTGGCACATCAGCAACAACCCCTTCTACTTTTAACTCTTCACTATTATCAAGCTTCAGAGTCTTATTCAAAGGATCCTCATCTCCAAAAAGACTTTTTGCAAGTGTTTCTGTAAGCACTATGGAATTAGGATTCTTCAAAAATTCTGAAGGGTTTCCTTTAAGCACCTTCAGATCGAATATCTTGGTGAAGTCTGCATCTACAAAGACACTTCCTTTTTTAAAGCTGTTTTGTTTATAAGTGATTAACCTATCAGTTGGATAATCTAACCTTGCAATCTTTTCTATCCCAGGAACCGTTTGTTTTGCCTCGACAGCTAATACTCCGGGAGTAGCCGCAAAACTGAAAGTTTCTGTAGGCGTTTTCTGATTGTTATAAACAACATAGGTTTTGTCGAAATCAGTGAATTGCTTATCATAGCTCCATTCATAGGCAACATACAGCAATAAGATCATACAACTGGCCAACCCAATACCCAGGCCACCAATATTTATAAGTGTAAACCCCTTATTTTTCCAAAGGTTGCGTAATGCAATTTTTAAATTCAGTTTAAACATTATGATTGAGTTTAAGGTTATTCGTATTTTAATGCATCAACAGGATTAGCTTTTGCAGCTTTATAAGCCTGAAAACTTACTGTTAAAAAGGCGACTGCACTTGTACCAAATATTGCGGCTACTATAATCCACCAGGAAATTACAGTGCGGAACTCAAAATGCCCTAGCCATTTATTCATCAAATAATAGGCAACGGGTACGCCAATTATAATTGCTACCAAAATCATTTTCATAAACGATACAGATAGCAGCTGCATGATACTGGCTACCGAGGCACCCAGAACTTTACGTACACCAAACTCTTTAGTACGCTGCTCTGCGCTGTAAGCAGCCAAACCAAATAACCCTAAGCAGGATATAAATATGGCCAATCCACCAAACAAGTTTGATAAAATACCGAGAACCTTCTCTCCCTGTAGCTTTTTGGCATACAGATCGTTAACAAACTTCAAATCAACCGGATAAGCTGGATTTATTTGTTTGGTTATCTGCGTTATCAACTCAACATTTTTGGTTAAACTATTATCTGGGTTAAGACGCATGGTGATCTGACCACCCCATCCCTGACTAAAAGCAACTACCATTGGTCGGTCGGTATAATATGGAGAGCCCCAAATGAAATCCTTGAATACCCCAACTACAGTAAAATCATTACCATGATATTTTACTGGTGTACCAATTGGATTTTTAAGTCCCATCAGTTTCACTGCAGTGCTGCTCAACATTAGCGCTGCAGTATCTGAAGCAAATGATTTAGAAAAATCACGTCCCGAAACCAGTTGTATTCCATTTGTTTTGGTAAAGTCATAGGTAGTAGCAATTTGATTAAAAATTACATCCTTATCTGCCTTGGTCATTCCAGGCCATTCAAAATTCCAAAAACTAGAACCACTGTTAGATAAACTTCCCGATGACTGGCATAAAGCTGTAACTGCACCTGATTTTAATAGCTCTGTTTTAAAAAGATCAAACTTCCCTCCAAGCTCACCTTCCTGGGGCATCTCGGCCAAAAGGTTAAGGTCATAACCTACCGGTCTGTCTTTGATAAATTGGACCTGTTTATAAATAACCAGGGTAGCAATAATGAGTATAATAGCAAAACTAAACTGACCAATAACCAGTACCTGCCTCAAACTAACAGGGATAATTTTTGTTCTTGCAATTTTTCTTTTTAGGGTTTGTATAGGATTAAAGGATGAAAGATATAATGCAGGATAACTCCCAGACAACAATCCTGTTAATAGAATTATAGTTGTAATACCAACCCAATAGCCGGCACTGTAATAATCAATACTAAGTTTTATATTAAGCAGGTTATTAAATGTTGGGAGTAAGATTTCGACCAATACAATGGCCACCAATACACTAATAACAGTTAGTAAAATCGATTCTGTTAGGAATTGAGAAATTAAGGAAGCCCTGCTTGCTCCTATTGTTTTTTTAATGCCAACTTCTTTTGCCCTTCTTTCAGATTTGGCTGTTGCCATATTCATAAAATTAATACAGGCAATAAACAGAATGCCTAATGCTAAGGCAACAAATAAATAGATGCGTTCAATATCCCCACCCACACTTTTCCCATTCTCAAATTTGCCGAACAAATGTCTATCGGATAACTTAAATATAAAGGATTCATCTGTTGAATAACTACTGTTCTTTTTTATAATTCCTTTCATCTTTGAATTTATCAAAGGAATGTTTGCCTGCTCATTTACCCGAACTACGGTTTGCCAGTTGTAATTGCCCCAATCGGGCCTTTTTACCCAATCAGATAGTGCTTCAAATAAAGACCATGGCATCAGAAAATCGAATGTATTTGTGCTATTGCCAGGCAAGTCCTTAATAATACCTGTAACTGTTAAATCTGCCTCGTTGTTATAACGTACTGATTTGTTAAGTGCATCACCATCTTTAAATAACAACTTTGCCATTCCTTCGGTTAAAACCACCGATTTAGGTGTATTTAAAGCAGTAAGCGGATTGCCTGCTATAAACTCATAATTAAATATTTTAAGAATATCCGGATCAGCATATTTAGATTCTTTTTTAAAACTATTTTCACCATTAGCTATTAACTGTTGACCATTATTACTGATACGACTAATCGCCTCAACATCTGGAATTTCTTGTTTTATAACCTGGGCTATTGCATTGCTTGTTAGATCAACAGTTCCCTTAATGTTACCTTTAGCATCTACAAAATTGGTCATTACCTGATAAACATTTTCCGAGCGCTTAAATTGCTTATCAAAACTCCATTCATAGGATACATATAGCAGCAACAAAAGGCATGATGCAAGTCCTATTGCTAAACCAATAACATTAATTATTGATGAAGTTTTATGGTTCCACAGGTTTCTTAAAGCTATTTTTAAATTGAGTCTGAACATTGTATGTTATTTTAGGTTATTCATATTTTAATGCATCGGCAGGATTTGTTTTCACCGCCTTTCGGGCCTGAATACTCACCGTAAGCACGGTAAGAACCGTGGAAAATAATGCTGCAATAACGAAAGGAAAAAGAGGGATGTCTATTCTATAAGCAAAGGTTTCTAACCATTTCTTTGCCAATACATAAGCAAGGGGCCAGGCAATAAGATTAGCAATCAATACTATTCCAATGAAAAAGGTATTTAGCATTTTAAACATCTGAAAATCTGTAGCTCCAAGTATTTTCCTGATAGATATTTCTTTAATTCTATTGTTGGTTGTAAATGCAGAAAATGCAAAGAGCCCCAATACTGCAATAAATATGGTTAGCATTGCTGCAAAGAAAAATACCGACTGAAGCTGTTCCTGTTTTTTAAACAGCTTACCATACAACTCATCCAAAAATTCATACCTGAAATCTTCGCCATCAAGTGTATTAATATCAGACCATTGCGACTTAAGTGCTGCAAGCGCTGAAGTCATACTACTTTGGTCAATATTTACCATTATCTTTATTTTCTTTTCATTGCATGGATTCTTTATCGCATATATTGTTGGTGCTACAGTCGCTTCAAAACCCTGAGCTTTAAAGTCCTTTACCACACCAACTATTTTATAATCCATATTGCAACCTCTAATTACCTTACCTACAGGATTAGTTACTCCGTAACGTGCCACTGCAGTCTCATTCAAAATTGCCGAAACGGCTGTATCAGCAATAAAATCTCTGGAAAAAAAGCGCCCGCTTTTTAACTTAATACCCAGCGTTTCAAAGTAATCAAAGTTCACATCCAGAAAGTCCATTGATAATTCCTTACTTTCTAATTTGTAATTATTAGTGCCGGGCTTAGATCCATCTGGTATGTCTGAAGCTACAGTTACGTTGTTCACTCCAGGTATTTTCATTATTTTGTTTCTTGCACTTTCAAAATCTTTAGGCTTATTGTAAAACTGGATATTTTTAATAAAAACCACTTGTGATGGTTTAAACCCTTTATCCTCAGCCTGCATATATTTTAGCTGATTGTTTACAATCAGTAAACCTGCAATAAAGATGATAGCGATTACAAACTGACCTGCCAAAAGAGAATTCCGCAACCAAAGTGTTTTGTAACTGGTTTGCATATTGCCCTTTAAAACTGATGCTGGTTTATAACCGGAAAGTACCAGTGCCGGATAAATACCGGAGATAACTGTAACTCCTAATAGGATTAATATAAGTTGACCAAAAAGAGCCGTATTTCCATGCCATATAGACAATGGGATACCAAATAAATTATTAAACAAAGGAAGCATCATTTCGGCCAGAATAAGCCCTAATATTAAGGCTAGCAAACATTGCATAAATATCTCTGCAAGGAACTGGAACGTCAGGTTAAAGCGATAAGCCCCCAGTACCTTTTTCACCCMAACTTCCTTTGCCCGTTTGGTAGCCTGAGCAATGGTAAGATTTGTAAAGTTGATACAGGCAATAATGATAATCAGGGTACCTAAGCCAAACAATGCAACTACAATCTTATAATTAGTATCGTTGCCTGCCATTGGCCTTAAGTGCAGGTTCTTTAATGGATCCAGAAAAATAACAGAACGTCCTGCAATTCTTCGGTCATTTGCAGTCATACCGCCTTTAATAAGCTCCGTCTTGTACAGCTGATCTATTTTTTGCTGGAGTGCCTCGATATTTGCTCCATCTTTAACCTGTATAAAGGTTCTAAAATTATTTGTACCGTAATCCTTATTATCTAAACCTATATCCTTTGAGAGCGATACAATATCAAACTTTATATTAGAATGCTCATCTGTCCTTTCAATTGTGCCAAATAATTTAACGGGCTGTGCATCTTTTTTTGGCCCGAGGCCAACCATTGTGGGAAATACTACTTTCTTGTCTGAAAACAGCTCTTTAATAAATAATTTAGGGACATACATCTGAAATCCCGGGTCTTTTTCATCAACTGACTTTGCATCCGGCCAAATATTAAGCATTCTAGCAACTTTAAAATCCATCAACAAAGCTTTGTTTGAATAAACCCTGCCTTTTTCTGTATTGATTGGAAATTCAAACCAAGTAGGAGTCATTTTACCCGCTACCTCTACTTCCGGAAAATTATCCTTAATTAATTTGGCCAGCGGTGCAGGTGTATATTCCGTTTTAAAATCCGGCAAGCTTCTCCCTACCTGATAAATTCTGTCGTAATTCGGCACATCTTTATCATAGCTGGTTTCGTAAGTAACATACAGGATTACTAATATAAAAGCCGCCAAAGCAATGGCAAGTCCACCAATATTAATTGCTGTATAAGCCTTGTTTTTCCAAAGGTTGCGTAGGGCTATTTTGAGGTTCAGTTTAAACATGCTGATTATTCGTATTTAAGTGCGTCAATAGTATTTGCAACTGCAGCCTTATATGATCTTAAACTCACAGTAATTAGGGTAGTGAGCATCGAGATACCCATAGCCAATACAAAAGGCCATATCGTTAAATCCATACGGTAGGCAAAACCAGACAGCCATTTATTGACAAATAAATAAGCCAGTGGCCAGGCAATTAGATTTGCAATGAAAACCATAATCAAAAAAGAGCCGTTCAACATTTTCACTAATTCTATGGTTGAAGCACCTAATACTTTTCTGATTGCTACTTCGCGAGTTCTTTGCGTAGCTACGAAGGAAATTAAGCCAAACAAACCGATAAATGAAATGAAAATAATTACGCCGGCAAAAACTTTAAACAATGCACCGGTTATTTGTTCGCTCTCATAATAACCGTTTATTCTGTCGTTAACAAAATTTGCCTGATAAATACCGTTTGGAAAAGTGCTGTTCCAAATTCTTTCTACCTGTTTCATTGCAGGCATAATTTGTTTAGCATCTATTTTAATAGCGACATTCCAGTATTCTTGTTTCCCAGGAAAAATTGCAATTCCTGAAATACTTTCTTTTAATGATTTATCATTATAATCTTTAACTACGCCGGTAATTGGTAGGATGTTGCCACTTGCATCTATAACTTTCCCTATCACATCCTGAGGATTTGTGACATTAATTTTTTTCAGAAACGTTTCATTCACCACACATCCATTAGCCGTATCGCTTTTCAGAAAAATCTTACCTGCAATTAACTTAAGGTCAAAAAGCTCGAAATAATTTTCATCTGCTCTTACAGTTCTTAATTCAAAATCTTTATTTTTTATTCCGTTATAAGTGAAATCGGTCGAATTTACATCGTTTGATAATGGGGCTGACTGGCAAAAACTAAGGGACTCAATCCCAGGAACCTGCAATATCTGTTCTTTAAACGTATTATATTTAGTCTTGCTTGTGCTATCGGTCAAAATGCCAACCATTGCAACTGCGTTCGGGTCAAAGCCTAAAGATTTCTTTTGCACATATTCCATTTGCCTGATGATTACCAATGTTCCGATAATCAAAACCACAGTTATTGAAAATTGAACCACAACCAAAAATTTACGAAGGCTTAAACTGCCACCATTTAAAGAAATTTTATTTTTTATGGCCAACACAGGGTTTAATCTGGAAATGATAAGTGCAGGATAAAAGCCAGCAAGAAAACCTACAAAAACAACCAAAAGCACCATGAATACTAAAATGCTCATGTGGCTGAAGAGACTAAATTCAATTTGTCCTTTAAAAAGATTTTGCATTGGCGGTATTGCCAGTTCGGCAATAACACAGGCAATTAACAGTGCGATTAAGCTTTGAGCAAAAGTTTCGGTTAAAAACTGTGCGATAAGTTGTTTCCGCTTGCTACCCATAACCTTGCGAACACCAATTTCTTTTGAGCGATTTACAGATTGAGCAGTGCTTAAATTTATAAAATTGATGCATGCTGTTAGAATAAGGAACAGGCCTATTATTGCTAACCCATAGATTTCGCTTTTACCAATTGTCGATTCAAGGAAATTATCGTACTGTGTACTAAAGTGAATATCTCTTAATGCCTGAAGTTGATTGTTTTGATTACCAGCAATTTTCTGAATCGGATAATACTTTTTATTAAACTTATCTAAAGGCACCTGCATATCAGCAAGGGCCACTCCGGCTTTTAAAAGAACATAGCTTGATGAGCTCGAATTAACAGAATCCCAGTTCGTGATATTCCGGCCATAGTATGTCTGATAACTGATAACGATCCCAAGCGGAAAACTGCTATTTTGAGGCATGTCCTGTATTACGCCTGTTACCTCAAGGTTTGTTTTGGCACCTAATGTAATGGTTTTGCCAATAGCATGTTCTGCTGTCCCGAAAAACTTAATTGCAAATGCTTCGGATAAAACGACGGTATTAGGCTTAGATAGTGCTTGCTGAGGATTGCCATATTGCCATCTGATATCATTAAAAACTTCAAAAAAATCAGGGTCGGCATAATATACCGCTTCCTGTGTTTTAATGATCTCTCTTCCTGTCTGGTCTTTCACATGCAAAATACCACCACGTTTTACTATCGAGCCAACCTTTTCAAATCCTGCAATTTCATTTCGTGCCGCGGCTGCAAAAGGAACAGGAACTCCTGCAGAGTAATCATCAAAGGCATTGTACTTCCAATTGGTTACTACTCTGAAAATCCTTTCTTCATTTTTATATCCCTCATCAAAACTCAGCTGAAAACGGATGAACATAAAAATAAGGATACAGCTGGCCATTCCAATTGAAAGACCAAGCACGTTTATAAAGGTATATCCCTTGTTTTTCCAGAGGTTCCGCAATGCTATTTTAAGATTCAGTTTAAACATAGTAACCTAGTTATTAAGGGAATTAGATCAATTCCTCTGTACGCCCCTTATTAATTTTTTCAGAAATAACATGTCCATCCTTTAGGTTGATGATCCTGTTAGAGAAACTGGCATCATGTGAAGAGTGCGTTACCATTACAATGGTAGTTCCTGTTTCGTTCAGCTCACACAATAACTCCATTACTTCATTACCATGTGAACTGTCCAAATTACCGGTAGGCTCATCGGCCAGTACCAGTTTAGGTTTGGTTACCAAAGCTCTGGCAACAGCAACACGCTGTTGCTGTCCTCCAGAGAGTTGTTGTGGGAAGTGTCCGCTTCGGTTTACAATATTCATCCGTTCTATAATCTCATTTACAAGGCGCTTGCGTTCGCCCGCGGCAACTTTGTTATAGATCAGCGGCAGTTCAATGTTTTCAAAAACTGTCAGTTCATCAATCAGGTTAAAGTTCTGGAATACGAATCCCATATTACGTTTTCTAAAGTTAGAACGCTCTCTATCGTTCAGTTTCAGAAGCTCAGTATCAATAAATTTATAACTACCACTTTCAGGTTTATCCAGCAAACCCATTACATTTAATAAGGTAGACTTGCCGCAACCGGAAGGCCCCATTATAGAAACAAACTCTCCTTCTTTTACATGAAGATTAATACCATTTAAGGCAGTTGTTTCTATTTCTTCAGTTTTGTAAACTTTTTCCAGATTCTCAATTTTTATCATGGTTATATTTTTATGGTGTTAATCTATTTTATATATGCTATTTTTTTATTTTAGTAATAGGAAAGTTTCTCTGCTCCTCGCACAGATACAGAGAAGGCCTTTCCTATCTAACTAAACTAAAACTAAACTAATTTCTATTTACTAACTTCAATTATATCATACTGATTGAACTGATCATAAGATGAAGTAATTACTTCCTCATTCTTTTGTAAACCTTCCAGTACTTCATAATACAGATGGTTTTTACGTCCAATCTTTATATTTCTTTTTGTTGCTTTCCCGTCTTTAAGTACAAACGCCCATGACCCGCCAGTGCTTTGAAAAAACTGTCCCTGTGCCAGAAGTAACGATTTACTGTTATCAGACAAGGTTAGTTTTACCTGCAACGATAAACCTCTTCTTAAGCCATCCGGCGATGCACCATCAAATGTCAATTCTATTTGGAACTGACCGGCAGTTACCTCAGGGATTACCTTTTTAACCGTTAAACGATAGGTTTTACCGTTAAATTCACAGTTTGCCGACTGGCCTTCTTTTACCCTGTTAATGTAATATTCATCAACACCAGCCTGTAATTTATAACCTTGTAACACATCAATTTTACCAAGCATTTCATTAGCATTATATGATTTACCTGTTACCGGATCATATGATGATAAGCGGCCTGCAACGGGAGCTTTAATGGTCATATTTTCAATATTCTGTCTAATGGTTTCTAAACTTTTGTTCATTCTGCTTATAGAGAAATCTATTTGTTGCAATTGCATCGTACGACTCTGGTTTTCTTGCTTTACAGCTTCTCTCAGGATTTTTTTACGACCTTGATAATATTCATAGTCCTGACTTGATATGTTAAACTCCTGCAAAGTGATTACCTTTTTTGAATACAATACACTGTCTATTTTATATTTACGTGTTGCCGTTCTTAAACTATTCTCAATATCCATCATATCCTGGCTCATCACCCTTTGGTTTTGTTCAAGATCTAACCTAAGCTTACGCAGCTGATTGATCTGTTCGATTATACTGGTCTCACTAGAGGTATAACTAGATAAAGCATTGGGATTTGTAATTCTTAAAAGAGGTGTTCCTTTTACTACACTGGCTCCATTTTCAGTAAAGATCTCTGCAACAGTACCACCTTCAGGAGAACTGACAATTACAGAAGTTAACGGAACAACACTGGTATTTAATAAAACTACATCTTCAAAATCTCCATAAAGTACTTTATTGATGGTGATTTTATCCGGATCGGCATTGTAAACTTTGTTTAATGACAAACTGTACCCATATGCAACAAGACCCACAAAGATCACTCCTCCTACCAGCATAAGGATGGTTTTCTTATTGAATCTTTTTTTCTCTATTTTCTTATCCATTTTATTTTCTACGCTTAACACTTACCGCTAAGCCAAGTATATGCCAACTGCTCAAATAACTTTTAGACATCTGTAAATCAACTGATTAAATATAACACAAAACAAAACATGTTCAAAATCGGACACTCGATGTACATCATCGAACACTTTTAGTATTTTTGGTTAACAAATTTTTTATTACAATGATAGATGCAACCGTTTTAGTCATTGATGATGATGATGATATCCTTTTAAGTGCAAGATTATTTTTAAAGCAGCATTTTAGTCAGGTAATCACTTGTAAATCACCAAAAGAGATTAATGTATTACTAAGCCGTAATGAAGTAGATATCATTCTGCTTGATATGAATTACCAAAAGGGAGCAAGTGATGGACGAGAAGGGATTTACTGGCTGGAACATATTCTTTCCATAGATAAAGACTATGTAGTAATATTAATGACAGCTTATGGCAATGTTGAACTTGCAGTGCAGGCAATTAAAAAAGGCGCTACAGACTTCATATTAAAGCCATGGGAGAATGAAAAACTATTTGCCACACTGTCTGCCGCTTCACGATTAAGGCAGTCTAACAAAAAAGTAAAAAAGCTCGAAAGAATTCATTCTTCTTTGCAAAAGGACATCAACAGGCAGTTTGAAAACATTGTAGGAAACTCAGAACCTATAAAGCATTTACAAAACACGCTTATAAAAGTAGCACCAACCGATGCCAATGTATTGATTCTGGGAGAGAATGGTACCGGCAAGCAAGTGTTTGCTTATGAATTACACAAACTCTCGCACAGAAAGAACCAGATATTTATGCATGTAGATCTTGGTTCTTTGAATGAAAACCTGTTCGAAAGTGAATTATTTGGCTATGCTAAAGGTGCCTTTACTGATGCAAAAGACGATAAGCCGGGAAGATTTGAAATGGCCGAAGGTGGAACAATATTTCTGGATGAGATTGGCAACCTATCCATGCCGTTACAGGCAAAGCTCCTAAGTGTAATTCAGAACCGTACGGTTAACCGTTTGGGCGAAAGCAAAGAGCGTAAGATCAATGTACGCCTGATCACAGCAACCAATATGCCGCTTAATGAAATGGTCTCCAAAGGTACATTCCGTCAGGATTTACTTTTCAGAATAAATACAGTTGAGCTGCTTTTACCAGGATTAGCACAACGTGGAGATGATATCCTACTTCTAGCAGGCCATTTCTTAAATACTTTTAGTACCAAATACCATAAAAGCATTCTGGATTTCGAACCTAAGGCCGAAGCTATGTTATTAACTTACCACTGGCCGGGGAATGTTCGTGAGTTGCAGCATGTAGTTGAGCGAGCTGTAATCATGTCAGATAGCCTTAAGATCGGGGTAAACGACCTGCAACTCAGTCCACAGAAATTTGGCAGTAGCACACCCATCCAATCTGATATGGGCTTGGAGGAAATGGAAAAACTAATGGTGCAAAAGGCAATAGATAAGCACAAAGGAAACATATCAAGAGCCGCAGCAGATCTTGGATTAACACGTGCAGCACTTTACAGGCGTATAGAAAAATTCGATTTATAATGTTTTACAACCGTTTTACCTTCCGTTTAATAAGTCGCCTGCTGGTCATCAATGCACTGGCTGTTCTGTTGTTTTTTCTCATCAAAAAAACGGAGCTATGGTTTACCATAATAGGTTTAAGCATCATATTGATTGGTACAATGCTAAGCCTCTACTATTACATTAACCAGATCAGGGACGACATCAATAGATTTATTCTGGCAGTAAAAACGCGCGACAATACTTTAAACTTCAAAAATAAAGCAACCAGAGGTAGTTTTCCGGAATTGTATGAATCATTTAACGATATTATACAGGTCCAAAAGGATATACAGCTTGAAAAGGATTCTATGTTTCAGCTTATAAAAACAATTCTGGAACAGGTTCCTGTAGGTGTGATTGTAATAAAAGACGAAAGAGAAGATACAAAACATGAAGAAATTGTATTCTTTAATCAGGCTGCTGCCCAATTATTAAATGTACCTGCATATAAATACTGGCATAGGCTAGGACAACATATTCCCCAATTTGCTACCGAGATAGAATCTATTGGCAAAGGAGGTAAACGGTTTATGGAGCTTAAAATACAAGATAAACTAATCCAGCTATCTACAGAAGTAATCCCACTAAACCTTTACAATACAGACTATACCATCATATCCTTCCAAAACATTAAGGACGAGATTGAGCAAAAAGAATCAGAAGCATGGAACAGGCTCATTGGGGTTATCTCACATGAAATATTGAATTCCATTACCCCTATCAGTTCCCTTTCTAACACGGTAGACGGTATGATTGCCGATAAGCAGAGTTTAAATTTTGAAGAACTTGAAGACTTAAAACCTGCAATAAAAACCATAAGAAGAAGATCGGAAGGTTTGCTGGACTTTGTAAAAGATTACCGTTTAATAGCCGAGCTACCAACACCAGACTTACATTACCATACCATTGGCGAGATTTTGCAGCATATTAAAGTGCTAATGCAGCCCTTTGCCAGCGGCCGAAACATCATACTAAAAGTAGAGCAAACATCCTCAAAAATCAGTATAAACATAGACTTAAAACTGGTAGAGCAAGCATTGATCAACCTGGTTACCAATAGCATATATGCACTTGAGGGCACAACAGAGCATCCTGTTATCGAGATTAACTACAGGTTAGATCAGAACAAGCTATATTTTGAGGTTAGTGATAATGGTAAGGGCATTGAACCTGAGCTATTAGAAAAGATCTTCGTACCATTCTTTACCACCAGAAAAAATGGTTCGGGTATTGGCTTAACCATTACCCGAAACATTATGAAAATGCACCAGGGAAGTTTGGAAGTAGCATCAGTTCCTTTCGAAAAAACTACTTTTTCTCTGGTGTTTAAATATCAATAATTAAATGACTGTACCATCTGGTATAATAGCACCCTTTTTCACTACTACAATACCATCCTTAACGGTATAAAGCGCATGATCGCCATCAGGTAAATGTGCACCCCCAATAATCGTCACATTGTCGCCTATTCTGCTGTTTTTGTCAATTATTGCGTTTACAATTTTACAGTTGTCGCCAATACCTATCAGTGGCTTAGTGCCTTTTTCCTTCTCTATTTCAATCAGGGTCTGGTACTTATCGCTACCCATTATGTAACAGCTTTCTATATGAGTACCCACTCCAATTCTTGAGCGGATACCAATAACAGCATGTTTTATACATTTAGCCTGTAAAATACAGCCTTCGGCAATAATGGTTTTATCTAAAGTTGTTCCTAATATCTTTGATGGTGGCAACATACGGGCACGCGTAAAAATACTATGGCTGCTATCAAATAAGTTGAATTTAGGAATATCATCAGTTAAGCCAAGATTAGCCTCAAAAAACGAAGATATATTACCTATATCAGTCCAGTAACCATCGTATTGATAGCTTAACACATCATATTCAGTAAGCATTCTTGGAATAATCTCTTTTCCGAAATCTTTCTCATCTTCATTCTCTGCAAAAATCTTGATTAAAAGATCCTTATTAAAGATATAGATACCCATAGAAGCCAGATAATCCCGACCCTCTGCATGCATCTCCGGGCCAGTATCTGAAATCCAGTCGCCCAGATTAGTTTTAGGTTTTTCAATAAATGAAGTGATGATATTCTGTTCATTTGCCTTAAGAATCCCGAAATCAGGAGCGTCTTTAGCATTTACAGGTATGGTTGCAAGTGTAACCTGTACCCCACTATCAATATGTGCCTGCACCATCTCTTTAAAGTCCATCTGATACAACTGATCTCCTGATAAGATCAGTACATATTCAAAGTCATGGTTCAACAAGTGATGCATCGTTTGTCTTACCGCATCGGCAGTTCCCTGAAACCAAGTCGGATTCTCGGGCGTTTGCTCGGCTGCCAGAATATCAACAAAAGCCAGACTAAAGTGGCTAAAGTGGTAAGTATTTTTAATGTGCTTATTTAAAGATGCAGAGTTGAACTGCGTTAAAACAAACATGCGGTGTATACCGGAATTTAGGCAATTGGAGATTGGAATATCAACCAATCTGTATTTCCCTGCAATAGGCACAGCAGGTTTTGAGCGAGTTTGTGTAAGAGGGGCTAACCTAGAGCCCTGGCCGCCGCCAAGAATTACACCCAATACTTTGTCAGTCATGTTCATTCATATTTAAATTTGGTAAAGATCAATATACTGTTGTGCCGCATTATCCCAGGAATGATCGAGCTGCATCATAAACTTACGAATTTCTTTCACTTTTTTCTTATCCAAATATAATTCATAGGCACGCCCCATTGCATGGTTCACATCCCATACGCTGGTTTGGTCGTGGCATATTCCAAAACCGGCATCACCAATATCAATTACCGTGTCTTTAAGCCCTCCAATACGCCTTACAATAGGTATTGTACCATATCTTAAAGCATACATCTGGTTTAAGCCACAAGGCTCTACCCTACTTGGCATAAGCAAAAAATCTGCTCCCGCATATATTTGATGAGAAAGTTGTTCATTATATCCTATATAAGCATTGTAATTTCCGGGAAAAACATCTTTTAAATGATTCAGTCTCCCCTCCACCTGCGGATCACCGGAGCCTAGCACCAGTACATTTATATCGCCATTTGCCTGATGCAAAGCGTTGTAAAATATATCCGGTAGCAGGTCTGCTCCTTTTTCTCCAACCAATCTACCAATAAAGGTGTACAAAGGTTTTTCGGGATTCAGGTTAAAAACACTGCAAAGTGCTGCTTTGTTTGCCTTTTTACCAGCCTCAACTGTTTTAATAGAAAATTGCTTTTCGAGCATGGCATCTGCCGAGGGATTCCAGACATCATTGTCAATCCCATTTAAGATCCCTACAGACTTCCCACGCTCCTGCGCCAGCAAATCCTCCAGTCCGTTTGCCCTAAAGCTTATTTCGTCAAGGTAACTTGGAGAAACGGTAGTTACCCTCCAGGCACACTTAATTGCTGATGCAAGTGGATTGATGGAGCCTCTCCAGTCAAGCTGGCCCGATTTCCATAAGTCGAATGGCGGAATATAGTGAAGTTTGTCCCAGCCGAACTGCCCCTGATATTGGGCGTTATGAATGGTTAATATGGTAGGTACGTTGCTAATATTTCTAAACTGCTGGCAGTATGCCATCATAAAAGGCACTAAACCGGTATGATGATCATGACAATGAACAACATCAGGACGATGCTCCCATTGTGAAATCCAATCTAAAACGGATATCTGGTAAGCTAAAAAGCGTTCTGTATCATCATCATAACCGTAAACCTTTTCCCGGTCCATAAGTCCTGAAATGTGCACCAGATAAAGATCAAACCCAAGCTTATTGGTTTTCTCTCTGAAAATTCTTACAGGAAAGTTATGGAAGCCCAGTTTACTCCAGCCATCATACACCACCTCAAACTCATTCTCTTGCATAAATTTGGTCTGATAGGCAGGCATAACAACCTTAGCCACATGTCCAAGTTTATTTTGATACTTAGGCAAAGCACCAACAACGTCCCCCAAACCACCTACTTTAGCAATAGGATAGCATTCGGCACTAAGGTGTATAATTTCCATAATTTGAGGTTTTATAAATCACTCTCAAATTAGCGATTACAATAGGGAAAGCAAATAATTAAAGGAAAAAAATTTAATAAAAATGAAGTTGGTTAGTTTTTTAAAAAATGGCATACTATTCAGCGTCTGGAATCAGTTACGCTGAAGAAGCTAAACAATTCCCAGGTCTCTTCATCGCATATCCATTTTTTTCTAAGCGCAAAAACTAGCCAACTTCATTTTTATTGAATTTATAGAGGGAGACGTAAAGGGATGGAGGAGAGAAGGGAACTATCGTCACCCTGAATTTATTTTGCTGGCCAGCTACTTCGTGGTCAGGGTCCCGGACTAGGAAAACCACTTTATCAGACTAGCACAACAGGTCAAATCTACCTTGACGGCTCCTTATCGGCCGTTTAGCAGAACATTTTCCAGATTAAGCGTCTAACAAAAAATCAATTGTATTGCAAAGAGACCTAGGAACTTTTGCCCTTTTTCAGGGCAAAAGGTTCCAGACTCTGAGTAGTATATTGATTTTTTCAAAAGCAATTAAGAAAACTAATCTGCAATTGCTCTGAACATCAAAGCAGCAACAGTTAAATTAGTTCTGCTGTCAATTAAAATGGCTGCGCCATTGGCTTTGTTATCCGTGTAAAAGTCAAAGGCAAGGGCATCAGCAGTTTTGATTACAATACGGCCTATGTCGTTTAATTTAAAGTCATAAGCTTCCTGTTTTTCAAGCGTATTGATATCAACTTTGTGTATGATCTCCCGAATTTTACACTTAGTAACTTGACTATTGTGCTGCAATAAATAAGTAATGCTCTCATCAAGAGGACGTTTATCCATCCAGCATACATCCGCTTCGATCAGCTGAGAGTTTTGAGGTAAGTGATCAGCGTTTACCAATACATCACCACGACTAATATCTATATTATCTTTCAGGTGAAGTGTTACCGACTGACCTGCGTGCACTTCAGAAGGAGTTTGATCAAATATCTCTATACGTTCAATTACTGAACTGGTACCCGAAGGCAATACTGTTACTTTATCATTTACATTAAATGATCCACTAAGCACACGGCCCGCATAACCTCTGTAATCATGAAGCTCATCAGTCTGAGGTCTAACCACCCACTGCACAGGCATACGGGCAAGGTTATAATCAGGTCCGGTCTCTACATCAACATTCTCCAGGAAATGAAGCAGGCTTTGCCCTTTATACCAAGGCATATGTTCTGATTCATTGACTACATTATCGCCTTTTAAAGCACTAATAGGAATAAAAGTAACATCCTTTAGGCTTAAGTCAGCAGCAAGTGTTTTGTACCTGTCAGTAATCGTGTTAAATACCTCTTCGCTAAAATCAACCATGTCCATTTTGTTTAGGCATACCACAACATGCTCAATACCCAATAAAGAAACCAGGTAAGAGTGTCTGATGGTTTGCTCAATCACACCATTACGTGCATCAATTAAAATGATGGCAAGTTTGGCGGTAGATGCACCGGTAATCATGTTACGGGTATACTGAATATGGCCAGGGGTATCAGCTATGATAAACTTACGTTTCTCAGTCTGAAAATATTTATAAGCCACATCAATGGTAATTCCCTGCTCTCTTTCAGCTCTTAGGCCGTCGGTTAAAATAGCAAGGTCAATTGATCCATCATCGTTTTTACGGTTAGACTGCTGTAAAGCCTCTAACTGATCAGCCAAAATGGAATCTGTATCATATAACAACCGTCCAATAAGTGTGCTTTTACCATCATCAACACTACCGGCTGTAAAAAATTTAAGTAAATTCATTAAAAGTATCCTCCTTTTTTGCGGTCTTCCATTGCAGCTTCCGATACCTTATCGTCCATGCGGGCCCCGCGTTCACTAATCTTTGATGCGCTGATTTCAGCAATGATATCTTCCAGTTGATCTGCGTCAGACTCAACCGCGGCAGTGCAGCTCATATCGCCAACCGTACGGAAACGCACTTTCTTGTGCTCAACAATGTCCTCTTCATCCATATTCAGAAACGGAGAAGCAGCCATTAGCTGACCATTACGGGTAATTACATCTCTTTCATGAGCAAAATAAATAGAAGGTAATTCAATGTTCTCCCGACGAATGTAATTCCAAACGTCAAGCTCAGTCCAGTTACTGATAGGGAAAACACGAACGTTCTCACCTTTGTGGATCTTTCCATTATAAATGTTCCACAGCTCCGGACGCTGACGTTTCGGATCCCATTGCCCGAACTCATCCCTTACCGAGAAGATACGTTCTTTAGCGCGGGCTTTTTCCTCATCTCTGCGGGCCCCACCAATACAAGCATCAAAACCGTGTGCAGCAATAGTATCTAAAAGTGTAACCGTTTGCAGAGAATTTCTGCTGGCGTTTTTACCTTTTTGCTCTACCACTTTACCCTGGTCAATAGAATCCTGAACCGAACCAACAATCAGCTTTTCGCCAATGCGTTCAATCATTTTGTCCCTATAGGTAATGGTTTCCTCAAAGTTGTGTCCGGTGTCAATATGCACCAAAGGGAAAGGAAATTTACCTGGTCTGAAAGCCTTTTCAGCTAAACGCACCAATGTAATTGAATCCTTACCTCCCGAAAACAACAAGGCAGGTTTTTCAAATTGCCCCGCAACTTCACGTAAAATGTGAATTGCCTCGGCCTCTAATTCGTCTAAATAATCTAAATTATACTTACTCATTTTCTTTGTTGCAATTACGAAGTGGCGTGTAAACCACATTCTTTTTTTGATTGATCTTCCCACCACCAACGGCCGGCTCTAAAATCCTCGCCTTCCCTTACTGCTCTTGTACAAGGAGYACATCCTATACTAGGGAAACCCTTATCGTGTAATGTGTTGTAAACAATATTATTCGTTTTAATGTATTCCTTCACCTCATCAAGCGACCAGAAAAAGATCGGGTGAAACTTGATCAACTGATTTTGCTCATCCCACTCCAGGTTGGTCATATCGTGCCTGTTTACAGATTGCTCAGATCTGATACCGGTAATCCATAGCTGATTACCGTTTAAAGCACGTCTTAAAGGTTCTAGTTTACGAATTCCGCAGCATTCTTTTCTGTTCTCTACCGATTCATAAAAGCTGCTCGGGCCCTTTTTATTCACCATTTCCTGTACAGCCTCTGCCTGTGGGAAATAAGCCAATATTGGTTTCTTATAAATTTCTAAAGTACGGTTCCACACGTAATACGTTTCTGGAAACAACCTTCCGGTTTCCAATGTAAAAACCTCAATAGGAATATCATTTGCAAAGATCATGTGTGTAATCACCTGATCTTCCCAGCCAAAGCTGGTAGAAAAAACAATCTTACCGGGATACTCACTTGCAAAGAATTTAAGTGCATCAACCKGATCAAGTCCTTTTATTTTTTCTGCTATTTCTTCTAATTTTTCCTTCATGACTAAACTAATTTGAGGATAAAGTTGATGATGCTTCTTAAGCTTACCAGAATGACAAGAATACCTACCGAAACCATAATAGTTTTAGCAGAGATCTTGTTGGATACCCTTGCCGCAATTGGCGATGCAAGTGCACTACCGATAACCAAACCTCCTACCGCCTCCCAATGTGCCCCATTTAACATGGTTATAAAGGTCAGCGAGCTCATCAACGCAATAAAAAAGCGCGTTATCTTTACTGTTCCTAATGAAAACCGGGCATTTCTTCCGCCGGCTATTAAGCTCGACAAAACAATAGAACCCCAGCCTCCGCCACCAACAGCATCAATAAAACCACCAAACAAACCCAGCAATGAAACTTTCTTTATCTTTTTCTTTGGGCCTGTTGTTTTGGCGTTTGCTTTATACGCTTTAGAAAGGATTACAAATCCCAGTATTAAAGTATATAAAGAAACAACCGGCTTGGTATAATTACTATAATGCTCTAATGATGATAACAGGTATGCTCCTGTTACCGCACCCACAATTCCGGGGATAAGCAATAACCTGAACAATTTCCAGTTTACATTACCAAAGCGATAGTGCATCCAGCCAGCTATACCGTTACTCAAAATCTCAGAAAGATGAACACCCATACTGGCCGAAGCCGGTGGAACACCCATTGCCAAAGAGAATGAGGTGGTAGTAACACCGTACGACATTCCAATCGCACCATCAATCATTGCAAAAATAAAACCGCCCAGCAAGAACCAGTAAAACATCGGGTTCAGATTTTCAATGTAAGCCTGAAATTCCGGTTCTTTATGCMAAAATGCAGTAACAACAATTACAAAAGAAAATACGATTGCCAGCCATATCAGCCACTTCATCTTACCTCTTTTGCTTTTCTCTTCCTTATCTTTAACTAAAGAAGATTCTTCATCTTCAGTTGAAGCCAATTTTTCAGTAACCAATAATGAGGTTACTTCATTCAGTCTTTTAACCTTCGAAGCAAAATCACCATTAAGTGTATTTCTAAGTGCCTCCATTTGCTGCAAAGTATCATTCAACTCGTCAGGCAAACTATCATTTAACACTTCTTTCAACCGTTTTGCAATGGTTGGCGATTTACCGTTGGTAGATATTGCTATTTTAAGATCACCCTTTTTAACAATAGACCCCAGGTAAAAGTTACACAGGTCAGGTTTATCAGCAAAGTTAACCAGCAAATTGCGCTGGTCGGCCTGTATTCTGATTTCCTGATTCAGCAATTCATTATTTGTAGCTGCCACAACCAAATCTGCACCATCCAGATCGGCAGCAACAAACTCTTTTTGAAGTACTGTTACACCCTCATGCTTGTCAGCCAGTTCCTGCAGTTCCGGTAAAATCTCAAGCCCTATAACGGTAACCCTGGCATCAGGGCTATTACCTAATATTGCTGTTAACTTTTCCAAACCAACCGGGCCAGCGCCAACAAGTATGGTATGTATGGTATTCAATTTTATGAAGACAGGAAATAACTGATTGCCTTCCATAAAAACTACAATTCTTCTTTTAAAGCCTGGTAAAAATTCTTGATTGGCTGAAAAGAAGGATGTAAAGAAACCACCTGACCAAATATCAACAATGCCGGTGCCTCAATACCTTTTTCTTCAACCAGTTCCACAATCGTATCTACAGTACCCACGGCTAGTTTCTCATTCTCTGTTGATCCGCTTTGAATAGCAGCAACAGGCAATAAATTCTTACCCTCGTTCTGAAACAGTTTCACAATCTCTTTAAGCTTACCCAATCCCATCAACACCACTACGGTAGCTTTTGATCGTGCAGCCTCATAAAGGTCATTAGATATTTTTCCGGAAGAGGTAGTACCTGTTACCACCCAGAAGCTTTCGCTAAGTCCGCGGTGTGTAACCGGGATTTGCTGCAAACCAGGTACAGATATAGAGCTGGATAAACCGGGAACAACCGTTACAGGCACACTATAACCCACAGCAAAGTCCAATTCCTCATATCCCCTGCCAAACACAAACGGATCACCACCTTTTAAACGAACCACGTGGCCGTAATTAAGGGCGTAATCGATCATCAGTTTGTTTATTGCATCCTGACCATACGAATGTTCACCAGATCTTTTACCAACATATACCTTAATGGCATCAGGGTTGGCATAATCCAAAACTCCTTCATTAACCAATGCATCATACAAAACTACATCAGCAGTTTTAAGTGCATTGGCACCTTTCATTGTGATCAGTTCAGGATCACCGGGACCCGCGCCCACAAGCGTGATCCTTGGCTCTCTGTTATATATATTTTTGTGAGTGATCATTAGGTTACTCCCCTCTTGTTCCTTTAATTGAGTTATAAAAACGCTCAACATCAGCTAAGTAAGCAGTTGCAAACGCTTCTGTAGGCTCGTTTTTGTTAATTTGAAGTACCAGGTCATTAAATGAACCTTCAAGTACAACTTCTCCGGTTTCAACGTAGTTTTTATCGAACTCTCTGATCACACCAATCTGAGTGCTGCTGTTCACACCTTTATCAAGCAATAAAGCTTTGGCTGAACCAACAAATACTGCGTAAGTATGATAAATGGCATCAGACCATGCCCCAGCCTCGTACGAAGCTTTAGCCCAACCTAATTTCTCTTCAGATTCTAATAACAAAGTAGCCACAAGATCTATTACCACACCCGCACATTCACCAACACCAATAGCAGTTTCAAAAGTTTCTTCATGGCCCCAATCTACATACTCTTCGTCTTTAAGATTAGTAAGATCAGCAAGTGGTTTCAACAATTGGTAAAAATAGTCTTTACCGTTTCTGTCATAATACTTGTTAAAGCCTTCTTCTTTTTCGGCTTTAGCGCCAAAGTCATTTAATAATGTTCTTAAAACATCGGTAGCACGTTTAGATGGCGCTTTAATTACACGCTCAGCTACCCTGCCTTCTCCGTTACCAACTGTACCACCGCCAAGCATTACCTGTACTGCAGGTACAACTTTACCATTAGCCTTTACAGAGCTACCATGAAAACCAATGTGAGCCAAACCATGCTGTCCGCAAGAGTTCATACATCCACTGATCTTTATTTTAAGGTCTTTGTCGTAAATCAATTCCGGATATTCCTCGTAGATCACGTCTTCCAAAGCAACCGAAAGCGACATGCTGTTTGATATACCAAGGTTACAAGTATCTGTACCCGGGCAGGTAGTTACGTCGCCAACACTATCAAACCCAGGTTTAGCAAAACCTAAAGCTTTAAGTTCAACATATAATGAAGGTAAAGCACCTTCTCTAACATATTTCAATAATAAGCCCTGATTCTGGGTAACACGAATCTCGTCAGCCGCAAAAGGACTAATTGCATCAACCAGTTTACGGGCGAGATCGGTTGGGATATCACCTTTAGTTACTTTGATGTACACACCATAAAAACCCTCTTGTTTTTGAACAAAAGCGTTAGTAGCGCGCCAGTGTTTATAGTCCAGTGAATTTACCACATCATCCAAAGCAGGATAATCCAATAATTCAGGCACCTGAGGATCAGGTACAGCATCACGGTCTATTTTAAAAGATTTTGATTTATTGGCAACACGCTCTTCTTCAATAAGCCTAACAACTTCTTCTAAGCCAAGTTTCTGAACCAGGTATTTTAAACGCGCTTTATTTCTATTGGTTCTTTCCCCGTAACGATCAAACACCCTTAGCATTGCTTCAGCATAAGGAATGATCTGGTCTTCGTGCAGAAAATCGTGAACAGGTTCAGCTAAAAATGGCTGAGCCCCTAAACCACCACCTAAAACAACTTTAAAACCACGCTCGCCCTGCTCGTTAATTTTCGGAATAAAACCAAGGTCGTGGATATAACTAAATGCCGTATCTGTTTCATCAGAAGAGAAAGAAAATTTAATCTTTCTGCCCATCTCCTGGCAAATAGGGTTACGTAAAAAATATTTAAAAAATGCATGCGCATACGGCGATACATCAAATGGTTCGTTTGGATTTATACCTGAATCCGGAGAAGAGGTTACATTACGAACAGTGTTTCCACAAGCTTCGCGAATGGTTACATCGTCACGTTGAAGTTCTTCCCAAAGCTGGGGAGTCCTGTCTAAGCTTACATAGTGAATTTGAATATCCTGGCGGGTTGTCAGGTGTAAGTTCCCGCTTGCATATTCATCAGATACATCTGCAATACGTAAAAGCTGATTGAAAGTTACTTTACCAAATGGCAGTTTAATACGTACCATTTGAACGCCGGGCTGTCTTTGGCCATAAACACCACGCGCCAAACGCAAGCTTCTAAATTTCTCATCATGGATTTTACCCTCGCGGAATTCCCTGATCTTCTTTTCAAGATCGATTATATCTTTTTCGACAATAGGATTTTCTAACTCTGTTCTAAAGCTCTGCATCTTTTGTTAGGTCTAATTTAAAAAAAGCTTCTTTGTCGGGGAGACTGAAGAAGCTTTTAAAAGTTTTGTTCCAAACAGTCCGTAGTCTTACCCTTTCATGCATTGCATGATCATGTACTTAACGCTACAATTCACTGTTTTCATAAAGCAAATATATAAAGTATATAGGTTTGGTAGTACATAGAATTGTAAAAAAAGAATTAATGCACTAATTATCAATCAGTTATTTTGCAATTTAAAACCATTCAAGATTAGCTAAGTTCGTGCTTAATAAAAGGTTACGATGCTTTAAACAAATACACCGAGCTTTACTTCGTGTTAAGCAGCGAACAAATGTTAACATAATGATAATATGAAATTTACACTATCTTTATGTTGTTTTGTAATTCTTAAAAAAATATGTCATGAAAGATAAAAAAAAGGGATCAGCTATCAAATCTGCAATCAAGGAACTTCGTAAATCATTAAACACTCAAATAGCCACAGGAATTGAAGCAGTAGTTACAGGATTGGACTACAACCCGAAAGATGCCAAAAAAGAAATCAATAAAGCAGCAGCTAAATTAGCAAAAAAACTATCTAAAAAACTTAAAGTAAGCAGCTCTGATCTAATTGAAGCAAGCACTGTAACTAAGAAAGCAGAGGCTCCAGTTAAAGAAGCCGCTGCCACTGCTAAAGTTAAAAAAGTAGCTACCAAAGAGCCCGCTAAAAAATAACGCTGTATTAAGCATTATTTAAGAAAGGAAACAGACTCAACTCTCTCTCCTACCGGGTGGTTGGCAGTAAACTTAAAGCCAAGAAAATGAGCTAAGGTTTGCGCAAACTGTTCCTGATAAATCTGCCCTTCAGTTTTCATTTCTCCTTTGGGCGGTGTATCAGGGCCTAGAACAGCGAACCATGTTTCGTTAGAGTGAGCCGTCTCTGATCCATGACTAACCCAGCCTTTATCTATACCACGACCATGATCCGGGCAAATCATAATAGTTGTATTATCCTTATAGAAAGGATCGGCCTGAAGGCTTGCCCAAAGACTTGCAATCATTTTATCCAGATAATTAGCGGCATCAAGAAAAGAATCATATTGCCCGGCGTGCCCGAACTCATCAGTATCTATGAAATCTATGTAAACCAGTCGTGGGTGATTCGCTGCTATATAGGTTTTAGCCAGCGCATAAGTTGTTAAATCGAAACGCTCTGAAGTACCGAACGTATTGGGTAAAAAGTACTGTAATTCATTGGCCAGCTTTTGAGCCTCGGTTAAGTTTGCACCTTTTACATCCTCGTAAGGGTTATACAAAGGCATTTTATTCCTATTACGGTTCACTATGTTTCCTACTGCAGCCCAACCTGCAAAAGTTACCACCTTATTTTGATAGCCTTTTTGTTTATTGATAAACTCAAGTACGTTTTCGTTCGGATTATCCGGATAGCTATTCGAATTAATGGCCGGATCATAGTAACCACAAACTGTTTCACTCCTACCAGGATAAGAGAACCAATATTTGTTTTTAACATTCACATAATTCTTTAGGTCGCGGTTACCATATAGCTGCCCATGTTTCGCAATAGTATTCCAAAAAAAAGGCATCAGTTTTTGTCGGCGCTCATTTGCAGTTGGCGCCCAATACTTTTTAACCAACTCTGTTGAATCCTGCCTGCGATATTTTTTTTGGAACAATAATGAAGAATCTGCACCCTTGAAAATTTCCTGCCAGCGATACCCGTCAATAGAAATAAGGATTACGTTTTTTGTCTTACCTTTTTGGGCAAAGGAAGAGACAGCTGCCGCCATAAAAACCAAGGCAAACACAAGTAATTTTGTTTTCATAATTTTTAGTATATATAAACTTTAAGATTTAATAACAATAATTTAACAATTAGATATTTTTAAGTTAAAACAAGTCAAAAGACACTATATTAACTATATACACGAACAACAACAAACCTACTTCTATCTTCAAATGTTTACAAATATTAAAAATATACTTCATTTATTGCAATTTTTATTTTACAATTGTATTCTAAAAAAACGGCTCCAAACTTCGACTTACAGGTATGAAAAGACGCAACTTTTTAATCAGCACATTGATTGGCACCGGCAGCCTTTCAGGAATACAAAATCTATACGCAAAAACAGAAGCCTCCGCAGCCTTATCCGGCAAAAAACCTTTAATGCGTATTGGTATTTGCACAGACCTTCATCAGGACCTGATAAAGGACGGCGAAAAAAGACTGCAGTCGTTCATCAACGAAATGAACCAGCGTAAACCCGACTTCATTATTCAAATGGGAGACTTTTGCATCCCTAAGGAAAAGAACAAAAACTTAATGGGAATCTGGAATCAATTTACCGGACCAAAATATCATGTAATAGGAAATCATGATACAGATGGTGGTTTTACACATGACCAGGTTGTTGATTTCTGGAATGCCAAAGGAAAATATTACTCGTTTGACACCAATGGCTATCATTTTGTGGTGCTAAACGGCAATGAAAGACCAGAAGGAGATACTTCCAAAGGATATCCAAGATCTATGAATCCAGCACAGATAAAATGGATGAAACAAGATTTGGAAGCAACGAATTTACCTACAATTGTATTTTGTCATCAGGGTATAGATAATGATCAGGATGGCTTAAAAGAAGGAGCCTTGATCCGTTTAATATTTGAAAGAATAAACAAGAAAGCAGGGTTTAATAAAATTCAGTTCGTTTTTAGTGGCCACCATCATGAAGACTATCATAATGTTTACAACGGCATTAATTATGTACAGATCAATAGCATTTCCTATCAGTTTACCCATCCGGTTACAGGTTACGATTTTGCACACACTAAAGAACCCCTGTGGGCATTTTTAACAATTTACACCAATGGCACTGCAGAAATCAAAGGCCGTAAATCGGAATATATGGGGCAAGAAGCCACACAAAACGACCCCGATTATAACGGATACCCCAATGTACCCTATATTTCGGACAGAGCAATTAAGATTTAATTTGCGTTATCATCCTTTAAAGCGGACATTCTTTAAAACTGACGTCATTCAAGAACCGACCTCATTCGAGAACCGAGGTCATTCAAGAACTGGCCTCATTCGAGATGACGTGCATTATGTCGAGATGACGTGTATTATACTATTACACCCCCAACAATACACAGTAATGTCATATTGAGTAACATACCAAACACTTTGCCATCCAAGCTGTAATTTTAATTCGTTTATAAAACTACATGAAGAGAAGAATCAGTGTTTTACCACTTGCTATAATAGCAATACTACTTTTTGTTTTGAACTGGTACGTGCTTTCGGGCATCAGAACAATAAGTTCAAATTCACTTACCACCCCACTTTTCTGGGGTTTTATCGTGCTCACCACCGCCACCCTAATTTATTCCATAATAAGAATGCGCGACAATGGAATGGACCTGCTCTTTAAAATAACCACTCATGTTTTTCTGATCCTGTTTGTTACAGAGGTGATATTTTCGGCATTCCTGCTGCTGGGCGATACATACAGATTGATAACGCAAGGCGCCAGAAATGTATATTGGGTTGAATTTGCCCTCCTGGTCGTCCTACTCGTAATCCTAATATTTATCTACGGCATGATTAAAGGAAAATATGCCTACAGGGTAATTAAGCATACCTTATTTTTTGATGATCTGCCGTCAAATTTTGATGGCTTTACCATCACACAAATCTCTGATGTACATGCCGGAAGCTTTAAAAATCCAACAGCAGTACAAAAAGGCATCGACCTGATCAAAGCGCAAAATTCTGACCTCTTTGTATTTACCGGCGACCTGGTAAACAACAAAGCAGAGGAGATTACACCCTGGATTGATCATTTCAAACAGGTAAAGGCACCATACGGACAGTTTTCTGTTTTAGGAAACCATGATTACGGCGACTATGTACCATGGAGAAGTGAATCAGAAAAGAACGCAAATCTACAACGACTAAAAGAATACCATGAAGAGCTGGGCTACAAATTATTACTCGACGAAGAGGTAACCTTACACAAAGACGGGCAAAAAATAGTGTTGGCCGGAGTAGAAAACTGGGGAATAGGTTTTGGCGAAAGAGGAGACTTAAACAAAGCTTTAGCAGGCACCAGTCTCAATGACTTTAAAATATTACTTTCACATGATCCATCACACTGGGACGCAGAAGTAGTAAAACACCCCTCAAAAGTTCACCTTACCTTAAGCGGACACACACATGGCATGCAATTTGGCATAGAAGCATTTGGGATCAAATGGAGCCCTGTAAAGTATCGCTACGCACATTGGGCAGGCATAACAAGCAGGAATGGTCGATATTTAAACATCAACAGAGGCTTTGGTTTTCTTGGATTTTCTGGCAGGATTGGTATATGGCCAGAGATAACTGTAATAGAATTGAAAAAATCGCCTGAAATAAGTTAAAATACCTACTTTTGTACCTCGTTATAAAAAGCATATTTGCAACCCCTGAATGGAAGAAACACAAGATCTGAAAAGGATATTTCAAGACAGAAAAAGAACTAACATCCTAAGAAGTGCCGAACAAAACACCATTTCTTACCTCGTAAAACGAGTTCCTTCGTCCATCAGCTCAGATATGCTAACCTTTACAGGTACTTTTGGATCGCTTCTGGTTCTTGCAGGTTTTATTTTAGCTACATACGACAACCGCAGCTTTCTATTGCTTGGTATATTAGGCTTAGCAATTAACTGGTTCGGCGACTCACTTGACGGAAGAATAGCTTACTACAGAAACATTCCAAGAAAATGGTACGGCTTTTCTTTAGATATCATAATGGATTGGGTAAGCACGGTACTTATTGGATTGGGCTATATGGTATATGCCAGAAACGAATACGAACTTATCGCATTCGTTTTTGTGGTTTTATACGGATGGGCAATGATCATTTCTCAGTTACGCTATAAGATAACTGACATCTACAGCATCGACTCGGGCATTGTAGGCCCTACCGAAATCAGAATTATTCTGGCCCTGATACTTATCGCTGAGGTTCTTTTCGGACACTTAATAGAATATTTTGCGGCAGCGATCTGCATCACCTTGTTTATCATTAACTTTTTAGATACCAGAAAACTGCTAAAACTTGGCGATATTCGTGACAATGCAGAGCGAGAAGCTCGTTTAGCCAAAAAAGACAGTGTTTAATGAGTAAAAAAAATGCCGTATTTGTTTTTGCCAAAGCCCAGCTTTCTGCCTTTACCGGCGGAATAGTTGACTATCTGGTAATGATATTATGCACTGAATTACTAAACATTCATTACACCATTTCTATTGCCATCGGCGGAATCGTTGGCGCAGTAGTTAACTTCTCTGTAAACCGCTACTGGACTTTTACCACTGCAAATGCAAATAAGGCCCCGGTTGGACAACAACTCATTAAATTTATATTTGTAGTTGGCGGCAGTATTTTATTAAAATCATCGGGTACCTATTTGCTCACTACCTGGCTAAAGATAGACTACAAAATAACCAGAATCATGGTTGACATCATTGTATCTCTGGGCTTTAACTACGTTTTACAGAAATACTGGGTATTCAGAAGAAAGTCTCTTTAGTCGGCTTAAATCAACCTTATCTTATTATTGAATATTTGTAATATTTTTATTTGTTTAGTTTTACTAAACAAAAATATACATATATTTAACTCCTGAAAGAAAAAAACAGCCGTGCTGTACGCGCCCATAATCCTGGTGCCTAGGCACAAATGCGTTCGAGATAACGAAGAGAACGACGGCAGCTTTAAGACGACAGATTGTTTTAGTAAAATTTTAAACCACAAATAACAAACAAATGAAAAGATTAATTATTGCCTCCTGCTTATTGTGCTTTACTATGCAGCTTAATGCGCAGGTAAAAAAAGTAAAACATGTTGTTCTAATTGGATGCGACGGATTTGGAGCCTATGCAGTACCTGATGCTAAAATGCCCAACCTAAGAAAGTTAATGGAAACAGGATCATGGTCGTTAAAAGCCAGATCCGTATTACCTTCTTCAAGCGCTGTGAACTGGGCGTCTATGCTTATGGGTGCCGGACCAACTGAGCATGGCTTTACAGAATGGGGCAGTAAAACTCCAGAAATTCCTTCGGCTACTACCACTAAATATGGTCTGTTCCCATCTATTTTTAGCGTAATCAGAGATCAGAAACCCAACGCTAAAACTGCAGTAATTTACAGCTGGCCGGGCATTGGACCACTAGTAGAGAAAGATGCGATCAGCATTGTAGTACCAGGCAATGATAACGACGATTTTTGTGCGGATACTGCCGCCACCATTATCAAAAGAGACAAACCTTATTTCACTTTTATCCACCTTGATGAGCCAGACGGAACAGGCCACGGCATTGGACACAGGACCCCTGCCTATTACGAGCAACTTCAAAAAGTTGACATAAGAATTGGAAAGATTGTACAGGCAGTTAAAGACGCAGGCATAGAGAACGAAACCATCATTATACTATCTGCTGATCATGGCGGAACGGGTAAAGGACATGGCGGAAAATCTTTAGACGAAGTACAAATTCCATGGGTAATAAATGGCGCAGGAGTTAAAAAGAACCACGAGATTAAGGATGTAATTATCACATATGACACTGGCGCAACCATTGCCTGGATACTTGGATTAAAAGCCCCTCAAAGCTGGAGAGGAAAAGCTGTAGCAGATAGCTTTTCAGGAATATAACATAGTTGCGTCCCGGCATATATAACACAAATATAAATACGGTAAAAAACGTAATGAATACATAATAAATAAAGGATTGAAATACCCTTGCTATACCGTTGATATACCCTTGAATTACCACCAGGGTATCCCAACGGTATAGCAAGGGCAGTAATAGTAACTTAATTATGTTCTTATATTGTATGCATATAGTTATTATTATATATTCAATAGCAACTCACAATAATTGATGGTAAGTTACACCCCTCCGAATTCCAAATTTTATTTACTTTTGGATAAAACGCGAAAACCATGGAAGACGATATTATCCTAAAGATCAGCTACAGAATAAAAGAAATACGAAAAGAAAAGAACATTACCATACAAGAGCTCGCTAATAGAGCCGGAGTAAGCAAGGGCTTGATCTCCCAGATTGAAAATAACCGTACCATCCCATCGCTACCTGTTCTAATGAACATTGTACACTCCCTAAATCTTGATCTGACTGGTTTCTTTAAAGACATCTCCCCTGCCAATCATCAGGAAAAGGTTTTTGTAATCCGCGCCAGCGAATATAAACCACTAAAAAAAGAAGCAGCCAAAGGATTTAATTACCAGCGCATACTTGCCCGCAACATCCATGGAGGTCCTGTAGACTTTGTATTACTGGAACTTAAAAAAGGTGCACGTCGCAATAAAATGGTAACCACCGATGCGTTTGAATACAAATACCTGATAAAAGGAAAAATTGAATACCTGATAGAAGATAAGAACTATATTCTGGAAGAAGGAGATTCTATTTTCTTCGATGGAAGGTTAGGCCACAACCTATCTAATATTGGCGACTCTGACGTACTCATGTTAGTTGTTTACTACTTCATCACAAACGACTAATTAATACTTCCTTTCTTAAAAATAGTTTACAAATACTAAATAGTAAATCGTCGGATTTAAGCTATTGTGAACTATTTATCTTAAAATATGTCGTTTAAATACAAAAAATGACATATACAGTAACTATTATATAATTTTTTGCCTAAAATTATATATTTAAAAGTTTAGCATTTCTTAACATATTGTTTACATAAAGTGTTTACATTTGTATAAATACTAAACAATAGTATAGCCAAACTAAACTTTTAAAATATGAAAATTTGTTACTTATTAAAAAAGACAAGTCTGCTCACGGTAGTGATGTGGCTATTAACTTTCGGCATTACTTATGCCCAAAGTACAATTACAGGTTCTGTAGTTGATGAGAACAACCTGCCACTGGCGGGAGCTTCTGTAAAGATTAAAGGCAATAAAAGTGGAACGACCACAAACACCGAGGGTAAGTTTAGCATTTCTGCGCCCTCAAACACCATTCTTGTAATTAGCTTTATTGGTTACGCACCAAAAGAAGTTAATATTGGTTCACAAAACTCACTAAATGTAAAGCTTGATCCTGACCAGAGCGCTTTAGACGAAGTAGTAGTAACTGCACTGGGTATTAAAAAAGAGAAAAAACGTGTTGGTTATGCCGTACAGGAAGTTAAAGGTGAATCGTTACAGAAAGCGATTGCACCGAATGTGCTGGAGTCGCTTACGGGAAAGGTAGCTGGCTTAACCATCACCAACAATGGTGGCGACTTTTTCTCTGATCCGGGTATTTATTTAAGGGGGCGTAAACCACTATTGGTGGTTGATGGGGTTCCTAACGATACCGATATGTGGAACATAAGTTCGGACGATATAGAAAACGTTACTGTGTTAAAATCTGCGGCAGCTTCGGCACTTTATGGTTCCCGCGGAATCAATGGTGCAATTCAGATCACCTTAAAATCCGGAAAATCAATAGATAATGGCACAACAGTTTCTATCAACTCTTCTACAACCTTTCAGGGCGATTTCATCCGTATCCCCAAAGCACAAAGTCAGTACGGACCGGGAAATGCCGGCCAATACTCATTTGGTACAGGAGCAGCAGGCGGTGGCGGCACAAATGATTTCGATTATTCCATCTGGGGGCCAAAGTTCGACGGCAGATTAATTGCTCAATATGATTCACCAATTGATCCTAAAACAGGTAAAAGAATTCCTACACCTTGGGTTGCCAGATCAACTGATAATCTGGGTAATTTCATGGAAACAGGAATAGTAACATCAAATAACTTCTCGGTACAAAATCAGGGTGAGCATGGTAACTTTGTAATCTCTAACACGTACAAGTATTCAAAAGCTTCTCAACCAGGATCTAAATTAAATATTAACATTACCCGTTTACGTGGTGAATTTAAAATATCTAAATTAATTAGTCTTGAAGGTTCATTACAATATGACTACCAAAACTCAAATAATCGCTTACGCGCTGTATACGGACCCACATCAATCATCTACAACCTGGCTATTTGGGGCGGAGCTCATTTTGATGTAAGAGACTTTAAAAACTACTGGGTGCCAGGAAAAGAAGAGGTTCAGCAATACTTTGTGGAGAATTGGAGATACAATAATCCTTACGCTTTAGCTTATGCATGGCAAAAACCTTATGAAAAGAATGACATACTTGGAAATTTAAAACTAAATTTCAACATAAACAGTAAGCTTAACGCATTTATTAGAACCACATTAAATACGTATTCATTAACTGATGAGGAAAAGATAGCAGTAAGTATTTACAACTATGATATTGGTGACCGAGGCGGTMGTTATCGTTATAGCCACGACAAGATAGCGGAATCTAACACTGACCTTTTACTTAGCTACTCAGATAACTTCCTTAACAAAGATTTTAGTGTAGAAGCTACCTTAGGTGCAAATCAACGCTTTCACAATGCAGACTTCTATAGTGCTTCTACTACGCAATTAGTAGTGCCTGGAATCTATAAATTAAGCAATTCTGTTGATCAGGTTACACCAACCAGTTCAAAGTATAAAAAAGGTGTTTACAGCGGTTATGGCTCAGTTGATTTAGCCTATAAAAATTGGGTTTTCTTTGGTTTTACCGGCAGGGTTGACAATTCCTCTACACTACCTAAGAAAAATAGCACGTTCTTTTATCCATCGCTTTCACTTAGCACCGTGCTGACTGATGTTTTCACTTTTCCTAAAGCTATCAGTTTCTTAAAGCTCAGGGCTTCATATGCTAAAGTGGGCGGCGATTATGACATCAGTAACGGTACTTATCAATTCTATAATGCAACCAATGCCTACACCACAGGAAGCCGGTATCGTAATCTGCCAACGGCAACATATCCAAGCATATTGGATAATCCTGATATTTCGCCCGAATTTAACAAAAGCTACGAGTATGGAGCTGAAGCGCGCTTTTTCAATAACAGATTTGGTTTTGAATTCTCTTATTATGAGAACAATTATGGCCCACAGATCTTTACACAGCGCTTTTCTGAAACTTCTGGATATACCGGAATTCAATTAAACGGAAGAACTACTCAAAGAAGAGGAACCGAGGTTTCTATAAATGCTATACCTGTTAGAACAGACAATTTCACCTGGTCGACGCTTGTAAACTTTGACATGGGGAAAAATTATCTGACCTCTTTACCGCCCCTACCTGATGGTTCCCCTCAAACTCAGGAAGGAAGAACTAAGGTAGGTGCACGATTAGATGATTACTGGTATAATGAATGGGAAAGATCTCCGGACGGTCAGTTGGTTATTCAGCCTAATGGCTTACCAAGAAGAACAGATGTAGTGCGTTTGGTAGGAAACACACAAGCCAACTTTACATTGAGTATGGGCAACACATTTACTTATAAGGATTTTTCCCTTAACTTTTTAGTTGACGGCAGGTTTGGCGGGATAACTTACGATAGTTATGAAAGAGATTTATGGAGATCGGGCTCACACCCTGATGCTATACATCCTGAAAGGGAGCTTTCGAATATTGCGTATGCAAACGGTGGCGACCCTAAAACCATGCAAATACCGGGTGTAAAAATAGTAAGCGGAGAAATTACTTATGATCCGGAAGGAAAAGTTTTGACCGATACCAGAAAATTTGAAGCCAGTACTTATAAAGTAGATTATCAAAACTGGGCAGGTAGCTACAAAGGTGCCTGGGAAAATAATGTTATCGAAAAAACTTTTGTTAAACTAAGGGAGCTAACATTAACCTATAGCTTGCCAGCCAAGTTCTTAAAACAACGCTTTATCAAAAAAGCATCATTATCACTTGTAGGCAGAAACTTACTATACTGGACCAAGGATAAGACTTATGGCGACATGGACACCTATACGTTGAGCACGGGAGATACTGCTTTACAACATCCGGCACAACGGACATATGGTTTCAATTTAAACTTTAATTTCTAAAACTTTTGATGATGAAAAATTATATAGCAAAATCAATAGTAGTATTGATAATCATAAGCCTGACAAGTGGTTGCAAGAATTTCGACGACCTAAGGGACAATCCTAACAACCCCAACAAGGTTCCACCAAGTCTGTTGTTTACAGCAGTTATACCAACACCCGTATCGTCATTTTCTGATGAATACATAAATGCGCAGTACCATCTTTGGTCGGCTGTTGACAATGCATCGGCAGTAAGTTACCGTTTTGGCAGTGGCACTTTTAGCTATGCTACCCTTCGTAACATTGACAAGATGGAAAAGGAAGCGGCAACAACAAATGCACCGGTTTATAGCATTATGGCCAAGTTTCTACGCGCTTACAACTATGTAGAAATGACAACGAGACTTGGAGACATTCCGCTTTCGGAAGCCATGAAGGGCGCTGAAATACCACAGCCAAAATACGACACACAGAAGTCGGTATACATTCAATGCCTGAACTGGTTAACAGAGGCGAATAACGAATTAGGTGCATATATCAGCACCCATCCGGGAGAAAAAATAGCCGGCGATTTTTACTATAATGGCGATTTAAAGAGCTGGCAAAAAGCAATAAATGCGTATACAATAAGGGTATTGATATCGCTGAGCAAAAAAGCAGATGATGCAGATTTGAAGATTAAAGATCGCTTTTCAGCTATCATCAACAACCCGGCTCAATATCCGTTAATGGCTGGTTTGGGAGATAATATGCAGATTACTCATAGAGATGAAGATGGTTTTAGAGGAAATTACAATCCAAATGCCGCAGTGTATCGCGTAAGTGTGGTATTGGTTGATACTTATGTAAACTTGCTAAAAACTTATATGGATCCGCGTTTACAAAAAGTAGCAGATCCAACACCTAAGGCATTGGCCGCAAATCCAACAAACGAAACAGCTGTAAGGGAAGATTTTAACTCGTATGTGGGTGCTGATATCTCTGCAAGTGGAGCAACGAATGTTTCCAGAAAGCTGAATGGAGAAATATCTTATCCTAACGAGAGGCGCTTTTGGAATTTTATAGGCCAGCCATCTATTTTGATTGGCTATCCTGAACAGGAATTAAATATTGCCGAAGCCGCACATTTGGGATGGATTGGTACTGGCGCAAAAACCCATTACGACAATGGCATAAAAGCATCAATGGATTTTTATGGTGTTGATGGCAGCGTAACCGCTACTTATCTAACAAACAACGCTCCATATCTATTAGGTGCTGCAGGTTTAAAAAGAATACATGAACAAATGTATTTGGCCCTTGCAGAAAACTCAGGCTGGGAATCATTCTTTATGACCCATAGAACAGGAGTACCTACATATAAATTCTCTACTGAGAATAGTGTTACTAAAATTCCGGTTCGATGGGCTTACCCTACTGCGGAAGATACAGACAACAGAGCGCATTACCGAGCAGCACTAAGGTCGCAATTTGGGACAGAAATAGATGACAGAGACCAGATCATGTGGTTATTAAAATAAAGGTTAGTTTATATTAGCTGAGGGCCGTTTAAAAGCGGCTCTTTTCACTAATTTTATATGATCCAACACACACCTAAACAATACAACTACCTGAAAAACAATTTAAAGCAATAAAAACAACGTAATAATGAATAATATATCAACTCAACCCTTTTCAGCTAATGGTAAAACGTATACACCACCTGCAAAACCTATTGTGGTAATTTGCATGGATGGTTCTGCAGATGAATATCTGGATACCACAATGGCACACGATCGTATGCCTAACCTTAAAAAAATGGCTTTGCAAGGCTACAGAGGTATGGTGCGTGGTGCATTGCCGTCATTTACCAATGTAAACAACTCATCCATAGTTACAGGCGTTAGCCCTGCTGTACATGGCATCTGCGGTAACTTCTTTTATGATACTGCAAAGGATCAGGAAGTGATGATGAACTCATCGGAATATCTTAGAGCCGAAACACTTCTTGCCGCAGCTGCAAATGCTGGTCGTAAGGTTGCAGTGGTTACTGCAAAGGAAAAACTGCGCGACATCCTTTCTTACAAACTAAACGGCATTGCTTTCTCTGCAGAAAAAGCAGATCAGGCAAAACTGGATACCCATGGTATTGAAAATGCAGAACAGGTTATTGGTCACAAAACCCCTGCTATTTATAGTGCCGAAGCCAGCTTATTTGTGTTGCGCGCCGGTGTTGCATTGATAGCCAACGGCATGGCCGATTTCCTATACTTATCCTTAACTGATTATATGCAGCATACTTATGCGCCTGATACGGAAGAATCATTGGCATTTTATGAGGCACAGGATGTTGAACTAGGCAAAATGCTTGAGCTTGGTGCCATTATTGGTGCCACCGCAGATCATGGCATGAATGCAAAGGTTAAAGCCGATGGCACGCCTAATGTATTGTTTATTGAAACCATGCTTACCGAGAAATTTGGCTATGGCTTTAGGGTGATTTGCCCAATTACAGATCCTTATGTAAAACACCATGGTGCTTTGGGTTCTTACGTGGCTGTGCACATGGACGACACATCGAAGGTTAATGAAGTGAAAAACTGGCTTGCTGTACAACCAGGAGTTACCGAGGTATACGACAAAGAAACTGGATGCCGCATACTTGAGCAACCTTCAGATAGAACCGGAGATCTGTTTGTATTGTCAGCCCGCGATGTGGTTGTTGGTAAAACTGCAGCCCATCATGATTTAAAAGCATTAGATGGTACGCTGCGCTCACATGGTGGCAGGTACGAGGAAATGGTACCATTGGTAATTTCTCATCCGCTAAATGCGACCTACAAAATGAAAACACAGGGCGATCCCCGCAATTTCGATGTGTTCGATTTTACCGTTAACGGAACCCACTAAATACCCGCAGTTACAGTTTGAATTTATAGAAGGAAAATGAAAGAAGAAGATATTAATAACGCCCGCAATATTTTAAAACTGGCATCACTAATTGCCGGCAAGCCTGTTTCGTCAGGCAATCAATTGGCTGTACACAATCCTTACAATGGCGAACTGGTAGGAACTGTGGAAACAGCTGACTTAAACGATACCAATAATGCTATTGAAACCGCCCTTAAAGGTGGTGTTGCAATGACCCGCTTTGAAAGATACACTGTGCTTGATAAAGCCAGAACATTGCTTTTAGAAAGAAAGGAAGAATTTGCTCAGCTGATCACTTCCGAATCTGGCCTGTGCATTTCTGAAAGCACTTATGAAATTGGAAGGGCACATGATGTGCTTTTGTTTGCTGCTATTGAATGCCTTAAGGATAATGGACAGATCTATTCATGTGACATATCGCCCAACGGCAAACAACGCAAAATATTTACGACTTACGAGCCCCTAAAACTTGCGGTAGCCATCACCCCTTTTAATCACCCGCTAAACCAGGTTGCACACAAGATTGCTCCTGCCCTTGCGGCCGGAACTCCGGTGATTTTAAAGCCATCAGAAAAAACACCTTTAACGGCCATTCGCTTTGTAGAGTTATTGTATGAAGCGGGCTTACCTCCGTATATGTTGAGTGTTCTTTTAGGAGACACCAAAGTGGTTTCAGAAATACTGGTACAAGATCCAAGGATTGATGTGGTTTCTTTTACTGGCAGCGTTGCTGTGGGTAAACTGATTGCCAAAACGGCCGGCTACAAAAAGGTAATCCTGGAGCTGGGCGGAAATGACCCGCTGATAGTTCTTGAAGATGCCGACCTTGATTTGGCAGTAGAACTGGCCGCTGAAGGATCATTTAGAAACTCAGGTCAACGCTGCACTGCCGTAAAACGGATTCTGGTACACGAAAGCGTATCTGAAGAGTTCACCAAACGTTTTGTCGAAAAAGCTAAAGGATACACCTGTGGTGATCCTTCTAGCTCCGCAACCAGAGTTGGGACAGTTATAGATGAACAATCGGCCGTGTACCTGGAGGATGTTGTAAACAAAGCAGTTGCGCAAGGTGCAAAAGTGCTGCTTGGTGGTAAACGTACTGGTGCCCTATTGGAACCAACTGTGATTACCAATGTACCAAGAGACGCTCAAATGGTAGTCCAGGAGTCTTTCGGCCCACTTGCTCCTATTTTAACTTTCAAAAACATAGCCGATGCAATTGAACTTTCAAATTCTACTGCCTTCGGCTTATCATCAGGAGTGGTTACCACAAACATGGAACATGCCATCCGTTTTGTAAAGGAACTTAAAGTAGGTACGGTAAATATTAATGAAGTACCCGGATACCGCATAGAAAATTCTCCATTTGGAGGAATTAAGGATTCGGGTTTAGGTATAAAAGAAGGAGTAATTGAGGCCATTAAGTGCTTCTCTTATGTAAAAACATTTTCAATGCCCTGGTAATTATGACAAAGAATATTCAATATGATTTAATAGTGGTGGGCTCAGGTATACTGGGTACTTTTCACGCGTTACATGCTTTGAGGTTAGGTAAAACAGTACTGCTTACAGAAAAAGATCAATATCCTGTAAATGCTACGGTACGGAATTTTGGACAGGCAGTAGTATCTGGTATGTCGTCTGACTGGTTTGATTACGCGAGGAGATCAACCGAACTGTATCAGGAAATACAGCAGGAAGCCGACATCAGTGTACGTAACAACGGCACTGTTTATCTTTCTTCTGATGATGATGAAACTCAGTTACTGCACGAGCTAAAAGAAAGGATGGATGCCATAGATTATGAAGCTAATTTGTTATCTGTAGATGATTGTTTAGCGAAATGGCCATCATTAAAAAGAGAATACTGTAAAGGTGGGCTGTTCTTTCCACAGGAAGTAAGTGTGGAGCCAAGCAAGCTGATTTACCAGTTAATTGAATATGCTGTTGCTAAATACCCTAAACTTACTTACATGCCTTCAACGGCAGTTTTAGATTGCGTTGTGGCAGGTGATCATGTTGAAATTACAACTGCTACCCGGCAAACATTTACTGCAGAAAAGGCTATCATTTGCAATGGAGGGGAGTTTAAACTGCTGTTTGCAGACCTGTTTAAACAAAGCGGGATCATATTAAGCAAACTCCAGATGATGAAAACTGTACCAATGCCTGAAGTACAATTGGAAGGAAATATCCTAACAGGCTTGTCTATCCGCAGGTATGAGTCATTTCAGGAATGTCCATCGTTCTCCGGAATTTCTACTCCTGAACATTATAAAGAATGCCAGAAATGGGGAATTCATATTCTGTTTAAGAAGGCAGTAGACGGTTCCATTATAATTGGCGATTCGCATGAATATGCAGACGTAAACCATACAGATGATCTTGGTTTTGGCATTAACAGCCATATTAACGAACTGATGTTAACCGCAGCACAAGAGATTGTAAGCTTTGATGTACGTAAAATAGCATCGACCTGGGCTGGCTTTTACCCTCAGCACAACAGCAAGCATATTGTGGAATACGATATTGAAGACCGGATACATATCCGAACTGCAATTGGAGGCAAGGGCATGACGTCATCGGCCGGATATGCAGAAGCAAGTATAAAAAAGATTTACAACTAGGCAGACTCAGATAAACTCTACGATCAATCCTTATGAAGCGAATAAACCATTTAATGGCCAACTCGAAACTCTTCTTTATTATCTGGTGTATGCTTGCCGCCTTTGGCACTTACTTTTGCATGTATGCTTTTAGAAAACCTTTTACCAATGGAACCTATACAGGGATAACACTCTGGGATCTTGATTACAAAGCGATCTTAATAATTGCGCAGCTTATGGGCTATATGCTTTCTAAGGTAATGGGCATAAAGGTAATTTCGGAGCTTAAGGCATCTGGCAGAAAAAAACTAATCATTTTTCTTATTCTTTTTGCGGAGGCGGCACTCCTTCTTTTTGGAGCAGTACCGCAGCCCTACAATTTCTTTTTTCTGTTTTTAAATGGCCTTCCACTCGGCATGGTTTGGGGAATTGTGTTTAGCTATCTGGAAGGCAGGCGCTTTACAGAAACACTGGCCATGGGATTAAGCATTAGCCTGATCTTTTCATCGGGGATGATCAAAACAATCTATTTTACCGTACATGAATGGGTACCACTAGTTTCAGAATTCTGGATGCCTGCATTGATAGGCGTACTTTTCTTACCGCTGTTTCTCACTTTTGTCTGGATGCTTTCGGTGATTCCCGAACCCACTGAAACCGACAAGCTATTGCGTGTTGAACGTTTACYGATGAATGCTGAGGATAAACGTTCGGTGATGGCAGAATTTGGCTTCGCGATTTTTGGCATTGGTTTGATCTATATGATGCTGACCACCATGAGGGATTTTAGGGATAATTTTTCTGTCGAGATCTGGAATGAAATAGATATTCATTGGGATAAGGGTGTATTATCATTAACAGAAACGATTTCCGGAATTATCGTTTTAATTGCCATAGGTAGTCTTTCGATGATACGCAACAACATACGCGGTTTTTGGGCTACGCAATATCTGATTGCCCTTGGCCTTGTACTTAGTGGTGGTAGTACCCTGTTTTTCCAACTGCATCTGATAAGTCCTTTTTGGTGGATGTTACTGGTAGGAATGGGGATGTTTTTAGCTTACACTCCTATTCAGGTAGTGCTGTTCGATAGGATGATCGCTTTATTTAAGATCAAGGCCAATGCGGGATTTTTTGTTTACATCTGTGACTCGGCAGGATACCTGGGCAGCGTATTCTTACTGCTTTACAAAGAATTTTTCATGAAGGATTTAAGCTGGTGCAAGGTATTGATTCGGTTCAGCTATACACTTACAGTGGTTTGCCTGATCCTATTGGTTATGGTATCTGTATTTTTTAACCGTAAAATTGGCATTAAAGGTCCGATTACCGGGGTATTAGACAGAAAGGTTTAAAACTGGATCATAACTCCTCATTCCTAGAAACCGAATGATCTCTTGGTTATGCTAATTGCGTAGTAGCTAATTCATAGTCAAGAGGTCTCTACTGTTCTCGAGATGAAGACAGGTTATTTAAAACTGGCCAGATAAAGAAAAGCCGTAAGCCTTGTTTTGATACATGGGCACCACACTAAAATTAGAAGCTTGCTTACCCATGATCAGCTTTTTTAAATGTGGGTATACCAGGTAACTTATTTTGGTTGACAAAATACCGAAGCCTGCTCCTGCTACCACATCACTAACCCAATGCCTGTTGTTGTATAATCTAAAAACACCTGTAGCACCGGCAACGGCATATCCGGCATACCCTATCCACGGCGATACATCTTTATATTCCTGTTTTAAAAACTCCGCTGCCGCAAATGATGTTGCGGTATGCCCCGAAGGGAATGAGTTGTTGGTACTGCCATCAGGACGAAGCCTGTTTGTAGTAGATTTAACAATAAGTGTAGAGGCTTTCATTAATCCAAAAGAGATTGCATAAATACCTGTAGCATCTGCAAGATTATGTCGGCCTTTTACACCCGATAGATTTAAGGCATAAACCGCCGCTGCGGGAGCATATTGCATAAAATTATCGGCATGTACGGAAAAGAAAGGGTGATCTTCCTGTAATTCATTACGGGTACTTACATCCAGGTCGTGTACAAAATTATTACCACCTCCCATTGCTCCGTATGCAAGAAACACCGCCGGAATGATAAAAGGTGCAACTTTAAAGGTATTCTTTTTTTGAGGCAGTGAGTCTGTTTGACCGGAGTACTGCGCGAAACTGCAAAAAGGTAAACAAAGGACAATTACAAAGCCGTACTTCATCTTAAACATCTTCTTATTTATTAAATTCTTAATCAAAACTAAACACCAAATTTGGAGTAACTCTGAAGTTCCCCTTCTAAAAAACTCACCGTAAAAATGTGTTGTGAATTCTGATAAGCATAATTTAACTTAAAATGATATAAGTTGCAAATTTGATTGGATATAGCAAGGCCTAAGCCCATTCCTTCTGAGGCAGTATTTTTATAGAATCTTTCAAAAACCTTATCTGCAATCAACGCTGTATCTAAACCGGTATTACTAACGATAAGTTGGCTATCATTTAATTGAATAAAGATCTGGCCGTCTTTATAGTTATGACGGATGGCATTACTAAGCAGGTTATTGATCAACATATCTGCAAGATGCTTGTTCATATTGATCTGCTTGTGAGCAAGGTCTGTTCTAAGGTTTATGTTATGCAGTTGAAGCAGCTCCTGGAATTGTCTTGTTTTTTGCCTGATCAAGTTATCCAGCGGAATCGTTTCCTGATCTGCTATCAGATTATTCTCGATCTTAGCAAGCATCAGTAAGGTTTGGTTAAGACGAGATAACTTGCCTACTGCAACATAAATATCTTCTATAAGCTCGCCTTGTGAATCACTGAATGTTTCTGTTTGAATCAGTGTATCTAGTTTGGAGTTTATTACCGCCAGAGGAGTCATCATTTCATGAGACGCATTGTCTGTAAAACTCTTCAATTCCCTGTAATCTTGTTTTACACGCAAGGACATGGTTGCAACTGCCGTATTTAACTCTGCAAATTCATCGATTTTTGTTGATTCTATTCTGATATCATTTTTATCTGCCAGATTAAAGGCTTTCATTTGTAGCAGTATTCCATAAAAAGGCTTCCATATATTATTGAGAATAAACCTATTGATTAACAACAGGGTGATTAGAAGCAAAATAGTTACGCTAAGGGTTATTAAAACTATTATTCTAACCAGATCTTCAGACTCTACTCTGGATTTTGTTACCGTAACAGAATATAATTTCCCATTTACTTCTACCGTATAAATGAGGCTTCTCCCTGGTTCAATCTTTTGTTCTGATTTATTAAAATAATCATTATAGAAATACCTGCGTTCAAAATTATGACCAGAGTCAATAAGGCTATAGCTTACCTTTTGTTCTTTAAAACTACCTGCTTGTGGCAATTTGCCATTGGCTTGCACATAGGCAACAATTTCATCTTCTTCGATTTCCAGATCCCTATCCAACTGATCTGTCAGGATATAATGGATTACCGAATAATAGATTACCCCAGTAAATACAAAAACAATAATAGAGGCAATTAAGGTGACCCTGTTATATTTTGCGGATAACTTCATACATTTTCAAATTTGTAGCCTACACCATACATAGATTTGATGTAATCTTTGCATCCTGCTTCTACCAGCTTTTTCCGTAGGTTTTTAATGTGGGTATAAATGAAATCGAAATGATCGGAAAGGTCAATCTCATCACCCCATAAGTGCTCTGCTATTGCACTTTTGGTAGTTACCTTGCTATGATTTGCAATAAAATAAACAAGTAGATCATATTCCTTACGGGTAAGGATTAACACATTATCTCCTATCTTCACACTCATTGCCTGCGTATCAATATGTATTTCATTAAAAGTGATAATGTTGCTGCCATTATAACTTTTTCTGCGAACTATTGCTGTTACCCTTGCTTTAAGTTCCGACAGGTGAAAGGGCTTTACAAGGTAATCATCAGCACCAAGGTTCAATCCATCAAGCTTATCATCAAGCGAATGCCTTGCAGAAATGATAAGTACCCCGTCTTTTTTATTGATCTTTTTAATTGCACGCAGAATCTCCATCCCATCGCCGCCCGGTAGTGTTAAATCTAAAAGAATACAATCATAATTATAGATGTTAACTTTCTCTATTGCCGATTTATAGTCTGCTGCGGTTTCGCAAATATTACCTTCATCTGTAAAATAAGTGATAATACTTTCGCGCAATGAGCTTTCATCTTCTATCAATAATATTTTCATTCTGGAGATGTTAAAAAATTAAATGTAGTAAATTAATAAGGCAGTTTATGGTCTTTATAGAGTAAGTTTATCATGCTGGGCAAAACGATAAGCAGTAAGGGCATAGCAACAATAAAACCACCAATAACAGCTATTGCCAATGGCTGATGGAGTTGCGCCCCGGCTCCAATACCCAATGCAAGAGGCATCAGTGCAATTATAGCTCCGAGAGCCGTCATTAATTTTGGACGTAATCGCGTTGAAATGGCATAAACAATGGCATCCTGAACTTTATTTTCCCTACAGGACTCTTTAAACTGCAGGAAGGTAAAAATTGCATTTTCGCCTATTATACCTATGATCATAATCAGGCCTGTATAGCTCCCCACGTTTAGGGCCGTATGAGTTAAAAACAATGCCAAATAACTACCTGAAATACCCAAGACAGCTATAAATAATATAACAGTAGCAATTTTAAAATCTTTAAACAGAAATAAAATAACGGCAAATACAAGCAAGCTTGAGGAAACCAGGATCACAAGGAGTTCTTTAAAAGATTGCTGTTGCTCTGCATAAGCGCCACCATATTCGATATGATAACCAGCAGGCAAATGAATACTGTTTGAAACCTGCTGCCGGATATCCTGAATTGTGGTTCCAAGATCCCTGTTTTCAAGACGGGCCGTTACTACACCCATTGCCTGCAGATTCTCCCGTTCAACCTCTGCTTCTCCGGCATTTATATCGATAATTGCCAGATTAGTGATTGGTACCAACTTACCATCGGGCAAGAATATCTGCATTGATTTAATTCCTTCTACATTATATTTTCTGCTGTTTGGATAAATAAGCCTGATGGTTGAGAGTTGCTCTTTTTCGAGAACAGCGCCAGCAGAATTTCCTTCTAAAGCCATTTGCAATTGATACTGAAAATCGGCTACACTGATACCGTATTGTGCAAGCTGGCTATAAATGGGCCTCACATCAATAGAGGGCCCGGCTATGATAACGCCATCAAATACATCCGCAGCACCCTTAACCTTAGAGACAATAGCAGCAACAGCTTTAGAAAGGGTCGTAAGCTTTGAGTGATTATCTCCAAAGATTTTAATTTCTACGGGCTGGGTTGAACTCATAAGATCGCCAAGCATGTCGCCAATTACCTGTCCGAAATCTATTTCGAGAGAGGGTTGGCTAGCAGTTATCTTATTACGGATTTCGCTTATCACCTCTTGAGTTGTTCTGCTGCGTTCTTTTTTAAGCTGAATAAGGTAGTCTCCATTATTGGGCTCCGTAATAAAGAAGCCCATTTGGGTACCTGTTCTTCTGGAATAAGTTTCTACATCAGGAATTTTTATAATGATCTGCTCTACTTCTTTCAACATCCTGTCGGTTTCCTGAAGAGAGGTTCCCGGCGGAGATTTGTAATCGAGTACAATACTACCTTCATCCATCTCAGGTAGAAATCCTGTTTGGAGTTTTGGCAGTATGAGTATAATAACTAGAATAAGTACCACTATTGCCGCAAAACTGAACATCGGTTTTTTGATAAACCACATTACCCATGCCTGATTTTTCACAGTATGGACTTGGGTTTGTTTCCTTCCCGAAGGTTTTACCTGTTTACCTAAAAGCAGGTATACTACAGGCAAACAGATCCAGGTAACAAAAAAAGAACAAATCAAAGCAATGATCATGGTGTTGGTCATCACCTTGAAATAGGCACCAGCTACTCCTGTCATTAGTAAGAAAGGAATAAAAATAACTATAGTACTAAGTGATGAGCCCAGCATCGCCTGAAAAAGATATCGGATTGCTTTATGAACCAGATCATCGCTTTCCAGCTCCGGATATTCCTCATGAGTTCGATGAATTTGCTCCACTACTACAATTGCATCATCTATAATTAAACCTATTGCGGCAGCAATAGCCCCAAGAGTCATTATATTTAGGGTATAACCAATGCTATATAATACAATTACCGTTAAACAAAGCGTTAGCGGAATGGTAATAAGAATAGTACTGCTGGCCCTTAATGACCTCAAAAAGATGATTGCAACAATAATTGCAAGGCCTAAGCCTATCCAAAGGCTATCGGCTACACTTTTCACAGAATCGTTAACAAAATCGGCCTGTATGTAATAAGGCTTGATGCCTACTCCAGGAGGTAAAATGCTTTGTAAAAGCTTAATTTTTTTCTCCATCTCCTGAGTAAGGGTAATCAGATTGGCCTCGGGCTGTTTAATAACCGCAATCAATACAGCATCATGACCATTTGCATTGATTTTGGTATACTCTACCCCTTCTTGTATGCTTACCCTGGCGATATCTTTAATTTGGATAGCTCTATGTCCGTTATTGCTAACAACAACATCTTCCAAATCCGACCTGGTTGTTACAGCCGCATCTGTAATGGTTAAGTACAATAGTTTATAATCTGAAAGATATCCGTTTGAGCGGATGAAATTGGTTTGACTTAAAGCAGTATTTACCTGCTGAGGAGTGAGGTTGAGCGAACTCATTTTATTTTTATCCAGTTCAACCCAGTACTCCTTAGCCTTTCCGCCGCTCACACGCACTTCCGCCACTCCCTCAACCTGAGAAAGGAAAGGTTTGATGGTATAAGTGGCTATTTCACGAAGTTCAATTGGAGACTTACTATGACTTTCGAGTGTATAACCCATTACCGGTAATATGGAAGGGTTCATTTTTTCAACCGATATGTTGATATCAGGAGGCAGTGCGTTCCTGATCTGATTGATTCTGGATTCTATGCGTTGCTGGCTCAAGTCAATATCCGTATTCCAGTTCATAAACGCAGATATTTCGCAGCTCCCTCTACTTGTAGTACTTCTTACCAACTTTAGTCCGGGTACTTGCTTAACTGCGTTTTCAAGCGGTCTGGTAACTGTTACCATCATTCTGTCAACAGGCTGAAGGCCCGCATCAGCAATTATCTTTATTTTAGGAAATGTGATCTCCGGAAAAAGTGAAGTCTTTAGGTTCTCATAAGCAATAACACCACCAAACATAATTATGGTCAGAATTATTATAATTGGGTTTTTATGAGTCAGAAAGAAATTCTTCATTTGTGGTTGATCATAATTTTAGCCGTATCGGGTAAACCGTAATTACCAGTAAGAATGAACCTGTCATTAGGTTTAAATAAGGGGGATTTTATTTCAACATAACTTCCTGTTTCCAGCCCCTTCTGAATATTTACTTTTACCGCCGTAGTGTCATTCATTAGCTTCATTACCCAAAATTCATCCTGGGTTTCGTTAGTAAGAATGGATTCTTTGGGCAAAGCAATTGGATTTAGCGATTCTGATCGGACTAATTTCACCTTAGCTATAAGCCCTTCTGGAATTAGCTGTTGCGTTTTTACTTGAATGATGACCCTTTGGGTTTGCGATGCAGAATCGACCAAAGGCAGGGAACGGCCCATTTTGCCAGCTAACTTTTGTCCGTCAGGTAATGTTACTTGTAATGCTTTTTGATTTTTAATGATTCCCGTTAGTTCATAAGGCAAATCCATAAGAAAAACAAAACTATTTAGGTTAGTGATTACTGCCAACTGCTCCCCTTCCTGTACATAATCGCCTTTTTGGTGACTTACCTCTCCTACAAAACCAGCTGTATTTGCCGTAATTCGGGTTAGGCCGGTAAACTTAAAACTAGGATCAAGGCTATTAATGGCATTCCCTATGCTTCTGGCCTCTTTGGTAATCACCGTAAATAATGGTTGCCCCCCTTTTACATAGTCGCCTTTTTTTACATTTACAGTTTGCAAATAGCCATTTGAGCTCGCCTTTATAATCCCTTTCTGTTGAAAGGTTGCCGTTGCATTTAATTCAATATAATCGCTTAATGGTGCATGGCTTATCTGGGTAACACTTACCGGAGTTTTTGGATCGGGTGTTTTATCCAACTCACGATTATCCAATGTAGCGCTTGAGTTGCATGCACTCAGAATTAAGCAAATTGAAGCTAAACCCAATGTCACTGTATAATATGGCTTACTACTCATCTTTTTGTTTACTAATTGTTCCAATAGTTTAGTTGATTAATTAGCTGAAGCCTGGATATATTAACCTGCCGAAGCATATATTGGGTATTGAGGTAATTATTTATGGCTATTACATAATCTGCGATAGTGATGTCGCCTGTTTGCAGCAATTTGCTGTCTACATTTATCAAGCCCTCAGTGAATTTAATTTGCCTGGTAATTTTAGCCTGCAGCTCCTGGGTGCCTTGTAGTTGTTGAACAAGCTGATTAACCTGCTGCTGATACTGCCGGGTAAAAAATTGCAGATAATCTTGCCTCGTGTTTTCCTGTATTTGAAGCTGTGTATGCTTCATTTTACGCTGACCACCATCATAAACCGGCACAGAAACACTAAAACCTACACTTGTTCCAAAATTTTTATATGGCTGTAGGATGAAGGATGAATTGTAGCCCCCATTTATATAAACACTTGCCTGCGGTTTGTAATTCAGATCAATCTGCTTTTTATCATTCAATAATTTTAAGCTATCTATTTTATAGCCTTTGATAAAAATGCTATTGCTTAATCCGGTAAGCTGTGTGGCTGTTAGTACGGGTTCTTGCAATACGGTAACACTAGTATCTATAATGCCACTCAAATAATTTAAACGTGCAAAATCATTCTTTAACTGTATGCTGGTTTGGCTCAGCTGCAATTCCTGCTGCTGCAAGGTAACCAGAAACGCAAGGTAATCTGCTTGTTTGTATACACTCTTTTGGGCAAGTACTTTTAACACCTTTTCTTCTTTTTGCAGGAGCTGATAAACTTCAAGATAAAAATCTCTTTGTTGCTGATCCGTATAGGTTGTTATGTATTGTTCGGTGATAGATTTTTTAATGTCTTGCCGGGAGATTTCTGAAGCCGCATTTATTGAATCAGAATGTAATATAATTCCTTCTAACTGAATATCTCGTCTACTTTTACCGATAATATTCTGGTTTGCAGTGATCAGCGCATCGAATGTTTTGCCATTACTAAGCGCATTATCATAACCATAACCGTTAATAACAGGCGCATAACTTCCTGTAGAACTGGCAGTAACCTGAGGCCTGTATCCGGCTCTTAGTATGGCACTATCCGTTTTATCAGAAAGCAGCTGATTCTTAAAATCTTTGAGCAAAGGACTATTGGTCAATGCTTTTTGAATGTAATCATCTACCTTTTTATGCTGTGCCTGACATAAAAATATCCCTCCGCTGTAACTTAAGAGTGTTAATAGCAAGATCGAAGATATTTCCCTTACGCCTTTTATCATTTACAACCAGATTTTTCACTGTATGAATATGATATAAAAGTAAAATCAGACTTTGAAGAAAATCTGTAGAGCTACTGGCAATATCCAGACTAACTTTTTCTTTTATGATGGATAAGCTTATCCATAGCCTCCTGAAATGATCCTGCCCTGGTAACCTCTCCACTATTTACAAAGAAGATTTCGTCGGCATTCTCGATGGTATTTAAACGGTGGGCAATAATTACCAGAGTAGTCTCTTGTGGCAATTTGTCTAATATCTCGCCAAGTAGTTTTTCTGTTATGGTATCAATATTTGCTGTCGCCTCATCAAGAATTAGCAGATCCGGCTTTCTTAGCACAGCGCGCATAAAAGCGATCAATTGTTTTTGTCCCAGACTTAAGCTATCGCCCGAAGAGAGAATCTTTGTTTCTGCTCCATCATCAAAAACTGAAAGTAATCCTTCCAATCCAGTGGCTTTAATTATTGCTAAGAAACTTTCCTGATCATATTCATGATACTGTTCATTGCCGTATAAGATATTTTCTCTAACCGTTCCTGTAAATAAGAACGGTTCCTGAAGTATAAATCCAATTTTCTTACTCCGTTCTTCAGGAGTATAAGATTTGATGTCTTTGCCGTCTAAAAGAATCATTCCACTAACCGGATCGTACAAACGTGCCATAATGGATGCAGTTGTGGTTTTACCTCCACCTGTAGGACCTACCAGCGCATATGTTTTTCCTTTTTCGAGCTTAAAATTCACATTGTGAAGTATTTCATTACTTGTGGTATATCCAAAATGAACGTTTCTGAATTCAAGTAACGAATCTGAGGCTGTTGCAACACTACCCTTAACAATATCCAGATTACTTTCGAGAGATAACATACGGGAGATCCTATCCCAACCCGCAAGTGCAACCTGGAAACTTGTCCACAAAGCAGCCAATTGCCTTAATGGGTTATAAAAGTTAGTAGAATAAGCCAAATAACTTACAAGCAGGCCTATACTAAATTCCGATTCAGAGATCAGATAAATCCCATAACTCAGCACAATTAATTGCGCTAAAGCGGAAAACAACCCGAATACAGGTAAGAACATGTTGTTTKCCATTCCTGTACCCATAGCAGTTTTATAATTATGCTGGTTGGCTACATCAAACTTTTTTCTAAAATAATCTCTTCGGTTAAAAGCAATTATCACCTTAAAGTTGTTCAGGCTTTCCTGTATTTCGGCGCTTAGCCCACCAGAGCTTTTTAAACTTAACGCATTCCTTTTTCTTACCCAAGGCGAAACACTTCTTGTAAAAATCAGGATAACTAAGGCTGGTACCAGGGTAGCTAGCCCAAGTTTTATATTGATAGATAATAAGAATACCCCGGAACCGATCATAGTAATGATACTACTAATGAACTGCATTAGGGCCTGAGAAAAGAATTGGCTCAATTTATCCGTATCATTATTAACCCTTGATATCAGATCACCTGCTTTGTTCTCATTAAAGAAGGCTACAGGTAATTGCTGGATTTTATTAAAGATTACGTTTCTTAATTTGAAGATGGCGCGCTGGGCTACACCTCCCATCCATTGCGTTTGCAAATAACTGCTCACAAAAGCGATAGAATACATCCCTAGTAAAATCCCTGCAAATACCAAAACACCATGATATTTTCCGGTTTGCACGTAATGATCTATTGTATACCCTATTAAAAACGGGCCAAGAAGGTTAAGTGATGCACTAACAAGAATTGCCGATAAGGAGAGAAAAATACGCTTTCTCTCTTCCGCAACCAGATTCAACAGGTTTTTAAGTCCTGTCCAGGATGAACTTTTCTTCTCCTGCTCTGCTATGCTGTTCAGATTATAATTCATAGTTGCTTGTGCTTTTTTGTGAATTAAAAATCTGTACGTATTCAGGGCTTGTATTCATAAGCTCTTTGTGGGTTCCTGCGGCCAGTATTTCGCCCTGCATAAGCAAAATGATCTGTTCATAATGCTCAACCGCAGCTATTTTCTGAGTTACCGATATAAGCGTTAAATTAGGGTAATTGCGCTGAATATTTTCAAGTATGCGGGTTTCAGTCTGATTATCTACCCTTGCTGTAAAGTCATCAAGCAACAATACATTTGGATTTATTGCCAATGCACGTGCCAGCATAATCCGTTGCTTTTGTCCTCCTGAAAGACTTAATCCCCTTTCGGAAACGCTGGTATTTAACCCTTCCGGCAATGATTCCATAAAATCTTTTAGTTCTGCGGTTTCAATTGCCCTTTGTAAAGATTCGTCTGTTACCGTTTCACTAAAAGTTATATTTTCGCGGATGCTCATATTGAACAGGATACTATCCTGAAAAACAAAGCCTAACTTTTGGTAAAAAGATTCACTTTTATATTCATCTATTTGATGTCCGTTGAATGTTAATACACCGCTATCTGGCTTAATTAAACCACTAAGCAAATAGAGCAGTTGTGTTTTACCTGCTGCTGTTGGTCCAATTACCGCAGTCCTTGATCCTGGTCGTACAGAGAAATCGATATGCTTTAATACAGGCTTTTCACCGTAATTAACATTTACATCCTTCATTTCTATAGCTCCGGTTAAATTAGCTGCCAGCTGACCTGTTTCAATAGTATCTGGTCTTTCCAGCATTTCGCTGATCCTGCCGTATGAAGCAGTAGCCTGAGCAATTACATTACTCATAAAACCTATGATAAGAATCGGGAAAATTAGCAGTGCCAGATAACTGTTAAAAGCAGCAAAATCACCCAAGCTMATTCTGCCGTTAATTACATAATGTCCACCCAGAACCAGAATCATTAAACCCGCCATATTTGCTGTAAATACAATTATGGGGATTAGCCAGGCAAATAACCTCAGAATTGAAAGTCCAATATCTTTGGCCTTATTACTCGCCTCAAAAAACTTATCATATTCCAGTTGCTGCGAATTAATTACGCGAATTAACATAGCCCCAAGGATACTTTCATTAATTACTTTATTTAACCAGTCTATTACTTCCCTGCTTTTTTTGAATAGCACCCGTACTTTACCCAATACAATAAAAAACGTACCTCCAATAATTGGAATGATGGCCATGACAATTAAGCCAAGTTTCCAGTTGATGCTAAGCAGTAAGATACTTGCGCCAATAATGATGAACAAGGAGGATACGATAGAAACAATGGCCTGCGATACAAACAATTTTATAGAATCTACATCGGAAGTAAGATTAGTAAGTAAACGGGATGGGTTCGTGGTTTGTATATAAGCAAAGCTTTGTCGGGATATTTTATCGGCTAACCGGGTTCTTAAGTCCCTTGCTACCTTTTCTGAGGCATAGGTTTGCATTAAACTTTGCAGGAAACTAAATAGAAAGATAATGAGCACTACAACTATAAATTCAGTAGCAATGGTTTTATATGAAAATTTGCCTGCACTGTATGCATCTATACCGCTACCAATAAGTTTTGGTATCCAAAGGTTGAGACCATTGCTGAGCAATGCAAACAAGATGAGCAGCATAATCAGGCCTGAATACGGTTTAAGCAAACTAAAAATGCTTTGACCCTGCTTCGTTTTCTGTTTTGGACCCTGAGTATCTGAATTTTTCATTTTCAACTTACGAAATTGGGATTTTTTTTCAATACTATAACCCAATATCAATTATAATTCAGTTATTTTTAAGTTACGAAAATGAATCTCAGCACCCTCAGATTCTAAACACAGGTACCCCTTCTTTACGGTTGATTTACTTATCCCATTTACAAACTTGCCATTTACCGATAATTTGATGGTTCCATCCACACAAACAACTGTATAACTATTCCATTCGCCTTTTCCTTTGCAACGATTCTCTACAGATTTACTGCGTTCGCCCCTTGGATTATCCGGAACTGTTTGTACACCCCCAACCCCAAAAAGTTCGCCATGAACATATGCAATAGGTGGCTTTTCACCATTAGTAATATTCTGGTTTACCCAGTCAAGTTCAAGCATCTGCACTTCTACGCCACCAGGCAGTCGATTTTCCGCTCCCGGTTTTGCATCACTCCATACAAATACTCCCGAATTTCCGCCAGCTTCCATGTGCTTCCACTCAACCTGTAGTATAAAATTCTCATATAGCTTTTCTGAGCGCATAACGCCAATGGGCTTGCCTTTGCAAATGAGCAGATCTTTATCTACCCTCCAGGTATCAGGATCCGTATTTACATTTATCCAGTTAATCGACTGCCCCTTAGCTTTATCACCACTGGTTGTTTGCTCAAATTTTAACTCAGTCCCAAATTTAATAGATTTTGCTTGTGCATATAATGATGGTTTGCAAAGTAAAAGAAACAGAAAGGCCATACCTATCCCACTTAATATTTTCATATCTATCGTTTTAGGTTGGTTAAATTACTTTGGTGATACCAGGCAAAGCTACCGGATGGTCTTCCCATTTAAGATCCCAATGATAATCCTCTATTTTTGGGCCTAGCGTTTCGGTTGATTTCATGACCTGTTCTAATGTCAGCGTTTGGCCACTATATGCAACCATACGTCCCCAAATCGCCAACAGAGTGCTGTTTGCCATTTCTTCGCCCTGGTTTATTGGATTTCCACTTCTTATACCAGCAAAAAGTTCATTATGTTGAGTTTGGTACATATTGTTTTTCTCTCCGTTATAAATCCATTTGTTTTTCCCGGTTATTTCGTATTTGCTGCCAACATTAATAACTGCATTTCCATCTGAGCCTAAAACGTCTACGCTGTTGCGATGCGATGTTCCCTCCTGCTGCCTGCAAAAATGGTATCCCTTAACTCCGTTAGCATACTCATACTCGATTGCAAAATGGTCATATATATTACCAAAGATTTCATCCACACGAACTTGTCTGCCACCTGTCCCTGTCGCACTAACCGGCATTTTTCCGCCCATTGCCCACGACATCAGGTCAAGGCTATGAACTGCCTGTTCTGTTATAAAATCGCCCGAAAGCCAGCTGTGGTAATGCCAGTTACGCATTTTATAGGTGAGATCGGTCCAATCCGGCTGACGAGGGTTTGACCAATTTCCCGCCCCATTCCTGAATGTAGAAACGGTTCTGATGTCGCCAACATCTCCATTTAAAATCCTTCCGAAAGTAGCCCTGCTTGGCAGATCGTAACGGAAACAAAAACCAGACACCAGTGAAAGGTTTTTCTCCCGGGCTTTTTTTGCCGCATCTAAAACCTTACGTATCCCGGGCACATCAACCGCAACGGGCTTTTCACAAAAAACATGTTTATCTGCGTTTATTGCAGCGGTTAAATGGTCAGGTCTAAATGCTGGAGGTGTTGTAAGTAAAACTACATCTACCCCAGAATCTATTAGCTTTTGATAAGCATCAAACCCAATAAATTTATTCTTTTTGTTTACTTTAACCCTATCACCTCCAATTTCTACAAGGGCCGCATACGCGCCTTCCAATCTATCCTCAAAAACATCAGCCAATGCTGTAATTATAACATCCGGATCTGCCTGCAATGCTTGCGCTGCAGCACCTGTACCGCGACCACCGCAGCCTATTAGACCTACTTTAAGCTTAGACTTTGCTGAAGAAAACAATGGAGAAGCAAAGCCTGATTGATAAGCTAATGTACTTCCTACAAGTACCAGACCCGATTTCTTTAGAAATGATCTTCGATCTGTTAAATTTGGAATTGTAATTTTAGTCATAATATTAGGTTCATTTGTTCGGTTGTGTTCTCCCTGGCAGGAGTAGTTTCATTTTGTACTAAATTTATGTTAAGTTATCTAAAGATGGAATTATTCACAAAAAGATTACCTAAAAAATAAAGAAATTGCATGATGATGTCCAATTTCAGAAATTACAATCGTCATCTGTTTTTAACCATTAAAACTTAAGCAAAATGAAAGAGTTCTTATTTGTATTTAGAAATGATTATCAGGCTGTACCTAAAGGTTCTCCTGAAGAAATGCAGGCCGAGACTAAAAAATGGATGGATTGGATAGGCGGTATTGCTGCACAAAACAAACTGGTTGACCGAGGTAATCGCCTGGGATCCGAAGGTAATACTGTAAAACCAGGAAATGTAATTACCGACGGCCCATTTATGGAGATTAAAGAAGCAATTGGAGGCTACACGCTTGTCAGAGCAGAATCACTGGAAGAAGCTACAGAAATGGCAAAAGGCTGCCCTATCTTTAAAAATGGCGGAAGTGTAGAGGTTAGAGCAATTAACCCTATGTAAGCGATAATCCTACGATTAGTTTAAAAAAATGATAAGCCTTTGTAATTTGCAAAGGCTTATCATTTTCGCGCATCTAACCTATCAGTTTTATTATGGAACAAACAGAAGAATTAATACCGCATTTATTTAGAACAGAATACAGGAAATTAACTGCTGTACTAACTAAAATATTTGGTCTGGAACATATAGAAATTGCAGAGGATATTTCAAGCGATACTTTTTTGATGGCATCTGAAACCTGGGGGATTAAAGGTTTGCCAGAAAACCCCGTTGCCTGGCTCTATACTGTAGCAAAAAACAAGGCTAAAGATTATTTGAAAAGGAATACGCTGTTTGATCAGAAGATTACGCCGCACCTCCAAAACAATAGCTCCGAAATTCAGGAATTTGAAATTGATCTGTCGGAACAAAACATTTCAGATTGCCAGTTACAAATGATGTTTGCAGTTTGCCACCCTTCTATTTCTTCTGAAGCACAGATAAGTTTATCTCTCCGCGTGCTCTGTGGTTTTGGAATTGATGAAATAGCAAATGCCTTTTTAACCAACAAAGAGGTTATTAACAAGCGACTGTTTCGGGCTAAAGAAAAACTTAGGATGGAACAGGTTAAAATCGAATTTCCTAATCAGGGCGCAATTGAAGGCAGATTAGAAATGGTTCTAAGAACTTTATACCTTCTTTTTAATGAAGGTTATTATTCGGCCGGAAAAGATGTAACCTTAAGAAAAGAGGTTTGCCTGGAAGCCATGCGTTTAACTAATTTGCTACTTGAAAACAAAACAACAAACAAACCGGCAGTAAATGCACTAATTTCTCTAATGTGCTTTCATGCGTCCCGCTTTGAAGCAAGAGTAAATGTAAACGGGGAAACTATCCTTTATCAGAATCAAAATGAAAACCTTTGGAACGAAGAACTCATTACCCAGGGGGAATGCTTTTTAAATCAAGCCTCCGTAGGGGATAAACTTTCAAAGTACCATCTTGAAGCAGGTATCGCCTATTGGCATACCCATAAACAAGACTCGGCAGAAAAGTGGGAAAGCATTTTGCAACTTTACAATAAGCTGCTTCAATTAGAATACTCGCCAATTGCAGCACTGAACAGAACCTACGCCTTATCCAAAGCCAATGGTAAGAACGAAGCAATTATAGAGGCTGAGAAACTAAACCTGAACGATAATCATTTATATCATGCTCTTCTGGGTAATTTATATACGGGAATTGACAACTCTAAGGCACGGTTCCATTTTCAAAATGCTTTAAAACTAGCTAAATCAAAAGCTGATAAAACGATAATATCAAAAAACATAAGTGATCTTGGTTCTGACTAGAATCAACTAGTTCTATTTTCAGGCCGATCCTCTGCCCTTATTTCCCCAAGAGCAATCTGGCTTGCGTTCCCCATTGACCAATAAAAAGGTCCGGTTTACCATCTTTGTTTACATCACCAATAGCTATACCCCAGCTTCTGCCTACAGTAGATTCCGGAATAACCTCGTTGGTCACTAACTTAAAATTCCCTTTACCATCATTTTGCAATGCCTGAACCTGCATCGGCTGAAAAGGAGGAATCTTGAGTGCGCTTAAGATAATGTCTGGGTGACCATCATGGTTGAAGTCAAAAATTGCCCCTGCATAAGTAGAGTATTGCTGCTTTGGAATCCTTTTTGCCGTTTCATCTTTAAAATTTCCTTTACCATCATTAATCAGCAAACGGGCAGTAGGATCTTTCTCAAATGCACCCCCATTGCTTGTTAGGTTAAGAAATAGAATATCGGGGTGTTTATCTCCATTTGCATCAAATACTAAAACTTCTCTTGTATGCAAAGGAACCAGAAGCTCCAGCTTTTCTGCTTGTTGGGTGAAACGTCCTTTTCCATCATTAAATAATAAACGATTAGGAGGAACCTCATTCCCTGCAATTAAATCCAGATGCCCATCGCCGTTTAAATCAGTCAGCTTAACAGATTGTGTTTCCCATCTGAGTGCAGGCAATCCTTCTTTTGTATAATCAATAAAGTGCCCAGGCTTATCCGGATTATTTAGCCACAAGAAATTCTGAGGTGTAGGTCCGGTGTTTCCAACAACAACATCCAATAAACCATCGCCGTTTACGTCTCCAATATCCAGTCCATTCGCTTCACTTTTTGCAGGCAGTCTCTCACTCACATTTCTAAAAGTTCCATCTCCATTTCCTAAATAGAACTCATGATTTTGATCATCTTCGGCAACGAAGATGACATCCAGATTCCCATCTTTATCAAAATCTCCTGCACGTACGTGTTCTGTATCGTGCGATTTTTCTGCAAAAACACCTTTATTCCAGGTAAATTTTCCTGTACCATCGTTTATATACAATCGGTTAGGCAAATTTTCCAACGCTAGTATAGCATCCAAATGACCATCTTTATTCACATCAGCCAAAACCACATCCAAAGCATGTGCTTCTGCATCTATGGGMAATTGAGTTAAGGTAACATCTTTGAAATACTTGGTTTCCACACTTTGTGAACAAGCATTATTAACAACGACAAGGCTTAGTAAAGCCGAAATCGTATAGAATTTTCTGAATGGAGAAAGCTGCATAACTAAAGTTACTCATATTTTCATTATTCCATTCCCCGGAGCAGACCAAAAAAAGAAAATCAAAACAAAATGATTTTTCGTTAAAAGCTGTTTGTATTAAATCTAAATAAGAATACCTTTGCGGCAGTTTTAATCTTTACACGAATAATTATATGCCAGATTCCCAAATCAAAACGCATGCAGAAAACTTATCTTCTTTATTAACATATAAATTATTACTGATTTTATCAGTCTTGCTTCTTATTGCAACCCCTTTTATCTCATTTGCGCAAAACGGCAATTCAAAGGCTTCGCTATCAGGCATAGTCAATGACACTGAGGGCCAACCGCTGAAATATGCAACTGTTACCGTGAGTGGCGGCAAAAGCATTCCGACAGATAAACTCGGCAGATTCCTGATCAAGGATCTATCTGCCGGTGCTCACCGCATTAGTGTCAGCCTGGTCGGCTATCAGACTTTAGTCAAAGAGGTAACGCTTATTGCTGATACCACCACCGAAGTTTCTTTTGTGCTTGAAACAGGAAATGCCCTTTCTGAAGTGGTTGTTACTGCTGGTAGAAAACCAGAAAGCCTGAAAGATGTTCCCTCCTCAGTTACCATTCTTACCGCAAGGGATGTAAAGGAACAGTTGAACGTTAATCCTTCAGTTACCGCCATCCTTGGAAATACCGTACCGGGATTGGGAACTTCCAGTAATAAGGCCACCAATTCAGGACAGACCCTACGTGGCCGTCAGGTATTGGTACTGATTGACGGTATTCCCCAATCTACGCCACTTATGAACGGAAGTCGTGATATCCGTACACTTGACCCGGCAGCTATTGAACGTGTTGAGGTCATTAAGGGTGCAACTTCTATTTATGGTAATGGATCTGCAGGTGGTATTATTAACTTTATCACAAAAAAACCCACTGCTAATAAAACGTTTAGCGGTACCAGCAGTGTGGGATTAAATGGTAACCTGGCACATCCGTCAAACACAACGGGATACCGATTTTCGCAAACTTTTTCAGGAACGATAAATAAGTTTTCCTATGTGGTTAATGGCACATATAATTATACCGGGGTGTTAAAGGATGCTAAAGGGAACGTGAATGCCCAGCCTGATGGACTTGGTGAGAATTCACTTTATAATACCTTTGTTAAACTTGCGTACAAACCAAATGAGCATAGTGAAATTATTGCTTCATATAACCTGTTTAGAAGTGTACAAAGCAGCGATTACATCAACGTAACGGGCAAATACGGCGAAAACCCTTCGGTAGGTAAAAAAGGAGATGATCCCGGAGAAGCCGCAGGTACACCGTACAACCACAATGCCTTGGTTTCCTATCATAATGATGCGCTGCCTTTAGCCAGTTCTCTTGATGTTTCGGCTTATTACAATAGCTTTATATCTATGAACAGATATGTGGAGAAAGCAACGGCCTGGTACGGCCCGGGACAAACCAAAATACAGTCGTTMAAAAAAGGTGTTCGCCTAACATTGAACACCCCATGGAAAATGGGCGCTTTTGGCGATGGAGAACTGACTTACGGACTCGATCTGTTAAGCGACAGAACCAATCAGGTTCTTACCGATGGCAGGGTATACATTCCGGACATGAACATGCTTAATCTTGCACCATATGCCCAGATGAAGATGGACATAATGACCAATTTTGTTTTGAAAGCCGGAGTTCGTTATGAAAATGCCCGTGTTAAAGTACAGGATTTCAGCACTATTGCCAGAGGGCCTAACGGCGAAGGCAGTATTGCTGTTACCGGGGGTAAGATTCCTTATCATAGCACTACTTTCAATGCTGGTTTAAGATACAACAAATATGATATCTTTAATCCTTTTGTAAGTTTCTCTCAAGGCTTTGCAATCAACGAGCTGGGTCGTATCTTAAGAAGTGCAACCAGCAATACGCTGGAAAGCATTGCCACAGATCCTATTATTACCAATAATTACGAGACGGGTTTCAGCAGCAGGCTAGGCATTGTTAATTTAACCGCATCTTATTATATAAGTACTTCTAAATTGGGGGCTAACCTTGTTGATGTTGGAGGATACCTTGTACCTCAGCGCGAACCGGAAAGAATCCATGGCTACGAAATTTCGGCTGATGTATACTTTAGTCAGAAATGGACAGCGGGAGGCAGCTACTCTTATGTAGAAGGAAAAGCAGAACAAACAGGCGGCACAAAAGTATATATGAATGGTTTACGCATTGCGCCACCTAAAGCAACTGCTTACCTGGGCTACCGTCCGTTGAGTTCGCTTGATGTGAAACTATATTGGGTATATACCGAGGGTCGTGATCGTTTTGATGTACGCGCTAATGGTTTGTATGCCAACAGTGAAGGTCCGGTTAAACCGGTAAGTCTTTTCAACCTGTCGGCCGGCTACAGATTTAACAGTAAGTGGTCAGCCGGACTAGGTGTAGAAAATTTGCTGAATAGTTCATATTACCCGGTAGTAAGCCAGTACCGCGCCATTGATGCAGAATATGTACGTGGCAACGGCGCAACCATGAGTCTGAATCTTTCTTATAACTTTTAATAATGCTGCGGAAACTCTTTTTCTGGCTGCATAAATGGCTTGGTCTGATTACAGGCCTGGTTGTTTTGATTGTTAGTATAACTGGTTGTATAAATGTCTTTTCGGATGAACTAAAAGAATACTTTTATCATAAGCGATATTATGTAGAAGCTGAGGGGAATCGCAACTTTTTAAATTTCAGTGAGCTGCGCAATCAGGCGCAAAAAGCGCTTGGGCCGGATGTTAAGATTACCCGCAGTGAGATCTATCCTGCTAAAGGCCACACCTGGATATTTCGTGCATCGCTAACGGATAAGAAAGCCATCGGACACTGGAACTACTACAAATATTATTACAGGGTTTATGTGAACCCCTACAATGGAAAAGTAGTATACGTGGAAGACACGCGAAATGAATTCTTTCAACTGGTGTTGAACCTGCACATGAACCTACTATTGGGTGACTCAGTTGGCGGCATGGTAACAGGAATTTCGGCGCTATGCTTTTTTGTTTTATTGTTGAGCGGTCTGATTCTGTGGTTTCCTCGGAAATGGAAGACAAAAGCCTTCAAAAAAGGGCTTGTAATTAAGCGTAATGTAGGAATAAAGCGACGAATTTATGATTTACACAATGTATCGGGCTTTTATATCCTGATTCCAGCGATTCTGATCTGTGTAACAGGTTTGGTCTTCGCTTTTCCCTGGGCTGATCAGTCTGTTCAGTTCCTGGCCAATGGCGGAAAAGCTGCTGAAAAGCGCATTATTCCATTATCTACGCCCAACGAGACCTACCATCCTCAGTCAACAGATAGCGCTATTACTCATCTTTTCCAATTGCATCCTCAAGCAGATATACTATCGATCCGCTTCCGCGAAAAGAATACAGATCCAATGGATGTTCAGGTACGGCTTGCCAAAAATCGTACACACCTGTTCGAATGGTATTATTTTKACCGTAACAACGGCAAACTGTTAATGAAGTACGGCGATCAGGACGTAAAGGGTGGTGAGAAATTCAGAAGTATGAATTACGACATTCATACCGGAGCCTATGCGGGCATCCCAACCAAGCTACTTGCTTTCTTTGTTTCATTAATCTGTGCCGGCATGCCCATCACAGGCTTTTTAATGTGGTATAACAAAGGGAACAAAAAGCGGTCGAGATAAGTATCCTCAATTTAGTTGATTGCCACCTGGTAGTGCGTAAAACATTTTTTAACTTTAATCAAATGTTTAGTGGAAATCGAAGATAATATGGATTCTAATGTAAAGATTATCAGTAGCGATGAAGGAGAAACATTAGCGATAGCTGGTGGCAATTACAGAATTGTAATCTCCGGAGATCAGACCAATGGCAACTATGCTGTTATTGAAATGACTGTTCCTCCAGGTGGAGGCCCACCACCCCACTCCCATCCCGAAACTCAGGAAATGTTCCACGTTCTGGAAGGAGAAGTGGAATTTAAAACAGAAGCAGGTAAGCAAACTGTTGGTAAAGATGGCTTTGTAAATATACCCTTTGGTGGGGCGGTACACTGTTTTAAAAACATCTCTGAAAACCATGCACGCTTACTCTGCACGGTGGTACCGGCAGGACTGGAAAATCTATTTAAGGAAATAGGCGTACCTGTATTGCCGGGTCAGATTCTGCCAGTTCCTGAATTAAACGACAAGCGAAGAGAATTTTTAAAAGAAATAGACCTAAAATATAATCAGAAAACCTATCCTCCAGACTTTCTAGGCTAGTAGCTAGGGATAGAAGTCTGCAATACCGAAATCATAGAACATTACTGCTACACTATTGGCCAATGGCCAATGAAAGATTAAACATTACGTACCTGCCCAACAACGAGGCACTACTAGTAGATTTTACAACATTGCTGACATAATTATTAACTAGTGTTTTTACATCAAAAAGGTTTTTACCTATAATGCTGTATTTTAAGCGTGTGTTTTTAGGCTGATATATGAGCTCCGAATTCAATATATGATAATTCGTTTTGTTAAGCTGATATAGGTCAAAAGAAACCAGTTGTGTTAAACCACCACCAAATTTAATCCTTGAAGCAGCAGAATATTTACGGACAATGTTATTGTTTATCCTATTATCGGCTAAATAAGTGGCATCTTTGATATATTGAAATTGTCCTGAAAAGTTCAATGGAAATTTAAAGCCCGTAGATAGCTTAAAATCAAATGCGTTATTGAAATTAGTATAATTATTTATTTGATTGCTAATTGATGCGTAATAATTGGTTTTGGATCGACCAAAATTTAAGGTGAAATCTGTAGAAATAACCGGGATAAATTTTTGAAAAACAGCATTTCCTCCTAATTTTTTTATCCCCTTATAAAAATCCAGTTGCGTGTAAAACAAGGTATTATCAAAATAATTAGCGGTAAGAAAACCTGATGCGCTATAGCTTGCATTGCCCGATAACTGAAATGAAAAATATTTATCAGAAAAAGATCTGTTGTTATAGTATGCCCGTATGATATGGCTGTTAAAGTAATATATACGATCTAAACCTGTATTGATATTCCTAACATCTGTTACCAAACTGTTTTTGTAATAATCAAAATCATCCGTGGAGGTATTCTGAATTTTGTAATTTAAGGACAGCTGCTGATAATCACTTAATTTAGCAGTGATGTTGAGTTCTGGCTGTAAGTAAAAGTAGGTGCTATCCTGCTCATACACACTAATATGTTTTATGTTTCCCCTTAATAAACCCTGCACTTTGATAATTTTGTTATCGAAAGTATATTTCGCCGCTAGATAAAGTAACCGACTATCCGTAACAACATCATTTTGAAAATCTTCTCCAAGAAGGGTTTGATTAAAATTATCTACCCTATAAAGATTAGTAAAGGTTTGTGTTTGTTTAATGTTACCTCCCCCATTTAAGTAGAAATAGTTGTATCCCGATTTTTTTAGTAGTTGAGCATCAACCGTAACTGTATTTAGCGTATTCGAAGCATTTTGAAGCAGATTTTTGGCACCGTTAAATAAAGGAATTTGACTGTATAGATCAGAAATTGATCCGTAGCTTTGCTCAATTTTCTGGTTAAGGGTAGTCATTGTGGCCACAAATGCAGTAGATGCATTGGCTTTTTGAACATAACTTATTTCTCCCTTAAATGATTTAACCTTATCCTCCTGACTTTGATTGACCAGATTTTCAGTTTCAGCATTAAAAAAGGAAGTATCCAGAGAGGCGTAAGTTGAGGGTTTAAAAGTATAGGATATGGCAGAGGATAAGCGAGAAGCCCTGCCAATTCTTTGTTGTACACCCAACTCTATTTGATAATTCTTGTCGTTAGAAGACCTTGTTTCCCGGTCTTCGGTAGTTATAGGTTCTGGGCCAAGGAAAATTTGCGTGTTAGATCGTTCATCAGAAAGCTTATTGCGGATTGCATAAGCACCGAATGTAAGTTTAAGGTTTTTATTAGCATGGCTCACAGCAGAAAGACTTCCTGAAAGCGTGTTATTAAGACGAAAGTTATTGTTGTCGAATGGGTTAGTATCTCCTATAGCATGATTAATTAACTTGCCGTTTGAGTTGTTGTATGCTGTTTTACTATTAAGGCTTAACAAATCTTCCTGGTATTTGCCCGTATTGTTATTGCTTATGTAAGAGAAGGCCTTAATTCTTTTGTATAGAGAAACCACATTGGCAGACACATCGTTTCTTTTATTGATGCCAACCGCCAGATCTGCACTCCCTAAAATACTTTTATTGTTTTTTAATTTAAGATTTAAGACAACCTCATCAGAGCTTATTATTCCATTCAATAGGTCATCTTCGATATAATTCTCTATTGCTTGTACCTGTTCTACAAGCTGGGGTTTCAAATTTTGGGTTATGGTTTTATAATTCTCACCCGTCATATCGTCCCCCTCTAATAAAACCTTGGTGATTTTTTGTTGGTTATAAGTGATCGTGCCATCTTTACTTACAGACATGCCTGGCATTTTTCTGATCACACTTTCAATGTTCTTATCCTCCGCGGTTGTTAATTTAGCTACGTTAAAACTGGTCGTATCATTATGAATTGCTACAGTCGGTTTTTCAGCCTTAATGTTTATTTGCTCTAATTGTTTTGGGTCATCAAGTAATTCGAAGTTATGACTAATTACATTGCCGTTAAAGGTACTCGATTCTAATTTTAGTGTATCGGTTTTTAGACCGATGTAACTGGCTATTAAGTATATAAATTTCGCACCGCCTAAATTCGCTTCTAAAACGAAGAGCCCATTGGTATTGCTGTTTGTATAAGAAAGGATAGTACTGTCTGCTGTTTTTAACTGCAAAGTTGCATATGCAAGCGGCTGCCCGCCAGTAGTAACCTTACCATTTAAAGTTAATTTTTGCCCGAAACCGGCAAAAGATATTAAAATAAATAAGAGTGAAAATACAAATTTCAAAACAACTAAAGTTTTTCCATTTTGGGCGGTAAAGTTACTGTGAAAGACGAGCTTCCCCCACTGCTATTCTGCTGCTCACTTGCCCTCGATAGCGCTGCATTTTGGGCAACACGTTTTTTATAAGCTGCAATAAAATAGGCATGGCTTACAGCCTTCTCTTTTGAATAAGAAAAGGGAATACTGATTATTTTGGGGTCGAATACTGCTTTTAGATTAATGCCGGTAAGTTCATAATTATATTTCCCTTCTAAATCTTTTGCAACAATGATTAAACCGGGCAGTCCGCAGAACTTCCATGGTCCATTTGGTACAGAAATGGCGTCGGTAAACCAAACTTCAAATTGACGCCCTCTAAAGTTGGTAGTTGCCCGTGTACAGCTATAGTTTAATATTTTTTTCTTTTCCTTAGTTATTGTCCACTTAAAATTAGCCAGTGTATCCTTAATCAAATAAATATTACGCTCTATAAAGTCTGAAAGTTGAAGTTCATTTTTGCTGAAATCTTTGTAAACAAATATGGGCTTGCTATTTTTCAGAACTTTCGTTTCCACGAAACTATTATCTCCGTCTGCTACTATGGTGTTAGATAAATTTTTAGGTAGGTTTATCTCAATAGACTTGTTTCCGGAAAAATAAACTATACTGTTTATCTCTGTAGCGCTACTGACACCATCGTTTTTTGTTAACTTATAATTTATCGTTCCTTTAACTTGTGCGCTTATATTAAACGTTAAAAAGCACAATATAAAAGCAAAGCTTAGAGTCGATTTGTTTTGATACATAAATTGTAAGGATATGAGAGGTGGGTATAATTTAAAAAAGATKAGTTCTCCTTTTACAAAGCAGCACTCATCTTTTTGTTTTCAAACAGTAGAATAAAGCCTAAATACGTTTTATAATAAGGGTAATTAAACCGTTAAGGTTTCTTGGGGCTTAATAAACGTGAATAGGGCTTGATGGGTCGTCATTTACCGCTGCCTCTACGGCATTTTGACGTGCTCTTGCAGCATCCATTGCGGCTCCGCAGGTTGCACCACTACCATAGTAAGTATAAGAGCCGTAAACAGAACCATCTGGATACACATAAGTTACCGTAAGYGCTGCGTTACACTGCTTAGCAGCAGCAGTAGAAATTAAAGGAGAAGCGAATGTAGCAATGCCGATTAAGCACAACGCTACGAAAGAAGAGGTTTTTTTCATAGAAATAGATTGAGGATTAATTTTTCAATAATAATTTACACTTATCATGCCAAACGAGCAGCTTTAAAAGATAATGGCATTTTTAACCCTCAAAAAAAGAAATAAAGTTGGCAAGTACTGATTAGATAATACTGATAGCGCTCAGGTATTTGTATGTTAAATTATACATCCCTGTCAAATAAATGTATTAAATTTTTAAGTAAACACGCTTACTCGTATCCTTATTAGAAGCTGATGCAACTACGATGTAGCAATGCAGCTCTTCGCCAATATAGACTCGAAGAATTTAATCCCAGTATCCAGTTAGACACCACATTATGGTTCGGCAGTGCTTGCTTCAGTATCAACTTCGATACTTCTCCGATATATCTTCTTAGCAACTTTGATGCACGTCCGTTCTGAGATGAAGATACACCGAAGTTGCTAAGACGTTGATACGAATTTGATACTGAAACAGTCCAGAAGCAAGTCAGAAGCATCCCAGAAGCAAAGCAAGGATTCACTTCAGCCATGAAACTTTATGCTCACTTTTATGTTTTTTACCTATGACGTCCGCATATAGCGCCGGTCTTCTGGCCATAATATATCTTGAGCCACCCGCATCGGTAAGTTTTTCAGGATCTAGTTCCGCCACTGAAATTTCATTATCTAAAGATCTGCATTCCGCTATGATCTCACCAAACGGATCCAAAATCATGGAACAACCATTTTTCAACTGATCGTCGTCCATTCCAATAGGATTTGAAAATACCGCGTAAACAGCATTATCATAGGCTCTTGCAGGCAACCACTTCATCAACCATTTCCTGCCTTTATCACCATCAAATTCTTTCCTCAGTAACTGGACGTTCGCATTTTTGTCCCTCCACAGGCTAGCGTCAACAAATCCCGCCCCTGGTCTGCTTGATGGTGTACACATCGTTACATGTGGCATAAAAATCACCTGAGCTCCTAAAAGTCTTGTTGCTCTTACATTCTCAATAATGTTATTATCGTAGCAAATTAAAATCCCACATTTCCAGCCTTGCAATTCAAATACAGTATAGGCAGACCCCGGCTTGATATAGGGATTAATGAACGGGTGTAACTTGCGGTGACTAGAGATTAAGCCGTTTCCATCTACACATACATATGCTTTATAGAGTTCATTATTTTCATCTTTCTCAAATAGACCTGCGAGAATAACAATTCCATATTTCTTTGCAAATCCAATGAGAGCAGCTACGCTCGGTCCATTTGGTATGCTTTCACTAAGCACTAACATTTGCTCATAGCTAAGGTTCCTTGCAAACGTATAACCTGTAATCGAACATTCATGAAAACTAATAACATCAGCCCCATCCTTTGCTGCCTGTTCGGAAAGCTGTTCAATCATTTTAAGATTATACTCCTTGTCGCCACTTTTGTTTTCAAATTGCGCAGTAGCTATTTTTATTTTTTTCATGACACAAAATTATCCCTCGGCCTTCAACAATGATTGGAAAATTCCGACAACCATATACATATAACTAAAAACTATATTGATGGAAATGAAGATTCAGCCCTAAAACCGCATAAAATTAATTGCAAGCTTATTGACATTTAACCTGTATTCCATCGGTGTAATACCGGTCATTGTCTTGAAATAATTGTTCAGGTGAGATTGATCATAATAACCAGCTTTATAAACCGCAGTAGTCAATTTGCTTTCTGCAGAAAGATCTCTGAAGATCTTTAAAAAGTGCTGGAAACGAATTACATTCATGAACTTTTTTGGTGAAACACCAATCTGCCTACGATAGAGTCTTTCCAGCTGTCGCTCACTCATTTGTAGTTCCTTCAGCAAGTTTTCCATTCTAATAAGCCCCTCATGTTTATTGATGATTTCAAGGCTAAAAAGCAGATCAGGATTCAAACCGTTGCTTTTTTGGAAACGCTCAAGGAGAAAGCTTTCTATGGTGTCAATTACCTCATGAAGACTTTTACTTTTCGCCGCCTTTCGTTCAAACGGAATCGCCTCAGCTCCGATAAGATCAGTGGGAAGAAATATCCCATCATTTAGCTCATCAGCAGACATCCCAAATAATAAATTAAGTGCAAATGGGCGTAATACAACAACCAACAAAGCCATTTGACCCTGAATTTTAAGATCTCTATAGGCAGACATTTGGCCATAAATAAACATCGATGGCAATTGATCTCCAAATGGATAATCACTCGTGCTGATCAGCATATTTTTAGTCAGCGGAACGACTATGCCTGGTTGTCCGTCAGAAAACAAACGATATGTCATCTCCTCCAACTCATTGGTATGCAATAATAAATAATGCCTGATAAATGGCACTAGCTTTTTACTCGGTTCAAACTGCATTTTACTTAATCTATAAAAATAAGTTTATTCCATCTCTTTTGTAAAGATAACATGATTGAACCATACTTCACCACCCGAGATCGAACTGTAAAATCTTCTTTTCTGTGCAATGGAGGCACATTACAAAATATAAAACCAAAAACCCCTCTCTAAGTGCTTTAGAGAGGGGTTTGTACCGTGGAATAGGAATACTTTGAACATATGGAACGCTTTTTATCGCTCATTGAGCCAATAATTGATTGATTTAGAAAAAAAGAGATGATTATATGCAGGCTCTTTTCATCAATAACTAGCTTCAACAATTAGACTTATTTATTTGATCCCTATGTGAGCCTTTTACTATGAGATTAGTCTACTGCAACCACCACATTTTCATTCGTTTCCACTTTATCATTAACTTCAGTTTTTTAGCTGGCAGTTCTCGGGCCACCCTCTAAATTAGCAATACTAATGCTCAATTCCCCAAAATCAAATGGTTTTACCGTCTTTAATTAAATGAATGTCTGAACTCCAAAGGCGAAACATTTGTCTTTGTCTTGAAAAGTTTACTAAACGATTGTGAATGTTCAAAGCCCAATTCATAAGCAATTTCCGAAACGGAAAGATTTGTAGTTGATAATTTTTCTTTAGCTTTTTCTATGATTGCGTTCTGAATGTATTGTTGTGTGTTAAGCCCTGTCAATGAACTCAACATGTCACTCAAATAGCGTTGCGATAGCTTTAATTCTGTACTGATGTATTTCACTGATGGCAAGCCATTTTTCAGACTGTTTTCTTCTCCAAAATAGCTGTTTAAAAGTTCGTCCAAAGAAGTTATGATGTCGTGATTGATTGCTTTCCTCGTGATAAATTGCCTGTTGTAAAAACGATTGCTATAATTCAATAACAATTCTATTTGCGACACCAAAACATCCTGGCTGAAACTGTCAATATTGTTGTCTAATTCATTGGCTATTGTAGCAAATAAATTGGCTATAATTTCTTTTTCTTTTGCTGATAGAAATAAGGCCTCTGAAACATCGTAAGAGAAAAAGCCGTATTGATTTATTGTTTTTCCTAATGGATAATTTCGGATAAAGTCCGGATGAAAATACAAAGCGATACCTTCATAGCTTTCTACGTCTTCCGGTGAAAAAACAATTTGTTTTGGTTTCAAAAATGCTAATCCGCCTTCTTCAAAATCGTAATATCCCTGTCCGTATTTTATGTGTCCTGTAAATGTAGGCTTAAAGGAAATCTTGTAGAAATCAAGACTTACTTTTTGCCCTTTTGGAAACATTTCAATCGAAACATTATTATAGTCAACCAATGCAATCAGCGGGTGCAATGGTGCAGGAAATCCCAATATCCGCACCAATTGCGATATACTTTTAATGTGATTGATATTAGATTGTTGTTGCATTTTTGGTTTACGAATTTAATCAATTTTGTTTTGACGGACGAATAACAATATCGCCAATTTCAACATCGTTAGGTTGGCTTATTGCATAAATTACAGCATTGGCAATAGCTATGGGATCTATGGCAATCTGTTCCATTCCCTTTTGGACAGCTGTTTTCATTTCTTCATTTTTTATGTTGTTTGCAAAATCTGTTTTCACAATTCCGGGCGAAATGCCTGTAATGCGTATGTTTCCATCTGACTCTTGACGAAACGCCTCTGCAATCGTGCGAATGGCATTTTTAGTTCCTGCATAAACGCCCTGCATTGGGACAATCTTTATTCCTGAAGTAGAAATGATATTAACGATATGTCCCGATCGTTGTTGTTTGAAAATAGGAATTGCAGCGGCCATCCCATACAAAACGCCTTTCAGGTTAATGTCGATCATTTCTTCCCAACCGTCAATATCCAATTCGTCAATACGGCTTAATTGACTGACACCTGCATTATTTACAACGGCATCTAATTTTCCATATTGCTCAACTGCCGTATTTACCAACCTAACTAGATCGGCTTTATCCTTTACATCAATTTGAGCAAAGGTGGCTTCACCACCTTTATTTTTAACTTCTTCAACAAGTTGTTGTAATTGTTCTGTTCGTCTTGCACCCAAAACAACCTTGGCACCATTTTTTGCTAATTCTATTGCAATGGCTTTGCCCATTCCGCTGCTTGCACCTGTAATGGCYACAACTTTCCCTTTAATATTTTCCATTGCTGTTCGTTTTTATTTGTCTATTTGTTTTTCTAAAAATTCCGGATAGCGGTCGCCCACAAGTGTAATTCCATTTACTGTTGTGTCAATTTTTGCAAGTTCATCGGTTGTTAATACAATATTTGTACTGCCAATGTTTTCCTCTAAACGATGCAATTTTGTAGTCCCGGGGATTGGTGCTATCCAAGGCTTTTGAGCTAAAAGCCAGGCCAATGCTAATTGTCCGGTCGTAACATTCTTTTGTTTAGCAATCTCAGAGAGTGCGTCCACTAAAGCCAGATTTGCCTTTATATTTTCTTCGCTGAAACGAGGAATAATGTTTCTACGGTCGATATCCTCTAATTTTTTGTTTATTACACCTGTAAGGAAGCCTTTACCCAAAGGACTGAAGGGAACGAAACCAATTCCTAACTCTTCCAAGGTTGGTATGATTTCATTTTCTGGCTCACGCCAAAACAAAGAGTATTCGCTTTGTAATGCTGTTACAGGTAGAATTGAATGTGCTCTTCGAATAGTTTTAACACTTGCTTCCGATAAACCGAAATATTTTACTTTGCCTTCCTGTATCAGGTCTTTCACTGTTCCTGCAACATCTTCTATCGGAACATTAGGGTCAACTCTGTGCTGATACAACAAATCGATGTAATCTGTCTTTAATCTTTTCAGAGATGCTTCGGTTACGGCTCTGATAGTTGCGGGTCTGCTGTCTAAACCTACCGCTGGTCTGGCATCCTTACAACCAAATTTTGTGGCGATTACTACGTCTTTTCTATAAGGCTGTAATGCCTCGCCAACAATTTCTTCATTGGTGTAAGGTCCGTAGGCTTCTGCGGTATCAAAAAATGTAATACCTCTTTCAACTGCGTTGCATAGTAGTGTGATGGCATCTTTTTTATCAAGACCCTTGCCATCCAAGAAGTTTAAACCCATACAGCCAAAGCCTAATGTGGAAACTTCTAATCCACTATTTCCTAATTTTCTCTTTTGCATAATCCTTTATTTAATTATTTCTAAAACTGACTTAAATTTCAAGTACAAAATTCTTGATTGTCGCGCTGTAAAAAGTAGTTGGATTGGTAATTGTTGTAGTCAGATTTTCAAACGTTTTTTAAACACTATAAATTAATCCGATGCCTTTATCTAACGATTTGATGGCTGTCAGATCATCGGCAGACAACTCTAAGTCAAGTGCATTGAAATTTTCATTAATCCTTTTCATATTTGCTGATTTCGGAATAACCACGACTTCTTTTTGGATTAAACATCGCAGAACCACTTGGGCGATATTCGTGTTATATTTGCTTGAGAGCATAACAACAAGTTAATGGAAATCTGCCAGCACATGCAGTTTACTCCTGAGGTTTTCGTCGCGGAAAGGAATATCTGGAGGTATATTATTGAATCATCAGGGTGATAAATTCAATTTATTGTATCTTCCTAAAAAAAACAAATGAAGAAAACCAAACTACTAATTCTAACTCTGTTTATTGCCAATTTCAGTTACGCACAAACCGCTCTAATGGATAGTTTAATTCAAAAAAACTACTCCACCTTTAAAAAAAACAATAACAACACTTTCGAAGGAAAAGGATGGATTACCCTACAGGATGAAATCAGCAAAAACAATTCTGTGTTATTGGGCGAGCTGCATTTCACCGATGAAGTCCCTTACTTCACAAATGCGATTATTAATAATATTAAGTTCGACAACTATATTCTAGAAATTGATCCATATACAATCAACACAATATCAACAAAAATTAAATCCTTATCCTCAGCTGAACTGGACAAATTCCGTAATGAATCAGGTTCAGCTTTATCTTTTTTACAAGGTGAAGCTGAGTTTGATTTATTCAAAAACATACTTCAGCAGAATATCAAACTATATGGAGCGCACTAAAATTAAGCAGGGAACTATATTTAAGTCGAATTCACCCTTTAAGAGTTCAATACATGAAGCACCTGGTTCTTGAAAAACTACCTGAATGGAAAGACAAGAAGAATCTTTTCAAATTTGGTGCTAATCACCTGCCTAAAGGAGAGAGTTTAATGGAAGTATTCGATATTGGAAACCTGGTTTCCAATATCGAAGAGGCAAATTACCGGAAGTCATTACACATTATGCTCATCGGAAAAGAAGAAGGTGAAACATTGGCTGATTTAGATCAATATAAATCTTTCTTAACCGTCGTAAAAGATGACAATTGGTATACCTATGATTTAAGCCCCTTGAAACAAGCAATCTCTAAAAAGAAGCTTAAAGTAGAGAATTTGGAGCTGGAAAGAATTATAAAAGGTTACGACTATTTGGTTTTCATTCCAAACATAACTAAAACCCCAAAAAGAGGCAGGAAAGACTATTAAATCTGATCAAGAGCCGGCTGTTTTATAGCACAGACGGCTTACTTGGGTGAAGCCCGCTCATAACACCCAAAGAAAATGAGGTTCAGCAGAAATACTTTGAACACAGTTTGAAGAATATTTAGGCGTTAGAAAGATATAAAAAACCGGAATCGAAGTGTTCGATCCCGGTATGTACCGATCAGCGGGACTACTTTGAATATTTAAAAGCCTTTTTATTACTTATTGAGCCTATAGTGGAAGATTTGAAAGTTAAAGGTTTTATAAAATAGCTGCTCTGGATTCTTAGTTTTTTTTCTAGACATAATCTTGCTTTTATTTTGTCTTCAGCATTTTCGAGTTCCGAGAAAAATGCCCGACCTCAAGGGCGCAAGATTCTTTTGTGTATACAAAAGTACATCTTGCAAAACACCCGCGTGGTTAAAGTATTCCTGTAGGTCGCTCGAATTTGTGGATATTTACTTTTGTTGGTTCTCTGGAAAACCAGAATTTTTAATTGCACTTTTGGTATAGGAATAGAGGCAATTATCTACCGCGAGTTCATCCTTAATTCCCGGTAATAACTGAGGAGCCAGGCTTGATTCTTGTTCTTGAGGCAAATGCTTTCTTCGGTCTGATCATAATCAAAGTTTTGATAAGCAAAAGTGATGGGTTAAGAAACAGGAAGATGGTACTCCCGAAGTTAAGAACCTTTATAAAGTATCAAATAAAACTTATGAAAATTTATAACTGCTGCCAGCAGTATGTTTAAAATGGGAAATTCAATTTATGCAAAGGCGTAACACAAACAAAAATAACAGAAAAAAATGAGATTACTATTTTTTGGACTTTTAACATTACTTACCACAAATTCCTTTGCCCAAGGCAATGGACAGTTTGTAAAAGAACATCAATCAAATTGCAAAATATGGTTAGATGAACCGACAACCGCAGACAGCCTAATTTGGAATGGCAATTGCAAAAACAATTTTGCATCCGGAGCTGGCTTTTTGCAATGGTTTCAAAATAATAAATTGGCAGCTACCTACAAAGGTGAAATGAAGCAAGGAAAATTTGACGGGAAAGGAAAATTTGAAATTATTGGATATGCCAGTTTTGAAGGAACTTTTATCAACGGTTCCTTAAACGGAAAAGGTGCAGCCTATTTCAACAACGGCGGTAAAACCATTGGCAATTTTGTAAATGGTGATTTTTTAAACCTAGATGATCAATATCTACCTCTCCTTAAAAAACAAACTTTAGCCCTTAAAAACACGGCTGAGACTTATGGCAACATCAGCAAAGATGATAACCTTTTCTATTACGTACTCGCTCCTAAAAACCCAATACGGGCGGTTTTAGTTCTATTTCCATCAACAGGCGAAACGGCAGAAAATGTAATCAGCTGCAATAAATTTTTGATGCAACAAGCATACGATAAAAATATTCTGTCGGTAGTAGTGAGTGCAAACTACAACAACACATTAGATACGGATACAACATCAAAACGTTTTTTTGATACCGCTTTTGAAGATATTGTAACAAAGTATAAAGCTCCAAAAAATAAATTTATTTTAAGTGGACTTTCGTTAGGCGGGATGAACGCACTGCAATACACCGAAATGTCTCACAATGCAAAATACATCACTTACTTAACACCATTGGCAGTAATTGGTGTAGATCCACCAGTAGATCTAATAGATTTATACAACGGCGCAAAAAATGCAATTGTTAAGTACGAAAAAGAAGGGGATAAATTATCTCAAAGTAAAAAAATAGCATTGCAGGAAGACCATTTTCTGGTAAATGAATTTAAAAAACAGTATGGCGGGTCGCCAGACGAGTTTCCTGAAAAATATGTGGAAGGTTCGATGTTTACAAGAAGCAGAGACGATGGCGGCAATGCAAAATATTTGATCACTGTTCCTGTTAGATTATACTGTGACCCAGATATAGTTTGGCAACTTAAAAACAAAGGCAGGACCTATTATGATTTGAATGCTGCCAATCTTTCGGCAATGACAAATTTTTTAATGCAAAGCGGAAATAAAAAAGCAGAATTTATTCCCGCCATTGGGAAAGGTTTTAGGGTCGACGGAACAAGACATCCACATTCTTGGTCAATTGTAGAACCTACGGATTGTATCAAATGGATCTTGGATTTGGCTAAGTAAAAGTATACAATGTCGGTTTTATACAAGCTAGAAGCTGGTTTTAAATATATTTTCGAATGAATTTAAAGGTATGACCACGCTCATCAAATATTTTGCATTCGCCATACTCCTATTGGTTGTAGTCGGTATTTCAATAAAAAGAACCATCAATCAATCAACAGCACTACCAGAACGAGGTTGTTTTGTAAATTACATTCCAATTGATACTGCTCAAAAAGAGATTATTTTTCCACGATTAGCTGGCCATCTATTAAGTTATACAGGAGACGGTAAAGCATTGTTTACAACTATAACGAATAACTTTTCAAGGCCCATTTCAATGAAAGAGTGGCTGGCTTTGAAACAAAAGCCAAACAAACAAATCGCTGTTAAATCGACCTTAATAGAAGCTAGAGGAACGGTTAAAGCAAATGGTAATAAGTTGGTTTTTGAAAGTGATAAACCAGGCTTTCATAAAGTATTTTTGATAGACCTTTTTAAGGGAAATATCACTAAACTTAATGATGTAAAGACACACGATAAGTATGCTATTAGCACCTGTGATCCGAATCTGTAAACATATTAATTATGGTTTATAATTTACAAGCTTTTATTTGCCGACAAAGTGATGCCATACCACTTACAACGCATCATAAAAAAGCCATTTAAGTTAATCTCGAACAAGGATTATGTTTAATACCTATGACCGTTGACTTATCTGACCAAATCAATAAGGATCTGCAATTGGCAAACCTAGCTGTGTTCTCTTACCTCACTGAAAATCGAAAATAAGCCTTTATTCGACGATTTGAAAATCGCCTAAAAACAAAAAAGCCCTTTAAGATATCTTAAAGGGCTCACAGGTCCCGTGAGCGCACTGATTTCGAACTACATTTTAATGGATTGACCGAATTTAAGAGTTTGATTTTCGAAAGAAGAGCAATTGGAATCCACAATTAAGATTTAGCCGGAAGAAATCAAAAATTGACAAATATCGGGTAATTGGATTTTAAAGGGGTAAGATGTTGATTAGAAATAATGAAAGTTTGTTGATAAATAACAACTCGATGAGTGATGTGAAATCTCACGTTATTACGTTAAGGAGTTACATTATTTAACCCGTATATGTAATAACATTGTTAATGGAATTTCAAAAAAATGAAGCTAAAAAAATGCCACTTCGCAAGAGGCCTATCTTGATAGTGGATAATTTAAATAGAAGTTTCGGTACAGGACCGTATATAAAGGCAATGCTAGAATATTCTTTAAGTGGAAATCAACCGTCAAAATTCCGAAACGAGGATGAGCTTATTGACCGGACTTTACCGAATTTAACTAACCTCTATGAGATTTATCAAAAAGGCAACATTACACAGAAGCATACCCTGATGAGGGGGGTGTTCAAAGATAATCTGGTATGGGGTGATGGTATGTTTAGAACCGCTTTTATTGACCCAACGTTTAATGATAACATACTGAAAGTCAAGCAAAAAGGGTTGCTTTTTAATGAGCAACCCTTTAAGGTTTTGGGCTTGAGCCCGGTTAGTACCCAGCGCCGGAGTCGAACCGGCACGGTTTCCCACAGGTGTTTGAGACCAGCGCGTCTACCAATTCCGCCAGCTGGGCATTTGCTTATTCAGCGGGATGCAAATGTATCAATTGAATAACTAATTACCAAGACTTATTTAAATTATCTTCTTTAAGTTTTTTATCTACCCAAAAAGGGGCAAATGGCACTAATGATGCAAACCCTATGAGTACCACCTTTTTAAAGCTCCATTTATACTCTTGCCATGCCATAATTAAAAAAACAATGTACAGCACAAATAAAAGGCCATGAGCCCAACCTGTGTATTTCACAGCCAAAGGCATATCAGCCCAGTACTTTAGGGGCATAGCAATAAATACCAGCAAGATGTAAGAAATTCCCTCAGCAACGGCAACTTTTCTAAAAATGGATAATGTGTTCATATATATGGATTTGCGGCAAAGGTATCCAAACAATCATTGTAAAAAAGTAGCATTTTACTTTTTTACAATGATTTAACAGCCAGCCTTATATATTGGCAGCTTTAGCAATACTTTCTCTAAGTCTTAACAAATACTTAGTACGATAATACAAGTCCTTTATTGCAATAAGTGTTTTATCCTGCTCCGCTGAAGTCTGACCTTCAAAAGAAGTTGTAAGTGATAAAATTTCATCCGACAACCCCTTCTCTACTCCATTAACATCTTCCTTTAGACTTGCCAGCTTCACAGGGTCGGGATCAAATTGCAAATCCATTAATGCCTCATTAATATCCATCATCTCCATTAAAAAACTTTGGGGCAGAACATAGTTCTCACCTTCCTTTAATAAGCCTTTCAATTCCAGAACATAATGTAATCGCTTCTGCGGATCACTTAGAACCTGATATGCTTTATTATTTACCGTACTCAATTCCAATACCTCAGCCTGTTTCTCATCGCTTTCATTAATATAAAAATCAGGATGATACTTCTTACTAAACTCATAAAACTTTTGCTTTACGAGGGCCACATCAGGATTAAAGCTTAATGGTAAGCCATAAAATGCAAAATAGTCTGTCATAAGGGCTTAATGCATTACAGCCTTAAATATGTCGTTGCCGAGCACAAAAACCATCAACGACAACAGCAGGACAAAACCAACTATCTGGGCACGCTCCATAAACTTATCGCCAAGAGGCTTTCCTTTGATCATCTCTACAATCAGGAATACAACATGTCCCCCATCCAAAGCAGGTATTGGTAACAGGTTCATAAATGCCAAAGCAATAGAAATAAAGCCTGTAGAAGCCCAAAATCTCATCCAGATCCACTCTCCGCCATAAACTTTACGCGCGATTTCTACAGGGCCCGAAAATGCTTTGTTTGCCTGGATTTTACCTGTAACTACTTTCCAGATTCCTTTAGCATTATCACTAAAAGTTTTCCATGCCTGATTTGCTCCTATTGGAAGAGCAGCAAACAGACTATAATTAATTGTTTGTTGTTTTATCTCATCTATGTTAAATCCGATACCAATAGTTCCGGCACTGTCCACAGGAATAGTATAAGTTAACTTTTCAGTACCACGATTAATTATAAAAGACACTGGTTTTTTCTTGTGCTTCTGAAGCTCATCTCTAACATCTGCATTAAATCGAACAGGTGTATTATTTACAGCAACAATTCTATCACCTTTTTTTAATCCTGCTTTGAGTGCGTTGCCAAACACGCTATCTACTGTAGAAGTTAACAAGGGTGCCCTGCTAATAAACGCTTCAATTCCTAAATCAGAAACCTTATTTAAGATATTCTCAGGCACTTTGATATCCAGGGTTCTGTCTCCACGGATAACCGTTAAATTTGTGTTTCCGAGCAAAACCTTTGAACTGATCAATTCATCAAAGCGAATCACCTTGTTTCCATTAACAGCAATTACCTTATCTCCCTTTTGAAGCCCGATTTCTTTACCGATACTTCCGGGATTAATACCATTCTGTGCAGAACTGTTAGGAATAAATGTTTCGCCGTATTTAAATGTAAGCATCCAGAAAATCAGGATACCAACAACTATGTTGACAATAACACCGCCAAGCATCACTATTAAACGTTGCCAGGCTGGTTTAGACCTAAATTCCCAAGGCTGCGCCGGCTGATTCATTTGTTCGGTATCCATAGATTCATCTATCATACCTGCTATTTTAACATAGCCGCCTAATGGTAACCAACCGATGCCGTACTCACAATCCCCTTTCTTAAAACTAAACAACTTAACACCCCAGGCATCAAAAAACAGGTAAAACTTCTCTACCTTAATTCCAAAAGCCCGTGCCGCAAGAAAATGTCCTAATTCGTGTAAAATAACTAATATCGATAATCCCAGAAGTAACTGGGCCGCCATAATCAATCCGCTCATATATGATTTTAAATGTTTCTAAATTTGACTGTAAAAAACTTATTTTGTTACCAGCTCGCCCGCAAATATACGTGTATGCTGGTCGGTTTCTAAATAATTATTAAGAGTTGGTGTCGCTATAAAGCTGATATCAGACATACATTGTTCTATTATATCGCTCATTTCCAGGAAACCAATCTGATTTTGTAAAAAGGCATTTACTACCACTTCATTGGCAGCATTGATGATGCAAGGCATATTTCCTGCTCTGCGTAAAGCCTCAAATGCGAGGTCAAGATTTCTAAAAGTACCTCTGTCAGCCTTTGAGAACGTCAGCTCCGGATAATCCATAAAGTTGAAACGTTTAAAATTGCTGCTTATTCTTCCTGGATATGCAAAAGCATAATGAATTGGCAATTTCATATCAGGAAGACCCATCTGAGCCTTCATAGAGCCGTCATTAAACTGCACCAGCGAATGTACGATAGATTGAGGATGTACAATCACATCAATCTGATCTACATTCAAATCAAACAGCCATCTCGCTTCAATAACTTCTAGGCCTTTATTCATTAAAGATGCCGAATCAATGGTGATCTTAGCACCCATTACCCAGTTGGGGTGTTTAAGCGCCTCGGCTTTGGTAACATTAGCTAAAAAAGCACGTTCCTTCCCTCTAAATGGCCCACCCGATGCAGTTAAATAGATTTTTTCAATTGTATCAACTGCCTCACCTACCAGGCACTGGAAAATTGCAGAATGCTCAGAATCTACAGGTATAATTTTTACCCCATGTTGCTTTGCTAAACTAGTTATCAAATCACCGGCAACTACCAGCGTTTCTTTATTAGCCAGGCCAATATCTTTTTTAGCTTCAATAGCAGCAATAGTTGGTTTTAAACCAACAGAACCTACTATTGCAGTAAGTACTAAATCTGTCTCTGCTAAACTAGCTGCTTCACACAACGCTGCTTCACCTGCTAAAACCTTGATACCTGTAGCTGATAAAGCTGCTTTTACGGATTTATATTGACGCTCGTCGCCAATAACAACCATTAAAGGTTTAAACTTTAATGCCTGGGCAATCAATAGATCAGCGTTTGATTGTGCTGTAAGCGCTGTAACCTTATACAACTCCGGATTTGCCTCAATAACTTCTAAGGCCTGTGTTCCTATTGAACCGGTTGCGCCTAAAATGGATATGTTTTTCAATTTATAAAACTACTTAAATTATCAGCAATCTTTCTGTCGTTCGATAATCTTGGAACCTTATTCTGTCCGCCAAGCTTACCCTGGCTACGCATAAAGTTCACAAAGGCATCTTTCTGTAAAGAACGAATGATCAGTGGTTGCAGTATTTTCCCCTCAATGAGGTCAAAATAGTAAATATTCTTCTTTTGTAGTGCTTCATCTACTTTTTTACTGAAAGCCTCAAGATTCTTAGGAGGATTAAAAAACTCCACAAACCACTCGTGGTAAGGCAATTCGCCGTGTTTCGTTTCCACCTGAGGAGCTACAGTAAATTCTGTGATACCCACACCTTCCAGGTTAGCTACGGTAAGTAAAGCATGTTCTACCTCTTCGCCAATTACATGTTCTCCAAAAGCTGAAATAAAATGCTTAATACGTCCTGTCACCAATATTTTATACGGGTTTTTAGATACAAACTTAATTGTATCTCCGATGCTATAACCCCATAACCCGGCATTTGTATTGAGTATCAAAGCATAATTCTTTTCCAGCTCCACATCTTCCAGACTAACTCTCAAAGGGTTATCATTATAATACTCGTCTGCAGGAATAAATTCATAAAATATACCTGCATTTGCCAGCAGTAACAGACTTTTATCCTGCTGACTATCCTGATAAGCAATAAATCCTTCGGAGGCAGGATAAGTTTCAATTGTATCGATTTTCTTGCCTATGCTTTCCTCAATTTTAGCCCTATAAGGTTCGTAATTAACCCCGCCGTATACAAACAGGCTAAAGTTTTTAAAAATATCTTTAATCTTTTTGCCTCCGGATTTCTGTGCAAGCCTGTCAAAATACATTTGTACCCATGGCGGTATGCCCGAAATCAGGGTCATATCTTCATTAATGGTTTCTTCTACTATTGCATCAACCTTTTGCTCCCAATCTTCAATACAATTTGTGGCATAAGAAGGCAGACGATTTCTCTGTAAATAACCTGGAACAAGATGGGCTACTATACCTGATAACCTACCTACGTTAATTCCATTTTTTTTACTCAGCACAGGGCTTCCCTGCAAAAAGATCATCTTACCATTAACAAAAGCGGTGTTACCGGTTTCGTGAATGTAGGTAAGCAAGGCATTCCGGGCAGCTTTAACATGCTCGGGCACCGATTCTTTAGAAAGTGGAATGTATTTAACGCCCGATGTGGTACCAGAGGTTTTTGCAAAATAAAGGGGTTTTCCTTTCCACATTACATCAGGTTCACCTGCCACTACCCTTTCAATATAAGGTCGTAACTCTTCGTAATCCCTAACAGGAACCGCCTTTTTAAAATCCTCATATGTTTTTACAGAGGCAAAACCATGATCCTTACCAAAAGCCGTACTTTTTGCAGAATCAATGAGTTGGCTTAAAGTTCCCTTCTGTGCTCCCACTGCATTTTTTTTCCATTTATTGATGCCTTTTACAATAAAGGCCGCAAACGGTTTGCTTAATGCCGCTTTTAATCCCATAAGTTCTGTTTAAACTATGTTATGTATAATATCAGGCTCAGCATCTCCCTTGTATTCACTCATCATTTTACGATAAGCAATAGTTAAAGCTACACTTGATAGCGGAACAATAATAAAGGAGCTCAAAATATTTATAAAGAATGAGAACACCGGCCAGTGTATGTAACTAAAAAACAAATAAAGCAGGTGAAAACTTAATAGCACTAACAAAAGCAGAAAAATCTTTGTAAAGTTGCCTTTTGTAGTGGCTAAGCTAAGCTTTATAGATAGAAATGGAGGTAAATCTTTATCGATTATAAAAAACGGGAAGAAAGAAATACGGATCCATGTAATGAATATTGCAATTACCCCAACAGAAATAGCCACATTGGTTATAACTTCCATTTTTATCCCTGTGTATATAAAAGGGAAAGCGATTAACACTACTATCGAATACACACCTACAATACAAAGCATAAAGTAAAGCGTTGCCACCAGGAATCTGATAATCTGTTTTCTGGTAGGAATTGTACTTACAATGCTTACATCATGGTCTTCATCATCCAGTAAATGAAAAATATACTTAAACAGCGATAGATTGATGGTAAAGTAGAACATCACAAAGATGAAAGCCATCAATATACTCAATCCCTTACTTACATCCTTTAAAAAGAATGCCATTAAGCCCGAAGCATTAGAAGTAATAAACATCAAAAAGCACAGTGTGGCAATAGAAAAGTAATTCCTTTTGGTCACTGTCCAGGCCTTGCTAATCACCTCATTTACAGCAAATGTACTCTCCTTTAAAAATTCTATCATTGTTGTTTAAATACTACTCTTTTAATAAAATCCTGCATAAAACCTAAACCGTAGGCTGTTAGCTGAATGAACGCTGCAATAATGCTCAAAAATGCAACTTTTAATGACTTATTAACCTGCCATGAGTGAAAAAATATCAACATAAAGTATATCAGCATTACAAAGTTACAAATGAATGCTAAAGGCCAATAAAATATATTAATAAGCACAGTAAATATTACGGCACATGTAAATGCTGCCGGAAAGAAATGCACCAATTTTAATTCGGAAGGGAAATGTTTATAAATATTTATCCTGGCCCTGCCAAAAAAGTGCAGCTGCTTATAGAACTGGCTAAAACTTGTGCGTCTTTTATGAAAAACTCTGGCTGCCGGGATTAAACCGATCTTAAAACCGTGCTCGTGAATACGAATACTATATTCAATATCCTCTCCTAATCTTGTTAATATAAAGCCGCCAACTTTTTCCCATACTTCTCTGGATACCCCCATGTTAAAACTACGGGGATGGAATTGTCCGATATGCTTTTTATTGCCTCTTATCCCTCCGGTTGTAAATGGAGAAGTCATGGCATAACTGATGGCCTTTTGTACCGGCGTAAAACTTTGGTGTGCAGCATCGGGCCCACCATATGCATCCAGTTTATGTTCAAAAAGATAATCCTTTACTATTTCAAGGTAATCCTCAGGGATGAGGCAATCGGAATCAAAAATCACAAAGAAATCGCCTTTGGCCCTTTCAAACCCATAATTACGCGAAAACCCTTGTCCCTCGTTAGGTTTAAAGAAATATTTTACATCAAGTGAATTGGCATATTTATCAACAATAGCCTTAGCATCATTTACAGAACCATCCTCAATTACCAATACTTCGAATTGGGTATAGGTTTGCCTGGTAAGCGTAGTGAGCAATTCATCAATCTCCTGAGGGCGATTGTAAAGGGGAATTATAATCGAAAAAAACATTTGTTATAAAATCTCCTTTTCTATTAAATATTGGTTACGCTCTGGTGCATTTCTGGTAACCAGTTCTGCAACAAAACCAGTTAAAAACAACTGAGAACCAAGTATTATGGCTACCAAAGCAATATAGAACAATGGTTGATCCGTTACATCCCTTTTATACGGAATGGCCATAGATATATGATATAGCTTAACGCCAATAAGCCATAAGGCCATAAATGTTCCTATCACAAAACTCAGCACTCCTAACGAACCAAAAAAGTGCATTGGACGTTTGCCAAATTTACCTACAAAAAAGATGGACAAGAGGTCTAGAAATCCATTAACAAAACGGCTCATTCCAAACTTGGTAACTCCATATTTACGCGCCCTATGCTCTACTACCTGTTCTCCGATATTCTTAAATCCTGCCCATTTTGCGATTACAGGAATATAACGGTGCATCTCGCCGTAAACTTCAATTGTTTTAACCACATCACTACGGTAAGCTTTTAAACCGCAATTAAAATCATTTAATTGAATGCCCGACATTTTTCGGGTGGCAGCGTTAAAAAGCTTGGTGGGTATGGTTTTGGTAATCGGATCGTAACGTTTCTTTTTCCAGCCGGATATAATATCAAACTTTTCCTCTTTTATCCGACGGAAAAGTTCAGGTATCTCATCCGGACTATCCTGCAGATCAGCATCCATAGTAATTATTACATCACCTTGTGCAGCCTCAAAAGCAACATTTAATGCGGCAGATTTACCATAGTTTCTTCTGAATTTAATTCCTTTTACTGAACTATATTGTTGCTTTAAATCTTCAATAATGCTCCAGGAGCTATCAGTACTTCCATCGTCAACAAAAAGAACCTCATAACTAAAGTTATGCTCCTGCATTACCTTAGCAATCCATGAAGTTAATTCAGGTAACGATTCTTCTTCATTATATAGGGGGATTACAACAGAAATATCCATGTGTGATTACAACGCTTAAAACTGTGCAAACTTACTTAAAACTTAACAAATATGCATATTCACAAAATTGTTAGGTTTTGCCACCACCTGAGCCTCCATTATATGCATCATATTATTAACGACCTGCTAGAATGAAACTGTAACAATATTAGCCGTTCCCAATAAATACTTGGAGAATTACTATAATTAATCCCATTTAATTATAAATTTGAATAGTTATTAAATTAAATCACACAATGATAAACATGCGTAAATCAGTTATCCTTGCTACATTAATGATGGCAGGAATTAACATTGTTCAGGCTCAAGATGCAAAACCTGAAGACACCGAAGTATATACTCCAGTTCCTAAAGTGGTATCAACACCGGAGCTTACAATAGCCCCCCCTTCTGATGCTATTATACTTTTTGATGGCAAAAACCTTGACCAATGGGTAATGACTGAAGACAGATCGAAACCTGCTGCGTGGACGGTTGCCAATAAAGTATTTACCGTAAATAAAAAATCGGGAAACATAGAAACCAAAGAATCATTTGGTAACTACCAATTACACCTGGAGTGGCGTGTGCCTGCAAATATCACTGGCAAAGGACAAGGCAGAGGCAATAGCGGACTTTTCCTTGCTTCTATTGGCAAAGGTGATGCCGGTTACGAATTGCAAATTCTTGACTCTTATAAAAACGACACTTATACAAATGGACAGGCTGCAAGTATTTACAAACAATTTGTCCCTCTTGCCAACCCAACCCGCAAACCAGGAGAATGGAACAGTTACGATGTGATCTGGACTGCACCTACATTTAACGAAGACAAAACTGTAAAAACACCTGCCAGAGTTACCGTGTTATTTAACGGAGTATTGGTTCAGGATAATACTACATTATTGGGGCCAACACAATACATCGGAGCACCTGCATACAGACAAGCTCATGGCCCTGCGCCAATTAAGTTACAATCTCATGGAGATCCTAGCGAACCATTGAGTTTCCGTAACATTTGGATCAGAAATCTTTAATTATTGATTTTTTAGGTAAAGGGCTGTTCAAAGAATGCGAAATTCTTTGAACAGCCCTTTACTATTTATTAGAAAAATAAATCCAATCCAGATTAAACAGATCTTGCTTCTGATCTCCTGAAGCTGTAAATACAAAATAAAGATCATGATTACCTTTTGTTACCTCTATTGCGGCAGTTAACTCTTTCCAATCTGTTTTACCATCAGCCGCTGCTGCCGGTACAATAAGCCGGCTAATTAATGGCCCATTCATACTATCTAACCTCAATTCAATATTTCCTCCGGTGCCAATGACCTGTACATTATACTTAACCCGTTTTATGCCTGCCAGATCTATTTCATTAAACTTGATATAACTATGGTCTGCAATTCCAGTTGTATAAGCCATAAAAGCCGTAGTAATCGTAGCTATACGAACATTTCCCTTATCAAAATCTTCTGCCTGAACGTAAGGATTGMGCAAAGAAATATAAGCTCTACTATCTAAAGGTTCAATTCCATTAGCTCCTTTATCTCTATACGAAGCATTCAGCAGGTAACTTCCCTCCTTTCCTTTTCCAAGATGGTCTTTTAAAGGGATGCTATTTTTAAGAGGCAGTTTTCCAGATTTTCTAGAAAGCGAAAGAATATAATCGACCATTTCTGCAGCGTCATCCGGAGACACCGCCGGATGTGCTGACATAGCCCGCTCTCCCCAGTTCCCGCTACCGCCCTCAATGACCTTTTTAGCTAGCGTTTTCACTACATCTTTCTTGCCTGCATACCGCACCGATATCGACTTATAAGTAGGACCAACTGAAGCCTTGTCCATAGAATGACATGCCTTACAATCCAAATTAGCCAACATCCCCGACCCTTTAAGATATTTATAAGCTCCAGGATCTTGATTCCCGGCGAGGATAACTGCTACATCTTTTCCCTGAGGTAAATAACCGAAAGAGACCTTCACTTTATTCTGATCTATCACCTTATCCTCTACATCTTTAACCACAACCTGATAATCTAATAGCTGTCCATCCCAGTAAAAACTTCTATTTGAATTGCTTTTAATAGCTACCAACGGAGGGGTATTCCCAACATGTATTTTGGAAATTGCGGTTCCTACTGCCCCTTTATCATCCTTTACATTTAGCTCAACATTATAAATACCCGGCTTCTCAAAACTATATTTCACTTCCGATCCGCTGATTGTTTTACCTGCTATCATCCAGCTGAAATCAAGTTTATCTTCTTTATCAAAATCAACTGATTTATTACCTGACAAATTAACTAACAAAGGAGCAGCACCGTACGGTTTGTCGACCGTTATTTCCGCTATAGGTTTTCTATTTCCTTCCTGATACTCTATTCTTATGAGCTTTGCATCCGTATTTTTAGAGAACCAGTTAGTGCCATATTCTAGCATATATATTGCACCATCCTTACTAAATTGCATATCTACAAGGGCAGAAAACTTAAGGTGTTTTAAAAATGGTTCCATCTGTTTATAGTTACCGCTTTCATCAAAAGTAACCGCCATGATCCAACCCCTAATCCAATCGTAAATAAATAACTTACCATTATAATATTCCGAAAGTTTATAGGGCGCATTTGGGAATAGGTCGCTATAATAAATTGGGCCAGCAGCTGCAGTAGCACCACCACTTCCTACCATAGGAAAATGTTTGGAGGGCATTTTACCATACCAGATCATTGCTGGCTCAGCTGGAGGTAGCTCCTTTTCGCCGGTATTATTAGGTGAATTGTTTAAAGGCTTAGTAGGATCCTTTTTTTCTCCCGGCTGTTTGGTTGCATAATTATACAGCGGTAATGCCTGGTTGTTTCCTAAAAAATATGGCCACCCAAAAAAACCCGGTTTTTTAGCCTGATTAATCTCATCAAAGCTCATGTACTCGCCATCTTCACTTTCCACTTTTGTATCCGGACCAACATCCCCCCAGTATACATAGCCATTTTTTTGATCGATGCTAAACCGATAAGGATTACGGGACCCCATAGTATAAATTTCAGGTAAACCTTTTGAACCATCTTTAGGAAAAAGATTTCCCTCAGGAATAGAATAGCCACCACCATCTTTGGGAATAATACGAAGTATCTTTCCTCTTAAATCATTAGTATTGGCAGAAGTTGCCTGATCATCCGCCAGCCCTCTTCCCGGCCTTTCATCCACAGGAGTATAACCTTCCGTTTCCTCTGCGTTTGTATTATCACCTGTAGATAGATATAATATCCCTTTCGAGTCAAATGAGAGGTAACCTGCAGAATGGCAACAATATTTACGCTGAGTTGGAATTTCAAGCAATACCTGTTCCGATTTATTAATTAGCTTATCTCCAACTAACTGATACCGTGCTAACCTACTTTTTGACTCCTCTCCTCCTACCGCAAAATAAAGGTACACCCAATGATTTTCTGCGAACTTTGGATCTAAGGCTAACCCCAGCAGTCCATCTTCTATGCCACTAAAAACATTAATATTTGCTATAGTTTTAACTGACTTTGTTTTACTGTTATAAAGCTTTACAGCCCCCTTACGTTCTACAAAAAGTATATTCAGGTTAGGGAGTACGGCCATTTCCATAGGCTCATCCAATCCTTCAGCTAATACAATGCGCGTATACCGGCTACTATCAGGAACTGTTGTATCGATCTTACTTAATACTTGAAAACCATGATTCTCGTGTTTATTTTTCCAGATCCATGAGCTAAGCACTAAAATAAAAAATGTTGCCGCTACTAATAAATAATTTGATTTCATTTTAACAATTAAACATTAGCCAATAAAACCGATGAACCACTACGTTTTCTGCTCAAATCAGCAGCCTTTATAAAAGAGAAAATCTCCATGGTTTCCCTTTCAGAAACAGGAGGTTTACCCGTTTCAAAAAAACCTATGATMTCAGCTATTAGTGGAGAATAAGAACTAAATGGCCCCAATGTAGCTATTCCACCTTCTCCAAAAGCAGTACCTGCAATATTTGAAGCCCCATTACGTATTCCACGTACAGTTCCAACACGTCCATCTTCCCATACACCTGTTACAAAATCAACACCATCGTTATAAATTCTGGTCACCGTTTTACAACCAGGCCCCATAACTGTAAACAACATTTCTATCCCATGTATAGCATACCAAGCCATATCCATGTGGTTCGATTCAATCTCTGCCGGGGTATAAACATCAGCTCCTAATACCTTGCCAATACTTCCTGAAACAACCTTTTGTACATTGCCATCAAAGCGCAATGCTGAAGAGCTAAAAACCGGAGCATCGTATTTTTTAGAAGCAGCAAAGATTTTTTTCACATCATCCAGCGAAGCTGCAATGGGCTTGTCTATAAACATCCTTTTTCCAGCCTGCATCACTGGTAAAGCTTGTTCAAAATGTGGTCTTCCGTCAATGGTTTCCAACAGGACAACATCAACCTTCCTAATCAGTTMTTCAATCGAGTCCACTATTTCAACTCCATTTGCCTTAACAGCTTCAATGATGCCGGGTTTCATTTTTAATGCTGCAGGAATGTCTTTACTTCCATGTGGATAGGCTGCTATTACTTTGTAGCCCTTCATTTCCAGACCACCTCCATTAATAGCTTTGATGAAAACCTCACTATGCGAAGTATCCAATCCTATAATTCCAATACGTTTTCCTGTTTCCGTACGTAACGGCGACTTGCCTAACGAAGGCAAAGAATGAAGCAAACCTGCACCTAAACCTGCAAGTGCAGTGTTTACGATGAAAGATCTGCGATTAAAAGATCTCATATATATTTGGTTTTGTGTGTTTCTAACAAGAGACTATACAAACAATTCGTTCCTCATATCGAATGTATTCCATAGTACCCCAAAACAGAAAAGAAGCCTTGCTGATTTGAGAGCCGACATGAGTCGAGATAATTTGAGTGCTTTAATATTATGGTCTTTCAGAAATGAAAAGTTCTTCATTAACAGACAACAATCAACATAAGCAGCTGGAACACAGGAATGACGACGACACTTTTGAACAACCTCAAAACAATAATAAACAAAAAAAGACAATTATTAAATCCATTATTCGATTTAATAATTGTCTTTTTAAACAAGTGATATATTTTATATCGTTAAAATACTATTCTTCGTAAAGAGGTTGTTCTTTTTTAATAACAGCTGCACCAATTAAACTGATAATCAAACCATAAATCGTGTAACTCACCGCTACTCCAAATCCTATAAAAAAGATCATGTAAGGTCTCATCATCTCTACTCCCTTAACCTTGTTTTCATCATCACCAGCCGCAGCCTTTGCTGAATCCATTAGCTGATTAAAAGCATTTGTATCTAAAACCTTATAATAAAGGATAGTAAACACAGCTATAAACAATCCTGCATATGCAGCTACTTTAAAGCCCGAAGAAAATGCTTTACCAAAGCTTATATATCCACCTAATTCCTTTTTGTATGTAGTTTGCACAAATACAACAGCCATAATAAATGGAATATAGGAAGCTAGCGAGTATATAATTTTCTCTGCTACAGTGGTATTCGGGTTGTTCTGATCAACTCCTAGCCATTTCATCACAAACATAAGCACAAGGAAATAAACAGAATATGCTATTGCGCTTTTAAACGCCAGCATATTTGGATTCTTTTTCGGTTCTACTACTACTTCTTCTTCCATTTGAAAGTTTTAAATAAACGTTAATATATAAGTTAATAATAAAAGCTATTGCCTAAGCGGTAGCCGCATTAAAATTAGCGATTAAGGTATACACCGCAATATCAAACTCCTTGTTTGCACTAAAATCCTCTAGCTCTTTAATTATCTTATCATTGGCTTTAGGCTGATGGAAGAAAACCATAAAAGGAACAAAAAGATCTTCCATTTCTTCACCCAGATCAATCATCCCGGCATGACTGCAGATATCCTCAACACTTCCTTCAATCAATTGCTGGTTGCTGATCAGGTCTTCATAAATATGGAATTCATCCTGAAACTCGTCTTCCTCAACCAATAAGAATTCTTTAAGGAAATCACCTAATTCAGGTTTTATACGCTCGTCATGGCATTCATTGATATACAACAAAAGGTTCAGTAATTCTGTTCCCCTATCTATTGTTTCTTCTTCAATCCTTAGCCACTCTTCAGAGTCAAGGTAATCTTCTTCAAGTTTTTTAATGTCAATAGAAAAGAAATTAATCATCAGCAAATCAAAGAATACTTCTCTAAGCTCCTCAAATGATGGATGCTCATCAAAAACTTCATCAAACTCTTCAACCTTCTCTATAAAGCCAAGGTCTTTGTTAAACACTTCTACAAGGCTTTCCTCTAACTTAACCGAGTCATTACCAGATACCGCAGCAAATTTATCTAACGATGCAATTAGTGCGTCTTTTACATGATTATCCATATGATTGTAATTGTTTGTTATTAAATACCAGTTGAACTTTACCGGTCAGTTTTTTATTTAATAGTGGAGAATTGGCAGATTTAGAATAGTTACTGGCAACATTATACTCCCATTGTAAAGTAGGATTATAAACTGTAAAGTTGGCTTCAGCACCTTCTTCAATCACAGGAACTGCGAGTCTTAGTAATTTACGGGGATTTATAGAAAGCTTCTCCGCTATCTGCGTTGCATCAAGTCCGGCTTTTATAAGCAAAGGCAAAACAGTTTGCAGGGCAATGATGCCGTATGATGCAATTTCAAATTCAACATCTTTAAATTCTATTTCGTGCGGGCGATGCTGTGATCCTATTGCATCAATGGTTCCGTCTTTTAAACCTGTAAGCAATGCCTTCACATCAGATTTACCACGCAAAGGTGGCTTAACCTTGTAATTACTGTCGAAATCATTCAGCAACTCTTCTGTAAACACCAAATGATGTGCAGCTACATCACAAGTGATTTTCACACCATCTTTTTTAGCTTTCTTTATAAGCGCTACAGAACCTGCTGTTGAAATATTACTAATATGTACAGGAGCATTATGGTAAGTGGCTAAAAAGATATCGCGGCTAATGTGCATTTCCTCTGCTAACGATGGCAATCCTTTCATTCCCAATAACACGCTGGTTTTGCTTTCGTTAATCTGCGATTTTCCTGCAATGGATTTATTCTCAGGATATACCATTAAAAGTCCGTTAAAACCCTGGGTGTATTGTATTGCGCGACTCATAAAGCCATCGTCAACAATTGCCTTTCCTCCATCAGAAAATGCTACTGCACCCGCCTGCTTCATGTCGTACAATTCTGCAAGCTCTTTACCTTCCAGTCCCTGACTAACCGCTCCTATTGGCAGCACATCTACCAGATTGTTTTTTGCCCTGTTAATAATGTATTCCACTTCGGCCTTAGATTGCACCACTGGCTTAGTATTTGGCAAAACCGCGATCCCTGTAAACCCGCCTGCTTTTGCAGCTTCAGTTGCCGTATTAATATCTTCTTTGGTTTCGAAACCTGGATCTCCGATTGAACAGTTTAAATCAAAGAAACCTGGAGAGAGAACAGCACCCTGGCCATCAAAAACCTGTTCGTTTTTAGATGCGGTCAGGTTGTTACCTATAGCCGTTATCTTTCCTTGTTCTACACGAACATCACATTTCTTTTGATTGAACTGGCTGTTTGGATCGGCAATAACTATACCCGTGATAAGAAGGTTCATGATATTTTTATGTTTTTTATGTTATTAAAGAATCTAATAAGTAGTATTTCACCGGCTAAAAAAACAATAGTTAAAATTAGGCAAAGTTTCCATAATTCACTGCTGCTATTTTTCCCTTCGATATTTAATGATTGTGCATCCTTTTTAGAATTAAATACTGCTACCTTTTGTTTGCCAAACAAGTTATTAAGCTGTGTTTCTGTAGCATAATGCATGTCGGATTCTGTACGGTTATCATTAAACGCTATAATGGCCAAAACAGAATCTGCTTTTTTTAATTCATAAAAGCCCGATTTCTTTACCTGATCTGCAACATATAGTAAAGTTTTTCCGGCAGTTTGTCGCACTTCAGGAATAACTTCAAAGTCATTCGACACCAATTTTAACGACTGATTAGCCAGAAGACTAATTTTTTCACTTTCTAATAAATTATTGAGGCCTATTGTATAATATAATGGTTGCTCTTTTGCACTTGCAAAAGCAATCTTATACATTAATGGTACAAAAACCGGGTGCTTAGGCAGGTTGCTATCCTTAATATCCAATGAACTTGATGAAAGATAAATTTTACCGGCCCCTACCGTATACTTTGCAAACAGGAATCTATTTAAAGGCAATTGCAAAATGCTTTCTTTAGCACTTGTATTCTGCTCAGTATAACTAAAATACCTGTTTACCAAGGGCAGATCTATATTTTTAGGAATCTGATCGAACACATCTTTAAAAACAGAGTTCTTTAAATCCATACTGCTTGCTAAAGGTGGCCCAGAATTTAATTGCTGAACCGCAGGCAGCGACAAGCCGGTTAAGAACGGAGTGTAAACATTGCTATTGGCATCAAGATCAGGAAAGATAACTACAGATCCTCCATTTTGTACATATCCTTTTAATTGCTGAGCGAGGCCTGAAGATGGTTCTTTTAGCCCGTTAAGTACTATTAAACTGTAATCGGAAAAGCTGGAGTATTTAATGTTCGACTCAGGCATTTCGGTAAGTTTAAAATAATTGTCGGATGCAAAGAGCGCCTTTATAAATTTATCAGAAGAATTGCCCGTGATGTTTAGCACCTTTAGCTCATTACTTACCTTAAAACTAAAATTCAGATCATCATCAAATGTTAAAGGAAAGTCCTTAATACTAATTACACCTTTTTGCCACCCGCTTTTTAATCCACTAAAAGATAAAGTGTCTTTAACTGACTTACCAGCCTCAACATTTATATTACTGATAGCTTTTTGCTGTTTGTTTATTGTTAGCTTTAAGGCTATGCCCGAAGCAAGCTCTTCACCATAATTCCTTAATTGGACCACAACCCTCTCTGCCTGCCCTGGTTGGTGTACCGGTGAAAGGCTCCAAACACTATCAACCGAAATATTCGGAAGGCTGTTGGCATTTAGCTTAATAAAAGTATAACTGATCTCTTTATTGGCCGCTAAAGGTTTATCACCTGCAAAACTATTCTGAAAGTCGGAAAGCAGATAGCAGATCTCGTTTCTATTTGCAGAAAAACTTGCCTGTTGTCTGTTTAGAATCTGTTGCAAAGTCTTATTTGCTGGTGATATCTTAATTTCATCCAGTAATTGAATAAACTCTTCTTTATTAACAAGCCTTTGGTGCTTGCCCTCAAAATCGTTTGTAATTAATTGAAACTGATCATTAATATCATATGACCTTACAATTTCCTTTGCCTTTCTTTTAGCTTCATCAAGTAAACTGCCCTCTTTGTTTACGGTCTCCATACTATAAGAGTTATCAATATAGATACTGATAACATTTCTCTGTCCCGGATTATGTTTGTTGCCCGAGGGGATAAAAGGCCTGGCAAATGCCAGCACAAGAAATACGATGGCCAATACCCTGCACAAAAGTACAAGCAAATTTTTAAGCTTTTCTCTTGAAGAATTTTGCTCCTTTGCCTCCTTTAAGAATTGTAAGTTGCTAAAATATACTTTCTTAAATTTCCTGAAATTGAATAAGTGAATTACAATAGGTATGGCTATTGCCAGCAGCGCGAAAAGAAAACCTGGGTATAGGAAATTCATTAAAAACCAAAGGTAGAACTTTTACATGAATTTTTTCATAGCATCCCATAAAGTTTCATCTAAACCATAAACATCTGGTCGGAACTGCAGACTACCGTTTTGCGACCATGCGGTTATGTAATTGATGATCAAGGGAACAGGTTTTTTAACGCCAAACCACTTAGGCTTTAACCTATAAACATTTACTGTATCAGCTTTTTTAGCCATTTTTTTTCGGTAAACCGCCATTCTGTTGGTATCTATTGGTGGCAGGTTTACTTCCATTCTTAGCTGATCGTATTCGTACTTATCTTTTACCAGCGTTTCAGCAAATTGTAACGGTTTTTCTACACGAACACAACCATGGCTTATTGCGCGGTTAGCTCTGGAAAATGCACTTTTATTGTTCGTATCGTGCAGGTAGATGCTCGATCCATTGTCGAATATAAATTTAAACTTACCTAAAGCATTCCCCTCTCCTGAGCCTTGCTTGAATTGAAAAGGCAACTTCTCTCTGGAATACTTACTCCATTGAATGGTATCGGGCTCTCCTATTTGTTTACCCTTATAATATACCTTAATGTTACTATTCGAAAGATAATATGGATCTCTAACTGCCTGCCAGTAAATTTCACTTTGTGCAATGCTGACCGGAATATTCCATATCGGATTTACCTGTATAGAGTTCAGTTTACTGTATAGTAAGGGTGTTTCATGATTTTTCGGCTTATCATCCAGATTTCCCGATTTCAGGTACTGCTTAATTTTATCGGCATAACCTTCCTCGCGTTTCCCTCCAACACAAACTTTCATCTGGGTAAGTGTGTCCTGGTTTTTAAACCAGGTAAGCGAAAAATCAGGGATATTTACCTGCACATACTCATCGCCAAGCTCTGGCAATTTCCAGCGCAACCGCTCCATATTTACCATAATGGTTTTTACCATATAGCTTTTACTGCCAGAGTCGGCCTTGTATTTTGAAAGTTTATGCTGGAATACCTGATAATCGGGAGAAGAAGGTTGGATGCTTGTTAATAGTTTTTGAATGTCCTTTGTCTCCAGAACAGCAGTTACACTTAGGCTATCAGGTCTTTTTACCGGCACATAGTACCGGCTAAATAATTTCCTTGGATTGATGCTACCGTAATAAACAAAATTATTGTATTTGATAAGCCCCTCTGCAGCATTAAGCTCCAGATCAGCAATTACAGGATAAACTTCATCTATTGATTTGAATTTATTGGCGTGTAATGTAGCCAACAGCGATTCTATTTGCTTATACCTAAAGAGATTTGGGCTAAAGCCATGTTCCTCACTCCTGCCTATGTAGTTTTCTAAACTATCTAACCCACCATTTACAAAGAATTTGGTAACCAATTCAGGTTTATATTCATTTGCATAGTAATAGTTTGTTAACGTATTGGGATTCGAAAATTTAGGTTTTAAAGAATCAAGGTGTTTTTTAAAAACAACATTATATACAGCAGTATCAAATTTTTTGTACAGTTTATTTTTGAAATGATCTGACAGTACTACCCCTACTTCAGGCACATCTTTAAACCAATTACACGATGATAGCATCGTTATTAACACAACAACAGGCAGTACAGTTTTTTTCAAAGCAAGTGAGTTAGCGACAAATTTAGCCGTTTTTTTATACTTAATGCTTTACCCAAACAAATTAAGTGCCACTTACTATTTCTTAAGCTCCAAACTTCCTTACTTTAAATATAAACGAAAGCATGAAATATCGACCTAATCTGTTTACTTGTCTATCTACAATTACGTTATCGAACACATCTCTTGAGATGCCTGAATTTTCATTAAATAAATCAAACCCATCCAGACGTAAGGTGCCCATGTCTTTTTTAAGAAACTTGTACTCCATAAACAACCGTAATATAGTAGGGTTATTCACAAAAGAATTATCATACCCTGAATTGATCTGTTTAGTAAAGTCGTAACCAAGAGTTAGATCTTTAAAAAAGTAATTACGCCCCTCTATTCCGTATTCAAAACGATTGGTCTGCCGGTCTTCGAAATTCTCTTGCGAATAGGTAGTCCTATTTTGCATGTAAGATGTCTCTATTTCGAAATTAACAATATTTTCCAGGTCTACCCTAAATTCCAATTCCTGTCTCCATACTGCATTTTTTGCAACGTTCTTATTTTGATCAACAAAAGCAACATTGTTATTTAAGGAACCCCATCCGGAAAACTCTATTGTAAACTTACGCTCAAAGAACGGCTTGGAATAGTTATAGTCTCCACTTAAATTATAAAAACCATCAGTATTGGTATAACTGGTTATTTGATTTACTGTATTTGGGATCAGTACTTTAGTAGTTACGATCTTATTTTGTGTTTGGTTATATGAAATATTGGCCGATAACATATGCCCACGGTTCCAGTCTGATTGTTTGTAGCGGGCATTTACACTGTGAATAAATTCAGGCTTTAAGTCTGGATTACCAATCACTACGTTTTGAAGGTTAGAATTGTCAGCAATGGGCTGTAGTTGTAAAAACCCGGGTTGGTTGTTACGCCCCCAATAATTGAACTCAAACGATTCCTGATTTGAAAATCTATACACCATTCTGGCCGAAGGGATCAGATTAAATGTCCTTTGTTCTGTACTGATGTCTTTACTGACATTTTGCCCTTTAAGTACGGCTGGCTGACCATTTACACCTAAAGTATAATTAAACTTTTCACTAATAAAACGATAGTTTACCCCTACTTTATTGGTAATAAACTGATAATCGTAATTATTACTTAAATCCGGATTAAACACTTCTCCACCGTTAAGTACGTCCCGGGTATCTCTGGTACTGGAAGTGGCAGATCGGCTATAATTGTAATTGAATTCGATAAATGTTTTACGCCACAAAGGTTCCATGTAAGAAAATCCCGAGTAGGTACCCAGGGTGTGGCTATTCTGATCGGTAAGTTGATTTTGGAATCTTGTAGAATCAACCCCGCCCTCAGTAATCAGGTAATCATTAGACACGTCCTTAAAGTTATCACCATTAGAATAGTTAAAACCACCCCAATAACTAAAGTTCCTGCCTTTCTTAGAAAATTTATGATTGTAAAACAAGTTAGTTTTCATGAATAAGGAACTGGCATTATTCAGGTTTTTACTATTGCGGTTCGTGATCAGATCCTCTTGAGTGATAGTAGAAAGGCCACCACTACTACCGCTATTTGTATTATATGTAAACTGTGGAGACACTTTAAGATAATTCATGGTATCTCTCTTATATTCTACATTACCATTAAACTCATGATTATACCTGTTGTTTAAATTATCGTTCCTCGAATCCTCTAAACGGGTATAACTATCAAGAAAGTTCTGGGTATGCGAAGTACTAATGGTATTGTTTTTAGTGTTATCGAAATTATAGCTTGCATCAGCAGAAAGTTTGGTGCTCCACTCATTTCGATAATTCAAGCCACCTGCATTTCTGGTAGTTATTCCATCACCTCCGCCCCCTCTCATGTTCGCATTATTTACTGTACCATCAAAAGAAACCTGGCGCTCTCCTTTCATGCTATTGCCCCTAAAGCTGGTATTGTACCTGTCAGAATTACCTACCCCTCCCTGTGCCCGGGCAAAGTATCCCTTTTTCTTATCCTCCTGAATGGTTAGGTTCAGTATTTTTTCAGGCTCACCTGTTTTTATGCCTGTTAATTTAGCCTGATCGCCATAGTCGTCTATAAACTGAAGGTTTTTAATGATGTCGGCAGGCAAATTCTTAATGGCAGTAGCCACATCCGTACCAAAGAAATCCTTTCCATTTACTTTTATCTTGGTTACCGGTGTACCTTGGTTGGTTACATTTCCATCTTTATCAACCTTTATACCGGGTAACTTTTTCAATATTTCATCTACAGCATCCCCTTCCCTAACAGGAAAAGAAGCCGCATTAAAGCTTACAGTATCTTCAGTAACTTTTACAGGAGGAACTCCCGAAATAATTACTGCATCAAGAGTATTGGAAGTTGGTTTGAGTTTAACATTGGGAATTACCAGGGTATTGCCTTGTGTAATGGTGTACTGTTTGGTAAAAGTATCAAATCCAATAAATGCTGCTGTTAAGGTAAATTGTTTAGACTTAACCTTGGTAAAACTGAAGCTTCCGTCTGTATTGGCCGAAATACCCAGGCTATCTTTAACCCAGTTAATTCTAACGATGGCACCGGGCAGTGGCAGCCCAGCAGTATCTAATATGTTTCCTTTAACCGTGTAACTTTGTGCTTTACTGGTTAAAAAAGCACCAGTAAGCGCTACAAGTAAAAGAATTGATTTAATAAAATGGTTCATTTGGTTGTGTGTGTGCCATAAAGGTACAATAAGCTTTGCTAAAGCGTTTTAAGCGTAATTAACATGTTACAACAACACTACCATAAAATTCAGAATACCAAGTTAATTAGTCTTTTGTTTTTGGTAAGATATAATCCATCGGCACCATATCTGCAACCTTTTCATAACCCCAGAAACCTTCATAGAGCAAAGATCCGGGATCATAAATGCCCCCGTTCTCATAAAAATTGATGGACGATTTTAATTGATAAACCAATGAGATCTGAAACCTCGAATATTCTGGTGGTCTTTCAATCTTGTAACCAGAATGATCCGCATAGTTTCTTGTTTCCCTCTCCTTTTTAAAAACGATGTACAGTGCATCTTTGTAATTGAGGGTTTTCAGGCTGCTTAATTTTTGTTTAACCAAAGTATCTGTTAACACCTTCCCTCTGGTTAGCACTTCTAAAGTATCCGGCTTATTCTTCATCATGGTCCAGTAACTCAAAGAATCTTTTCTGGTCTTTAAGCTAATTTGTTTCCCTCTGATATCAGAAAAGAAGTTAATCTTCGCTTCAGTTAGTGTATCCGGGCGTTTACTCTTATTTGGGGCCTTTACCAGTTTGTTAATAATAAAGCCATCTTCCTCAATTGAGTTACTGTATAACGATCTGAAAAAATGTTGAGGAGAACCTAAGTAGGCCACTTTTCTTTTTTCCTGGTAAGCTCTTATTTTTGACCTTGTGCCCTTGATTTCTTCAAAATAAGGATAGCCATAAAATAAGACAATCTTTGTTTCTTCATCTTCTTCAAAGTATTTAAGCAGGTATTTAATTCGGTACCCCAATGCTTTATTTTCTACAACAATAAATTCATCGGCTATTGCTTTCAATATGTGCTTTTCATCATCATAATCAAATTGTATTACCTCCGGATTAGTAATTTCGCACTTTTTAGAATTTGGGGATGTGCCAATGAAACTTTCCTTAAAGGCCTTAAGGCGCTCTTCACGATGCGGATCTAATGTAATTACGACCTCTTTTAACTGTTTAATATTTTCCTGAAGCTTAATTTCTATATCGGCAGATTTACTAATAATGGTTACGTTTTGGTTTGCTGGAAGATACCCGATCATTTGAACAAGCACATTGTAATTTCCTTCCTTTAAATTTCGAATCACAAACCTTCCTTCATTATCTGCCACAGTTCCTGTCTGGTATCCGCTAAGTAAAATGCCGGCACCCGGCAATGTCTCTCCATTCTTATCTTTAACTACCCCGGAAATAGCATATAAACTCTGTGGTGGCAAAACTTCATTCTTATTCTTAGCAATAATCATTACAATTTTATTTTCGATAATGTAGGTTACAGGTAGATCTTCAAAAACGGTACTCAAAACCAAATCAATACCTGCATTTTTAACAGTTATACTAACTGTTTTTAAGCCCTGTAGTAAAGAGTTATCGTACAGAAAATCATAGTTGCATTGTTTTCTGATCTCCTTAAAAACTGTCGACAATTCGGTATCCTTTAGCGACAGAGTGATACCTTGCGCGTTCGCGTTAACTGTGGTATGCAGAAATACGATCAAAAAAAACGCGAATATCAATCTCATCTACTCTGTAACTATAACTCTGTTTCCGTCTATTTTAAATTTAACCTTACCCGTTACTTCTAATGCTTTTAAAACAACCGAAATATTTTTTGAACGAGATACTGTACCGCTTAAATGGAGGTTTTTATGATTTCCATTGTCAACAATTTCAACATTATACCATCGGGCAACCTGACGCAGAATGCTGCCAAAATCTTCGTTATTAAATATAAAATCTCCATTTTTCCAGGCTACAGCCCCCTCTGTGTCTGCCTTACGAACACTTAGGTTATTTTTGGCTAACAACGATTCCTGACCAGGCTGTAAAATCTTATGTTCATTATGGTTCGACACTTTAACAGATCCTTCTAATAATGTAGTTCTGGTTGCATCCTCATCGCTATAAGAATTTACGTTGAAATGGGTACCCAACACCTCAACCTCTTGTTTATCTGTTTTCACAATAAAAGGATGGATTTTATCTTTCGCAACTTCAAAATAAGCCTCACCCACAAGTTCGACTTTACGCTGTTTAAGTGAGGTAAAAGTTGCAGGAAATGTAAGTGTAGAAGCGGCATTTAACCAGATCTTTGAACCGTCGGGTAAAGCCACCTGATATTGTTGCCCTCTTGCGGTAGTTATACTATTTAATTCAGAATTCTCTATGGCTGTTTTCTGTTCATCATCCTTTAAAGGTTTAGCTTTATAGGCCAATTTCCCGTCTGCAGTTTTGAAAATAGATACATTTGTTTGTTCAGCGATCAGACCTGTTGGCGCATCAGATAAAATTATCTTTTTCCCGTTTGCAAGGGTTAAAGTAGCCGTATTTTGAGCGGGTGCCACATCATTAATGGTGTTTGCTACTATAGAGGCCTTAGGCTCTGGACTGATTTGCTGATTGTAATAAAACAAACCACCACCAATTACAACTAACAAGCATGCAGCGGCAACAGCCGGATACCATAAGCGTTTTACTTTTGCAGGTGCCTTCTGTTCCATCAGCGATTTGTAAATCGCTTCAGTTTCCTGATTCAGCTCATCTTCAGAAAGTACTGGAATATTATCTTTAGAAAAATAATGCAGCCAGTATTTAGCAGTTTGTTCTTCCGCAGGAGTAGCTGTACCAGCACTCACCTTATCCAAAACTTTTTTAATATCTTTCTTTTCCATTGGCTCTTTAGAATATCCGCTGATTTGAATTTGGGATTCTGCTCATTGTTGACATAGACAACTCAGGAACACCAAATGGGGACAGCGTCTGAAATTATTTTTACAAATCAGGAGTTAATGATAAAAATCAAGTAAATAACAAGTCCTAATTTTAGCTTCAAGTGCTTCATTGCCCTTTTCAGCTGGGTATTTACTGTTGATTCCGCAACACCTAAATGTTCAGATATATCTTTTGCAGACATATATTGTTTGCTTCGTAACTCATAAACCTTTCGCATTCCTGGTGGCATTGCCGCTATTTCTTTTTCTATCATTGCAGTGATATCCTTTTCTCTTATCAGAAAATCGGTTTCTTCACTATCAACATCTATATAATGGTTTCCTTCGTCTGCATATCGGCGTAAAACATCTTTATGTCTAAAAACATTGAAAATCTTATTAAGAACAGATTTATAGAGATAACCAGAAAGGGTGGTTTTTAAATCGAGCGTTTCACGATTGTTTAACATCCATGCAAAAACATCCTGCACTATATCTCTGGATTCTTCTTTATTACCAAGTTTGTGATAGGCATAGAGATAAAGGGGCTTATCGTACCTCATGTAGATTTCCCTAAACGCCGCATCATCTCCAGACTTAAATAGCCGGATCAATTCACGTTCGTTATATTTGGTATAGTCTAACATATAAACAACTTCTCTAAAGTTAACTATTATCTGAATACTCAAATCAGAAAATATCCCCGTATTGAGAAAATTACAATCGGTTAATAAGAAAGGGCTCTAGCTGCTGATGGTTTTTAGGGCCTTGATAAGGCCAATCGCTCTATAAACACCCTAGCAAGGCCCTGTCAAAGCTTCGCCACACTTAACTCACTATCAAGTCTGAGGCAGTTTCGGCTCCATTTTTATTTTGTACAGCAGTTACATATTAATTTTAAACCAAATTTTATTTGGAATTGCGATTTCAATCTATATATTTGCATCTCCTCAGGATGCTAGCCATTGTTGATAAGGAACTTAAATAATATTATGAACACAATTTTGAACCATCATTTACATTTGCACCATCGCCAATTGGCGATGTATATGTAATGTTTTGTACTTCAAAACTTGTTTCCGACCTTATTTTCTTGTTCAATTCAATAATAATCAAAAGCACATTTGAAAACACTTAAAATCGCTATCCAGAAATCGGGTAGATTAAACGAAAAATCAGTAGAAATCCTTAAAAATTGTGGTCTATCTTTCGAAAACTACAAAAGCTCATTAATTTCAACTGTTACAAATTTCCCATTGGAAATCCTMTTCTTAAGAGATGACGATATTCCGGAATATGTACAGGACGGAATTGCCGATCTGGGCATAGTTGGCGAAAACGTAATTGTAGAGTCTGGCTCTGAAGTTACTTATCTTCAAAAATTAGGCTTCGGTAAATGCACACTTAAAATCGCAATCCCTAACGAAAGTCACATTACAGAAATTGCACAATTAGAAGGAAAAGCCATTGCAACTTCTTACCCTGTAATCCTTGAAAAATACCTTAAAGATAATCATGTAAATGCTGAGGTTCGTACCATATCCGGATCTGTAGAAATTGGTCCGGGTTTAGGATTAAGCGACGCGATTTGCGATATCGTTTCAACTGGTGGAACATTARAAAGTAATGGCTTGAAGCCATTCTCAGAAGTGATGAAATCTGAGGCTATATTGATTGGAAAAGAAGGCTCAGAATTATTACCTGAAGTTCAGGAATTGTTGCAAAGGATCCGTTCGGTACTGCGTGCAAAAGAGACCAAATATGTTGTGCTGAATGTGGCTAAGTCTAACCTTAAAAAAGTTGTAGATCTTTTGCCTGGTGTAAAAAGCCCGACTGTAGTTCCATTGTTTGATGAGGACTGGGTTGCTGTACATTCGGTAATTGCAGAGCATGATTTCTGGGAAAAGATCAATAGTCTTAAAGCAGCCGGCGCACAAGGAATTGTTGTTATGCCTATTGAAAAAATCATTGCTTAATCATAAGATCACAATAGAAAAACGCCTATTTTATCATTAACTAATAGTTAAACTTAAAATATAACAACTTGAAAATCTACAGTTATAAGGATTTATCTAAACAAGAGATTGAATCGATCTGTTTAAGGCAGCTGGAAGACGACGCTACAATACAAGACCGTGTAAAAGGCATAGTGGATGCTGTTAAAACCGACGGAGACAAGGCTTTGTTTAGCTTTGCAAAACAGTTTGACCAGGTTGAATTAACACAGCTGTTCATCGGAAAAAAAGAGATTGAAGAGATAGCCGCATCTATTCCTGCAGCTGCAAAAGCAGCTATTGATACAGCCTACCAAAACATCCGAACCTTTCATGCGGCTCAGGCCAATAAAGAAGAAAAGATAGAGACAATGCCAGGTGTAACCTGCTGGCGCGAAGCGAGGGCTATCGACCGTGTAGGCCTTTATATCCCTGGTGGATCTGCTGTTTTACCAAGTACTTTTTTGATGCTTGGAATACCGGCTATACTTGCGGGATGCAAAGAGATTGTGGTATGTTCCCCTCCTCAAAAAGACGGAAAAACAAATTGTTATCTGGCCTATTGCGCTTTGAAATTGGGAATTGAAAAGATCTATCTGGTGGGAGGTGCACAGGCGGTTGCCGCAATGGCTTACGGAACAGAAAGCGTACCTAAGGTATACAAGATTTTTGGCCCAGGTAACCGTTATGTAACACAGGCAAAACAGCTGATACAGTCGACAACCATGACTGCAATTGATATGCCTGCTGGTCCTTCGGAGGTCCTAGTGCTTACAGATGAGACTGCCAATCCGTCATACGTTGCTTCCGACTTACTTGCACAAGCAGAGCATGGAGCTGATAGTCAGACCATACTGGTCTCTACCTCAAACGAAATCATAACTAAAACACTTGAACAAGTTGAAATTCAACTAAAAGAACTTCCACGAAAAGACGTAACTGCCCTTGCAATAGCAAATTCGTATGCTGTACTGGTAAAAGATCTGGAACAAGGTATGGAATTTAGCAACACGTATGCCCCAGAGCATCTGATCCTTTCCACAGACCATTTTGAACCACTTATACCGCTGATAGCTAACGCAGGATCTGTATTTTTGGGTAATTTAACTCCGGAAAGCGCAGGAGATTATGCTTCGGGCACTAACCACACTTTGCCTACAAGCGGCTTTGCAAAAGCTTATTCAGGTGTTTCACTTGATTCGTTTGTAAAGAAGATTACCTTCCAGCACATCAGCCCTAAGGGTTTAGAAAATATTGGTAACACTGTTGAGGTACTCGCAGAAGCGGAAGGCTTAAGGGCGCACAGAAATGCGGTAAGTATTAGATTGAAAGACATAGTTTAACAAGCCCAAAAATTAATCCCGTTAACATGGATATTAATAAATTACAAAGAGAAAACATTAAAAACCTTCGCCCCTATTCTACGGCGAGGGATGAATATAAAGGGCAGGCCAGCATATTTTTGGATGCCAATGAGAACAGCTATGGCTCTCCATTAGATCAGAATTACAACCGCTACCCTGATCCTTTACAGCTTGATCTTAAAGATGCAATCAGCAAAATCAAAGGAGTTCCAATTGAAAATACCTTTCTTGGAAATGGAAGCGACGAGGCAATAGATCTTCTTTTCAGAGMTTTTTGTGAGCCGGGGATAGATAACATCATCATCCTTCCTCCTACTTACGGCATGTATGAAGTTTCAGCAAACATCAACAATGTTGAAATACGTAAAGTCGATTTACTACCTAGCTTTCAGCTGGATCTTGAGGGCATTGCAGAGGCTATTGATGAGCACACTAAACTGATCTTTATCTGCTCTCCAAATAACCCTACCGGAAACTCAATTATCCGCACAGATATTGAAACCGTACTGGCTAATTTCAATGGTTTGGTTGTGATAGATGAGGCATACATTAACTACGCAAAACAGCGCACATTTATTAAAGAATTAACGGAGTATCCGAACCTTGTGGTATTGCAAACTTTCTCTAAAGCCTGGGGTTTGGCAGCCCTGCGTTTGGGTATGGCTTTTGCCGCCCGTCCGGTTATAGATGTGCTGAATAAAGTTAAACCTCCGTATAATATAAACCAGGCCACACAGGATATTGCTTTGAAAGCTTTGGAGAATATAGAACAGGTAAATGACTGGATTAAAATTACTGTCGAAGAAAGAGATAAATTAAGTACAGATCTGGCTGAATTGGCCATGGTAAAAAAGGTATATCCATCTGATGCTAATTTTATACTAATACAGGTTGATGATGCGTTAAATACATACAACGCCCTGGTAGACCAAGGTATCATCATCAGAGACCGATCTAAAGTATCATTGTGCGAAGGATGCCTGCGCATCACTATCGGAACCACCCAAGAAAACGAAATCCTCTTAAAAGCCCTAAAAACACTATAATGAAGAAAGTATTATTTATAGACCGTGATGGTACACTCATTAAAGAACCCGCGGATGAGCAGATTGATTCATTTGCCAAATTAGAATTTTACCCTAAAGCACTATACTATCTTTCAAAAATTGCAGCAGAGCTGGAATATGAGCTGGTAATGGTTACTAATCAGGATGGTTTAGGCACAGATTCTCATCCTGAGGAGCACTTCTGGCCGGTACATAATTTCATTATGGATACTTTTGCCGGTGAAGGCGTAGAATTTAGTGAGGTAATTATCGACAAAACCTTTGCCCACCAGAATGCAATAACACGCAAACCCAATACAGGACTATTGCAACATTATTTTACCGAGGCCTATGATCTGGACAATTCATTTGTAGTTGGCGACCGTATAAACGACGTTATCCTGGCTAAAAACCTTGGTGCAAAAGCCATATGGATCTGTAATAATGACCAGCTTGGCGCTAATGAAAAGCTTGAAAAGGCGGAGCATTTAACCGAGTATATTGCTTTAAGAACCCAAAATTGGGTGGATATCTATACCATGCTTAAGGCTGGAACAAGAACAATTACTCATGAACGCAATACCAATGAAACAAAGATTAGCATTGGCATTGATCTGGATGGAACTGGCAAAGCTGATATCGATACAGGCTTAAATTTCTTTAACCATATGCTTGACCAGATTGCGCGTCACGGAAGTATTGATTTACGAATCAAGACCAATGGCGATTTGCATATAGATGAGCACCATACTATTGAGGATACTGGTATTGCACTTGGAGAAGCTTTTGCCAAGGCTATAGGTAACAAACTTGGTCTTGAGCGCTATGGTTTCTGCTTGCCTATGGACGATTGTTTAGCTCAGGCAGCAATAGACTTTGGCGGGCGTAACTGGATTGTTTGGGAAGCAGATTTTAAACGTGAAATGGTTGGCGATATGCCTACGGAAATGTTTTATCACTTCTTTAAATCATTTAGTGATGCGGCAAAATGCAACCTGAACATTAAAGCTGAAGGCGAAAACGAGCATCATAAAATTGAAGCTATATTTAAAGCCTTTGCCAAGGCAATTAAAATGGCCATTAAACGTGATGCTGAAAAGCTGGTTTTACCCAGCACTAAGGGAGTATTGTAATTAGATAGCCGTCATCTCGACTTTAGGAGAGATGATGGGAACGAGAAATAAAGAATTGAATAATGATTGGAATAGTAAACTACGGCGCCGGCAACATCTTTTCCCTTACTTCTGCATTGGAAAGGTTAGCTATACCCTTCGGAATGGTAAACACAGAAACTGACCTGGACAAATACACCCACATCATTATTCCAGGTGTGGGACATGCCGGAGCAGCAATGAACAAACTGGAGCAAACAGGGCTTGTTGAGCCAATAAAGGCATTAAAAAAACCGGTACTTGGCATCTGCGTGGGCATGCAATTACTTACCGAACATTCGGAAGAAGGAAATGCCGACATGATGAATATAGTACCTGTTAAAACAAAACTATTCGATAAGAATCAAGGGATTAAAATCCCGCACATGGGTTGGAATAATATAGATCATAAAAACAATTCCTTGTTTGAAGGTGTTGAAAATCTGACACAATTTTACTTTGTGCATTCGTACTTTATTGAATATAACCCTACTTTTGATATCGCGACTGCAAATTATGGAAAACCATTTTCTGCAGCAGTGCAAAAGGATAATTTCTATGGCGTACAATTTCATCCAGAGAAATCTGGTATCGCCGGAGAGCGTTTATTAAAGAATTTTTCAAACTTAAAACAGTAAAATGTACATAATTCCCGCAATTGATATTCTAGATGGTAAGGTAGTTCGCCTTAGAGAAGGTGATTATAACCAAAAAACAGTATATGATGTTTCCATCGCTGAAATGATAGACACTTACCGGTCTAATGGTACAGAATTCATACATATTATTGATCTAAATGGAGCAAAAGGAGATTTCAGTAACCAGGCAGCGCTTTTTGACATCATTAGGAAAACCGACATGCGTGTTCAGTATGGAGGTGGTATCCGCACAATTAAGCAAGTTACAGATTTGCTTGACGCAGGTATTCATCGTGTTATTGTTGGCACACAGGCCATTACCAACCCTGATTTCTTAAAAGATCTTAGTGCTGAAGTAGGCAAAAAATATGACTATGCCAACCGTATTGTTATTGCTATTGACGTATTAGACGAAGTAATTAAATACTCAGGCTGGATGGAAAGTTCACCAATTAAGCTAATGGATTATGTTGACAAGTGCTTACAACTTGGCTTTTTCAGGTTCCTATGTACAGATATCAACAAAGATGGCAAACTAGGTGGCGCAGCCGTAGATTTGTATAAAAAACTATTGGAGCACTCTCCGTTTATAAAACTGATTGCATCGGGTGGTATCAGTTCAATGGCCGACATTGAAGAACTGGCAAACCTGGATATCCGTTCAGTAGTTGTTGGCAAGGCAATATATGAAAACAGGATTTCTATTGATGAAATTAAGCAATGGAATCTGAAGCAAATGACCTCTCTTTAACCGATGTTAAGCAAACGTATTATTCCATGCCTTGATGTTAAAGATGGGCGCACGGTTAAAGGTGTAAATTTTGTTGACCTTAAAGATGCCGGGGATCCGGTTGAACTTGCCTGGCAGTATGCGCAGCAAGGAGCTGATGAACTGGTGTTTTTAGACATTACCGCAACTCATGAAAGACGTGGTACCACGATAGAAATGGTGAAGTCGGTAGCCCGTCAGCTAAATATCCCGTTTACCATAGGTGGGGGTATAACTACCATTGCTGACGCTGAAGCACTATTGAATTCCGGTGCTGACAAGATCAGCATTAACTCTGCGGCAGTCAGAAACCCCTCGTTAATTGAGGATTTAGCTAAAGCATTTGGTGTTCAGTTTGTAGTGGTGGCTGTTGACACTAAACTGGTAGATGGCAAAAATATGGTTCACCTTAATGGCGGACGGTTGATTACTGAACTGGAAACAGAAGACTGGATTCTTAAGGCTGAAAGTTTGGGAGCAGGTGAAATTCTATTGACTTCAATGGATCACGACGGTACTAAAAATGGCTTTGATTGCTTATTACTTGATAAAATAGCACGATCTATCAACATCCCTGTAATTGCCTCGGGTGGCGCAGGGAAGGTTGAACACTTTACGGAGGTATTTTTAGAGACAGGTGTTGATGCTGCTTTGGCAGCCTCGGTTTTTCACTTTGGTGAGATTCCTATCCCCTATTTAAAAAGCGAATTAAAAAAACACAATATACCGGTAAGGTTGTAGCAAAATCTTGTAACTAAAGCGGCCGTCATCCTGAATTTATTTTAGGATCCCGCAAGAGAAAGATAAATAACATGGCCGGGATGCTGAGATAAATTCAGCATGACGAGATCGTGTAAAGAGTTAAAAACGATATGAACATAGATTTTGAAAAAACACAGGGTTTGGTACCTGTAATTATACAGGATGTACAAACCCTGGAAGTTTTAATGCTGGGTTATATGAACCAGGAAGCATGGGATAAAACACTTGCAGAGGGAAAAGTTACTTTCTTTTCGCGCAGTAAAAACAGACTATGGACTAAAGGTGAGGAAAGCGGAAACTTTCTTTTTGTAAAGGAAACGCATATAGATTGCGATAATGATACAATTTTAATAAAAGCTACGCCGGTAGGTCCTACTTGCCATACAGGTTCTCGTAGCTGCTTTAAAACTGACTACAACCAGAACTTTATATTTGAGCTGGAACAGATCATTGCCGATCGCTATGAAAACCCTTCTGAAGAATCTTATGTAAATAAGCTTCGTTCAAAAGGGCTCAATAAAATTGCACAAAAAGTTGGTGAAGAAGGTGTTGAAACTGTTATAGCTGCACTGGCCGAAACTGATGTGGATTTCGTTAACGAAAGCTCCGACCTGATCTTTCATTTATTGGTTTTACTTAGAGAAAAGGGCAAAACCCTGGCAGATATCGGCTTAAATCTAAAAGGTCGACATAGCAAATAATTATATGTTAAAGCACTTACATACACTTAGCGGTCATCAAAACCCAATTTATGCACTTGCAAGTCCTGCTGCAAAAGAAGGCTTCTTCTTTAGCGCAGGCAATGATAAAGGCGTAGTAGAATGGTCATTAAAAACAATGACCTTTGTTAAGGTTCTGGTGCCCGTACAAAGCTCCGTATATGCTTTACATAGTTATAAAGATTTACTCTTTATAGCACAAAGAAGTGGGTTAATTCTTGTATTTGACATAAAGCTTGAGAAAACCATTGCTACTTTAAGTCATCACCAAAAGGGAGTATTCGATCTAAAAACCATTGCTTATAAAAACGAACTTTTAAGTACCGGAGAAGATGGAACAGTGGCTGTATGGTCGCTCAGTGATTTCTCATTGCTATATAATTTCCCTGTTTTACACAATACAGTTCGTACCATTGCGATAAGCAATTCAGAAGAAGAAGTTGCTTTTGGTTGTAAAGATGGAATTATCAGAGTTTACAATTCTTTGGATTATAGCTTAAAGATTGAGTTGAGCAGTCATAAACTCCCAATCACTTCATTGCAATATGCTCCGAATGGAGCATCTTTAATTTCGGGTGGCCGTGATGCACAATTAAAGGTATGGAACTTACCAAACTATGAATTGGCAAATAACATAGCAGCACATATGTTCAGTGTATACACTATCGCCTTCCACCCTACTCAGCCTTATTTTGCTACCTGCAGTCAGGACAAGAGCATTAAGCTATGGGGAGCCAATGATTTCAAACTATATAAGATCCTTAGTTTAGAAAAAAATACGGAGGGCCATTTCCATTCTATTAACAAACTCATCTGGAGTTCAGATGGTAAATACCTGATCTCTACAGGCGATGACCGACAGGTAATGGTTTGGGAGTTTAATTCTTAAAGTATACTATTTTTTTAAGGAAAGTTTGTTTAAATTGGAGGCTACTAAGTATAAGTTATGGCCAAAGAACATCTATATCAAACKAGTTTAACATGGACAGGTAATAAAGGTTCAGGAACAATGGACTACCGGTCTTACGAAAGAAGTTATATCATATCAATAGACCATAAAGCGGATATCCAGGGATCATCAGATTCGGCATTTTTAGGGGATAAAACCAAACACAATCCAGAAGATTTGTTGGTTTCATCATTATCATCATGCCACATGCTTTGGTTTTTACATCTATGCTCTCAAAATGAGATCATAGTATTGGATTATACCGACAATGCCGTAGGAAAAATGGCCGAAGAACCTAGTGGAAGCGGTCATTTTACCGAAGTTATTTTAAACCCTGTGGTGGTAATTAACAATGAGGACCACATAGAAAAAGCGAATTCATTACACGAACAGGCAAACAAGATGTGCTTTATTGCTAATTCTTGCAATTTCCCCGTATCCCACAACCCTAAATGTATAGTAGAAAAGGGTTAAATTGATCGAGCTTAACTTAGAATCGTTAAGTTAATCGCTTAATGATTCTAAGCTTATGAGAATATCTTCCTAATTCAGCATTGTAAATACCCTGATTATCCATTGGATCTATCCTGACTTTACCTGAAGCGTGAATTATATCAGTTGCATTTAACATAATACCAACATGAATAATGCGACCATCTTCATTATCGAAGAAAGCTACATCCCCTGGTTTAACTTCAGGCAAAAAATCAACTGTGGTACCTTGTTCTGCCTGCTGCCATGCATCTCTGTTTAACTGTATCCCGTTTAGTTTAAAAACGATCTGCACAAATCCGGAACAATCCATTCCAAACAAATTTTTGCCCCCCCATAAATAAGGAACGTTTTGAAAGAAAAGTGCCGTATTTATAACATCGATTTGGTCCGAAGGAGGAACTACTGTTGGACTAAATAAAACCTTGTACTTTTCAGTGCCTATACTGCAATAACCATTATTAAACGAAGGAAGATTACTACCTGGAGAGATATAATATTTACTGCCCTGCTCATCTGTTATTACATTCCCTATTTCGGCCGGGGCCAGGTATTTGCAACTATGATTACTTACGAACTCTTCTAACGATACTTCTGTTAACTGCTTAAAGTCTAACCAACCCTCATATCCATCGAAAGCATTGCGTACTTGCCACCACTTTTCATTTCGTTGCAGTATCTCCACATGATCTCCAAAAAGCAATTGAGATGCAATTTCAGCTCTGTCTGATGGTTCAGATCTTAAGGGTGCAACTGCCACCCTACATATTCCATAGTATTGTTCCATAGCATAAAATCAATGGTATAAATGTAAACTTTTGCACAGTTATTTTGTTATTTTTATAGTATAAACCTTAATCTATAAGACGATGAACCTCAAAAAAATTTTAATTGCTGTTGATAATAGTACTTGTTCAGAAAAAGCAGCAAAAGTTGGTTATGAAGTAGCGAAGACGTTTGGCGCAGAGGTTGCACTTGTCAACATTATAGAACCCGTGCCTGCGAACATCAGCCCTGACTTAACACTGGCCCCTGTTTTTCTGGAAACTTACGACAACAGTGAAGAAAACAGTCATTTATTATTAAAAGAAATTGAAACTAAATTTAGTCATGGCATAGCTACCACCTATTTAAGCGTGGTTGATAGTGCTGCGCACGGGATTATACAGCAATCTGATGAGTACGGTTCTGATCTTATTGTAATTGGTACTTACGGCCGAACAGGTTTATATCATTTTTTAATGGGAAGTGTTGCTGAGCACGTAGCTAGAAAATCTGCATGTCCCGTTTTAATTGTTCCAAACAAGTATGAAGAAAAAGCTTAAATAAAAAAGGACACCCTTTGGGTGTCCTGTATAAATTTGATTATAAAAGCTAAAACTAGTTCTCTTGGTGTAACCAAGCTTTTTTAGCCAATAATTCTTCTTCTGTTTCGCGAACATCCTCGTCATCAACGCAGCAATCTACCGGACAAACCGCAGCACATTGAGGTTCATCATGAAAGCCTTTACATTCTGTACACTTATCTGAAACAATATAATAGACCTCATCAGAGGCTGCATCCTGTGCAGCTTCAGCATCTATTTGTTTGTCGCCAAAGTCGATAATACCATTTAAGTTAGTACCATCAGAAAATCTCCAGGCAGTGCCTGCATCGTAAATTGCATTATTTGGGCATTCAGGCTCACATGCTCCGCAGTTAATACATTCGTCTGTTATTTTAATAGCCATGTCTTCGTGTAAATCTATTGCTAAGGGTTACCTTTGCATTGCAAATATAACACTTAAACTTTAAAATTGTTGGAAATATGCCAATCCTTACTACGGAAAAACTAATTATTGCTTTAAAAAAACTTAGTGACTATATAGCCAATCCCGATCAGGGATTCAAAAACCTGATTTTAGCGGCTCAAAACAGCAATGCCTGGTTTACTATAGATGAGGTTGAAAGATCATTAAATGCTTTGCATAAAATGCTTAACCAACAAGATCTGGAAACCTGGTTCAGAAATATTACGATTAATAAAAACCCTAAAAAAGTTGGACTAATATTGGCAGGAAACATCCCTCTTGTAGGTTTTCATGATGTATTATCTGTTTTGGCAACCGGAAACATAGCGCTTATTAAGCTCTCATCATCTGACGATAAATTGCTGCCTGCCCTACTCGCTCAGCTAATTATTATTGAGCCTCAACTGGCAGATCATATTGTTTATGTTGAACGTTTAAAAGATTTTGATGCTGTGATTGCTACCGGCAGTAATAACACTTCAAGATATTTTGATTTTTATTTTGGTAAGGTCCCAAATATCATTCGAAAAAACAGGAATAGTGTTGCAGTCTTAAACGGACAAGAAAAGCCTTCTGAAATCGCATCACTTGGTCATGATGTATTTGATTACTTTGGGTTAGGTTGCAGAAATGTTTCTAAACTATTTATCCCGGAGGATTATAGTATCAAAGAGTTCTTTGAACCAATAGAACATTTCAAAGAAATTATTAATCATTTCAAATACAACAACAATTACGATTATAACAAATCTATTTACCTGGTAAATATGGCTGAGCACTACGATAACGGTTTCCTATTGTTAAAAGAAGATTCAGGAATGTMATCGCCATTAGCTGTATTGTATTATGAGCGTTATAAAAACATCGATGATGTTGCAACTAAGCTAAGGGCAGAAGAAGAAAATATTCAATGTGTAGTAAGTAACATCCCTTTTGAACTAAAAACCGCTGTATTATCATTCGGAGAAAGTCAGGTTCCAAAACTATGGGATTATGCAGATAATGTTGATACCATAGCATTCCTTAAAACGATATAAAAAACCCGGCATACTTAACATATAAACGATATATTAAGTATGCCGGGTTTTGCTTTTGATACAACCTATTATTTGTGTATTACGCCATTTAATTTAATGGTTATTAAATAGGTACCCAGTTGCTTAATCTGGAATCCAAATCTTGGATTGATACTAAATGTGGTTCCAGGAGGATGATTTGCCGGGAATGTAGTTAACGACGCAAACTTACTTGGTATTCTGTAGTACATTAGAAAATCTCCATATCCGCTAATTCTCTTTATCGGGAAAGGCGTAATCTCAAAATTACAAACCATCGAAGTATCTGTATACGTTACAGGGTTAAATTTCGCATAAGATTCAAACGTCGGCCTATCTCCTCTTTTGATGATCTCTCCTGTCTTAGGGTTAAATGGAACTCCATTTTGATCCACAATCTTTACAATTGCATTTGTACCCTGGTCACTGATTTTTTCAATGATCATTTCTGGATTAGCAGACAATGCGCCATTGTCAGTCGCAACTCCATTATCATTAAACCAGCTTGCTGCTATTGCATAAGGCTTAAACAATTCCGGATCTCTAAAATGAATTTCGCCAATGTTTTTAAACACCTTTGTCCCGCTCTCATTACTTACCTCTACGTCAAATTCATATTCAGATCTTGCTGGCAAAAATGCGGTTCCTGCATTAAACAGAAATTGTCCGCTAGGCAAAAACTCAAAAGGAGGCAGCATTTTCTTCTCTCTTTTCGCATTTACCTGCGCAATGGTAGTATCTACGTCCGGATCAATTGGCTGTTTGTAAACATAAACCTCATGTTCTGCATAAAATTCCTCAGCTTTTTGGCTTGTTCCTTTTTTTCTTACTTCCAGTAACTTAACTAAAACAGGAAGCGTTGACCCATCTAAATTTAGTGAGCTTGTTACTACTTTTACATTACCCTGTTCAATTGAAAAGGGGCTGTCTTTATAATACATTGTTTCTCCAATAAAACCTACAGGGATCTTTTTACAACCCACCCAGGCTAAACTTGCGCATACAATTAGTATTAGTGCATATCTTATAATTTTCATTTCGTTCAATTTAATTGAGTAAAAGATTTACCAGTAAAATTTGTGGGTATTATTTAATACGTGGAGTACCCCGTTGGTAGTCAAAATCCCTGAGGTCTGAACCAGCTCTATTATATCCCTGTCCTCATCCAGATAATCATCAGGAATTGGATTCGGGTCCAGACCATTCCTGATCTTGGTTAGATAAAGATACTGTGGTCTAGTGGTTACAAGCCCGGTATAGCTATCAACTTGTTTTAGTAAAATAGAAAAATCCTCGCCAGACAGACTCTTGAAAACTTTATTTTCTAAAGAAAGCTGCTCACGATTAATCTTACCGGTAAAAAGATGAGATCTTAGTGAATCTCTTAGCTCCGGAACAGGCAAACTATCCAACGTATACTTGATATTCTCATCCTGATACTTCTGTTGAATAATTAGTGTTCTTCTTGCCAGAAGTGCTTTAATTGAATAATCTGTAGGAGCAAAAAAGGTATTATTCCCGTTGATTTCATCTTTCAATCCAGCCTTATCAATAAGAACTACCAGGGTATCAAATAGAGGTTTGGTTTTAAGAAAATCATAAGTCGTCATATTTACATGTGGATCATGTAAATCGCCTCCGATGATATAGTCGTTCTTTTTACAGGCGGTAAATGCAACACAAAAAGCGACTAGAGTTAAAATGTATGATAATTTAATTTTCATGATATTTAATTTAAGTGACCAGGTTATCTTAATTTTCCGATCCAGTATTTATTTTGTGTCAATTGTTTATTATCAACAAATAATCCTCTGTTAATAGGCCATTTCCAACCTTCCTCATCGTATCTTGATTGAGGGAAGCGACTAGCATCAAGATAGTCAACCACCATCTTGTTTCGCACCATATCGTACCAGGTATGGCCTTCACAAAACAATTCGCGGAAAGTCTCATCAAATATTTCATATCTAAGATCTTCTCCACTTCCGGCATAATTCTCAAGATTAGACCTTCTTTTAACTTCATTTAAATCTGTGAGTGCCTGACCATCTTTATTTAGTAATGCATTACACTCTGCCCTTAACAACAACATTTCTGCTAATCGGAAAATGCTGATATTACAATCTATTACCGCACCTGTCTGGGCATTAGGATCTTTAAAAGTTAAATTCTGTTTGTTTTTACCAATGTATTTTGTGAGAATCATATCTTCAGGTTTAGACCTGTCGAAATAATAGTTATATCTCGCATCCGAATCATCAGCAAAAATTGCATTAACCATCTCCCTATCAAAAATGGTTGATTTAGACTGTCCTGGTATGTAAGGAATGCCTAGGGTATAATTATAAAAACCGCTTTCCTGATACTCGCCCTGACCGAAACTTGTATTGATCTCAAAGATGCCTTCTGATGATTTACCTTTAAATAATCTGGCAAAATTTGAAGCTGGCTCCAGCATGTACTTCCCAGAAGCGGTTATAGAATCTATTGCTGCAACCGCATTATTTAATAATCCTTGGTCAGCATCTTTAGTTACAAAATACTTCCATCTATTTAAATGAGCCATTAGCGCAAAAGCAGCACCTTTATCAGCCCTTACTATCTCCTCGTTACTGGTTTTCCAATTTAAAAGTTTAACTGCTTTATTCATGTCCACAACACAAGAATCTAAAACTGTAACCTCTGAGGTACGCGCAATATTCTTAGACGATACAGGATCCGGGTCAAACTGAAGTACCAACGGCAAATCTCCCCATATACGAACCATATAAAAATAGGTGTAGGCACGAATAAAATAAGCCTCTCCAATAATCTTCCTTTTATCAGCAGGTGTCTTAAATACATTATCAGGCATTTTACCTACTTTTTCGATTACGGTATTTGCTTGTGTTATTGTTTTATAAAAGGGAGTCCAGGTTTGGAAATCATCCAGATAATCACCTCTAAAATCATTAACATTTAATCCTGTTCCATAATACTGGTCTCCTTTAACAAGGAAATTTAATGCATAATCACCTCCCTCGGTAAAAACTCCCGCGGTAAAATCGCCAAACACAAAATTTGACATACCTTGTCCGCCAAGAGTAAGCGACTTACGCAATAAGGAATAGGCCCCCATTAAGCCAGAAGTTGCATCATCCTGAGTTTTCCAATACACTCCTTCATATACCGAACCTTCAGGTTTTAAGTCTAATAATTTTTTGCAGGAAAATAGTCCTGTGCAAAGCATTCCTCCTAAAAGAAAAATACTTAATGCTCTATATTTTGATAAAATCATGATCTATGTTCTAATTATTAATTATTTATTTAAAGCCGCTTAAAAAGATGCCTGAATACCAAAGGTGAATTTTCTAGGTACCGGATAACTATCTCCTGTATATATTCCCAGCTCATTCACTGCTTCAACATCCGGTAATGTTGATTTCTGGAAAGAGTAAACATTATCTATGATGGTATAAACCTGCAAGCGTTTCATTTTTAATTTTTCCAGCAACTTGGTCGGAACATTATAAGCTAAATTGATGTATTTAATTTTCGCATAAGATCCATCTTCCATATAGGCTGAAGAGAAATTATTAAACTGATAATAATAATCACCGTAAGGATTTAAGTCGGCGTAGGTAGCCTTATCGCCCGGTTTACGCCATATAGGCAATTTATCCAGATTGATAAGCCCAGTGTTTGGGAAGCTTCCAAGTTGTTTATATTGATCAAGTAAACTTGAGATATAAGTGTTATACACCTCTCTGCCTAATAAGAAGGTTGTAAAAACTTCAAGAGAGAAATTTTTATAAGTAAAGGTATTGCTTAAACCACCTGTAATTCTTGGATTCGGATTACCAACCCTTACTTTATCAAAATGATCCCATACATCATAGTCAAAGTTTTGATCTATCCATCTGTATGAGCCAGGTTTTGCAGTCTGCGATCCGTTCCAATAAGTAATCAGATCTCCAGTGCGCGGATCAAAAGGGATTTCATTTTTATCTGTATATACCCCTGCCGATTTAACCAGGAAATATTCATAAATAGGACGCCCTTTTGTAAGTATAAAAGTAGTACCTGTATTACCATCTGTAACCATAATGTCTCTATTACCATTAGGCAACGACATGATTTGATTTTTGTTGAATGACATTACCAATCTTGGATTCCATTGAAATTTGCTCTCAGGACTGAATACTCTTCCTGTAACATTTAAATCAACCCCTAAATTCCTAACATCAACAGCATTAGTTCTAACTTTATCATACCCGCTGGTAACCGGCATAATCAAATCGAAAATAAGGTCTGATGTACCACGGTTATAAGCATCAACAGATATGTTTAATCTGCTTTTAAATAATTCTGCATCAATACCAATATTCGATTGGATTGATCTTTCCCATGTTAAATTATCTTGTGTAATAGATCCGGGATTATAAGTTACCGAGTTTACACCATTGTAGGTATTTGTAGCGGCAGAGCCTTGATACCCTGCACCACCATTTCCGGTAATGTATGAGTTAAATGGCGCATAGTAATCGGCCGGTAAGTTACCTGAAACACCATAACTACCTCTTATTTTCAGTAATGACACCCAATTCTCTGCTGATTTCATAAACGGCTCGTCAGATATTACCCAACCTGCCGAAACAGAAGGAAAGTGGGCCCACCTGTAATTCTTACCAAAACGAGATGAGGCATCGGCACGGAAACTAACAGAGAAGAGATACTTATCTTTATAATCATAACTTGCTCTTCCGAAAAACGACAGCATTCCTGAAGCTTCGCGTTTAGACCCCGTTATCATATTACCGTATGGATCACTATACGCATATTCATTAATACCCTGAACAGTAGAAATTACATTATTCCCTTTTCCAATCCCCCCAATCCCTGTATATTCTCTTGTCAGGTAGTTTATCGTATTTCCACCCAGTACGGTAATGTGGTGGTCATTATTCACCGAAGTAGTATACGAAAGAAGGTTGTCTATATTAAAGTTATCAAAGTTCGATCTAGACGATTGAGCATAAAAATTACCCTCCGCATCCAAAATACTTGGCCTAAAGATGTCTCTGCCGCCTTTGCTTGATTGCAACGATCCTTGTGTTTGAAAATGAAACTTTTTACTGATATCGTAATTTAGTGTTATACTAGACGTAATATCATCATTGATATTCTTATCCTTAACCTGATCCAGCACACCTGTAAAGTTTTGCATATCCACATCACTTATATATAACAGTGAAGTTGGAAACGTCCCTGCATTTATTGGAAGAGGGTTTTCCCAAGGTGCTTGTCCACGTCCTCTGGCGCGGTCTCCCCTCGACAATCTAAATAATGCATCAAGTTTAAGACGCTCTGAAAGCTTAACTCCCATTGATCCCGACATGGTATAACGTTTAAAACCTGTTCCTTTAATAATACCACCCTCGTTGTAGTAGTTACCACTAAAGCGATAATTCATAGTCTCTGAGCCACCAGATGCAGAAGCATCATAATTTTGAATGATACCTGTGCGATAAAATATTCCCTGCCAATCGTTCGCATTATTAAATGCAGGATTTAAACTATCGGTTAGTATCATAGGATATAGCCCCTGTTGCTCATGGCTGGCGTACTTGTTCAAATAATCCATTTTATACCTGCGCTCCTGAGCACCTGTGATGTACTCTTGCATCTCACCTTGTTTAGAAACACCGGTATACGCACTTACATTAATCTCAGGTTTACCAGACTTACCACGCTTAGTTTTAACAACTACTACTCCGTTTGCACCTCTTGATCCATAGATTGATGCGGCTGCAGCATCTTTTAAAACATCAATGGATTCTATATCATTAGGATTTATTCCTGCAATGAAGTTGGTTCCTGTTAAATCTCCAAATGAGGTTACATCCTCACTTGAAATAGGAATTCCATCTATCACAAATAATGGGCTGCTTAAGGCAYGTGCTGCATTTACTGCTCTTCCGATTGATGAATTACCACGTACAACAAATGTTGGTGTACCACCGGGCTCACCTGAGAATGCCTGAACATTTAGTCCCGCCACCCTACCTTGCAAGAGTTTATCAAATGTTGGAGATGGTAAATTTTCAATGTCTTTAGCTTTTACTGTAGATACTGCTGCAGTAGTTTTTTTCCTTGATACTTCCTGGTATCCAATTACGACTACATCTTTAAGCGCATTTGCAGAAGGAGCCAATTGAACATTGACCTCAGTTTGCCCGGCAATGTTTACATCCTTGGCATTATATCCTATATATGAAAAATGAAGAACACCATCTGCAGGTGCATCAATTGTAAATTTTCCATTTCCATCTGTACTAACCCCCTTAGAGGTTCCTTTTAATGTAACGGACACTCCTGGAAGAGGACCACCGTCGTCTGATCCTTTAACTGTTCCGCTAATCTTTTTTTGTGCGAATGCAATTACAGAAAACAGTAGCAACAGGCAGGTCAAGAGTTGCTTCTTGTAAAAATTATTCATAAACATTTTTTTAGTTTAAAATCAAATAGTTGAATTCAATGAAGAGCGATTTTCTTTCAATCTGTTAAGTGGCTGGACTATTCCTGGATAGCCATATTCACCAATTGCAGTTAGGTGACTTGATTTTTCATGGGTTGGTTAGTTGTTAGTTTAAGTTAGTTTGTTAATACAATTAAGGCATAGGAATTCCCCGGCTATATTTATTGTAAATAGCTAATTGAGGTTTACCTAATTCCCTCGTTTAAAATTATATATGGTTATTTGTTGTTCTGGTTTGATGCCCTAAATCAAATCCTGGTTAATGGTTAATAATTAATTCTCAAGCTTTTATGTGCTAAAAATATTATTGCTGTTTTAGTTGATAGCCCTAATCTAGTGTTATTGAAATGTCATTTAACAATCTTTAACAACGCAACCGTTTGCATTAACCAAATAAGATTATACATAGTCCTCATATCAAGATATAAGTCTTAAACAATATTGGAAATAATTTAACTATAAAGACATATTCATTCACAATTCATTACATATGCAAATGATAGGAAAACCAAATAAGTTAGATATATCAATAATTCAACACAAACGGTTGCTTTAGATAAAAAATGTTACTTTACGGTATTTAAGACGGTTTTTAGCAATACGTCCATTCTTGTGCTCTTTCGTTAAAAAAACACCTCAAACAACTAACAATAAGGCACTTAACTAAAACAATAATTTTAGCCCATTATAATTTGTCTTCTATGTTATTATGGTAGACGGCATAAGTAAGATTCAGACGGGTACATTAGGTATAGCAAGGCTGTTTAAAATACAGAGAATAAGCAGTATATTGTATTAGCTTAAATAACTGTATTGACCTGGGGATATACAAAACTTACCGCATTGTTTTTACTGCTCACCTTTAGTGCTGCAAAGGTGAAGGCACAGGTATGTACCGGCTCTTTAGGAGATCCGGTAGTGAACATAGATTTTGGAAGAGGAAGTGCGGATGCTGGCCCCGATCCTGGCTTTAGCAGTTATACCTATGTAAGCGACAGAAATGTACGGGACGGCACCTATACTATTGCAAAAACAACTATTGGCATGAACAGGAATTGGTATGCAGTAACCAATCATACCCCTGATGATGTAGACGGCTATATGATGGTTGTAAATGCAGACCGCAATCCTGGTATTTTTTATGAATCAGATGTACAGATTAATCTCTGTCCAAATACCAAATACGAATTTGCTGCATGGCTACTGAACATGCTTGACTATTCCGGCTTAAAGCCAAATATCACATTTGTAGTATTAGATATGAATGATATAGAATTAGGTAGTTATAACACTGGTGACATTCCGGATCAAGACCGTAATTGGAGGCAATATGGGTTCATTTTTCAAACCACAACTTCAACACGCGTGAAAATCAGAATGATCAATAATGTTTTTAATGTAAATGATGCTGGTGGAAATGATATCGTGATAGATGACATCACATTCAGAGCCTGCGGACCAGATATTAAAGCTGGAATAGGCACTAGTTTTAATCGAGTTCAAGATATTTGTGAAGGGACCACCACAACCTTAAATCTGTCGGCTCAAACAGTGGGTTCGGGAACCCTCCGGTACCAGTGGCAAAAAGACAATGGTGGCAGCTGGGCTGATATTCCCGGGGCTACAAATCCTTCAAGTTATAATGAGTCATTTACTAATGCGATTCCTGGATTGTACAATTACAGATTAACTGCAGCTGAACCAGGAAATTTTAATTCTCCTAATTGCCGAACAGTATCCCCTATCTTAACCGTTAAAGTAAACTCGCCCCCAATGGTAAACGCAATAAGCAATGGGCCTGTATGTATAGGAGATGCCATAATGTTTGATGTAAGTACAGACGGTACCTACGAATGGCGAAGGCCCAATGGAACTTTATTTTCGACAGAAAAATCGCCTGTAATTCTAGATGCTACAGCAAGTATGTCTGGCTCCTATACCCTTACCGTAAAAAGTCTGGGATGTGAGGTTACTTCCGCAATAAATGTGAACGTTATTCCTCCACCAATTCCGGTTGTAGACAATCCGGCACCCCAGATTTGTGAGGGAACTAGTGTACAACTGAATGCTTCAGGGGGTACAAGCTACTCCTGGTCGCCGACAATTGGGCTTTCAGATCCAAATGTTGCGAATCCCATCGCTTCGCCAACTGTAACTACATTATATACAGTTCAAGTAAAAAGTGGTACGTGTTACAGGGAGGCCCAGGTAAATGTAATTGTTAACAAAGTACCAGCTGCTGATGCGGGTCCTGATAAAAAAATATTAAGTGGATATGATGTCAAACTAAACGGAAGTGTGTCAGGAGATGGAGTAAGGTATTTCTGGACACCGAATACTGATATTGATGATAAAAATTCCCTTACTCCCAGGGTATCGCCTAAAGAGGATACAGACTATATCCTGCACGCAGAATCGACTATGGGCTGTGTAACCGCTCTGGACACGGTATTTGTTAAGGTCTATAACGGACTTACAGTTCCAAATGCTTTTAGTCCAAATGGCGACAATATTAATGATGCGTGGAATATCACCGCTATAGATGCTCTGGATGCCCCTGTGGTAAAAGTCATGAATCGTTATGGAACCCTCATCTTTGAAAGTACCGGCTATGAAAAGCCCTGGGATGGGAAGTACAGAAATGAGGATGTTCCTGTTGGTGTTTATTACTACATCATCGATCTGAAAAATGGCATGAAACCAGTTACCGGATCGCTTACCTTGATTAGATAAATACATCACATGCCTTAATTCTCAATTTGAAATACTATTTTTGACCTAATGTATGTTATTAAAGTAAAAGGCATTGCCAAGATCCCTGATTACGTACAATTAAGGGATGATAAATTTACCTTATTGGCCTACTTTAGGGTAGACAGGCCTGATAAATCGCTTGAAAAATTGGGCTTAGGTGATAAATTGCCCTACATTATGAATTTTGTAAATGATTTGCCCTTTGGACAAATTGCTAAAATAGATATTTAAAAATGACAGGAAACGCAGTTATAAATCTAAAGAATGTAGATGTATTTCAACAAAAACATCTGGTCTTATCAGATGTAAATTTAAATGTTGATAAAGGAGAGTTCGTTTTTTTAATTGGCCAAACCGGTTCCGGGAAAAGCAGTTTACTTAAAATCATTTACGGAGATCTTCATATCGGTAATGGCGACGGACAAATTGCTGGCTTCGATTTAAAAAACCTGGCCATTAAAGATGTACCCTATTTACGCAGAAAATTAGGAATTGTATTCCAGGATTTTCAACTGCTTACCGACAGAACAATTGAAAAAAATCTTGAGTTCGTATTAAAAGCTACAGGTTGGAAAGATCAAGCCTTAATTGAAGAACGTATAAAAGATGTTCTTGAAAAGGTAGGCTTACGATCAAAGATCAGAAAAATGCCGCATGAGCTTTCGGGCGGCGAGCAGCAACGCGTTGTAATTGCACGTGCATTATTAAATAACCCAGAAATAATACTTGCTGATGAACCTACAGGGAACTTAGACCCTGATACATCAGAAGAAATAGTAATGTTGCTTAAACAGATTAGTCAGAGTGGAACTGCCGTACTTATGGCTACCCACGATTATCATATTATAAGAACTTTCCCTTCAAGAATTATCAAATGTGAAGGTGGAATTGTGCATGAAGATGCACAAATTGTTTAACCGCCAAAATCTGACAAAACATTCCTTTTCAGTCATTCGCGTCAGTTTATTTTAAATAAAACTGACACCATGACTGATATATTTCATTGGCAAAACTTTTGAGTTTACAATCAAAAATTCTACTATACCATGTTTAGCAAGAAGAAAAAGAACGATAACACAGATCCAATTGTGAAAAATAACGCTGAAGAGCAGATGAATAATACCGAAGATCAAATAAATACTGAAGAAGTAACTGCAGAAAATCCAGTTACGGAAACCGAAGTTGTGCCAGAGCTTTCTGCCGAAGAAAAATTACAACAAGAGAATGCAGCTTTAAACGATAAATATCTACGCTTGTTTGCCGAGTTTGACAATTTCAAACGTCGTACCCAAAAAGAGCGTAGTGAGCTTTTACAAACTGCGGGAAAAGATGTAATAGTTTCACTGTTACCTGTTTTAGACGATTTTGATCGTGCCACCAAGGCCATAGAAACTGCTACTGATATAAATCCAATCCGTGAAGGCGTTGCGTTAGTACATAGCAAGCTAAAAAGCATTTTAGCTCAAAAAGGTTTAAAAGAAATGGAAAGCATCAACAATGTTTTTGATACTGATAACCATGAGGCTATTACTAAAATACCTGCCCCAAATGAAGAGTTAAAAGGAAAAGTAATTGATGAATTAGAGAAAGGCTACACTTTAAATGATAAAGTGATTCGCTTTGCTAAAGTTGTAGTGGGTAGTTAATATTATGAGTAAGAGAGATTTTTATGATGTACTTGGTGTAACCAAAAGCGCATCTGCCGAAGAAATTAAAAAGGCTTATCGCAAACTAGCCATCAAATTTCACCCTGATAAAAACCCTGGGGATAAGGCTGCCGAAGACAACTTTAAAGAGGCTGCCGAGGCCTATGAAGTTTTAAGCAATCCGGAAAAGAAACAACGTTATGACCATTATGGGCATGCTGGCGTTGGCGGAGCTTCTAGCGGTGGATATGGCGGTGGCGGCATGAACATGGAAGATATCTTCAGTCAATTCGGGGATATTTTTGGTGGTGGTGGCAGTCCTTTCGAAAGTTTCTTTGGAGGCGGCGGTCAGCAGTCGCGCGGCGGCCGACGTGTAGCTAAAGGAACTAACCTGCGCATCAAAGTAAAACTCACTCTTGAGGAAATTGCCAACGGTACAGAGAAAAAAATCAAAGTAAATAAGCAGATTAGCTGTAAAACATGTGACGGAACAGGAGCTAAAGATCGCTCATCGGTAAGTACATGTAAAACCTGTGGTGGAAGCGGTGCAGTTCGCAGAGTGACCAACACAATTCTTGGTCAGATGCAAACTACCTCTACCTGCCCTACTTGTAATGGTAGCGGACAACAGATCACGGCTAAATGTACATCATGCCATGGTGAGGGTATAGTTCGTGGCGAGGAAACAATTACAATCAATATCCCAGCTGGTGTAAGTGACGGTATGCAATTAAGCATGAGCGGAAAAGGTAATGCAGCACCTAGCGGCGGTATCCCCGGAGATCTGATCATCCTGATTGAAGAAATACCTCATGAAACTTTAAAACGCGAAGGCAATAATGTAGTTTATGATTTACACGTTTCTATCATTGATGCTGCATTAGGCTATAGTGCCGAGGTTCCAACCATTGATGGTAAAGCAAAAATCAAAATTGAACCAGGTACCCAAAGCGGAAAATTATTACGCTTAAAGGGTAAAGGTATTCCTGAAATCAATTCATATCACAGAGGCGATGAGATTATCCATGTAAATATATGGACTCCAAAAGCGCTAAGTTCTGAAGAAAGAAGCATGCTTGAGAAATTAAGAGACTCTCCTAATTTTAAGCCACAACCTGGTAAGCACGATAAGAGTTTCTTCGAAAAAATGAAAGAATATTTCGAATAATAATTAAATAGTTTTTAGAAAGCCGTCCAGTAGGATGGCTTTTTTTTTGCACTTTTACCATCAAATAAACCTTTAATGAAAGCCGCAGTTATTGATCTTGGTACAAATACCTTCCACCTGATAATAGCAGAAATATCTGCTACAAACGTCCAGATAATCTATAAAACAAACGTACCCGTTAGGCTTGGTCAGGGACGCATTAACGAAAACATCATTATACCCGAAGCATTTGAACGAGGAATTGAAACCTTAAAAAACTTTAAACAGAAAATTGACAAGTACCAGGTTCAGCAAACACTGGCAATTGCTACCTCCGCAGTAAGGAGCGCAGCCAATGGAATTGATTTTGTTGAATCTGCAAAGAAAAACGCAGACATCATTATAGATGTTATTGATGGTGATAAAGAAGCTGAATACATCTATAAAGGAGTAAAAGCCACAGGTACAATCAATGGAACATCATTGATTATGGATATCGGCGGAGGAAGCACCGAATTCATTATCTGTAATGATAAAGAACTGCTGTGGAAGAAAAGCTATAACATAGGTGCAGCCAGATTAATGCAGGCTTATTTCCATTCAGATCCAATTAATGAGCTGGATAAATCAGCTATTATTAACCATCTGAACAATGAGCTCACAGATTTAAAAGAAGCTTGTATATTACATAAACCTGATCATTTGATTGGTTCTGCCGGCGCTTTTGAAACCTTTGCCAGTATGATTTTAAAAGAAACACATATAGAAAACATAAAATCTGCGCCTATAGAATTTACTGCTTACAATAGCCTTTCAGAAAAACTAATTACGTCTACCCATGCAGCACGCCAAAACATGCCTGATCTAATAAAATTAAGGGTTGATATGATTGTGATTGCCGCAATTCTTACCAATCACATTTTATCACTGTCTGAGATTAAACAGATCAGTTTGTCCACTTACGATTTAAAAATGGGCGTTCTATATTCGCTATCAGAATTAAAATCCTGACAAAGCTTTATATAACTTTTCAGTTGGCAAACCCATTACATTTGTATAAGAACCAATAATCTTATCGACAGCTACAAGGCCTATCCAATCCTGAATACCATAAGCACCGGCTTTATCAAAAGGATTAAAATTGGCAATATAAAAATCAATCTGTTCTGCTGTAAGTGGATTAAAAAACACTTCAGTAACATCGTAAAAAGAATGCATTTTATCCCCATAAGCAATGCTCACACCAGTGTATACCTGATGGTTTGTACCAGACAGTTTGGTTAGCATTTCAGTAGCATGAGTTACATCCTCAGGTTTACCCAATATTTCATTATTATAGGCAACAATAGTATCTGCAGTAATCACTATGTTTTCATGGCTATCATCTGCAAAAGCTGCTGCCTTCTTTTCGGCAATATAAACCGCAATTTCGGCCGGGAGCAAATCTTTCGGATAGCTTTCATCAACTTCCTTCAAAACTACTTTAAAATCAAGGTTCATCGATTTCATCAATTCTTGTCTTCGTGGAGATTTTGAGGCGAGTATTATTGGAAGTGTCTGCTTATACATAATTAAAATTTGCTCAAAAATAACAAAAGCGGCCATATGCCGCTTCTATTATTTTAAATGTTTTAATGATTATTGACCTCCGCCATTACCATCTTGTCTTTTTTTCATTGCTTCTTTTCTCTCTTCTTTCCAGGTAGTGTAAGCTTTTTTCTGGTCGTCGTTTAACAAAGCATTAATTTTAGTATCGCTTTCCTCGTTAGATTTCACCATTGCAGCCCGCATTGCGTCTCTATCTCCTGCCGCATCTTCACGCAATTTTTTCATCCCCTCGGCTTGTTCCAGGTAAATGGCAGAAACTTTGGTTTGCTGATCTGCCGTAAGACTAAGCTTTTTAGTCAACATTTCGGTATTTCTTTTTGCTCTCTCTTCAGGTGTTCCTCCTCTACGACCACCTTGACCCTGACCCTGTTGCGCTTGTGCAAATGTTATTACACTAAATAACAATCCGCAGATAATCAATAATTTTTTCATACTCTTTTACAATTTTTAATAGTTATAAAGCTTTTAGCTTCGGTTTTGTAAGAGATTGGAGTATGAACAGTGGAATAGGTTTAATCTAACAGAAGTAACATAATTGTTGCAGGCTGCTACTTTCCCGAATCGGCTGCAGAAGGGTTCTCATCGAACCATTTTTGCTGTACTTTAAGCACCTTTTCAATAATATCCCGAACTGCAGTTTTACCTCCTGAATATGGAGAAATATATTCAGAAATTGCTTTTATTTCGGGCACAGCATCTGAAGGGCACGTTGGCAGCCCTACCAGTTGCATCACTTTAAGATCGGGAATATCATCCCCCATATACAATATTTCGTCGGCCGTAATGTTATGCTTAGCCAAAAGAGAATTAAATACATCTACTTTATCTGAAACACCAAGGAATACTTCCGCAATACCTAAACCTTCAAAACGTCTTTGCATTGCCAAACCCCGCCCTCCGGAGATGATACAAATAAGGTAACCCCTTTTCACGGCCAGCTGTAAAGCATAACCGTCTTTAATGTTAAATGTGCGCAGAAACTCCCCACTGTCTGATGCAATAATATCACCATTTGTGAGCACACCATCCACATCAAAAATAAGGGTGGTAATGTTTTTAAGTTTCTGCAGGAACATATCTTACTAATCCTGGTTATCTCTCCATTCGTAAACCCAGGCCGACTGGATTTGCTCCAAATGACCTTCACTGCTTTCTTCTCTGGTCCCTTTAAAATTAGGTAATTCCAATACCCATTCTATTAACTCAGTGAATCTGATACGGTATATTTTGGCTTCATTAAAATCATCACCAAATTTCTCATATAACTCCTGGGCTATATCCTCATGGTCATTCCAGTATATTGGTAAAGCAAATTTATCTTGCATGTCTTTGTATAATTTATTGATTTATATTAGTGACCTAAAAATTCTGATTGATCAGGGATTGTTACTTCTATGTCTCCATCTATAACAACACACTGGCAACCTAATCTTGAAGTAATTCTAGGACGAACAGCTCTGTCAATAAAATCTTCTTCTTTATCAGAAATTTCCTGGATATTATCCATTCCCTTTAGTACGTAAACATGACATGTACTGCAGCCGCATACTCCACCACAGTTATGCTGTAATTCTATTCCGTGATCTAAACAAGCATCAAGAACCGATTCTCCACTTACAATAGGTAATTCAAGAGGTTCTTTTCCTTGTTCTTCAAAATTTATCTTTAATTTAAAAATACTCATAATTGTGTTCAAAAATAAGCACGAAAAACGGCATTTATAACTATAAATGTGTTTTTTTAATGCTTTTACTTAAAGTTTGATAGATTTCTTTTAATTCAGGCATACCATTCAGTAAAACCTGATGTTTAATCATAGTTTGCTCATCATCCCGAACGGCAGGTCCGGTTTGTACATTTATAGGCAGTTCAGTCTGTACTTTTAATGCCGTCTCCATTATTAATGGCTTAAGCATCTCAAAGTCGAGCTCAAAATGTTCCACTATCTTATCACTCAATGTGTAAAGATGGTTAACAAAATTACAGGCAAAAACTGCCGCCAAATGCAATATTTTCCTTTTCTCGCTATCCACTTCATAAACAGGCGAAGAAAGCATATCCGCGACACTTCTTAAGACCTCCAAAGTATGTACATTGCTTGCCTCAATACATAATGGAACGTTAGCAAAATCAATTGGCTTGGCTTTAGAAAAAGTTTGCAGAGGATATAAAACACCGTAATTTTTCAATGCCGACAAGGCATCTATTGATGTAGCTCCCGAGGTATGAACTACCAATCCATTTATTTCTCTTAAGCTATCAGATACTGATGCAATGGCATCATCTTTCACCGCAACAATGTATAAATCAGCCGAACGGTCAATTTCATCCAGATTTGAGATAGCTACAGAGTTTGTGTTCTTTGCCAGCTCAGAGGCGTTCGCCAAATCACGGCTCCATATCTGAATCAGATCTACACCCTTTGCTTTTAGCGCATTAGCCAAATGCGTTGCCACATTACCAGAACCAATACAGACTACTTTCATTAAACAGCTTTAACTTCTTTTTGTCTCCTGAAAATGGATAGTAAAAATCCTGCAACCATCACTATTGTACCAATCCAATATAAATTGATGTAAGGGAACTCAATAGATTTAAAAACAACCCAGTCCTTCGCCTGCTGAGGTTTTTCAAAAACCTGCAATTCTACTTTGCCTTGATCAGGAATTACTTTTGTAAACCTAACCCTTAACCCTAAATCATCAATATTACGGGCAAAGTCAAATACGTTATTTCCTTTAACCAAAAAGATAGGTTCAGTTTTATATATTTTACCATTAACGTCAACCTCAATTGGCATACCTACAGCTAAATCCTTAGGACCAATTACTAAATCTTTTGCCTGCGGTTTTGGATTTAGTGCTTTAACAGTAAGTACCCCACTACTTGTATGTAAAGTATCACCAACGCTAACTGTCACAATTCTAGGAGCCTTATAGTTTTCTTCTTCACTATGTCCTTCATGGTCTCCATGCTCCTTGTCTTCTTTCAAAGGAGCGCTGGTAACGTGAGTATAAATATCGTAGGTTAAGTAATGTTTAGTGTCAGGTGAAGCAATAAGCCCCATTTTCTCGTTCGACTGAATATGAGGATTTACTTCGAAATCTTCTTTTACTTTGCCAGTACTTTCATCATAAACTTTAAAGTTCAATTTGTAAAAAGTATTTGGAGCAACGGTAGTATCGCTGATATAGGTAACGGTGTACTTACCCATTTTCTTTGGCTCATTTTTGTAGAGAACAATGTTCTCTCCGGGTTTCTCAGCCTTCTCGAAATCTTTAACCGGAATAAAGTTAGATGCATTTAAAGAGATTGGTTTGTTAGTAGCGGCAGCTACCAAAGCGCCAAGCAACAACAAAGCAAAACCAATGTGTGCAACGGCCGCACCTACCAATTTCCGCTTACCTCCAAAACCTTGTCCCAGAATCTTCGCGTTAGACATAACTGCAAAAACACAGCTAAAGGTTAAAAGTATATACATCAGGTTATGATATACATTGGTGATATAAACAAAACCAGCAGTAATTACAATTGAGAAAACCACAGTAGCCGCAAGACTGCTGTAGAATTTACGGATATCAGTTCTCTTGTACTTCATGAACTGGGTGAATCCAGATATGACCGTTACTAAAATAGCAAACGGAGCCTGCCATTGGTTGTAGTACTTAATGGCATCTATAGGAGGTGCAAAGTTAGTTCCAAATGCTGCGTTAAACACAGGTACTGAAGTAGAGAAAATTACCTGAATACAAGCTACAGTAATTACTAGTGCACCTATAAACATCCAGAATTCTCTTGAATAAGTTTCTTCGTCTTTATTGGTAATTGGCAACTCTTTCCATCTTACAATCAGTAAAATTACAGGTAAGGCCAAAAAGACAACATTGTATAATATAAGGTGCCCAAACATACCCAGATCTGTAAATGAGTGGACAGATGTTTCGCCCAAAATACCACTTCTGGTAAGAAATGAAGCATATAATACCAATACAAAGCTGAGGAAGATCAATACAATTGCAGTAAAGAATGCATGCCCTGTATTTTTAAAGGCAATCATTACGTGTACACCCGCTATGAGGGTTAACCAGGGAATAATAGAAGCATTTTCTACAGGATCCCAGGCCCAGAAACCGCCAAAATTAAGTGCTTCATATGCCCAAAATGATCCCATAATGATACCCGTCCCCAAAATCATTACGGCAAACAATGCCCATGGCATTGCTGGTTTTACCCATTCTTTATATTTCTTTTGCCATAGCCCCGCAATTCCATAAGCAAATGGCACAACCATGCTGGCAAAGCCTAAAAACAAAGTCGGTGGGTGGATAACCATCCAATAATTTTGAAGTAGCGGATTTAATCCGCGTCCGTCGGTTATAAATTTAAGGTAGTTTTTAAAGTTTTCAGGATCAGCAAATACAACTGGCGCCATCTCCTTAAGGTTTAAAGCATCTCTTAAAAGGATGAAGGGAGAGCTACCTATTCTTTCGCCAAAGATTTCAACACCTAATAACATTGAAGTTAAAAATGCTTGCGAGAACGCTACAATGGTCATTACGCCAGTTTCCCAGGTTCTGGCCTTCCACATTAATATTACGCCCAGTAATGATTGCCAAAACGCCCATAACCAGAAACTTCCCTCTTGCCCTTCCCAAAATGCTGACACAATATAATATACAGGCAGCTCTTTCGAAGAGTGTGAATAAACGTAAYAGTATTCGTTGTAATGATTTAATATTAGAAAAAAAAGTGTAGCTCCGATGCCTATTACACTAAACCAGTTTATTAGAAATGAGATGCGTCCGATGCGTTTCCATGATTGATCTGCAAGATCCTTATTTTGGGTAGCAAAAAAATAAGAGATGGCTGATAGTAACGACGCAGCGAATGCTAAAACAATAAAGAATTGCCCGACTTTACCCGGAAGGAGGTTCTCTCCAATAAATTGTATATCCATTAAGATTAGTTGTATTTTTCCACTTTACCGTCCTTCTTGACTTCTACAAGATCATTATTATATTTAGATGGACATTTCATGAGTATTTTAGAAGCGTAGAAGGTATCATCTTTCATCTTGCCGATTAATACCAGTTTTTCGGAGCGTTCAAAGTCTTGAGGTTTAGTGCCATTGTAAACAACTTTATTCACAATGCCTTTTTGATCCTTCATGTAAAAAGCAAAGTGGTTAGCATCTTTCTGAGCGTCGTAATATGTACCCTTTTCTTTTTCCCAGTATCCCATTACGTGAAATTCCTTAGGATCTTTTGCAGCTTCAGTAAATGTAGAATAGCTATTTGTATCAGCGTTTAGACTAACTAAAAAACCTACACATATCGCTATAGTAATTAAACCAACAATTGCACTTTTTCTCATGGTCGTAATAAAAATAAATTGAACCCTACAAAGATAAAAAATATAAGTACCTAAAGTCTTTTAGCTACATCCAATTCGGGATGATGACAGTTTATTGATAGTTCTCTGACAAAAAGCTCATTTTTTAGTCTTTATATTCAGATTTTATGAGGTAAGGCATAGTTTTTCTGAGTTTTAGCACTTTTGGGCGAGAAACATTTCTAATGTATGGATCCCAGCTATGTCTTCTATAATAATCCTGATGTTCGGTTTCGGCTGGATAAATGACTTTAAATGGAATCACTTCAGTTACCACCGGCCTGTTGTAACCATTTATAGAATCAATTCTACTAATTAGGTTGTGAATTATTATTTTCTCTGAAGGCGACCGATAAAAAGCGATCGAACGATAATCAGGGCCCAGATCAGGCCCTTGTCCATCCTCCTGGGTAGGATCGTGTGCATTGAAAAATGCTTCGGTTAGTCTTTCAAAGCTTATTACGTTGGGATCATAATAAACCTGTACCGCTTCCGCATATCCGGTAGTTTTAGACAATACCTCATTATAACCCGGATTTGGTTTAGTACCGCCCGAATAGCCACTTATAACCTTACTCACTCCCTTTAACTCCAGCATACATTCCTGCATTGCCCAGAAACAGCCACCAGCATAGGTTGCCACAGCTTCTCCCCTTTTTGCTGCTGTTATTACTGCAAATCCATTTTTAGTTTCCAGTTTTTGCGCCTCATTACAAGCGCAAGATAAAGTAGTCAGAAGTATCCAAAATATTAGCTTAACTTTCATAATCAGGCTTTATGTAATATACGCTGATAAACGCATTTTAATTTTAACATCTGTTTAATTAGCAAACTGATGACAAAAAAAATCCGCATCACTATGTGTGATGCGGATTAAAATAGCTGTCTTTAAAACCTACGGCCAGATACCAAGGTTCATATAAGAAACTGCGATCTTATCAATTGAACCCACAAAAGCAGCGGTCCTTAATGTTTGAACACCAGGTTTGGTAATTAAATTCTCTCTGATCTCATGGTAGGAATGAATCATTGTGTCCTCTAATCCTGAATTTACAAGCTCCATCTCAGAAGCTCCCTTAACAATCATTAAACGATTTTCAGCTGGGATCTTTTTACCAGTAAGATTTTCTAGGGTATTGATTAAGTTGGCATTAGAATTCTCTGCATAACGGTTTTCCATGCGTCCAAATGCTACGTGCGAGAGGTTTTTTAACCATTCAAAATAAGAAACAGTAACACCACCTGCATTACAATACATATCAGGTATGATGATCCCTCCCATTTCGGTAAATATTTCTTCAGCCTCAGGCGTAGTTGGCCCATTTGCACCTTCAGCAATAATTTTTGCTTTTATATTGCGAATGTTGTTTACAGTAATTTGGTTTTCTAAAGCGGCCGGAACTAAAATATCGCATGGTTGCTCTAATCCTTCCATTGAATTTTTGAAATCAGTAGCTCCAGGGAATCCCAATATCGATCCTGTATTTTTACGATGAGCAAAAACTTCATCAATATTTAATCCATTTTCGTTGTAAATTGCCCCCTCATACTCGCAAAGACCAACAATTGTTGCTCCGAACTCTGAAAGGAATTTAGCTGAATGATAACCCACGTTTCCTAAGCCCTGAACAATAACACGTTTATCGCCTAATCCTGCTTTAAATCCAATCTTTTGCATATCCTCGGCTACATTAACGCATTCCTTAACAGCGTAAGCAACACCACGTCCGGTAGCTTCTTTACGGCCGCGAATGCCATGTAAAGCAATTGGCTTTCCGGTAACACAACCTAAAGCATCAAGTTGCCCCGGATTCATAGTCATATATGTATCTGCAATCCAGCTCATTTCACGTTCACCAGATCCATAATCAGGAGCCGGGACATCAATACCAGGACCAATAAAATTTTTCTTTATCAACTCAGTTGTGTAGCGGCGTGTTATAGTTTCTAGCTCGGCCACAGAGTAGTTCTTAGGATTAATACAAATACCACCTTTTGCCCCGCCAAAAGGAACATTTACAATAGCACACTTGTAAGTCATTAGGGCTGCTAAAGCCATTACCTCATCTTCATTTACCATCTCACTGTAACGGATACCACCCTTTGTTGGGCTCATGTGATGAGAGTGTTCTACTCGCCATGCATCAATAACTTCAAATCCATTTCCTCTTCTAATTGGGAACTGGAAACGATACACACTGTTACAGGCTTTAATTTGATTTAATAGTCCCTCGGGATGGGAAGTGAACTGCGCTGCACTGTCAAAATTTTTACACACGTCGGCAAAAAATTTTGTCTCATTTGCTGAATTAGCCATTATTTGTTTTTTATGAATTTTGAATAAGTTCTCAGTTATGAGTACAAAATTGCACTAAAAAAAACGATTATTACAAATGCGGAATTACTTAGTGTCCATCTCCACATCATTAGATTGAGCAAATAATTGTACTGAACTTAATAGCAGCATTAAAGCAAATATGATCTTCTTCATCTTATGAATTTTGTTTGTTTTCTATTGTACGAATTCTAAATCTAATGGTATAAATCCAATACCCTATTATCGACCAGCCAATGAAAGCCGGGTATAAAACAGCGCGCATGCGGCTATCTAAATCGTAGCTGTTAAAGCCCGGATTACCACCGTTTCCGGGGTGTAAGGAGTCTGACAAACGAGGCAATACCATTATAAGCACCACCATCATCGGAAAGGCAAAAATATTGTAAATAGCCGATATCTTAGCCCTTTTTTGTTGCTCATCAATCGCATTTCTAAGTACCAGATAGGCAAAATATAAAAGTATGGCAACTGCTGTAAAATTCTGTTTCACATCAAAACTCCAGAACTGTCCCCAGGTAAATTTAGCCCAGACTGCGCCTGTAATTAGACCCAGTATACTAAAAATGATCCCCACATTTACACTCTCTATTGCTCTGATATCATCCGATTCCTTTCCGTATAATAAATATTTAACACTGTAGAATACCGAAATAGAGAACAATGTAAGCATCGCGAACCACATGGGTACATGGAAATACAGGTTACGAATTGTCTCATTTAATATGGCCAAATGGGGTACTCCGGATAGTAATCCTGCAATGGCGGTATACAAAACTAATACCGACCCTAAAATCTTCCACCAAATCTTGTTCATTATATAGGCTTAATTGTAACAAAGGTAATAACTGGGCAGGGGATTTTAAAGCTCAATCTCTCCATAAATAAGGGAATAGCAGTAATGTTACCGCCGCAACCAGTGCATTTATAATCAAAAGCAGGCCAATTTCATCTAAACTCACACTTCTGTCCAGGCCGTCAATTGCATTTTTTGTAAGCTTAATCAGTACAATTAACACAGGTATAATAACAGGAAAGCTAAGAATAGCCATTAGCATACCTCCGTTACCTGCTTTAGAGGCAATTGCTGAAATCATTGTAAAAATAGTTGAAAAGCTTAAACTACCCAATACCGTGGCTATGATGTAGAGTCCAAGATCCTGAGGCACATAATCGAAGACCATCACGTAAAAAAACAAGGCTATAAGGGTAAGAAGCATCATCAAAAGCACATTGTATACTGTTTTGGAAATGATGAGTGCAAGTGGACTTGCAATGGTATAAATGTATAATTGCTGCCCTTTGCTTTCGTGTAAAAAACCTTTTGAAACTGCATTTATGGAAGCAAAAAGCATGATAATCCAAAACAATGCATTCCAGGTAACTGGAGCTATGCTTACAAACGACAAAAAACAAACAAAAACAGTTGATACTACATACAGCAGAACGCCATTAAGTGCATATTTGGAGCGCCATTCCAGCAGTACTTCTTTCTTAATTAAATATTTTACCTGATGTAGTAATTGCATACTGTGGCAAAGATAATTTTTAATCGGTTATTTTCGATTCAAATAGGTGTTTTGTAAACTAAATATGAATAATATTGTATTAATAAACCTATCCTGATCATGAATCAATATCTTGACATCATTTTAAGAAGCCTGGCAGTTTATGCCTTTATGCTTGTTGCAATTCGCTTAACCGGCAAAAAGGAGCTTTCACAGCTCAACACTACTGATGTGGTATTGATTTTACTGATCAGTAACGCTGTTCAAAATGCTATGGTTGGTAACAACACAAGCTTATTGGGAGGATTAGTTGCTGCAGCCGTTTTGTTTGCTTTAAACTACGCTTTAAAAAAGCTCATGTTCAAAAACAAAAAGCTGAGAGACTTTATCTCTCAGCATCCTGAAATCCTTATCCACAATGGTAAATTCAATTTCGACAAACTCAGCAAGTTGGATATTACCAACGAGGAACTTGAAGAAGCCATGAGGGAGCACGGAATTGAAAAATATAAAGATGTAAAATTGGCTATTCTTGAGGTTGATGGTAACATCAGCATCATCAGCGGTGACGAACATCTAAAACAAACTCAGTTTAAAAGGAAAAGAAAACACAAATCGCTGGGCGATTTGAATTAACAATTTACTTTACCTCAACCCCTTCATTTACCAAAACAACTTTCGGTTTTCTTACAGTGATCAATATAAATGCACCGGCGGCAATAACATACCAACCCCATTTTAATTTTACCATACCTGCACCAAAGTTTATTAGTTTCTTAAAATGAAGAAAACCAAATGAATCATGTGCCTTAAAGTATATGCCAGCCAGGGTAATTAGAACTAAAACAATTCCTCCCCAACCGGCCAATTTTATCAGTCCGGCTTTATTTGCGAAGGCCCCTATCAATCCAATTACCACCAATACATAAAAAGCAATGGCTAACCTCTGGTCTATATCAAAATAATTCCAGCTGCCAATAATTGGAATACGCATAAGTGGGCACATCCCTCCTACGGCCATAAGTACTGAACCAATAATTCCCTGCAGTCTCATTTTATCTATCCTTGAGTATTGATCCCCATTTTATCAGCAAAATGCGCACAGTAATCACGCAAATCTTCTACTATAAGCGTTTCGCCTGTAGCTTTTAAAAAACTATCGCCCATAGTTTGCAACGTTTCGTAAAAAAAACGTTTCATCTCATCAACAGGCATGTCTTTAGTCCAAAGATCAATACGCATTGAGTTCTTATAGTTGTGATCCCACAATGCAAGCATCATAGACTTAACCGGAACTTGTTCCTGAGTTTGTGCATCTGTAGATTCCCAAAGAATATTATCAGGAACATTATTATCGTCTAATTGAACGGTGATTTTAATTTCTGCTTGCTTCATTAACTTATACTAGCTTTTATTATAAATATTAAAATGATGATGAAAATAATTAACACGCCTTCTACAACCCATAGTTTCTTTAGATTTAAAATAAACCTTCTGAAAATTTGATCTGATATGAAAGCAACAACTGCGGTTAAAAAGCTAAACCCAATAAGAATTCCTGTAATATCCACATATTTGGGATTTCCCTCATCTTTCTTATTTATCAGCAGCATTATGGCAATAACCAAACAGATGGCTGAAACAATATTAAGCGGGGTCAGTTTTACTTTCAATGTCTTTAACTATTTTTTGAATTTCTTCTTTTTCCATGCAGGCTGCTTATTTGTTTTATTTCTTGCAGCAGCTGCAATGGCGGCAGCATATTTTTTCTCATGGAATGCACCTTTAAAATCAGGATCTTCTTTACGCTTTTGATCGTCTATTGCACGATTTATGGCTTGCTTCTCCTCATAAGGGGTTTCTTCCACAAAAACCTCAGTCGGCAAAGGTACAACAGGAATTTCTTGTCTTATTAATTTTTGTATTTTCTCAATGTAATATTTTTCGGCTGGCGTACAAAAGGTAAGCGCATCTCCTTTTGAATATGCTCTTCCGGTACGGCCAATTCTATGCACATAATCTTCAATGATAATTGGAACATCAAAATTAATCACATGACTTACTTCCGAAACATCAATACCTCGTGATGCAACATCAGTTGCTACCAATACCCGGATATTACCTTCTTTAAAATTATTTATAGAATTAATCCTGGTATTCTGGCCTTTGTTCGCATGAATTACCCTAACAGCCTCTGCTCCAAACCTACGCTCAATGAAACTAAAAATGTTATCGGCTACCGTTTTGGTTTTACAGAAAATGATCAGTCGTTTAAACTCCTCATCATTTTTCATTAAGTGTTGCAGCAGGTTGATCTTGGTTTTAAAGTTAGGCACTTCGTACAAAGTTTGAGTAACCGTTGCAGCTGGCGTAGCTTGCTCAGCTACTTCAATTAAAGTTGGATGTTTTAAAAAGTCGCCCGCAATCTTTTGAACAAGATTACTCATAGTAGCCGAGAACAAAAGGTTCTGCCTTTTACGAGGTACAATCTCTAAAATCCTATGAATAGAGCCAATAAAGCCCATGTCCATCATTTTATCTGCCTCATCTAACACCAAAAACTTTATGTATTGGGTATTGATATGGCCGGCTAAATAAATATCTAAAAATCTTCCAGGTGTAGCTACAATAATATCAACACCGGCTTTAATCTGTTCAATCTGAGTTTTAGGTCCAAGTCCACCATAAACCACAACAGTACGCAGATCCGTGTATTTAGAGAAAATCTGGATATGCTCGGTAATTTGCATGGCCAACTCTCTTGTTGGGGCTAATATTAATGCACGTGCTGAGTCTCCCTGCGCATATTTCAACTGCATTAGAATGGGCAAAACATAAGCTGCAGTTTTACCTGTTCCGGTTTCGGCAATACCGAATATATCCTGACCCGATAATACAGGGGCTATTGCTTTTTCTTGTATAGGAGTAGCAACAGTAAAGCCTGCATCAGCTACAGCATTTAAAATCTGTCGATTTAGGTTAAACTCTTCGAAATTCTTGGCCATTCGGCAAAAGTAGTCAAAATTTATTTCCTAGCCCTTGTATTTAACCTCCACGTCATCCTGAATTTATTTCAGGGCCTCCAAAGAGAAAGGAGGCATTGCAGGTGCAGGGCCCTGAAATAAATTCAGGATGACGTAAGCTGAAAAGAATATTTTATTTAAGTTTGACACCATGAATACCATACTTATAAAAGCTGCTTCAATTGTAAATGAAGGCCAAATAGTAGTCGCCGACGTACTCATCAAGGCTGGGTTTATTGAAAAAATTGCACCAAACATTGATGAGCCTGCAGATCAGGAAATCAATGCGGAAGGATTACATCTTTTCCCTGGAATGATTGATGACCAGGTACATTTCAGAGAGCCTGGACTTACAGACAAGGCTGATATCTTTTCTGAAAGTATGGCAGCAGTTGCAGGTGGCATTACCTCTTTTATGGAAATGCCCAATACAATACCTAATACACTAACGCAGGAATTACTTGCAGATAAGTATCAGATTGCGGCTGAAATGTCTCTTGCCAACTACTCTTTCTTTATGGGTGCATCAAATACCAATATTGAAGAAGTACTAAAAACAGACCCTAAAAACGTTTGTGGAATTAAAGTTTTCATGGGTTCATCAACAGGAAATATGTTGGTTGATAATGAAAAAGTTTTAGAAAACATCTTCAAAGAAGCACCCATGCTGGTAGCAACTCATTGCGAAGATGAGCAAACCATAAGAGCCAACATGGCCATATATAAAGAAAAATATGGCGAGAACATAACCATTGATATGCACCCACTTATCAGAAGTGCAGAAGCTTGTTATATTTCTTCATCAATGGCTATAGAGCTTGCTAAAAAACACGGAACCCGCTTACACATATTACACATATCCACTGCTAAGGAAGTTGCATTGTTCGACAATATAACTCCTTTAAAAGATAAAAAGATCACAGCAGAGGCCTGCGTTCATCACCTTTGGTTTGACGACAGGGACTATGCTACCAAAGGAAACTGGATAAAATGGAACCCCGCCGTAAAAACCGCAGAAGATAAGGATGCCATTTTAAAAGGAGTACTAGACAACCATTTAGATATTATAGCTACAGATCATGCTCCGCATACCATAGCAGAAAAGGAACAGCCTTACCTGAAGGCCCCTTCTGGTGGGCCATTGGTACAGCATGCATTGCCTGCTTTATTTGAAATGTATCATCAAAAGAAGATCACTTTAGAAAAGATTGCCGAAAAAACTGCACATAATGTGGCTATTTGTTTCAATATCGACAGAAGAGGATTTATTAGAGAAGGGTATTGGGCAGATCTGGTATTGGTAAACCTGAATGATCCGTTTAAAGTGACCCGGCAAAATGTGCTTTATAAATGTGGATGGTCTCCTTTTGAGGGTCAAACATTCCAGGCCGAAGTAACACACACCTTTGTATCGGGCAATCTTGCCTATCAGAAAGGACGATTTACAACAAGAGAAAACGGGAAAAGATTAACCTTTAACAGGTAATGAATGCAGCTTATAAACCTGAAATACGGAAATTTGTTATCCTCTTATCACTTTCAGTAATTGTATTTTTAGCCGGCTTTTTCAGCCGGTTCATTGAAAACATTTATTCAGAGGGACTTTATCAGGTCAGTTCTGTTATCCAGCGTTTTATAAGCTCATTAGTTCCTTTTGCCCTTGGAGACTTTCTTTATCTGCTGCTCATACTTTTTGTAATCAGAAGCTTATTTCTATTCTATAAAAAGATAACCCATAAATCATTAAAAAAAGCTGATCGGGTAAAGGTGCCCTTACAGGTAATTAACTTTATTCTTATTCTTTATTTAATTTTTAAAATTCTTTGGGGTTTAAACTATTCACGTCCTTCAGTTTCAAAACAGCTGGGCATCAACAATGAAAAATACAACACACCTGAGCTGGTTTTACTGGGTAAATTTTTCATCAGTAAACTAAACCATCTCCAAAAAGTAAAGAAAACAAGATACAACATTAAGGAATTAGCGATTAGAGCTAAAGCTGGTTATGACTTGATGGAACAAAGAAATTCCATTTTCAAATACCGCAGCCCTGCGGTAAAACCGGTATTAAATAGTTGGATAGTTACTAAAATTGGCATCGAAGGATATTACAATCCAATCTCGGGAGAAGCAAATGTAAATATGAGATTACCGGCCATAGCCCTACCCTTTGTTACCTGTCACGAAATAGCCCATCAGCTAGGCATTGGTCGCGAAGATGAGGCAAACCTTATTGGTTATCTTGTAGCCGCAAATAGTGCTGATCCTAATTTTCAGTATTCCGCATCCTATGCCATGTTAAAAAGCATACTGTTCGAGATCAGGATCAAGTCTCAGAAAGATTATGATGCTTTGTATACTACCATTAATCCTGGTACAATACAAGACTTTAAAAACGACCGTGATTTTTGGCGCAAGTATAACAGTGAGATGTTTGGATACATGGATGTTGCTTTCGACAGATTTCTAAAACTAAACAATCAGGATAAGGGAACAGACAGTTATCAGGATATTGTACTTTKGCTTTATAATATTCATAAAAAGGAGCTTGACCTTTAAAAATCAKCCGTTCAATTAAAATATTTCTTTAGAAATTACGAATTACTCAATGTATTGAGTAATTCGTAAATCATGTTCCAAAGACCTCATATTAAAGAACTTACATCTAGAATCTTAGAGACAAGAAAACACTTCCAAGTAGTAATTGGCCCACGTCAGGTAGGAAAAACCACATTAGTTAATCATGCGCAATGAGCTTTTCGATGAAGTTAGGCAAGAACCAAAAGAATGGGGTAGAATGGCAGAATCTGCCATAGGAGCTCATTTGGTTAATTCAGCGCTTACCGAAGGCTTTAAGGTATATTATTGGCGCGAGCGCAACAATGAGGTAGATTTTGTATTGGAGCGTCGGGGAAAAGTCATAGGGCTCGAAGTAAAAAGTGGCCAAGATTTAAGTATATCCGGTTTAAATGAATTCCAAAAACAATTCAAACCTGAGAAGATATTACTCATCGGAAAAAGCGGACTGAGCACAGAAGAGTTTTTGAAGCTTAATCCCGTTACTTTATTTTAAACCTCGTAATAGAACAAATTAATTCCCAGGATCTGAAAAACATTACAACCTTAAAACAAAAAAACAGCTAAACATTCCTAAATTTGCCGAACTATGGCAAAAATATCCATCAACCTGGCAACAGGCTCATTCCAGCAAGAAGAAATCATCGTTGGGATTGATTTAGGGACAACAAATAGTTTGGTTGCCTTTATCGATCCGGACAAAAACCCCAAAGTGATAAACGACACTGGTAAAGGCTTATTGGTTCCTTCTATTGTACATTTCAATGGGCAAGGTGATGCTTTGGTTGGAAATGAAGCCAAAGAATTTTTAATTACCGATCCTTCAAACACCATATTTTCTGTTAAGCGCCTACTGGGAAGGTCATACAAAGATGTAGCCAGTCATCAGGATACCTTCTCTTATAAAATAATTGATGATGAGAACGATTCCCTGGTCAAAATTAAAGCCGGCGATAAGTTCTATACACCAATTGAATTATCAGCTGAAATACTAAAAGAGCTTAAAGCCAGAGCAGAGCACGCACTTAAAACCCCTGTGAACAGAGCAGTAATAACTGTTCCCGCTTATTTCAACGACAGTCAGCGACAAGCAACCCGTGATGCAGGAAAACTAGCCGGGCTTGATGTTTTAAGGATTGTAAACGAGCCTACAGCTGCTAGTTTGGCCTATGGACTGGGCCTGGATCCTACTCAACAAAAGACAATAGCCGTTTATGATCTTGGTGGAGGCACTTTTGATGTATCTGTACTTTCAATTCAAAACGGGATATTTGAAGTATTATCAACTAATGGCAATACTTTTTTAGGCGGAGATGATTTTGATCGCGCCATCGTTCATTATTGGATAGACAAAAACAAACTAAACAAACAAGACCTTGCTGCAGATTCAGGTTTAATGCAAGCTTTAAGGTTAAAAGCCGAAGAAGCAAAAAAAGCTTTAACCACTCAAAATTTATTTAATGAGAGGCTTGGCGAAATCTGGTGCTCAATAGATAAACAAACTTTTGAACAACTAATTGCTCCCAAAGTTCAGGAAACCATAAACTCTTGTAAACAGGCCTTAACTGATGCTAAATTAGACATTAAAAATATTGATGAGGTGGTTTTAGTTGGCGGGTCTACACGTACCCCTTATGTTAAAAAACAAGTTGCAGATTTCTTTGGCCGCACTCCTCACGATCAGATTAACCCTGATGAGGTAGTTGCTTTAGGAGCAGCCATACAAGCAGATATCCTTGCTGGAAACAGGTCAGATATCCTTTTATTAGACGTGACCCCTTTATCACTAGGAATTGAAACTATGGGTGGCTTAATGGATGTCATTATTCCAAGAAATGCAAAAGTTCCCACCAAGGCTGGCAGGCAATACACTACCTCAGTGGATGGACAAGTAAACATGAAAATATCTGTATTCCAGGGCGAACGCGATCTGGTTCAGGAAAACAGAAAATTAGCAGAATTTGATCTTAAGGGAATCCCATCTATGCCGGCTGGGCTACCAAAAGTAGATATCAACTTCCTTTTAAACGCCGATGGGATTTTAACTGTCCAGGCTGTTGAACTACGCTCTGGTGTAAAACAGGAAATAGACATTACTCCTAGTTACGGTTTAACCGATGAAACTGTCGAAAAAATGCTGATCGATAGCATTACTCATGCAAAAAGTGATGTAGAACAAAGGATGCTGATTGAAGCCAGAAGTGAAGGCGAACAATTAGTTTACACGGCCGAACGCTTTATCGAAAAACATGGAACTTTCCTTACCGCAGATGAAATCGAAAACACCAACATCCATATCCTGGCACTCAAGGAAGCACTTGCTAAAGCAGAGAAAGATGAAATCCTTAAGAAAGCCGACGAACTAAATGAATTTACACGCCCATTTGCCGAAAGGGTTATGGATGTAGCTGTTTCTTCGGCAATGAAGGGGAAAAGCATCGATAAATAACCACATTAAAGGTTTCTTCATATAGTTTTACGGAAATGAAATATCCTTTTATTTCCGTAATGCTTGTTACAACAATTATTCTGTTTAGCGCCAGGGGCTTCTTTGCTCACATGAGAATTAACTACCTGGCAGTTTTCACGCTTCCTTCCGGCATTAATAGATTCTTCAAAGCGACATAAAACGTTGTGCTGACCATGTGGATGACCACAGACAAACGTCGATATACAGATACTGTAGCGCACCTTGGTACTACCTTGACGTTGATTATATGAACCACCTAGGTCGCTGCTGAGAAGCTAATTTGAACAAATATTTCCCGGGCATAGAAAGTGTAGCTTTTCTGAAAGAAACAATCAAGTGCATAAGCAATACTCCATAGAATAATACCAAAGCATCTCATACTTCGATGAACAGTGTGGTAGACAGGCAGACGAAATCAGCGATATTAACCATAGGATCATCCTGGTACCCAGCATGGGTTGATGCGGGTTACCCCTGCTGCTAATCTACTCTTTTACCTCTTTCTTTTTAAACTTAGATCTTAAAGCTGCAAATATTGCGGGGAAAAAAGTAACAACAGCAATCACTACAATTACTATGTCAAAGTTCTTTTTAACCACAGGAATCTGCCCCAATAAGTATCCCGCCATAAGTAAACTTGTTATCCAGGCAACCCCTCCAATAACATTAAAAAGAGTAAATCTTCCAAACGGCATCTTCGCAACACCCGCAACGAATGGAGCTATTGTTCTGAAGATAGGTAAGAAGCGACTAAAAATAATGGCTTTACCACCATGCTTTTCAAAAAACATGTGCKATTGATTATAATATTCGAGTTTTAGTATTCTGTTGTTCTCTTTAAACACCCGAACACCAAAATAACTACCTAATTTATAATTTAATGAATTACCTAATATAGCCGCCACAATTAAGAGGATCAGCATCACCCAAATACTTAAACCTGTATTTTCTCCGGCAATTAAAGTTCCCATGGCGAACAACAAAGAATCGCCAGGTAAAAAGGGAGTAACTACAAAACCTGTCTCGGCAAAAATGATTAAAAAAAGAATGGCATATGTCCAATTCTGATAATCTCTGATGATCTCCTCCAAATGCTTATCAATATGAAGAAGAAAGTCTATTAAAAAAGTGAAAAATTCCAAGTTTTATAAATTAAGCCCAAAAATAAAAATATCATGCTTATTACCATGATATTTTTAAACTTAGAAATGTCATTTAATTAATTAGTGTGCTATAACGTGTCCTGTTAATTCCGTTGCTGTAACCCCATCAACCCAAATGGTATAATTTTTATTGGCTTGCAAATTCGCATCAAGTTCAGCCGAAACTGGTGAATCTACTATATCCGCAACAAACTTAAATTTAGTACCCGGGTCAAGATCGATATAAGACGATGCACTTTTAAAAGGTATTTTTTCTGAGATCTTGGTAGTTCCAGATAAAACCGAAATCGTATTAGCTAATAAGTAATTCAAATTAATGAACCTCACTTTAGCTTTACCCGCAACTGCCGAAGGTTTCATATCATCATTGATGATTGTTGCCATGTGCAATTCCTTCTGGGTGGTCTGACTCTTTGATTCGGTATAATAGAAAACGGTTGCGTTAATTCCTATTGGAACACCTACAACCGGTGTAGCAGCATTAGCTGTATCTGAACTTATATTACCAAAGGCAAACTGACTATTTCCTGAAGTAACAGTAATATAGCCACTGGATGCACCATACGGAATAGGAATAGAATTTTTCTTGCTTCCATTTAAATAAAATTCCTGCGGACTCGACCCTCTCACTGCGTTAACAGCATTAACATATGCGTCTCCAACAGGCTCTGGTTTGGGTTCTTTAAAACAAGAGCTCAGGAGTATAACACCCAGAGTTAAGCATAAAAAGAATGATTTTTTCATAGTAGTATTATTAAAATTACACTAAACAACGATGACCTGGTCAAAAACCAAGCCATCCAAAATATTTAAATGAGTATTAATTATAATTATTCAACATTACTGGCATAACCAACATTAAAACATCTTCATTTTCATCATTAGTCTGAGGAATTAACAATCCAGCGCGATTTGGCGTAGAAAGCTCCAAGGTAACTTCCTCTCCACTCAAATTGCTTAACATCTCAATTAAGAAACGTGCATTAAATCCTATTTCCAGATCTTCACCTTCGTACTGGCAACTTAAACGCTCATGCGCTTCATTCGCAAAATCTAAATCCTCAGAAGAAATGTTTAATTCACTTCCATTGATTTTTAGTCTTACCTGGTGAGTGGTTTTATTAGCAAAAATAACTACCCTGCGTAGTGTATTCAAAAACAAAGCCCTGTCAATCACTAACTTATTCGGGTTATTAGCAGGTATTACCGCTTCATAATCCGGATAACGCTCATCAATCAAACGACAAACCAGGTTTATATTCTCAAATTTAAAGAAAGCGCTTGTTGCATTATAATCAACAGAAACATTCACATCAGTTGATGGTAATGCCGCTTTCAATAAAGTTAAAGCTTTTTTAGGAAGGATGAAAGAAGATGTTTTATCTGCTTTACTATCCATACGTCTGTATCTTACTAATTTATGTGCATCAGTTGCTACAAAAGTGATGTGTTCTTCAGATAATTGACAAAAAACACCAGTCATGGCCGGTCTTAACTCATCATTACTTACCGCAAAAATAGTTTTGGTAATGGCCTCGGTCAGTACAGACGCTGGTAAGTTTACAGATGAAGCATTTTCTACAACCGGTATTTTTGGAAAATCATCTCCATTTTCACCGCTCAGTTTATATTTACCGTCTCCTGCACTAATCTCAATAGAGAATGATGCATCGTCAATATTAAAAGAAATAGGTTGATCTGGTAAAGTCTTTAAGGTATCTAACAGTATTCTTGCCGGCACAGCTACTTTACCGCCTTCTTTAGATTCAACAGCCAAAGAAGTGGTCATGCTGGTTTGTAAGTCCGTTGCAGATATCGTTAAATTTCCGTCTTTAATTTCAAATAAGAAATTTTCCAGTATAGGCAAAACAGTACTGCTGCTTGATGCACCATTTACTGTTTGCAAATGTTTTAATAACGTTGATGTGGATACAATAAATCTCATAGTATGATCTTGTCAGTTCTCAAAAATATAAAAATTACCTTGCATACTTATGTTTGCGGTAATAATGTTGAAAAATTGCGAACGATATTAACAATAGTAAAGGAAAAACGACATTAATAAGCTGCCATTGTAGCTTTTCGGTACGCAAACGCACCTTGTCCAACAACCTGATCTTAACTTCTTTATTGCGTAAAGAGATCAAATTATCATCATTAGATAAAAAGTCGGCAATATTTAATAACAATGCCTTATTTCCATAGTTTCTTTCTGTATATCTGTCAAAACCCAATGGAAAAACAGATCCGTCTCTGGCACTTATTTGATTTTTGAAGACATCTCCATCTCCAATCACTATCATTTTTGTGGCTTTACTCTCTGCAGGCACACTGTATTGTTCAGTAATTCCGGCAGGAGCCGACCTGTTTAGAAACACAGATTGAAATTTGCCCTCCAAGAGTACGCCAACAGTTCGCTGCACGCTGGCATACTCGCGCGGATCTGGCTGTTCCGCAACCATTTGCAGCGAAAGCATCTTTGGTGTATGATGCACCTTATTATAAGCTGAGCTTTGTAAAATCACCTTTTTATTAACTCCTTTTACTCCAATAGTATCAACAGTGCTAACAAATTCACTCCTTATTCCATCCATATTTTTTACGAGGCTATTAGCTGTATCAGGCATCAGTATTGGATAAAACACCCATGGTGCCATTTGAATCTGTCCCTGCTGTCCACCCATGCTTAAAGGAATTTCTGCACAGTTGGCATCAGCTATAAGATCATAGTTAATTCTTGCGCCATATATAAACAGCATATCATCAAGATTCAGCTTTTTGTTAAAAGCCAGTTGTTCTCCTGCCCCCCTTAAACTATCTAAGCTGGCGCTCACCTGATCTATACTCCAAACTACCCTGCCACCGTTCATTACAAAATAATTGATCTTGTATTTTTCGGCTTCTGTAAATTCCTTTTCGGGTTTTGCAATTATCAATAACTTTAATTTATCTAAACCCGCCTTATCAATTTGGTTAAGGTTTACCCTACCCACGTCATAACTATCCGACAAGCTTTTTATCGCATCATTCAACAGCAAATCAGAGAGCTCACCATTTCCTTCCGTAAAACCAATTCTTGGATGCTGTCCGCTCAATACCTTTTGAATGGCTGATGTAAATACATATTCCAGGTTTTGTATAGAATTATTGATATTTTCTTCATAGTTGCCTGAGGCATCCAGGTTTTGCAATAATTTTAAAGCCAGCTGATTTCCATTCCCTTCAACCATTGCCATTGGAAATATGGTTTTTTGAGCAAACCCGTTATCGTTCTTAATATTTAAGGTGGTAGGCTCTATTCCTACCTGATATAGGTGATTAATAACTGTGTCCTGCTCGGCTGCAGACAGCCCGGATATCGGATCAACAAATTCAACGTTAATATCAGTACCTGCATAGGCTTTGTAGTCAGTTAACAGATCTTTTGCAGCATTTCTCAAACGCTTAAAAGCCGCTGGTAAATMGCCCTCCAGAAAAATAGTAATTGTTATTGGTTTCTTAGCTTCTTTTAAAATCGTTTTAGATTTTGGTGTTAACGTAAAACGCTTCTCTTTTGTAAAGTCTATCCGGGTATAAACATACTGTGATACAACATTCAATAATATTAGCCCTGCCAAAAGACCAACTAATCCGGCACTCTTGCTGTTCTTCAACTTTACCATTTTCTCCCTCCTATTACCAGCTTGGTAATTCCTAAAAAGAAGAATACAAAACTTATAAAATAAACAAGATCACGAGTATCCAAAACTCCTCTGCTTATAGATTGATAGTGCTCATTTACACTTAATCCTAAAAAAATACTTTCCAGGTAACGCATCGAAAAAATTTTGCTCAATGCATCAAAACCGCTGTACGCTACAAAGCAGATAAATACTGCAACTGCAAAGGCAATAACCTGATTTTTAGTAATAGATGACGCAAATATGCCAATGCCAACAAAAGCACTTCCCAGTAGCAATAAACCCAGATAAGAACCAATTACCGCGCCAGTATCAATATTCCCGGCTGGCAAACCCAGCTTGTAAATAGAATAATAATAAATTATAGTAGGCACCAATGAAAACAACACCAGTACCAAACATGCAAAATACTTCGCCAGAATAATTTGCCAATCTGTTAATGGCCTTGATGCCAGTAAAATATAAGTACCTTCTCTCCTCTCTTCAGCAAACGAACGCATGGTTATTGCAGGGATCAGAAACATGAATAGGAATGGCACCAAACTAAAGAACCCGGTGAGTTCAGCATATCCATACTCCAATATCGAGGTATCAGGAAAGAACCAAAGCAGCAAACCTGAGGTTAGTAAAAACACACCAATGGTAATATAAGCCATTAATGAATTTAACAAAMTGAATAATTCCCTTTTAAAAACTGCGTACATTCATTTGCTTTTAAAAATTGTATCCGGCTCTTAAACCAATAAATGATAAAGTTCCCGTATTTTTTGTCCACCCTTCATATCTGGCTCCAATGTCTAAAGAACCTGTACGTGAAACAGGAATTTCAACGCCCAAACCAGGTGTATAAATAAAAGAAACTCCACTGCCATTAGCTGTCGCGATAGACGACCCCACTTCAGCTGTTCCGTAAATATTTTCGGTGATAAAATATCTTGCTCCAACTTTAATCGGAATAAAACTTTGCCTGTATTTCAATGTACCAATAGTTTCTTTGCCATTGAATCTGATATAGCCTACATTTCCGGTAATGTTTAATGACTTTGATACCGGATGCTGATAAAGTAGAGAACCCCCTGTTCCATAATTTGCAAAGTCTCCAAAATCGCCCATAGGTAAGCCTACGTCAAATCCAATTCCCAATCTTGGTTCTGCAATTTGAGCGCTAGATTGTGCCTTAACATCAACCAACTGGAAAAATCCCGCAGTAAGAATTAAGAAAAATATTTTTTTCATTAGTTAAATTTTAATGAGCTGCAATATTATAAAATATAGCTAGTATAACAAAGCTTTGGATGATTACCAGGTTGTCTTCTTTTCTAACATGAGAACACCCCTAGTATAGTCAAAGATGCTTTTAAGAAAACATTCAACTTATATTTTGCTAAACGAACTTACAGAATAACCCTATATTAAGAACATAATGAAAACACAGTTGGAAATACCCTTTCAATAGTACGGCAATAGTATGTTAATAACATACTTTACTTGTACTTATATTGTGGTTATCATATTTTCATTATTAGTGTGGTAATAACCGCATGTCAGGTGTAGTATTATCTTTCTTAATTCCAATGAGTAGAGCAGCGCGAATTTTCAGGGTCACAGTTTATGTAGCCTCAAAACGATATAATGGATAATGAAAAAGCCGCTTGAACTTAATCAAGCGGCTTTTTTATTCGTTTAAACGAACCTTTTGGTTTTTGATTACAAACCGAAATTATATGCTAATCTAAGTCCGATGAAAGAACTTGTAGTTGAATTGGCTGACCATCCTTCATAACGTCCACCTAATTCGATAGCACCGCCATCAGAAACAGGAAACTCTATACCAATGCCAGGAGAATAAGCAAAAGCAGTTTTTCCACCTGATTCAGTAGAGAAAGCAGCACCAAGCTCACCACCTATATAAAAATTCTCAGCCACAAAGTATCTTGCACCTGCTTTAACAGGAATTGAACCATAACTACCGCCACCAAATTCATCCTTAGCCTTAAAACTCAAATAGCCTGCGCTACCTGTTAAATTTAAATTAGTTGCTACTGGATGTTGATACAATAGTGAACCACCATAACCTAATTTATAAACATCACCAAAGTCACCCATTGGAAATGCAAACTCAGCTCCAATACCTAACTTTGGACCTGTCATAGCAACATCTTTTTGAGCCTTAACGCTCGAGAATGCAAAAAGACCTGCAATTGCTGTTAGTAAAAATACTTTTTTCATTTCTGTTTAATTTAAATTGTGTAATTATAATCCTTAGATACAAAAACTTGGCCAATCGTTACAAAAAATAAAACTCTACAGTAAATAATTATTAACAAACGCACAATTGACTTATTTTATTGAGAAGTCAGTTTTCTAAAAATCTCTTCAAGAGACGAAGATTGGTGTTGCTTTTTAAGTTCATTGATTTCGGCATTTGCTACAATCTTTCCTTTATTGAGGATGATGACCTCGTCGCAAACTGCCTCTACTTCTTGCATAATATGTGTTGATAGGATAACCGTTTTGTCCTTTCCCAGCTTCTTAATCAGTTCCCGAATGTCGGTAAGCTGATTTGGATCTAAACCTGATGTAGGTTCATCAAGTATTAAGATCTCGGGATTATGAATAATTGCCTGAGCCAATCCTACCCTCTGCTTGTAGCCTTTAGAAAGCATATTTATTTTTTTGTGCTGCTCGGCCCCTAAGCCAACGGCATCTATTGTCTCCTTAACTTTTTGCTCGGGGTGCTGAAGCTTATAGGTATTGGCAACAAACAATAAAAACTCTTTTACATACATATCTGTATATAAAGGCGTGTTTTCTGGCAGGTAACCAATAATACGTCTAACATCCAAACTCTGGGTTTGCGAATCGAAGCCGCACAACTCAGCGGAGCCGGAGGTTGGCTTCAGATAACCGGTAAGCATGCGCATCGTGGTAGATTTTCCGGCACCGTTTGGCCCAAGGAAACCTAATATCTTTCCGGGTTTAACCTCAAAACTAACTTCATCGACAGCCTTTTGCTTATCGTAATACTTAGACAAATACTGTACTTTGATGCTCAATTTATTTAATTTTTAGGTTTACCGGAGTGCTCATTTTCAAAAGTAGAAAAAACACCACTGCATTCATGAAAACCATTAAAATATTTTATCTAAGTTTGCATCATTATGGCAAAAAACACTAACGACGAGCAATTTAAAAATGTAATATCACACGCCAAGGAATATGGTTTTGTATTCCAAAGCAGCGAAATATATGATGGACTAAGTGCTGTATACGATTACGGGCAGTTAGGGGCAGAATTAAAAAACAACATCAAAACTTATTGGTGGAAAGCCATGGTACAAATGCATGAAAATATTGTAGGCATTGATTCTGCAATATTTATGCATCCAAAAATATGGAAAGCAAGTGGTCACGTTGACGGATTTAACGATCCTATGATCGATAATAAAGATTCGAAAAAACGCTACCGTGCTGATCAGTTATTAGAAGATAAAATTGCACGTTACGAAAAAGACGGCAAAACAGATAAAGCTGCAAAGCTACAAGCTGATATGGATGAGGCTTTAAAATCTGAAAACCTACAGCAATTAAAAACATTAATTGAAGAACACGAAATAGCATGCCCGGTAAGCGGCACAAAAAACTGGACAGAAGTACGTCAGTTTAACCTGATGTTTAGTACCCAGTTTGGTGCTATGGCCGAGGGGGCAGAAGAAATATACTTACGTCCTGAAACTGCTCAGGGTATTTTTGTAAACTTCCTTAATGTTCAGAAATCGGGAAGGATGAAAATTCCTTTTGGTATTGCACAGATAGGAAAAGCTTTTAGAAACGAGGTAATTGCCCGTCAGTTCATTATGCGYATGCGTGAGTTTGAACAAATGGAAATGCAGTTCTTTGTACGCCCGGGTGAAGACAAAAAATGGTTTGCATACTGGAAAGAGGCTCGTTTAAAATGGCATTTGGCTTTAGGCACCTCTGCCGAAAAATACAGATACCACGATCATGTTAAACTTGCTCACTATGCGAATGCAGCTACCGATATTGAATTTGAATTCCCGTTTGGGTTTAAAGAAGTAGAAGGTATTCATAGCCGTACAGATTTCGATCTTTCTCAGCACCAGGAATTCTCTGGCAAGAAAATGCAATATTTCGACAATGATCTTAATGAAGAGGGAAAACCATATGGCAACTATGTACCTTATGTGATAGAAACTTCTATAGGTTTAGATCGTATGTTCCTTTTAACCATGATCAATGCTTTTGAAGAGCAGGACCTTAGTGATGGAGAAAAACAAGATAGCAGGACGTTATTGCGTTTACACCCTTGCCTTGCTCCTGTTAAAGTAGCGATATTCCCACTTACTAAAAAAGATGGTTTACCGGAAAAAGCAAGAGAAATTATGAACAGCTTAAAGCTGGATTTCAACTGTGTATATGAAGAAAAAGATGCCATTGGTAAGCGTTACCGCAGACAAGATGCTATTGGTACTCCTTTCTGCTTAACAATTGACCATCAGACACTGGAAGATGATACGGTAACCATTCGTCATCGTGATACAATGGAGCAACAACGTATTGACATTAAAGATCTTCAAACATTAATTGAAAGCAAAACAAGCTGGAAAAACTTGTTAAGGTAATATTTGCTAAAGCATTCGTCATACCGCTGAAGAGCGGTATCTCGCTTTTTCCAGGCAAACTTTCCCTTGAGGGATGCTGAAATAAATTCAGCATGACGACCGAGCTCTCAGGATGACGAAAGTACAAAGAAGAGGGGGCAGTAAACTGCCCCCTCTTCTTATTTTTTCAAAACGCTACTCAATGAATATTCCCAGTTCATTCTTGCAATATTAAGAACTGAAATCTGTTGGGGGCATTCTACCTCGCAGGCCTCTGTATTACTGCAGTGTCCGAAATTCTCTTCATCCATTTGTTTTACCATAGAAAGCACCCTTTTCCGCGACTCCATTTTTCCTTGAGGCAATTTTGCCAGGTGGGAGATTTTGGCTGATGTAAATAAGGCCGCACTTGAGTTTTTACAAGTAGCAACACAAGCGCCGCATCCTATGCAAGCAGCAGAGTCAAAAGCAGATTCGGCCTGTTCATGTGTAATGGGTATTCCATTTGCTTCAGGTGCCTGACCAGTATTTACAGAAACAAACCCACCAGCCATAATAATCCTGTCAAATGCTGACCTATCAACCCTTAGATCCCTTTTTATAGGAAATGCCAAAGCTCTGAATGGTTCAACATAAATGGTGTCGCCATCTTTAAACTCACGCATATGAAGCTGGCAGGTAGTAAGATTTGCTATGGGGCCATGTGCTTGTCCGTTAATCATCATTCCACACTGCCCGCATATTCCTTCCCTGCAATCATGGTCAAATTCAACAGGGCGGTCGCCTTTTAAAACCAGCTGCTCATTTAAGGTATCCATCATCTCCAGAAAAGACATATGAGGGATCACATTATCCAGTTCGTAATCTACCAGCTTACCCTCGCTGGCAGCATCACTTTGTCTCCAAATTTTTAGATATAACTTCATCAGCCTATTTATTTATAGCTTCTTACTGCCAGTTCAACATTTTCAAAGTGTAATGGTTCAGGGATCAGCAATTCTTCCTGTCCTTCTCCCCGCCATTTCCAGGCAGATACGAAACAGAACTTTTCATCATTCCTTAAAGCCTCTCCTTCCGGAGTTTGATATTCTTCTCTAAAATGGGCACCACATGATTCGTCTCGAGTTAAAGCATCCAGGCACATCAACTCTGCCACTTCGAGATAATCACCAATACGACCTGCCTTTTCCAATTCTCCGTTCATCTCATCTTCATCGCCAGGAACTTTAAGGTCTTTATAAAAATCAGCCCTTAGCTTTTTTATTTCGTTTATGGCGTGGATTAATCCTTCTTTGCTTCTTGATAAACCACAATAATCGTATAATAACTTGCCTAAAGTCTTATGGAAATAATCGGCCGTTTTAGTGCCATTTATTTCCAGCAGTTTACTTAGTTGCGCTCTTACCTGAACTTCGGCATCGATAAATGCCTGATGATCTATCGGCACCCTTTCTGATTTAATTTCTCCGGCCAGATAATTTGAAACCGTATATGGTGCAATAAAATAACCGTCTACACATGCCTGTAATAAAGAATTTGCACCTAACCTGTTGGCTCCATGATCAGCAAAGTTAGCTTCACCAAGGGCAAACAATCCTGGTATGGTCGTCATCAGTTCATAATCAACCCATAGTCCGCCCATTGAGAAGTGAGCCGCAGGAGATATCATCATAGGCTCTACATAGGCGTCGGTAGCCGTAATTTTGCGGTACATGTCAAACAGGTTGCCATACTTCTCTTTAATACGCCCTTTTCCCTGCTCCTTAATCGCCTTGGAAAAATCCAGATAAACGGCATTCCTTTGCGGCCCTACTCCAAATCCTGCGTCTATGCGTTCCTTTGCCGCTCTCGAGGAAATATCGCGTGGGGCAAGATTACCGAAGGCAGGGTAACGTCTTTCCAGGTAGTAATCACGTTCTGATTCAGGAATATCATTAGGTTTCCGGTTTTCAGAAGGTTTTAAAGGCACCCAAATTCGCCCATCATTCCGCAGCGACTCAGACATAAGTGTGAGCTTAGATTGGTAATCGCCCGATTGTGGTAAGGATGTTGGGTGTACCTGGGTCCAGCTTGGACATGCCATTAATGCACCCTTCTTGTGTGCACGCCATATGGCAGATGCATTGCATCCCATTGCAAGGGTTGATAAATAATAGATTTTACCAAAGCCCCCGGTGGCCAAAATTACGGTATGAGCACTATGCCTTTCTATCTCTCCTGTATCAAGATTTCTTACAATAACGCCTCTTGCTTTTCCATCGATAACTACTACATCCAACATTTCATGCCTTGTGTAAAGCTTAACAGTTTTGGCAGCAACCTGACGCATTAAAGCCTGATAAGATCCTAAAAGCAACTGTTGTCCGGTTTGTCCCCTTGCATAAAAAGTCCGGCTAACCTGTACACCTCCAAAAGATCGATTATTCAGATACCCGCCATATTCTCTGCCAAAAGGCACACCTTGGGCAACTGCCTGATCTATTAACTGAGCCGAACATTCTGCAAGCCTATAAACGTTTGCTTCGCGTGACCGGAAATCGCCGCCTTTAATGGTATCATAGAACATACGATAAACACTATCTCCATCATTCTTGTAATTCTTGGCCGCATTTACTCCACCTTGTGCAGCTACTGAGTGTGCACKCCTTGCTGAATCCTGAAAACAGAAAGATTTAACATTGTATCCCATCTCGGCCAATGATGCCGCAGCAGCACTACCTGCCAGTCCGGTACCAATAACAATAACGTCMATTTTTTTTCGGTTGGCGGGATTAACCAGCTTAGCATGGTCTTTATAGAAACTCCATTTATCTTTTAATGGTCCCGGTGGTATTTTAGCGTTCAGTTCCATAAAACATGTTGAGTTAAGTAAATATAAATTGGAATAATAGCGAAACCGATAGTGATGATATAGCTATAGCCTGTACCAAAAGTCCTTACCCACGAAACATATTTAGGATGATACAAACCCAGTGATCTGGCTGCACTATAAAAGCCATGCAGCAGATGATAACCCAGCGCGAACATAGACAGCACATAGAAAAGTACATACCACCAGTCGTGATAGGCAGCCACCACTATTGCGTATAGGTCTTTATGCCCACTTTCATCTTTCGGTAAGCTTCCGAACTTGTACTGATACCAAAAATCCCTGAAATGAAATACCAAAAATATCAGAATTAGTGTGCCAAGTATCCCCATATTTCTTGAATACCATTTGCTGGCTTTGCCCCTGTTATCCACGGCATACCTGCCTGCTGTTTTTTTATTTTTAAGCGTAATTATCAATGCATCCAGGCAATGAATTACAATAGATGCATAGAGAACATAAGAAATGATCTTTATAAAAATATTGCCGGATAGCAGCTGAGAATAACTGTTAAAGCTGGCTTTTGCTTGTTCGGCAGGTAATAATAACTGCAGATTTCCAAGCAAATGAATGACAAGAAAAAAACACAGAAACAACCCCGTAACTGCCATTAGCGTTTTTCGCATCAGTGTAGATGCTCTGTTTTTATTATCCATAAGCTTTAAATTAATACAAGCCGATCATCTTCCACCACAGCCCGCCTATTCCCATCCAGATCAAAAGAAAAACGATACTCAAAACAAATCCCTTTGACCACCAGTCCTTGACATCAACGAATGTACTTCCAAAAAATACCGGTGCCGGACCATGCCCGTAATGGGTTAATGTTCCAAAAATACCACCACAAAAGCCCAGCGATAATGCAAGCAGCATGGGCGGAATGCCAATGGTGATACCCACGCCAAGCAAAGCTGCATACATAGACGCAACGTGCGCTGTTGCACTTGCAAACAAATAATGACTGTAAAAGTAAACCAGAATAATAATAGGAAAAGCCATGGTCCAGCTCAGCCCTCCTATTTTTGCCCTTACCAATTCACTGAACCATGGGATTAATCCCAGCGTATTCAAAGAACTACCCATCATTACCAAGGCCGAGAACCATACAATTGTATCCCATGCGCCCTTTTCACTTTTCACATCTTCCCAGGTTAAAACCTGCGATAACAACAGGAATACCAGACCAATAAAGGCAGTAGTTGTGGCGTCGATTTTAAAAATATCTCCTGTTATCCATAAAAAAAGCAAGACAACAAATGCAGTTAACATCAACCATTCGTTGCGTGTTACAGCTCCCATCTCTTTCAATTTTTCGGAGGCCATTTTAGGTGCTCCTCCCGTCGATTTTATTTCCGGAGGATAGATTTTGTATAAGATATATGGCACCAGAATCAAAGAGATAATTCCTGGAATTATTGCGGCCCACATCCAAGACATCCATGTGATATTTATACCAAGATCTGCAGCAAATTTCTGACACATGGGATTACTCGCTGTACCTGTTAGAAACATTGAGGACGTGATGAGGTTGATGTTATAACAACTTAATGTTAAATAGCCTCCTAGCTTACGGTGCGTTTCCGGTTTTTCTGGAACTGAATCGAAATTAAGGGCCATAGACTTCATGATCGGATAAATAATACCACCCCCTCTTGCAGTATTACTTGGAATAGCGGGTGCCAGTACAAGATCTGCAAGGCCCAATCCATAACCCAAACCTAGAGAGCTTCGGCCAAACACTCTGATAAAAAGGTAGGCAATTCTGCTTCCAAGACCCGTTTTTATAAAGCCCCTTGCGATGAAAAATGAAATGCCAATTAGCCAGATAACCTTATCTCCAAAACTACTTAAGGCCATTGAGATCGACTTACCCGGGTTTCCTGGTGCCAACACCCCTGTTAAAGCAACTATTGCGATAGCAATCATAGACATGGTACCCATGGAAGCTGCTTTTAAGATAATACCTAAAATAGTTGCTAAAAAAATAGCCAGCAAATGCCATGCTTCGGGCTTTACACCTTCTGGTACTGGTAAAAACCAGATTAACAACCCAAAAGCCAATGTAGCCAGCATCATTTTGTAGTTGATCTCTTTCATAATTTAACGGATTAGAGTGAATTAGATAATTAAAATCTTGCCTGAACCTGGCAAATAATCCTATTTGTATTGTACTGCGTTGTATTGGGGATATTTCTTTCGTATCTGTCCATTAGCAATCCCAATTGAACTCTAATGGCGTATGCTTCAGCAAAGGCCGCACTGATCATTGGAATATAACTTTGTCGGGAATTTCCCACTTGCTTAAAATCTGAATCGAGGTATTCATATCGCACTGCAAATTCCAAACTTTTGAGTCTAGCATTTTTAATACTGTAAGCCACATTTGGCAATACATAGATGCCGCGCATTGCATACTCACTTACCGGGATTACCAGATTTTCCTGGCCAAAGAATGCAACACTGTTTATCCCTTGTTTATATTCTGAAACAAGTTCTATACCCCACCGCTCATTCAGCTGCTTTTTATAATCAACATCGGCACCATAAGCCCATATTTTTTGGCCCATGTTTTTGCCAACTCCACCACTGGCACCCAACTGCGTAGTTTTACCTAAACCAACTACAATTCGGGCAGGAATTATTTTACCGTCGTCGTTATCACTTACCTGATTTCGGTTGTTGCCATTAAAAATACCTATATAATATTTTACAGGAACATCAGTATTTTTAATCTCTCCAAAATAAGTGGCACCTATTTGAAAGCTCTGCCAACTGTTTGAACCAAAAAGATAATATTGATTTGAATAATCAATGGAACGTACAAAATCAACAGGATAATTATCTTCCTGACCAAATTGAGGCCTGAACTGACCGAATTGGAAATTCACATAATCATTAATACTGTACTTAATGTATGCGTTTTCGAGCACTTTGTTTTGAGGGTTGCCTGTAAAATCACCAAAGTTGACCAGTATAACAGCGTTAATTCGATCGTTTATAGTAGCATTCAATTGTAAACGTGCCCGTTTTACAGAAAAAGAATTTCTGGAAAAATGCTCATCGCCGGCATGATGCATACCAGCAATATCAATATCGTCATCAAGCGAATAATTAAATTGAGTTTGCAGCATTCCTGAAAAATTGATCTTGGCTTTTTCAGAAACGGGAACGCTTATTCCTTGTGCTTTACTTAAAAGGGGGCTGCAAAATAAAAAGACGACCAGGAGGTGAGAACGACATTTCATAGGGATGATTTGTGTAAGTGTTTCTGTTAAAGCAAATTAATAAAAATTTGAAGTTAAAAAAAGTGTTCAGAGTTATTATTTTTAATAATGTATATCATTTTATTATAAAATGTTTCATTTTGAAAAATGTCCACGCTCATCTAAAGTAAAACAGCCCTGTCGCTATTTGCAACAAGGCTGTTCCGGAATTTAGCAATCGTTATTTCTAGAAATTTGTGAGGGCAAATACATTCCCTGCAAAATCTGCTACATAAAGGGTGTTTTCAACAACTGATAAATCAGCAAATATTGGAGCGCCCAGATTAATTTTCCTCAGTACATTTCCAGAATTTTCATCCAAGACATAGATATATCCATCAGAGGCTCCAAGAAGAAGCTTATTTTTATACTTAATAACTGAACATTCTACAGTAGCCGACTCGGGACCTGCATACGGAGCAGAATAAACAAGCGCATTGCCAGTAGTAGTATTCCACGTTTCTTGTAAAGTATTAACATCATAAGCAACAACTCCATGTTTAGCGGTTGGCATAATAATATGCTTATCTGTAACCAAAGGTGCTGCCATTACCTTAAATTCATAATTGGCATCAATTTTTTGAAGTGTCTTTCCGGTTTGAGGATCTAACACAAAAATGGCGTTCAGACCAGTGATGTATAATTTACCATTTACATACTTCCCGGTACTGCTTCTAAAACGCAAACCTTCGTCACTTCTTTTCCATAGTAATTTACCAGTTCTTTTATCATGACCGAATAGACTTTGCCAATTACTGCCGGTAATTATGACATCGCCCGCAATTGTCATCTTTTCAGGTGTACCTTCTCCTCCTCCCCACTCTTTATTTACCCAAATAGTTTTACCTGATTTAACCTCAAGTGCCTGGAAATAACCTTCAGCCCCTGTATAATAAATACCGTTCTCTGCTACCCCTGCAGAGATGTAGCCAGGCAAGCTCTTCATGCCCAGGTCTTTCTTCCAAACCAATTCACCAGATGATGCTTCTAGCGCATAAGTAAAGCCTTCCATATCTGTACATAGTACCAATCCGCGGTCATAAGCTATTTCATGTTTGATGGAGTTACGGGTTTTATAATGCCATAAAACTTTTCCACTCTGCGGATCAAGTGCTGTAATTCCGCAATTGATATTGTTACCATCATCTATTGTAGCCGCAAATAGTCGCCCTTCGGCAAACAGGGGTGCAGTTTTCCATATATTTCCTTTTATGTTACTTATCCATTTTAATGATGTTTCTGTATCAATTTTAAAAGACTGTTTCTGTATGTGCTGCTCGCCATCTGCAAAAACAACTTCGGTTTGTATTGTTAAAGGTTTCCCTTTTGCCAACTTAGTCACGGGTATTTTCCCTTCCCAATTCCAATCAGTATTTGCGGTCAAAGCTGTTTCGGCCAGCTTATTTCCTTTACCATCATAGATTATGCTCTTAACATTCATTACAGTAGTTTCACTATCGTAAACATTCGCATTTACGATTAGTGCTCCGTTTTTCACCTTTACCATATCCGACCCGGATGGAGTAGTTACCACCAGGTGCTTATGCAAATAAGTATAATGTGGTTTTACTTTTTTTACACCATTTTTATCAATTTCTATAGACAGGAATTGTCCTGCAGAGTTATCTATTCCCCCTTTATCAGGTGGTGCAGATGAAATGTAATGAATCCCTGTCTTTTCGCTTTTCCTTACAAAATTATTGTGCCAATGGCCATAAACCCATGCTTTTAAATTATTATCATTTAAATTGATAGAATCGTTTTTACCTTTTAAAATGAATTGATCGTTGTAAGTAAGGAGATCATGATTAAAGATAATTACGGGTTTGTTTTTATCTACAGCAGCAAGGTCATTTTTCATCCAGCTGATTACCTCATCCACTGTATACGATGGCTGAAAATCGCCAGACCTCATTGGAGTTACAATAAAATGTGCTGGTCCGGCATCAAAAGAGTAATATACCGGGCCAAACAAATTTTCAAACAGTTCCTCGCCATAAGCCCCTTTAACGAGGTCATGATTACCAATACAGTAAAAAATTTGCTTACCCAATGTTTCAGATGTAATCTGGTTGGCATGGAAGTTTAATCCCTTTTCGTAACAGATATCGCCGGTATGAACAATAAAGCTGATGCCCTGTTTTTTTGCATAGTTCTTTACATTCACAATCCAATCGTTGTACTTATCAGTCTCGGTATCCGTAATCTGAAGCATTTTAACAGATGTTCCGGCACTTGTAGGATCTTCAACTAAACCAAAATTATATACCTTATCTGTCGTCTCACCTACTTTGATATAATGTTTATCAGTTAGTTTATAACCAGCAGGAATAGTAATGAATATAAACCTCGTTTTTGAATGACCAGGCAGGTTAAAGCTACCCTCTTTATCTGTGCTTAATACATTTTGCCCATCAGATACGGCTACATTGGCTATACCCGGCTCAGATGTATCAGCAAGTTTGTTCTTATTTTTATCTAGAAAAACCTTTCCCTTAAATTGGGCATTTGCTATACCAACAAAAGATAAGTAAAAAAATAAAATCGCTAGTATTCTCATGGTTTGTTTGTGTGTAAATTTAAAAAGCAGCAGGCGATTAAACCTGCTGCCGGAGAGTGCTGTCATTTTAATATTATTACCAGCCAAACACTTGTTTTAAGGCCGGGTTAACTACAGTTTCACTTATTGGTATTGGCCTGTAATAATACTTTGGTTCAAGAAATGTTCTCGGCTGATCTCTATCGCGCGTAAATGCTACAAAACCAGAAGTGCCATTAGTAAGGTAAAAATTCTGGTCCTTACCGTCTTTATCTTTTAAGTAGTATTTAGATAGGTTCTTTTTCACATCCTCTGGGAGATTTGCGATCGCAGATTCATCATTAGGAGAGGTTAGAATTGCAATATCAGGTATACCATCTCCTGTAACATCCAATCCACCCATTGCCGGAACATACATCCCTTGCTGACTGTTTTGTAAAACTTTACCTACTTTCCAACGAACTATATCATCATACCTTAAACCTTCGCAAGCCATCTCCACCCTTCTTTCCCTGCGAATTTCAAGCAATACCGCTGTATTTGCTCCCATGGCATTAGGGTAAGTAGCTGAAAGTACCGGATCTAGTGCTACCCCCATGCTTAATGCAGGCATTTGCACCCTATTCCTTAACTTATTAATTGTCTGATCCAGGTCGGCTTGAGTAATCGTTCCGGATTCAGCCTTTGCCTCTGCATTTATCAAAAGAACCTCAGCATATCTAAATATTGGCAAGTCTGTGTAGTTCATTACCCAGCCTTGCATTAAATCAGCAGAACGGGGATAAAATTTAATTTGATTATAACCTCCAAGGGTTGGCTTTATTCTATATGGCGCCGTAGCATTATTCGGCCCTCTAAATGCCGGATTAATAATAGTTTCTGCCATACGAGGGTCGCGACCGGCAAACACTTCTGTATATAACTTGGTATTGTAGCCGGGTGTTGAGGTAAATGGAGAACCATCTGTTTTAAGATAAGTATCAGCCAGATTTTTACTAAGAGACCAGATATAGTCTAATACTGTATGGCTATTGTTACCAACTCCAAGTTCTTTTCCATAATCAGCCCACATAATCATCTCTTTATTCGCGGCTAAATTTGCACTTGAAAATAAGGCACGATAGTCTTCACCAGCCTTTCCTGTATTGTAGATAACAAAGCCACCGTCTTTTATAATTTGGGCCGTAGCGGTTATAGCAACGTCAAGAAAACGCTGATAGTCGTTTGTTAATGCTATCTCATCATGGTATTTCCTAAAAGTACCCTCGTGAAGCGCAAAGCGTGCCAATAAAGTAAGTGCCGCCCATTTGGTGACGCGTGTATTGCTTCCATCTGCTTTAATATTATTTGCGGCATAAGTAAGATCGTTCAAAACCGAATCGGCAACCATTGCTCGTGGATCCTGACCTTTATAAAGATTAGGATCTTCGGAATTTACAACCTTTGAAAACCATGGTACATTGCTATAGGTTTTGATCTTTTTAAAATAATAAAGGCCACGGAAAAAACGGGCAATACCTACATAATGATTAATTAGTGTTTGATCACCTTTTACCTGATTAATATGATCAAGCATATAGTTAATTTGACGCAAATCTGCCCAGTCCTTTTTATCCCAGCCACCAACGTTTGAAGATGATATGCCGCCTCTTACCAGATTATCAACCTCACCATTTGCATTATAGTTAGCAATATTATCAGAGTTAATATCATCGTACGAAGGGCTCAACTGCTTGTAAAAGCCATTGCTATATGTTTCGAGGTCTGATGGTGACTGAAAAAAGACGGCGTCAGTAATTTGTGTTTGAGGATTACGTTGCAAAAAATCCTTCTTGCAGGCTGTTATTGCTATAGCTATAAATCCTATTATAAGGATATAATTTATTCTTAGTTTCATAATACTTTCTGCTTGAGTTAAAAATTAAGGTTTAAACCAAAAGAAAAGGTTTTTTGGAATGGATAGACCTTACCATCGAGCCCTTCAGGATCCAGATTTGCTTTAATATGAGATACATCAAATATGTTTTCTGCACTGAAGTAAAGGCGCAGTTTATCCAGTTTTATCCGATTCGTTAAAGTTTTTGGCAGTGTATAACCAAGTGTTAGGTTTTTTAACCGTAAATAAGAAGCATCCTGCAAATATTTAGTCTGTGGATTTCCAAGTTCAGTAGCATCTTCTGCAATATAGGCTTTAACCCTCGGGAAGTAAGCATCTGGTGTTTCGGGAGTCCAGTGGTCAAGATTATGAACCTGAACATTGGCCCATGGTTGTGCATAAACGCCCCAGAAATAATGGTTGCTTGGACCAGGATACCAATCTCTTTTACCAACACCTTGGAAGAATACCCTTACATCAAACCCCTTCCAGCCTGCGTTCAAGTCTATTCCATATTGGTACCTTGCCCTATTATTACCAATGATCTTCTGATCTCCATGATCGGCAAGTGTATTTTTACCTTTATCTATTTTGCCATCACCATTTAGGTCCTTGAATTTTAAGTCACCCACATCAAATTTATACCCTGTATCATCAGCCCCAACAGCAGTTTGGTCAGCATGGTTAGCAAGTTCTTCTTTGTTCTGGAAAAAGCCTTCTGTTTCCAAGCCCCATATCTCTCCGATTTCTTTACCAACATAATGATCAGATAACAAACCATTTGGATTATCAAATCTGGTAATATACGAACGACTATCGCCCATATTAAATCCTATGTTATAGTAAAATTGGCTTTCAGCGAGCATAAATCCATCTTTCCAGCCCAATCTTATTTCCCAGCCTTTTGTTTTCAAATCTGCAGCATTTACTTTTGGTTCATTAACACCAAAAGGGCCAGGTAAGGTTTTACCCTTTGTAAGCATACCCTCTGTGTACCGGGTATAAGCATCAAAACTCAAATCAAAACGATTTTTGAGAAAGCTTACATCACCACCAAAGTTAATTGTTGATACCTTTTCCCAGGTTAAACTTGGGGCAACTGCTCCTGGAGGGAGAACTTGAATGGGTCTTTTGCCATCAAGAATCTGATCAATCTGCCCAGATGCCATAGAAGGAATGTATAAATATGAATCCACATCCTGATTACCCAATGAACCATAAGACGCACGTAGTTTTAATAAATCAAGTCCGATGCTTTCTGCTACAGGCTTAAAGAAATTTTCACCCGTTACTACCCATGCAGCTGAAGCTGAAGGGAAAAATCCCCAACGATCGTCGCTTGGGAAACGTGAAGTGCCATCATAACGGCCATTTAATTCCAGAATGTATTTATTATCAAAAATATAATTCAAGCGATAAAACCATCCCCTTACTGCCCAATCTTCAATTCGTTCACTACCGGTCATATCACCGGTTGCTAAAGAAATAGACGGTAGTGTATTGCTGATCAATCCCTTGCGTGTAACAGAATTAGTGGTACGATATCTATATTCCTGATTAAAGCCTGCCAATACTTGCAAATAGTGTTTTAAACCAAAGGTTTTATGAAAATCTGTATAAATGTTATAAATATTATGTCTCACAAGCCTAGTATCATTTTGAGCCCAGGTTGGGTTCGAACCACTATAACTTATGGCCGAATTAGGTCCTGTTTTATATGGTACGGGTACATCAAACGATCTGCCTGCAGTATCTATTCTTCTAAAGGTAGCATCAGCCTTTAAATCCCATACATCCTTTACCAGTTCAGCTTTGGCATTAAATGTTGTTTGAAAATTATTGCTTCTGGTTACACTACGTCCGCCACTTTGTAATCTTCCCAATAGAGCGGCACCGGTCGAGGTCCAGCTTCCATCAGGGTTCTTTGGAACATCAAGAGAACTCTGCCTGTTAACATTATGAAAGAAGCCTTCCCCGCCATAAACAGATTCATCATAAGTGCTAGACATAAAAGAGGTATTATTACCAAGAGTTAACCAATTCCTTAGCTTATAATCTGCTTTTGCTCTTAAATTATACCGATCATAGTTATCATTTCCGTAGCGCAACATTCCTTTATTTGTGAAATATTCACCTGAAGTATAATAGCTTAGTTTTTCGTCTCTTTTAGATATGCTGAAATTAGCGCTATAAGTTGGGGCAGTGTTATGATACACCTCATTCATCCAGTTTGTAGATCCATAATATGCCCATGCATTAGGATCTGTTGGCGATATAATTACAGACGGAAGAGAAGGATTTTCTGAACGTTGTCTGGCATACTCTCTTACATTTTCTGGAAACAGGTTGTATAGCGGATAAGCAGCATCGTGCTTAAACTCCATGGTCTTAAGGGGATCAGTTACAATATCAGGAACCTTACCCAAGGTACGTATTGCGTAATAAGTATTTGCAGATACCTTAAGATCGTTACTCTTAGCAGTTTTTGTTGTAATCAAAATTACGCCAAAAGCTCCTCTGGCACCGTAAATTGCAGCTGATGCTGCATCCTTTAAAGTCGACACACTCTCTATGTCATTAGGATTTAAAGCCATTAATTCATCGGCAGTAAATGGCACATTATCAACCAGAATATAAGGTGATCCGCCATTTAGTGATGTATAACCTCTGAGGTTAAAAGCTGGTGCTTTATTAACCTGTCCACTTGAAATAGTTATATTAAGGTTTGGAATTAGTCCCTGTAAACTAGCCCCTACGCTTGAAAAAGGCCTGTTTTCGATTTCTTTACTGGTTATTCCATCAACTGCACCGCTCAAATTTATTTTTTTCTGTGTGCCATATCCAACCACAACAACTTCATTCAGAATCTTCTGATCGTCTTTTAAAACGACATTGATCTGTTGTTGTGTACCTACAACAACTTCCTGAGTGGTTAAACCCATATAAGAAAACACTAAAATATCAGCAGAGGACGCTACATTAAGTTCATAAACTCCATTTACATCAGTAGTTACAGAAGAAGTGGTCCCTTTAATCTGTACCGTTACTCCTGGCAATGGTATACCAGTTTCGTCGGTTACTTTTCCCTTTATCAATTGCTTCTCTCCAGACAATTCATTCCTCTTCCTGAAGATCACAATATTTTGATCTATCTCCCTATAGGAAAATGGCGTCTGATCTAATAAACGTACAAGCACTTCGGTTATCGGCTCGTTAGATACGTTTATCACAATTCCTTTTACCTTTCGTAATTCATTGTTGTTATAAGAAAAGTCAAGCTTACTTGTTTTACTGATCTTTTCAATTGCTCTTTCTAATGATTCGCCATTAAGGTTGAGAGTTACCCTAACATCTTTAAGATTCTGGCTAAAAACAGTTTCTGCTAAAAGGGTTCCGGCAGAAGTAAGTAAAGTAGCAAACACTATTAATCCTACCTTCATTATCTTAAGAATTAGTGTAGTAATGTTTTTTTTCATATTTTTAATCGTTTTATAGTTTAAATGAAACACAAAACAGCCATACGGAAGATTTTTCGACGAATTACCCGCATGCTGTACATTTAGATCAGTATCTGCTCCAACAGGTACTGATCATTATTTTTTCTGGTCTAATTACACCCGTTTCCTGTTATCAGTACCTCCTTTTCTTTAATTTGATAAGTAATTCCCTGAATCAGGGCGATTAGATCTAAAGTTTCTTTAAGACTTTGTTTCGCGTTAATGTTGAAGGTATTCTGGCAATTCTTAAATAATTCCTTGTCATAATCTATTTTAACTCCGTATGCATTTTCAACAGCGAGAACAGCCTCTTCAAAATACACTCCGTTTAAATTAACTTTGCCATTATTCCATTCTGTTTTTTCAACAGCCTTAGTTGTAAGTGTTTTCGGCTTGTGGGTAACTTTATTATACACCACCTCTTGATTGGGGGTAAGTACACTGATCTGTTTGTCATGATTACTAACCGCTACCTTTCCGGTTACAACAGATACTGAGGCTGTAGAGAGGCTTTTATAAGATTTAACAACAAATGATGTTCCCAGAACAAATGTTTTTAACGATGAGGACTCAACAATAAAAGGTACTTTTTCATTGTGAACCACATTAAAGAACCCCTCCCCGTCTTCCAGATAAACTATCCTTTTCGCTCCAAACTTTTTGGGATATTTTAAGGTACTAGCGGCGTTAAGCCAAACAGTGGAACCATCGGGTAGTGTAACCAATTGGGTTTTGCCCATAGGCACTTTAACTATTACAAAGTCGTTGGCTTTAAAATAAGAATTGTAATAAAACACGATACCAGCCGAGAGCAGAACAAAACTAATGGCCGCAGCCATTGCCAGCATCAATTTCTTACTTATACGTTTTTGCTTGTTTGCGGATTGTTTGTCATGAGCATACCTGCTTGCAGTAATGCGCGCAAGCATCTCCTTGCGTAACTGCTCTTTGTCATCCTGATCCTCAAAAAATTCTGAAGGATCGGAAATGCCAAATTCTTTATAGATTTCTTTTTTATTCTTAGCGTCCATTCTAAATACATAACGAACAAGAATTAAAGAGGTACTATGTAGAAATAAAATATTTTAATTAGCCTGATATTTAGACCTAAGTCTTTTAAGAGCACTCGTAATTTGATTTTTTACGGTTTGAGAAGAAATGGATAATTTGCCGGCTATTTCATTAACCGAAAGCTGTTCTTCCCTACTCATTAAAAATACCTTTCGCATTCCGGAAGGCATATCTTGAATTTCTAATTGCAATTGCTGTGCCATGTCCTTAGATACAAGTTGGTCAAACACATCATTATCTGCGAAAGGATGGGTCTTTATTGCTTCATCATCGTGCTTAATACGAAGTGTTTGCCTGCGATTAAGATCGGTAAGCTTATTTTTGAGGATCACGTAAATGTATCCGACAAATGTAGTGGTGATATTGATCGAATGACGTTTAACCCAGATGAGCATAAACAGATCATGTACAACATCCTTTGCCTCTTCACGGTCATTTAGTTTTTTACAGGCAACAGCGTACACCAAGTCCCAATAGCGTGCATAAATTTCATTAAATGCATCATCGCTATCATCTTTTAGTAAATCCAATAAAGCTAAATCAGTCAGGCCCTTCAAAAGATGTTGGTTTTAAAATCGTTTGGTCATCACAATGTATTAAAAATTTCAACAAAAGTAAAACTCTAAAAAAGCTTAAAGACTAACGATACATTAACTTTTTATTAACTTATGGAAACTATTTAAAATTTCACATCGCTCTGGATTTGCCCTGATTCTTAAGCTAAAACGGATGTGCTGTAACTTTAACACATTGCACTTACGGCATAAACAGAAGTTGTTTTATTATTTAAATAGTCCTAAATATATTTACTGAACTCATAAACCCACATCAAATGGTGGGATAAACATAATAGCATTACGTATTGTAACCCCAAGTATGGCCTGGCTTTTGCTATTGGTCAAAACATGAAACTGTTTTCGATATCTATCCTTTTTCTATTTTCTATTTTTACAAGTACGCAAGTCAAAAACACATCCGACGACTACACATGGTCTAAAGAGGAGCTAAAAATGGCCAACACCGCGGGCAACTCCAGTTACCTTACCGGGGAAGAAAAGGATCTGGTTATCTATATGAATCTGGCGCGTATGGATGGCGAAAAATTCTTTAATACTTATTTTCAGGATTTTGTGGAGGCACACAACAAAAAAGCCATGAAGTATAGCAACTATGATGAGCTTAAAATAACCACAAGTAATAAGTACTACCGGAGTCTGGCACAGCAGATTAGAGCGGTAAAGGATCTTCCAATGCTTTGGCCAGACGAGGCTTTAAGCATAGTAGCAAAACAACATGCAAGGGATATGAACCGCAACAATTTTAGCGGGCACAATTCCAGTGACGGAAGGTCGGTTAAAGATAGAATATCAGAGATTTACCCTAAAAGATCCAATGGTGAAAACCTTGCATTTGGTTTTTCTTCGGGTCTGGACAATATTTGTATGTTATTGCTTGATAAAGGTGTTCCAGATCTTGGACATAGAAAAATGATCTTAAATGATTCCTATGGGTTAAACTATATTGGGGTAAGTATTCAACCTCACAAAAAATACGGCTATTGTGCAGTAATTGATTTTGTGGCATTACCCAGGTAGTTCCTCGTCATCAATATTTCAAAAAGAACATATCGTAAATTTATTGTTAACAAATCGTTTTCAAAATACTTAGTTTTACTGCCTCTAATTAAAGGCAGTTGAAAATTAAGAACACAAAAGAGGTAAATCTTTACCTGGCACTGGCATACCGGTTTTTTATTGTATTGGTTTTATATACGCTTTGCAGATTGGGCTTTTATGCCTTCAACCATAGCTTATTTCAAGGCATTACTTTCTCTAAGTATCTTGTTATCCTATATGGAGGTGTGAAATTTGATGTTTCCGCCCTGCTGTACATTAACCTTATATTTATATTATTACATGTTATTCCCTTCACTTTCAGGTACAAGGAAGGATATCAAAAGTTCTGCAAATGGCTTTTCATTATCACCAACAGCATAGGTATAATGGCAAACTTTGCCGATTTTGCCTATTATAAGTATACCTTAAAGCGTACCACAGCAACAGTTTACAGTCAGTTTAAAAACGAGCAAAACAAGCTTAAACTATTAGGTGACTTTCTTGTCGACTATTGGTACCTTCTGATCCTTTTTGCGGTGTTTGTGTGGTTATTTATTAAGCTTTACGAGCTTGTTAAAATTAACAAAGCACCTCGTTTCACCTGGCCTGTTTATTTATTACATACCGCGCTTATGCTAGGTATAGCGCTAGCCTGCCTTACTGGAATTAGAGGCGGCTGGGGTTTTGGAACTAGGCCAATTACACTTAGTAATGCCGGTGAATTTGTGGATACACCTGATCAGATGAACCTGGTTTTAAATACACCATTTTGCATATTCAGAACACTTAAAGCTTCTAAGTTAAAACCTGTTCATTTTTATGATGAACAGACATTAAATTCTATTTACAATCCGATCCACATCCCTACTGATACCGGTAAGTTTAAGCCGCTCAATGTAGTTTTTCTAATTATTGAAAGTTTAGGGAAAGAGCACGTGGGAAGCCTAAATACTGATCTGGACGGAGGAAAATACAAAGGCTATACTCCTTTTCTTGATTCTTTGATTTCCCAGAGTTACACCTTCACTCATACCTATGCCAACGGCCGCAAATCTATTGATGCTTTGCCTTCTGTTATTACGGGTGTTCCAAGTATCAGAGAGCCCTTTATTCTTTCCATCTATTCTGGCAATAAAACTACCAGCATTGCTAAGCTATTAAGTGATAAAGGATATGAGACGGCATTTTTTCATGGTGCCCCAAATGGTTCAATGGGTTTTTCATCGTACACCCACCTTGCAGGTATAAAACATTACTTCGGACAAAACGAGTATAAAAACACTGGTGATACCGATGGTACTTGGGGAATTTGGGATGATCCTTTTATGCAGTACATGGCGCAAACCATGAATACCTTTAAACGGCCGTTCTTTTCAAGTTTCTTTTCTTTATCATCTCATCATCCGTTTAGGTTACCGGATGAATACAAAGGCAAGTTTCCTAAAGGCCCTCTTCCGGTACAGGAAATTTTTGGCTATACAGATATGGCTTTGCGCAACTTTTTTAAAACAGCGTCAACTATGCCTTGGTATAAAAACACCTTGTTTGTCCTTTGTGCAGACCATGCAACTGTTTCTTACTACCCTGAATATCAAACAACACCAGGATATTTCTCAATCCCAATTGTGTTGTATTATCCGGGCGGAAACTTAAAAGGAAAAGCTGATAAAGTTGTGCAACAGATAGACATCATGCCAACCGTATTAAACTATTTACATTACGATAAGCCTTATTTTGCATTAGGTTTTGATGCATTTAAAGAAGGTAATGATAACTTTGCTGTGAATAATAACGATGGTACTTTTAGCTTTTACCAGGGCGATTATCTGTTAATTAATGATGGGAAAGAAAATAACGCTTTGTATAATTTAAAAACAGATCGTTTAACAAAAAACAACATTCTGGAAAAAGAACCGTTAATTGCAGAGAAAATGGAGAAATACCTGAAAGCATTTATCCAGCAATACAATAACAGGATGATTGAAAATAAACTAACAGCAAACTAATTGCATGAGGAAAGCCTTATTAAAAATAATAGATTTCTTTTATCCTCCATTCTCTCGCTGGCTACCCATTCATACATTCAGATACATGGTGTCTGGCGGCACCACTGCAGCCACTGGAATTGTAGTATATTATATTTGCTATAACTGGGTATTGCATCAAAAAGATGTTCATCTCTCTATACCTTTCTTTCCGAACCTAATTACTGCACCAACAGCAGCTTTGGCCATAGAATCTGTAATTACTTTCTTTATTGGTTTTATATTAAATAAGTATTTGATTTTTACAAAATCAGACTTAAAAGGACGGATCCAGTTGTTTAGATATGGATCTGTAGTAGCTACAAATATTCTGCTCAACTATGCCCTGCTTAAGGTGTTTTTATCTTTCGGATTTTACCCAACTATTTCCAAGATTATTATTACCACTATTCTAACTGTTTTCAGTTATTTTTCTCAAAAGCACTTTTCGTTTAAAGTAAAAAAGTAGTTCGCTGTGTCTATAATCCAATTAATTTTACTTGTTTAAAGCCTGTTATAGCCTTAACTTAGACGCTTCATATTCAATTTTAGAAATGAGCGATTTTAATGACTTTAATAATCCACAAGTAGCTAAGTTGCCAACGCATCTAAAGCAATTTATTGTAGAGCAACATTACGAAAGATATACGCCAGTCGATCAGGCAGTATGGAGGTATGTGATGCGTCAAAATTATAGCTATTTAAAACATGTTGCTTATTATCCATATATAAAGGGCTTACAACGGGCAGGTCTTAGTATTGAACATATTCCTGATTTGCAAAACATGAACGACAATCTTGGCAAAATAGGCTGGGGTGCAGTTACTGTGGATGGATTTATTCCACCTTCGGCATTCATGGAATATCAGGCATACCGTGTACTTGTTATTGCAGCCGATATCCGTCAGATTAATCATATAGAATATACTCCTGCTCCCGATATTATTCATGAGTCGGCAGGTCATGCACCAATTATTGCGGATACTGATTATAATAATTACCTAAGTTATTTCGGCTCTATTGGTGCCAAGGCGATGTTCTCTTCAAAAGATTTTGACTTGTACGAAGCTATACGACACCTCTCTATATTAAAAGAGGCTGCCGATGTTCAGGAACAGGAAATTGCAAGGGCTGAACAGCGCTTACAACAAATCTCTGAGGATATGGGCGAGCCTTCAGAAATGGCTTTATTGAGCAGATTACATTGGTGGACTGTAGAGTATGGCCTGATAGGCACCTTAGAAAACCCTAAGATTTACGGAGCTGGCCTGCTATCATCAATTGGAGAAAGCTCCTCGTGCATGAAGCCCGATGTAAAAAAATTATGGTATAATAAAGACACCATAAATTACCCATACGACATTACTAAGCCACAGCCTCAATTATTTGTAACCGAAACTTTCCAAAATCTGATTGATGTTTTGGAAGATTTTGCAGATACAATGGCATTCAGGCGCGGAGGTTCAGAAAGTATTGTTAAAGCTATTGAATGTAAAAACCCGGCAACTGCTGTTTACAGTTCTGGTTTACAGGTAACTGGAGTATTTACAGATATGGGTATCGATCAGAATGATGAGCTTACGTTTATAAAAACCACCGGACCATCGGCCCTTGCTTTTGAAGGTCAACAACTTGAAGATCATGGCAAATTTCATCACAAAGATGGTTTCTCATCGCCGGTAGGTAAACTGAAGGGAATGGATACGCCGCTGGAAGATATGGACACATTTCAATTATTGAAATGCGGTATCAAGCCTTTTAATCTGGCCATCCTGGAGTTTGAAAGTGGTATTTCTGTAAAAGGTATTGTTAAGATCATCCATCAGAAAAATAAAAAAACTTTCCTTATCAGGTTTGAAGATTGTACAGTTAAGGAAAGTAACGGAAATATACTTTTCCAACCAGACTGGGGCGTATACGACATGGCTGTTGGTGCGACCATTGTTTCTGTATTTAATGGTGCGGCAGATAAAGGTTCTTATGAGGAAATTACACATGTGAGCGATAAGCACACTCATAAAGTAAGTTACGACGAGAATACACAAAAGCTTCATGACATCTATAAAAGCATGCGTTTGATAAGAGAGAACGAGGCAGGCTTTGAGCAATTACCTGTTTTGTTTGAAAAAATAAAGACAGAACATCGCCAGGATTGGCTTTCAGCACTTGAAATGCTTGAAATTTTACACCATAAAAAACTTTTCCCCGAATTGGAAAAAGAGGTCCGCAATTATTTAGAGCTTAAGTCTGAGAACGAAGCTGAACATAAAAAACTGATTAATGATGGATTACATGTAATCGAAAATCCCGTTAGTCAATTAATCACTGAAGAAGATAATTAATGAATATAGTATTAACCGGTGCAAGCAGCGGAATTGGTTTTGAAGCCGCTTTAGAATTTACATTAAGTAGTGAGAACAAGGTAGTATGCATTGCCCGGTCTTCTGATAAGTTACGTAAACTTTTGGAAATAGCAAAAGGCATTAATCCTGATTGTACACTGCTGCCCGTAGAGTTTGATATTGTAAATGACGACTATGCGGCCCTAATCCCCTTTTTAAAAGAAAGACTTGGCAAGGTTGATATTCTAATAAATAATGCTGGCGCATTAATTAATAAACCATTTCTGGAAACTACTCATGCTGATCTTTATGAGATGTTTGAAAGCAATGTTGTGGGGCATTTTAGTATGATCCAAAACCTAATTCCTTTGATGGGTGAGAGTAGTCATATCGTAAACATTGGCAGTATGGGTGGGTTCCAGGGAAGTGTTAAATTTCCGGGGCTTTCGGCCTATTCTTCGAGCAAATCTGCTTTACATACTTTAACTGAATGCCTGGCATTTGAACTGGCAGAAACTGGTATTAAGGTAAACTGCCTGGCTCTTGGTTCTGCGCAAACAGAGATGCTTGAGCAAGCATTCCCGGGTTACCAATCGCCGGTTTTAGCTTTCGAAATGGGTAAATATGTCGCTGATTTTGCCAGAACAGGACATAAATTTTTTAACGGAAAAGTAATTCCTGTTGCGGTAACAACGCCATAATCAACAACTTATCAACATTTTTAGGGTTCAAAGATAATTTTAATATCTTTAACCCGATTGATATGAAGAAAACCATTATTCTATTCAGTGTAATACTTTTAAGTTTTACGGCAGCTAAGTCGCAAACTTCTATACCCGTTCAATTTCAGGAACTGGTGCATAAGCTTAGCCAGGAAGTACCAGATCAGGATAAGAAATCAGCAATCAATGCTTCGCCAAATCGCTTATTGGAATTTGCAAGATCTATGCTTGGTATCCGGTACCGCTCGGCTTCCAGTAGTCCTAGCAAAGGTTTTGACTGCTCCGGCTTTGTCAATTACGTTTTCAGCAATTTTGGTTTTAAAGTGCCTCGTTCATCCAGAGAATTTGCAACAAGTGGTGAAGCCAAAAAGCTAGAGGACGCAAAAATTGGAGATGTAATCCTGTTCACCGGAACGAATAGCAGATCAAGAACCCCCGGCCATGTTGGGATTATCTATTCTATAGATGGAGATGAAATCAAATTCATTCATTCTTCTTCGGGAAAGAAAAGAGGAGTAACAATTACCAGTCTGGATGATGGTTTTTACAAAAAACGTTTTATAAAAGTAATCAGTATCCTATAGCAATACTATCTTTAGCGCGTCGTTCACCTTGCCCTGCGCCAGCCACTCTTTAGCAAGTTCATGGAGCTCACGTTCACGATTATTAGCATCACCAATAGTTGCGTCTAAAATCTCCTTAACATCTGGTACATTTCTGAATGCGTCAATTTCATCGTCAGTTGGTAAATGTTCCATATTACCAAGTTTCCCTAGGTCGTTACCCGTTAATACAGTTGAATTACGAACTGCTTTAGGTAATGCGTCCACACCTATTCCAAGTGTTGTTAATGGCTTAGCTACTTTAAACAAATTTTCTGGTGTCACCCTGCAATACCAATCGCCCCCTAAGCGTGCTACAAGATCAATTTTCGCCTGATCAATTTTCCCCTCTTCGTCTAATATCTCTTCTTTAATGTGAATTAGCTTTACCTCGGCCAATATAAGGTTCCCTGCCCCTGGATTTTCTCCCAGGTGAATTACTTCCCTGACCACACATTCCATCTGCACAGGAGCCTCTGCAACCCTTGGTGGCTTAACCAATTGTGAAGGGAGCATGGTAAACCCGGCCTTTTCAAATTCATTTATTCCTTTTGGGTATTCAGTACTCGCTAAACTGGTTTGCTGTACCATAGGATAATTTACAATATTAATAACACACTCCTTAACCTCTAATATGTTTTCGAGTGTATGTTTGGTTGTATTGTCCCGTACCCTTCTTGCCGGAGAAAATATACACAATGGCGGGTTGGTACTAAACATATTAAAAAAACTAAAGGGGCTCAAATTAATATTTCCAGCCTGATCGATAGTTGTGGCAAAACAAATTGGTCTTGGTGCAATTGCATATTGCATATAGTTCTGCAATTGCATAGGGCTTAAATCGGAAGTATTGAGGGTTAGCATAAAGTTATTGATTGATATATGTTATGTCATCACGACAAGAGCCCGTCATCTCTCCTATCGTCGAGATGACGTAGACATACGAGATGACGTAGCCATAATAGTCGAAAGGAAATAATTACTTCTTCTTCAAGGTCAAAATAGAAAAATCGGTATCGACCTTCTTAATGGTATTACTTAAATGACCAAGACCTGTGATTTCCATTTCTACAACATCACCGTCCTGCAGCCATTGAGGCTTAAAATTTGGGTCATTTAATAATCCTGTACCATTCAATTCAAGAAAACATCCTGTTCCAACAGTACCGGATCCGATTACATCGCCTGGTAAAATATCTACACCATACGCGCAACGTTCAATAATTTCAGCAAAAGTCCAGTCCATATCTGCCATGTTTCCTGCAGACACTTGTTTACCGTTCACGGTACATGTCATTTCAAGATTATAAGTATTACCAGTGTGTCCTGATTTAGCTGAGGTTTTGTATTCTAACAACTCATCTGGAGTTACCAGCCATGGTCCTATTACGGTAGAAAAATCTTTGCCTTTGGCAGGCCCAAGATTTAACAGCATTTCTTCCATTTGTAATGTTCTGGCACTCATATCATTCATAATGGTAAAACCAGCTATATAATCATCTGCCTCTGCAGCTGTAATATTTCTTCCTTTTTTGCCTATTACTGCGGCTACTTCCAATTCAAAATCAAGTTTTTGGAAATGATCGGGCATACATTCAATTTCGCCGGGACCCTGGATGGCATTATGATTGGTAAAATAAAAGATTGGATATTGGTCAAACTCCGCAATCATATCAACTTTACGATTTCTTCGGGCAGCAGCTACATGCTGACGAAATGCATAACCATCTCTGCACGAGGCTGGATGAGGTACCGGAGCAAGCAATTCAAAAAAAGCTTCCTGCTTTGGTGACAGCTCTCCTGATTTGATCTGACTATCAACTTTTTTTGCACGGCCCATCAAAACTTCACCACCTTGCAAAAAGGCATTCATCTCATCAGGCAATTGTTTATCGCATGAATTTAAATTGTAAATGTGTCCGTTTACAAAAACACCAAGGTGTTCTCTGTCTTCTGTTTTATAGGATACCAGTTTCATATGATCAATAGTTTTTTGTAGTTATTCAAATCTATATAAAAAATAAGGCAAACAGACTAAATAATTTTCGCAGAGAATTATCGCCTACAATTTGTTGATTAGCAGATTAAATACTTAATTTAGCCACCGCAAAAGAAAAATGATACAAAGCAATTTTATATATCAGAGTCAGATAGCCAGGCAAGCATTGGCTTCATTTAGATATGCCATGCTTTCCAAAATCATTTTCGCGCAATATTCCCTTTAAGCTCCAAACCATCCTGCTTTATTTAAAACGTTTTGCACGTTTTAATCGTTATTAAATTACATTTTAACCAAATACCTACTGCTATGCCTATATATCATACCTTAGGAACTATACCTGCTAAACGCCATACTGTTTTTCGTAAACCAGATGGTAAATTATATGCAGAAGAATTAGTCTCTACTGAAGGGTTTTCAAGCCTATATTCACTCGTTTATCACTGCCATCCACCTACTATTGTAAAGTCATTAGGAGAACCATATTCTGTAGAGCCTAAGATTGCCCGTGAAAAACATTTACGCCATACCAGTTTAATCGGTTTTAATATCAAACCTGAAGATGATTATTTACAAAGTCGTAAACCAGTATTGGTAAACAGTGATTTACACATTTCTCTGGCCGCTCCAAGAAAATCAATGACCGATTATTTCTATAAGAATAGCCAGGCAGATGAGGTAATTTTTATACATGAAGGTACCGGCACCTTAAAAACAGGCTTTGGAAAGATCCGCTTTGAATATGGCGACTACCTGGTAGTGCCACGGGGAACCATTTATCAGATGGAATTTGATGACGAAAAGAATCGTTTGTTTATTGTAGAAAGCTTTAGCCCTATCCGATCACCTAAGCGCTATCGTAATGAATATGGACAATTAATGGAACACTCCCCTTATTGCGAGCGGGATATTAAGCGACCAACAGATCTGGAAACCATTGATGAATTTGGTGATTTTAAGGTGCTGATTAAAAAACAAGGACTAATGTATCCTTATATCTATGGAACCCACCCTTTTGATTTTATAGGATGGGATGGCTTTCATTACCCGTGGGCATTCTCTATTCATAACTTCGAACCAATTACTGGTCGTTTGCATCAGCCACCGCCTGTTCATCAAACATTTGAAGGACACAATTTTGTGATCTGTTCTTTTGTGCCCCGCAAATACGATTACCATCCCCTTTCTATACCTGCTCCTTATAATCATAGTAATGTAGACAGTGATGAAGTACTTTATTATGTTGACGGAGATTTTATGAGTAGAAAGCGCGTAGTTAAAGGCCAGATTACTTTACACCCGGGAGGTATTCCGCATGGCCCACATCCGGGTGCAGTAGAAAAGTCTATAGGCAAGGAAAGTACAGATGAGCTTGCAGTTATGATAGATCCTTTCAGACCATTAATGCTTACTGAAGATGCAGTTAATATTGAAGATGAAAGTTATCATAAAAGCTGGCAGGAAAATATCGAGTAAAAAATTMAGCTGTTGCCCGCTTCCTCAAAATCTTGAAGGGAAGATTTTGTATGTCAGTTCACAACACAGAATTTTTTAAGGAAAAAGAAGATAAAAACTAACTTATTATTCAAATAATACTAAAATGACTACACAAACATTTGCAGAAAAGATTGCCAAAGCGCAAGATTTTCTTMCTATAAATGGAACAGATTATATAGAGTTTTATGTAGGAAATGCCAAACAGGCTGCGCATTTTTATAAAACAGCATTTGGCTTCCAATCATTAGCATATGCAGGTCCGGAAACAGGGGTACGTGATCGGGCATCTTATGTACTGCAACAAGGAAAAATCAGATTGGTATTAACAACGGGGTTAAAATCTGACAACCAGATTTCTGAACATGTAAAAAAACATGGTGATGGAGTTAAAATATTAGCCTTATGGGTAGACGACGCTTACAGCGCTTTTGAAGAAACCACCAAACGTGGCGCTAAGCCATATTTAGAACCGGTTACTAAAACTGATGAGCATGGTGAAGTACGCATGTCAGGTATTTATACCTATGGCGAAACGGTACATATGTTTATCGAGCGTAAAAACTATAATGGTTCCTTTTTACCGGGATATCGGGATTGGGAAAGTGATTACAACCCCGTTGATACGGGTTTGCTTTATATAGATCACTGTGTTGGCAATGTGGGCTGGAACCGAATGAATGAAACTGTTAAATGGTACGAAGATGTAATGGGTTTTGTAAACATTCTTTCGTTCGATGACAAACAGATCAACACAGAATATTCAGCCCTGATGAGCAAGGTGATGAGTAATGGGAATGGCTACTCTAAATTCCCGATCAATGAACCAGCAGAAGGCAAAAAGAAATCGCAGATCGAGGAATATCTGGAGTTTTATGAAGGCGAAGGGGTGCAACATATTGCTGTAGCAACTAAAGATATTTTAGCTACGGTAAAGGAATTAAAAGCTCGAGGGGTTGAGTTTTTAAGTGCACCCCCTGAAGCCTATTACAATATGATGCCAGAACGAGTTGGAGAAATTGATGAAGAAATAGTACAACTAAAAGAACTTGGAATTCTTGTAGATTGTGACGAGGAAGGCTATTTGCTCCAAATATTTACTAAACCGGTTGAGGATCGTCCGACTTTATTTTTTGAAATAATACAACGTAAAGGGGCCCAATCTTTTGGTGCAGGAAATTTCAAAGCACTGTTCGAGTCTCTGGAACGCGAACAAGAACTAAGAGGGAACTTATAAAAAAAATAGTTACTTTCGGGGTTCAAGGCTATAATGTGCAAATGGAGATTAATAGAGTTAACAAGATAATGCTGTTTTGTATACATTTCAAAGCAGCATTTAAATTATTTCAAAAAAACGATCCATTACGTTTAGCTGGGGCCACCGCTTTTTTTGCAAATTTTGCACTACCTCCTATCCTGATTATATTAATTAGACTTTTTGGGTACTTTATTGACAGAAAAATACTCGCTTCAAGAATGTTCGAGCGTCTGGCCAGTATTTTGGATGATACCAGTACAGGGCAAATCAGACAGACCTTAAGAAATATAAGAGGAATTGATCATAAATGGTATGCAACTTTACTCAGCTTTATTTTCTTCTTATTTGTAGCCACTACACTGTTCACTGTTATTAAAAATTCTATGGACCAAATCTGGTCTATTGCAAATAAAGAACATGCAGGGTTTATGTTTAAAATGAAGTTAAGGGCACGCTCAATGATAATCATTTTACTGGCCGGACTGTTATTTACGATGGGTTTTATAACCGATAGCATTCAGGCATTTATTGGTTCGTACATAAACACGGCCGCTCCTACTTTTGGAAAAATATTTCTTTCAATGTTAAATCAGCTTTTATTTATAGCCATTGTAATGATCTGGTTTACAGTACTGTTTAAATTTTTAACTAATGGCCGGCCAACCTGGAAAGCTGCACTAAAGGGCGGTTTGTTAACAGCGGTATTATTCACAATAGGTAAATATATACTAAGAATAATGCTTCCGCTCAGTGGAATAGGCAACATTTATGGTACTTCTGGTTCTATTGTTCTAATTATGTTGTTTGTATTTTATTCTTCTTTTATATTCTATTTTGGGGCTTGTTACATTAAGGTACTAAGTGATTCCAAAGAAACTCCTATACGCCCGATAAAAGGGGCGTTTGAATATGAAATAAAAGAAGTGTTAAAAAACACTTAGCATACCTGTGGTTTGGAAATCTGCTCAAACCCATGCATTTCAAATACTGCCAGCTTACTTAATAAATTGTAATGTAAAGTGCCAAAGAAGTTAACAATCCCATCTTTGTTTTTACCTTCAATACAAATGTTTTCTTTAACAATCTCCTGGTGTTCTAATTTATGATCAGCAAGAAGGACATCTTCATCCTGAATTTTCACATCATTTGCCTCGATTGAGAACTGATTTAGCAGCTTAGAGAAGCTTTGACCGTTTAGCAATAGTTCTTTGATATTCATGATCAATTTGATTTAAGTAGGGACGGAAGCATCATCAATTTTAAAGCCAAAAAGAAAGGGTAAATGATTTACATTTACCCTTTTATACAAAATGTGGAAAACTTTTATTTACTAGAACACCCTGTAAGCCAGTCCGAAAGTAAAAAGGCTCAGTTTGGTATCGTTATAGCCATCTTTTCCGATTTTAGAAAGCCCGGCTTCGTATCTTAGATCAAGACCTAAATTACCAATATCGACACCTGCGCCAAATTGCCAGGCGAAATTCTGTCCTTTAAAATTACCTTTAAATACGCTTCCTGCGGCTTGTCCAAATGACTGTTCATCGTCCAAAATAAAGGAAACTACGGGACCTGTATTTAACCTTAGGCCAACACCAGCTGCGCCAAGTTTTGTACCTATCAGTATAGGTACATCTAAACTGGTAAACTTAACTTTATTTTCTTCTCCTGAACTCGCTTTTAATGTGGTGTTTTTACCACTCAAATAAAGCTCTGGCTGCAAATGAATACCTGCTGCACCGATGCGGGTCCATATACCAGCATAGTAACCAGCCCTATTGTCACTGCTAAATGTATTTTCCGTACTTAATTTTGAAAGGTTTGCTCCGGCCTTTAAGCCCATTTGGAAGCTAGGCAACACCTGACTAAAAGCAACCAGATTAAAGCAAACAAATAATGCTGATAAGATTAATTTTTTCATATTAGAATGATTAGTATTTTATTAATTAAACGACTATTACTATGTAAAACTAAGAATATTTTTAATTTGTATCTAAATTACGTAGTTTTATCTTAAAAGATCAACACAATATCATTGTTGTCCTCTTATCCCTCATTATTATTACCCTGCTGTTTAATGGATTTTACATTTAATTTATACTCGATTGTTCTAATTTTATTTGGCACAGCTACTCTCCTGCTATCTTATTATATCTATAGAAAAGAAGGAGGAGCCGTTCGCTTTTTTGGCATTATGATGTTCTCAAGTGCCATATGGTCATTTGCGTATGGCTTTGAGTTAGCAAGCACCACAATTGAACAAGCAAAACTTTGGATAAGTATTGAGTATATAGGTATCTCTCTGCTTCCATTATCCTGGCTTCTATTCTGTTTAAAACTATCAGGAAAGGATCATTGGTACCAGAATAAAATAAATATGTTTATTCTAATTGCCACAGCAGTTATTCCCATATTAATGGTTTGGACAAATGATTATCACCATTTACATTTTAAAAGTTACCATATGGACACTACAGGGGATTTTCCAATGGTTGCTCTTGAAATGGGACCATCATTTTGGATATTCACTTTATATTTCTATCTGTTATTGGCTACTGGAAGCTACTTATTAATTATCACGTTTCGCAAATCAGACCCTATTTACAAAAGTCAAAATTATAGTATAATAATAGCTGCATTTATACCCTGGATAACAAATATCACCTATTTTTTGGGGTTCAGACCTTTCGGTCAACTCGATATTACCCCTTTTGCTTTTATTATTACAGTATTTTTAATCAGCATTGCCATCTATCGTTTTAAGCTCTTCGATATTTTACCTGTTGCAAGGGAAAAAGTATTAGAACTAATGCAAGATGGTTTCGTTATACTGGATAGCAAAAACAGGGTAATTGATTATAACTCTTCTTTTAGAAGATACTTATCAGATATTAAGAAAAGTAAAATAATAGGAACTCAGATTGAAGCGCTTTTTCCCGACCACAAAAAGCTTGCTGCATTGATTAAAGAAAGGCAATCGGGGAAAATCGAATTAAAAATAGAAAACCATAACGGATCATTTGAACTGGAAGCAGAAATCAGAACTTTAAATGAAAATCAGCTTAAATTAAACAGCGAGGCGGTCATTATAAAACTACAGGACCTTACTACATTAAGAAAGGAAGCGCTACGTTCTAAATCACAGACAACAGAACTTCAACAGCTTAATCAACTTAAAGACAGGGTATTTTCCATAATCGCTCATGATTTACGAGGGCCTTTGGTTAACCTTGGAGAAATCCTTAAAATGACCTCAGACGATGTAATTACTATTGAAGAATTCAAAACACTGTCGCCCACTTTAAGCAGAGACATTTTATATACCACAGAACTTTTAGATAATATTTTGCATTGGTCTAGAAGCCAATTAAAAGGTTATGGAATCGATCGGGACTTCTTTGATCTGAAAAATATCCTGGTCAATGAAATCAACTATCACTTACCAGCGGCAGAGGCAAAAAATATTCGAATAATACAAGATGTTTTTCCAGGTGAGATGGTTTATGCTGATAGACTGATGATACAGATTGTAGTTAGAAACATATTAAACAACGCCATTAAGTTTTGTAATGAAAATTGTGAAATACATATAACAGCTGTATACAAAAATGGCTTTATTGAACTTCGTATCGAGGACAACGGCGTTGGAATGTCAGAGATTGCACTCCAAAAAATACATAATGGAGATAACATATCCACAAGGGGTACAATGAATGAGAAAGGCACAGGATTAGGCCTGGTGATATGCAAAGAGTTTATGGAGAAAAATGATGGCAAACTTATAGTCAGAAGTGAACTGGGTAAAGGCTCTTCTTTTTGCATATATCTACCGGTAGATCTAAAGTAAAATGCCCGCAAGTTGCGGGCATTTCATTGCGTTTAGACTTTTATTTACCTGTGGCGTCGTTTATAGCTTGCTGTTCTTTTAAGGCATCAACATTGTTTTTGTTACCAAAGTTTTGAGTTTTATCTGCAAAATAGTCGAGTATGCCAACAATCGTGTCCAAATTATCTGAAACTCTTTGATGCATATCAGGCAAATCCTTCTCTAACCTTTTATCTCCAAGCTCTATATTATCAACTTCAATTTTCCCTATTTTTTGAATTATTGCTTGTTGTGAGTGCTGTAAGTCTTCTAATTCTCTTACGATTTTCTGCATCAATTCAAACTTCTTTAAAGTATCCATATTCGTATTTTAATTAAGATTAATATTCATTTTATATTATAATTCAACCAATTACCCTGCCAATATGTTTTGATTTTTTATAATGAGATCATCCGGGCATCGTTATATACATAAAAAAATAGAGACAAAACTTGCAATACCAATAAATAACTAATACTTTAGTTGTTTAAATATTACCCGTATGAAAAGAGCACTTCTTGTATTTTTTGCAGTCATTTCTTGTCAGATTACTTACGGACAGAGTAAAGCTGTCCTTGATAATGAGAAACTGCTGGAATTTTATCAAACACAAAAATATATCGATGCAGCTCAATATTTAAAAAGCATTTATGCTGAGGATACTCAGGATGAAAAAGAAATATCGCAACTTGCTTATGCCAATATGATGGCAGGCAAACTTCCGGAAGCAGAAAAAAATTATTTAAAGCTCCACGATAAACAACCTCAGAACTTACCAGTATTGTTTAGCCTTGCAAATATCAACCTTAGAAGAGGAAACGATGAAAAGGCCAAGGCATATTACATGGATATCCTTAAAATCGATAGCACAAATTTTACTGTATATAAGCAATTAGCCAATTTGAATAAGGGAGAAATGAACCTGGCTAAAATAGGTTATCTTAAAAAAGCGAATGAAATAAATCCTATTGATCCGGATGTGGTATTTGATTTGTGCGAGCTCTATTTTAAAATGAACTTTTTTGACAAGGCAAGTAATATATTACAACCGGCCTTAGATGCAGATAGCACAAATCTGCAACTGCTCAAAATGAAAATGCCTATTAGTATGGCGAATAAAAAATATGATGAAGCTATCAAAACCGGAGAGAAATTATTAAGTTATGGTGATAGCTCGACCTTTGTCCTCAATAATCTGGGAAAATCTTATTTTTTCATTCTTGATTACAAAAATGCATTAAAGAATTTTTTAGTAATAGAAAGTAAGTCGATGGATAGCGAAGCATTATATTATTCCATTGGACTTAGCTACAGAGGATTAAAAGATTATAAAAATGCTATTCCTTACCTCGAAAAAGCAATACAAGAAGGAATATCAACCAAAATTGCCAGCTATTATGGCTTACTTGGAGATTCATTTGAAGGTGTAAACAAGAATACTGAAGCAAATGCAGCATATAAAAAAGGCCTCCAATTCGAAAACAATGGAAGCCTGTTGTATAATATTGCTCTTGTCTACGAAACAAAGCTTAACGACAAGAAGAATGCAATTGACTATTATGAGCAATACTTAAAGACAATCAACCCTAAAGAGCAAACAAAGCTGATCGGATTTATTAAAAACAAGATTGTCGAATTAAAAAGATAACTACCTGTTTATTAGTCTGGCAACGTATTTACCTATAATATCAAACTCAAGGTTTACTGTGCTACCTACATTAACCTCATGTAAATTAGTGTGTTCAAAGGTGTAAGGTATTATGAATACAGAGAATTCATCAATATCTGAATTTACTACCGTTAAACTGATACCATTAACTGACACAGATCCTTTTTCTACGGTAACATTCCCACTATTAGAATCATACTTAAACCTGTACTCCCAGCTCCCGTCAAGCTCAGCTCTCTTAATGCATACTGCTGTTTGATCTACGTGGCCTTGAACAATATGCCCGTCCAATCGTCCATTCATTAACATGCAGCGCTCCAGATTTACTTTATTACCTATCCTTAACTCATTGAGATTGCTTTTCTGCAGCGTCTCTTCTATTGCCGTAACCGTATGAGTATTTTCTGACAACGCTACCACAGTTAAGCACACCCCGTTATGCGAAACACTTTGATCTATCTTTAGCTCATTACTTAAATTCGATTGTACGATATAATGTTTGTTTGTACCTTCCGACATTATATCTGTAACCTCCCCAAGTGTTTCTATTATTCCTGTAAACATATTTATTAATTAAACTTAACTCTATTTTTTCTCCAGTTGCTCACTACTTCCACCTGGTTTTGTATCGGCACCACATCGGGCTTTTTCAATGAAATTACCGCAATTAAAGCTGCCATGAGGGCCTCATCCTCATCTTCATTTTTCAAACTTTCTGCACTAAAGTATTTACTTACAAAATGAGTATCAAAATTACCACCTTTAAAAGCATTGTGCTGCATTACAAATTTCCCAAAAGCAAGAGTAGTTTTTATACCCGTAATGTCATATTCATCAATGGCACGGATCATCCGTTCAATTGCCTCTTCCCTATCCTTACCGTATGTGATTAACTTCGCAATCATTGGATCATAATAGATCGGAATTTCCATGCCCTGTTTAAAACCATCATCAACACGAACTCCGTTCCCCTTTGGTGTATTGTATGTTTGCAATACGCCTATATCCGGCAAGAAATTGTTTTCCGGATCTTCAGCATATACTCTCAGTTCAAGCGCATGCCCATTAATCTTCAAATCCTCTTGTTTATAGGAAAGTTTTTCACCTCTGGCAATCTTAATCTGTTCTTTTACCAGATCCAAACCGGTTATCATTTCAGTAACGGGGTGCTCTACCTGAAGTCTGGTATTCATTTCAAGGAAAAAGAAATCGAGGTTTTCATCCAGAATAAACTCAACTGTTCCAGCACCCACATAACTTACAGAACGCGCTACATCTACTGCACAGGCTCCCATCTTTCGACGAGTTTCTTCAGTTAAAATACTAGATGGGGCTTCTTCAATTACTTTCTGATGTCTTCTTTGAATAGAGCATTCACGTTCAAATAAATGAACAATATTACCATGAGTGTCTCCAAGAACTTGAATTTCTATATGTCGTGGCGACGAAACATAACGTTCAATAAATACAGATCCATCACCAAAGGCTGATGTAGCTTCACTAACTGCCAACTGCATTTGCTCTTCAAAGTCGGTCACTTGCTCTACCACCCTCATTCCTTTTCCACCGCCACCGGCAGCAGCTTTAATCAGAATCGGGAATCCAACTTCAATGGCTCTTGCCTTTGCTTCTTCAATATCGGTAATTGCTTCTTCGGTGCCCGGCACCATGGGAATATTATATTTCAAAGCAGCTGCTTTGGCCGATAATTTATTTCCCATAATTTCCATTGCCTCAGGCGTTGGCCCAATCAGAATTAATCCTGATTCTTTAACTAACCTTGCAAAGCCAGCATTTTCCGATAAGAAACCATATCCAGGATGTATTGCTTCAGCTCCGCTAGCCTTGCAGGCTTCTATTATTTTTTCTCCTAATAAGTAAGATTGATTTGACGGAGCCGGGCCAATGCAAATTGCTTCATCAGCATAAAGTACATGTAACGCTTCTCTATCAGCCTCAGAAAATACAGCAACTGTTTTTATTCCCATTTCACGTGCAGAACGCATAATGCGCAATGCGATCTCACCTCTGTTGGCTATAAGGATTTTATTCATCTGTTAAAGTTATTTATGGGCAATTGGATGTAAATGTATTATGTTTTCGATTGCCATGTCAATCATCTCCGAAGAAACATCTAAATGGGTGACCATTCTGATCGTATTTGGACCAGTAGTATTACAAGCAATACCTTTTTCAGCCAAAAGAAGAACGATATCATTAGCTCTAAATCCAGGTGCCACATCGAACAGCACTATATTTGTTTGGACAGGCAGTACAGACGACACATAATTAACTTCATTTAAAGCACCTGCCAATGCAACTGCATGCTGATGATCGATGGCTAAACGCACTACATGATGGTCTAAGGCATAGATTCCCGCTGCTGCTAAAAAACCTGCCTGTCTCATCCCGCCACCAAATGCCTTACGTATCTTCCTTGCCTTTTTAATAGTTTCCTGAGATCCTAGCAGTACAGAGCCTACGGGAGCACCAAGCCCCTTTGATAAGCAAACCGATATTCCGTCGAAATACTTTCCGTAGTCCTTTGCATGATCGCCGGTAGCAATTAAAGCATTAAATATCCTTGCCCCATCTAAATGAAGTTTTAATCCTTTAATATTACAAAGTGTATGGATCGGTTCTATTTGATCTAAAGTATAAGCTATGCCTCCGCCCTTATTTACTGTATTCTCTAAAACTACCAGGCTGGAGTTTGGATAGTGAATATTATTTTCATTTATTTCTGGTTCAATTAACTCCGGTGTTAATATCCCTCTGTCTCCATATAACAGGCGAACTGAAGCCATAGAGTGATAAGCAATACCGCCACCCTCATAACGATAAACATGAGATGTTTGGTCACATATCACCTCGTCCATAGGCTGAGTAAAACACTTAATTGCAATCTGATTGGTCATTGTACCTGATGGGCAAAACAATCCGGCTTCCATATTAAATATACCCGCCAATTTCCTTTCCAATTCATTTACTGTCTCATCTTCGCCAAAAACATCATCACCTATTTTTGCACTCATCATAGCTGCCCGCATTTCTGCTGTAGGTTTTGTTACTGTATCACTTCTAAAATCAACTTTTATCGCCATGTTATTTTTTACTGAATACAAAGATTTATTTTTAATGTTCTTAATGAAAGAAAGATTGATAATATTACAAAATACAATATAAAATAACGGCTTTAGATAAAAAAAGAATTAACAACGCCTTTAAACAGATAAAAATCATATTATCGTTCATTTTTAACCAAAAAACTACTATTATAGCGGCTGTAACCTAAATTCATAAAAACAAGAAATTTTATAATTTGGATTTTAAAATAACAAGTGTATTTTAGCCTTAGTGTTTATTTAACAATATGGTAATCTAAAAATCACGAGCAAAATTAAAAAAAACACTGTTTTTAAGCATTTAAAGGCAGAAAACTAACAACTAACCAAAACTAAAAAATTAAATTTATGAAAAAAAACCATACGAAAGTTGTAGGATTATTTACTTTTATCCCGAAAAAATCAAATTAAGATGATAGTTATTGCAGATGGTGGTTCAACTAAAACCAATTGGTGTTTAATTAATGAGGCTGGTAGAAAAATTCATTTTAATACAGAGGGCTATAACCCGTAMTTTTCGAGCACAGAGTACATAGTAGAGTCATTAAGAAAAACCTTACCTGATCACTTGGAAACTGACAAGTTGAAAGAGGTAAATTATTATGGAGCGGGCTGTTCTACAGACGCCAAACGTAAAATTGTTGCTGATGCAATGAAGCAGGTTTTCCCAAATGCGGAAATCAATATCGGCCACGACTTATTAGCTTCATGCAGAGCATTATTAGGCGATGAACCTGGTTTTGCCGCAATCTTAGGAACAGGAACAAATTCTTGTCTATACGATGGAAAAGACATCACTTTAAACATTGATTCACTTGGATATTTCCTTGGTGATGAGGGAAGTGGTTGTTTCATTGGAAAAAGAATTCTTTCAGACTACATGAAAGGCTATATGCCAAAAGGCCTTAGAGAGAGCTTCTATGATAACTTTGCATTAACCAACGAAGATATTTTTGACCATATTTATAACAAACCATTGCCAAATCGCTTCTGCGCAAGCTTTAGTAAGTTTTTATATGATTTCAAAGACAATTATGAAGATTATACATTCTCCACAGTTGAATATGCATTTACTGCATTCTTTGAAAACCTTGTAATTCATTATCCTAACTATAAAGAGCATTCGTTAAACTGCGTAGGTTCTGTTGGTTATAGCTTTAGAGATATATTGAGTATAGTAGCAGACAGATATGAGATGGGTGTTGGTAAAGTTATCCGCTCACCTATAGATGATCTAGTTGATTATCACTTGTTAGTAGCCAACAAGTAATAGCTAAAAATAAGCACAATAAAAATGGCCTGTATCATTGATGATACAGGCCATTTTTATTATATCGCACATGCTTAAAAAGAAATCTCCTTTTCAAACAATTTGGCATATTTCCTCTTGTCAAATTTATACAAGGTAGCCGCCCTAAAGGAAACACCTTGTTGCTTTTCCTGAAGGTCTCGTAAAACGCCGAAGCTTAGCATTTTCTTTCTAAAATTTCTTTTATCCAATTTCTTGTTCAAAATAATTTCATAAACATTCTGCAGCTGGGTTAGTGTAAACTTCTCCGGCAAAAGCTCAAATGCTATTGGTTGATGTTTAATGCGGCGCTTTATCTTTTCAAGCCCTTTATCAAAAATCTGCTGATGGTCAAATGCCAGCCTTGGCAAATCTTTTACATTAATCCAGTGTGCCCGCTTTGCATAGGTACTAATAGGCTTTACAGCCTTATCACCACCTAAACGCAAAAGTGCATAATAGGCAATACTTACTACCCTTCCCTGTGGATGTCGGTTAACATCGCCAAAAGTATAGTACTGTTCCATATAAATGTTACTTAGTCCGGTAAGCTCGTTTAAGATCCTGGAGGCCGATTGGTCTAAACTTTCAACCTCTCCAACAATATTACCCGGCAATGCCCACCAGTCTTTAAACGGCTCTTCATTTCTCTCGATTAAAAGGATCTTTAATTCTCCCTCGTCGAATCCGAACACCACACAGTCAATCGAAAAAGTGGAATCAAACTTTGGTAAGACTTCTTTCAAAATATTAAATATTAATTACGCTAATTACTCGTTATACAACATGAATTTCTCCATAAAGATAGATAAGAATCCCAATTTAGCAATATTTTCCATTCCTTTGAAACCGGGTTCAAGCTAGACACTTATTATTCTGTTTCAATATATTAAATTTTTAAATATTAAAGCAAATAAATATACTTGTCCCCAAATTACACAGAAAATAAAAAATAAATTACTTAGTGTAAAAAATACACCCTATATTCGTATAATAAATCATGAAACCAAATATCAAAAATATCGCTGTGTTGACATCTGGAGGAGATGCTCCGGGAATGAATGCTTGTATTAGAGCTGTAGTAAGAACCGGAATATACAATGGTATAAATATGTTTGGAGTTTTGCAGGGATACCAGGGATTAATAAACAACAATATTAATCCAATGGATGCAAGGTCCGTAAGTAACATTATCCACCTCGGAGGAACAATATTAAAAACAGCACGTTGTCTGGATTTCAAAACTGAAGAAGGACTAGATATTGCTTTTGAAAATTTAAAAGCAAGAGACATAGATGGACTAATTGTCATCGGTGGAGATGGAACTTTTACAGGAGCCCAGAGATTTGCAAAGAAACATGGCGTAAAAGTTATAGGTATTCCCGGAACTATTGATAACGATTTATACGGATCAGATTTTACTTTAGGATATGATACGGCAATAAATACAGTTATTGAAGCCATCGACAAAATCAGAGATACCGCCGACTCGCATGACAGGTTGTTCTTTATTGAAGTAATGGGCAGAGATTCGGGGTGTATCGCCTTAAGAAGCGCAATTGCCAGTGGTGCAGAAGCTGTTTTATTACCTGAAAGGGAAACTAGTGTTGATGAATTGGTGGCGCAACTGGAAGCAGGTGCATCTACTAAAAAATCTTCGAGCATAGTTATTGTTTCTGAAGGACATAAAGACGGTGGAGCTTTTGACATTGCCAAAAAAGTTAAGGAGAGGTTTAACCACTATGATACAAAAGTGACTATCTTAGGCCATCTTCAACGTGGAGGCAGCCCGAGTAGTTTCGACAGGATACTTGGAAGCAGACTTGGCTTTGCTGCTGTAAATGAACTTTTGAAAGGAAACACCATGCAAATGGTTGGCCTGCGTGGTAATGATATACACACCACCACTATTGAAGAAGCACTTACAAAGCATAGCTTTAAATTGGAAAGTGATTTATTGGAAATGACTAAAGTCTTATCAATATAAATATGATTGCAGTAGTTTATAGCGGATCAAAAACAGCGTTCTGGAAAATTGCACGGGATGGAAAAACCATCGCCGAATGCACTATGCCCGGTATAAACCCTTGTTTTAACGATCAAAAAGCAATACTGCAATTTTTAAATAAGAAGGCTACGCTGATTAATCATGCCGAAAGCATAAAGAAAATATATGTGTTTGCTGCAGGAGCTTCCTCAGTAGAAAGAAGGAACGAATTGGCAGAAACGCTTGGTATCTTCTTTAAGTATAGCAAGATCACCGTTAAGGATGATCTATATGGAGCAGCAATTTCAGCGTGTTACAACAACAGTGGCATCGTGGGTATATTAGGCAGTGGTGCCAACTGTGCATATTTTGATGGTAAAAGCCCCGAGAAAAATAACTTTGGCCTTGGATTTATTCTGGGCGACGAGGGTTCAGCAACCTACCTGGGAAAGATTCTTGTAAAAGCCTTTCTTCAGGAAAAATTACCAAAAGATTTGCAAAGTGAGTTTGAGGTTAAATACAATCTGGACAGACCGCAAATACTTGAGCGTGTGTATAAAAAACCAATGGCTCAGCAATTTTTCAGTTCTTTCTTCGATTTTTTCCTTGAAAACCGCAACCATAAATATATACTAGATCTAATAGATAAAGCGTTTGAAAGTTACTYCAATATATATCTGTTACCAACAATAAAACTACATCCTGGAAAGGAAATACATTTTGTAGGTCTTGTTGCAGGAACATTTCAGGAGCAACTAAGGGAAACAGCAGAAAAACACGGATTAAAAATAACATCAATTACTAAAGAACCAATATATAATTTACTAAACTACTATTCAAATTAATAAGATGAGCAAAATTGGAATAAACGGCTTTGGCCGTATCGGCAGACTGGTTTTTAGAGCTGCTTTAAAAAGAGGATTAGATATCGTTGCAATCAATGACTTAGTTGAGCCTGATTACATGGCTTATATGTTAAAGTATGATACTACACATGGTCGTTTTGATGGTACTATCGCTGTAGAAAATGGAAATCTTGTAGTAAACGGAAAAACCATCCGTATCACTGCTGAAAAAGATCCGGCAAACTTAAAATGGAATGAAGTTGGTGTAGAAACTGTTATTGAGTCGACTGGTTTATTCTTAACTCAAGCAGACGGTGCAAAACACATTGCTGCAGGTGCAAAAAGAGTGGTATTCTCTGCTCCGGCAAAAGACGATACCCCTACTTATGTAATGGGTGTAAATCATCATAAATTAACTGCAGACCAAACGATCGTTTCAAATGCATCTTGTACTACTAACTGCTTAGCACCAATTGCTAAAGTATTAAATGATAATTTTGGTATAGTAGAAGGTTTAATGAGTACTATTCACGCGGTAACTGCAACTCAAAAAACAGTTGACGGTCCTTCAGCTAAAGACTGGAGAGGCGGACGTGGTGGTTTCTCTAACATCATCCCTTCATCAACAGGTGCTGCTAAAGCTGTAGGCTTGGTACTTCCTGAATTAAAAGGTAAATTAACTGGTATGTCTTTCCGCGTTCCTGTAGCCGACGTTTCTGTAGTCGATCTTACTGTACGTTTGGAAAAACCTGCTACTTACGAAGACGTAAAAAAAGCCATGAAAGCTGCCTCTGAAGGTGAGTTGAAAGGCGTATTAGCATATACTGAAGACGAAGTAGTTTCTTCTGATTTTATCGGTGATGAGCATGCATCAATTTTTGACGCTAAAGCTGGTATTTCATTGAATGATAACTTCGTTAAAGTGGTTTCTTGGTATGATAACGAATGGGGCTATTCTAATGCATTAGCTAAATTCGTAGAGTACTACGGAAACTTAAAGTAAAACCCGTTCATACAGGTTTATATTTGGTTAGAAAAGGGATGTGCGTGGATGCGACATCCCTTTCTTTATTTCTAGCCTCTTATACCCCATGTATTTCAACCAGTAAGACTCCCACACTAAGGTTCAACATGTGTTAATAATTCTGTTAATTGTATTGCGATATTGAATGCTAATATAGGCATCTACGCTATGTATCGAAGGTCTTGTCCCCCATTTTGTCCCCGTGTTTGTCCCTATTAAATTTATTAGAATCATCCATCAGTACGGCTATTAAATCTCTTTTGAGTTCGCTGTTAAACCGAAAGGCTGGCTGAACCAACCCTACCCGCAATAATGTGTTATGTGCCATAGTTATATTAAATTATAGCACTCAAAAACCAAGCTTTCAAAGCAATTAAGGAACGGAATAAATGGGCTATAAGGCTGCTATGTGAGCGTTTATGCCATAGTTTCTTTAAGCGTGTTGTGGTGACAAGCTTAACTTTGTGTAATGATTAATACACTCGCGAATTCACACTTCGTACCTATTTGTAAACACTTATCCGCGTTCTTTTCCAAAGCAGGTAGTAACCAAGTGCCACTCCGAGAATTGTCATGGCAATGGCTAGACCACCATCTTTTACTTTATATTCATCACCGTAAAGTTTTATATCAGTGCTAGTAATAAGTAGACCGAGAAGAACTAACAGTAGCCATATGCCGCAAATTACGATGGTTGTTATCCACTTGTATTTGGGAGCAATCCAATGCGCCAAAGTTACTGAGAGGAAGGAGATTATCAATCGACTTGAGGCATAATTATACTGCTTTAAGGATGACCCGCTAACAAAATAAGATAGAATAAACTCGATGATCTATGAAGCAAGTAATCCAATTCCTATGGAAAGAGGGAGCAAAAATACCCAACGTAAACAATAAAAAATGGAGTCTCGGGTGATTATTCTTTTGGTAGTAATAATTACTGGAGTGTCTAACTTATTACATATCTCATTCCGAAGTTGGTCTGGAATATTATTCCATGTAGTTTTAGTTGTTAACAACAACTGGCAGTCACACTCATCTTTAACAACCTCAATGATATTGCAGTACCATTGATAATAGCACCGCTCTCTCGGCTTAGGGGGAATAAAGCCTCTTCATATTGGTATCCCAGTAAACTTCAGTAGCACTTCTCCATGTCCAGTCCATGTTTTTACGATAAAACATAGAGTTACCTTGCAATTTCAATTATGTCATATTGGGATGTGGTACTAGCATACCTTTGCACAAAGCAGGTATTCTACCCATATATCAAAAAAATTATTTGCGGACACGACTCAATGTTTMCTGAGACATCCCAAGATAAGATGCGATATATCCAAGTGGAATTCGATTAAGTAAATATCCTTCATGAGATAAAAAACGTTCATATCGTTCTTTTGCAGATAATGTGCGTAAAGAAATTGCCTGTTCCTCTGATCTTACATAGTATGCCTCAATCAGTTTTCTTCCAATATAATTGAACCGAGGATGTTTTGTATAGATTTCCTCCAGATGACTTTTACTCAATTGAAGAAGCTCGCAGTCCTCTATTGCTTCGAGGTATTCCACTGAAGGATTTCCAGTAAAGAAACTATTAACAGACACAACGATATCATTCTCTATTAAGATCCAAGATACCTTTTCATTCCCATCAGAATCGATATAAAAACTTCGTAAAGCACCAGATTTGATAAAATAAACATGCTTACTAATATCTCCCGGTAAGAGCAAATATGTCTTCTTGCAAACAGTCAATACTTTACTTTTTGAGAGAATATCAGAAATAACATCGTCGTTAATTGACTGGATGGCAAGAAGCTTTTTAAAAATTGAAGAATGGATATCATCAGCCATATCGTTTTTGATTTTTGTCAAAAGTAGAGTAAAACTAATCATTTAACTTGCCCAAATCAATAACTGATCAATTATGAAAATAGACAACTACATCATTAGTAAATTAACCTTTATGAAGGTAATTTTCCCTCTATTTTACGGACTTTTTGTAGTGGCATTAGGTGACAAACTTTCATTCCCCATGTTTGCCTATCTTTTGATAGCTCTGTTAAATCTTGAGACCTCGGCACTAGGGATTATTGGATATGGGAGTATCTTCTATCTCATATTTACCGGCTTTTATCACTTCGATAAAAATTGGAATTATCGATGGACAATAGCTTGTAGTTTAGCACTCGTACTCTTAACTGCAATACCCATATATTGCAACATCATTAATGGTGGTCGCTACGTATTTATCTTCATTGCCATTGCATTACTGATGGCTGCATTTGTTATATACGGCAGTATTTTAGGCCTTCGCATATTAAAGTTTGCAAAAGATTAATGTAGTTTACTTTCATTCTCCAGATCCATATGTAAAAACCATTTTATRAATGTCGTAACTTATCCCTTCATGTACCATTGTTTTACTTTTCTCTGGTAAGAATTTGAAACCGACTGACTCATAGCATCTAATTGCCGCATAATTCTTTTCCCATGTAAAAAGTTCAACAGTATCAATCTTAAAAAGTCGCTTAGATTCTTCTACTAGCAATTCAATAAAGTATCTGCCTAATCTTTGACCCCGAAGACTTGGTTCCCCCACAAGAATCCTGGCTAGCCTAGGGGCGCCACTTTCTTGAGGAATGATCTCACCAAAAGCAAACGGAAGCTTTTCTAAGGTATAACCTATATAAAGTAGACGATCTGGATAGGTATTCTTATAATCCTGGATTTGCTGTTCTGTTAAAGGATAAGAAAAATCTGTGCCCGAGAACTGAAGCAAAAGTTCAGCATCTGTCACCCAAGATTCTAATAATCTGAAATCCGAACTATCATATGGTTTTAGCATGTTGACGATATCTTGTATCAAATCTATAGCTATAGTATTATACTTCCAAACTCAATAAAAATCATATCTAAGATAGGTCTTAGTTCATCATCTGATCAATGTCACACTTCCTTTTAATGGTTTATCACTTTTGCTGCTTTTTATCTGATAATAATAAACTCCAACCGGAACATCAGTGCCTTTGTAGCGACCATCCCATACGGGATTTAGACCCCTCGTTTGAAAAACCAGCACTCCATATCGGTTGTAAATTGTAATCGTAGCACTAGGATCATTTTCCAGTCCGGCAACATACCATAAATCATTTATGCCATCTCCATTAGGGGTGAATGCATTAGCCACAATGATCTCTTTACACCAAGAAACAACTTTATAAATAACTTTGGCGGTACAACCGTTTACATCCGTTACAGTTAACTTGTAGTCACCTGGCTTGGAAACGGTAAATGCATTGCTTGAGCTAGTCAATCCATTCCAATTATAGCTCAGATATCCTGGTTCAGCAATCAAAGTAACCTGTTCACCAGATGTTGTACAGATTTTAGAATCCAGGGGTTCAGTCAACAAAATCCGATCGTTTACTAAAACATTTACCACATTGCTTTTGGTTGTACAACCAAAAGCTGAGGTAACCTCTACAAAATAATTGCCTGCTTGATTTACCTGAATCGAAGATGTGGTTGCCCCCGTGTTCCATCGGTAAGTTGAATTCGGGGCAGTTGAGACACTTAAGCTTGCCGATTCTCCATAACATAAGCTTTTCGTTGGAACGGTATTTACTGAGATTACAGGAAAGGGGTAGATTTGCAAATTAAATGGGTTCGATTTCTTTTTACATCCCTCAATATTTTCAAAAATAGCCTCGTATATCCCAGCCGAGGATACCTGGATTTCCGTCTTATTCTCCATAGTCCTTAATTCAATACCGTCCTTATACCAATGTATCTTATGGCTTTTCGTGTTTTCGATCTTCAACAAAGCGATATCGCCGAAGCAATAAGTTGATTTATTGGGGGTAATAATAGGCGCAGACAATATAGCTATATCGATCGCCACGGCTGACGAGGTTACAAAACTCCCGGCACAATTACTCACCTCTACCCTATAACTACCTTTTGAACTAACCTTTAACTTAGCTACACTCTCCCCTACAATTTCAGCATCGTCCTTAAACCATCGATAGGTATAACCGGGTTTATCAATGGTTGAAAGTTCTTTGCTATTCCCCTCACACAAAGTAATTTTTGCGGGGTAGTTGAATGTAATTTCTGGAGTAGTCTCTGTATTTATGACAAAGTTTTTAGAATGCATGCTCACCCCTTCACACATGCCAATCAGTTCAGCCCTGTAACGTCCTTTATCCAAAATCCTAACAACTGATTTTCCTGCCCATTCAGGTAAATCCACACCGTTCTTTGTCCAATGAATAGATATTGCACCATTATTTATAGGATCTGTAAAGTTGGCATTAACTTCCAGGCTTTCATTTCCGCAAAGTGTAAAAATAGATTCCTCTACAGTTTCCATATCAGGGTCTTTATCATAAGTGAATCTGGCAAGTAGCTTTTCTTCATAAATTGCACCATCTAGTTGCGGATATACCTTTTTCACGCCCTGATCAGTAGCCAGCCAAATTACATTTTCACATATATACCTTGGATCATAAGCAGGTCTACTTCCCTCTGGAGAAAAACTTCTATAATCAATTGCAAAATTATTGACCCTGGCATTTAGTCCTGGCAACTTTTTAAAACTGACCTCTTCTATAGGAACCCAATCAAACAGCATACTTTTAACAAACTTTTCGGTGTAAAATAATCCAGTATTGGAGGCTGCCAATACAAATGTAGTGGGCGATAATACGTTAAACATCCGTAATTCCTCTATCGAATTGATTTGTTCATTTTTAATTGGCTGCGTTAATCCAATACCACAACGCCCCCAATACTGAATATATAATCCATTATTTGTTCCCCAATATTGAGAATTCTGATTTATACCCATATAGTCACTGCCTTTATCATAATTAAACATAGTACAGTTAAAATCTCCATATGGGTCATGCTGCGGTATATTGGAAACATATATTGTGTAATCAATATGTTGAATTACACTTTCTCCCTGAGGCCATCCACATCTATAATTTACATCCAAATTTACTTTAAACTCTACTCCTTTGATACCTGATTTTGTAATTTTGTAGCCTCTGAAATCAAAGCCTTGTTCACGATAAATGTCATACAACATTACTGTATTATCATTTCTGATGATTCTATATAGATATTTATCAGTTGCAACCACCAGACGATCATCGCGCCAATAGTCATCAACATCAGGATAGGATTCAGTATTCTTCATACCATCAAGCTTTACGGCAATTCCATTTATCTTCGTAATTTCAGGATCATCCAGAGGAATCATGTTTTTGTTACCATTTTTAACATGAATAAGCCGTTTGGGTTTTACAGAAAAGTAAATATCCTGCGTACTATAGCCAGCAAGATCGTCCACCAGCTCTCCCACTGTTTGTGGATAAATAGAAAAGTCGCCAGCAAGCATCGATTTATAATAAACTATTCCTGATGCAGTTAATGCCCAGACCGTATGATCATCATATGTTATTATAATCTTTTTGATGTTTTCTCCAGAAAGGAAACTTTCCCCTGATCGCAATATCAATTGTGCATTTGCTAATGATATGCCAAGAACATAAAACAGGCAGATTAATAGAAATCGATGAGAGTGAAGCATTTTAGATATTTAACACTAATGTATTCAAAGTATAGCAAAATATACTTTGCTTTTTGAATTTCTATTTAAATCTATTACCTACAGCGCTAACTACAATGTTACCAAGTTATATTTGGATATTTAATGCCAGAATTTAACTTTGTTTAAACCAAATATTCCTCTTATCTCAAAATTTTATGAAAACTATTTTTTACGCCCTTTTAACAACCGTTGCTTTCTCAGCTTGTCAAGGCAATAAAGAAAATGCTGCAACTTATGCCCCGAGAGTGCTAACTGCAACAGAAAAGTTCAATTATTATCCCGAAACCAGAGGCGACACCTTAGCGCTTATTACTGCCGAAAGTGATAAAAAAGCGGCTGAAGAAACAGAAGAAGTATTTAATGTAAAATACAAGGATACAGTCATTCAAATCCAAACAAATCCGGCAGACAAAGCCTCCGCTATAGGTAAATTTTCTACTGCTGAATATGTAAACACTCAAAAAACCGCTTTACTGGTTCAAATTGCCGACAACTCAGGTCTGGTAGCTCCTGTATATTTAATCACAATAACAGATAAAAAACCAGACGTGATTAGCCTTTACAGAGCATCTAAAGGTAAAGAGGATAAAAAATATACCAAGGGAATTATCAAAACCGGAAGAGATGGTTATTTAGTTAATAATGATTTCTTTGTTGCCAATGTTAACGCTAAGGTTTTCTTAATTAAAAGACAAAACCCGGACGAAAGAATCCAGGGAGAATTCATGCTGAAATCTCCGGATAAACAAACATTTGCATTTCTAGGCGAAAAATCTTTCTTCCAGGTGCACTATCCTACAGGAAAAACATATGATCAACCTTTAAAAACTTTGCCAACCGCAAAAGGAAATGACCTGTTTGTATGGATTCAGGAAAACTATAAATGGGATAGAGATAAAGAAGGCATTTCACACTTAATCCCTAGCGACAACGATAAGATTGTCGATTTAAAATCATTCAAGTAAGCATTACAAGTTTTACATAAAAAAGCGCCTGTATCAACACTTATGATACAGGCGCTTTTTTATGTACATTAGATCAACAAAATAAAAAAACTGCATGAAAACATCATTTAAGGTCCCTTTATTTGCAATGATTGCGATTCTAACATCTTGTCAAAATACCGACAAAAAGTCGACAGCAGACGGCACGGCTTTATCATCCTCAAACCCCTTTCTTAACCAGAGTAAACTACCTTACCAGGCGCCTGATTTTGATCATATAAAAGATAGCGACTTTAAACCTGCTTTCGAGGAGGGAATGAAAATTCATTTAGAAGAAATCCAGAAAATTGCTGGCAATACCGAAACGCCGACATTCGAAAATACGTTTGTAGCAATGGAGAAATCAGGTGAAATGCTCACAAGGGTAAATCGGATATTTGGCCTTCTTACAGGTGCAAATACAAACGATGATCTACAAAAATTACAAGAAGAAATTGCACCTAAACTTGCTGCTCACCAGGATGCTATATCATTAAATCCAGAGCTATTCAAAAGGATCGAATCCATTTATAATACAAGAGAAAAGTTAAAATTAGATCAGGAATCAAAACGATTAGTAGAGTATTACTATCAGGCATTTGTTTTAGCCGGAGCTAAACTTTCAGAAACAGACAAAACAAATCTTAAAAAGCTGAATGAACAAGAGGCCTCGTTAAGTGCTAAATTTTCTAATCAGCTTCTTGCTGCTGCCAAAGCAGGTGCTTTAGTTGTTAATGACAAATCAGAACTTGCAGGCCTATCAGAAGGTGAGCTTGCTGCTGCCGCCCAAACTGCGAAGGCAAACAAGTTAGAAGGCAAATGGATGTTATCTCTTCAAAACACCACCCAACAACCTTCACTACAAATGTTATCAAACCGTGCAACCAGACAAAAGCTATTTGATGCTTCCTGGAACCGTGCTGAGCGAAATGACACAAATGACACCAGAAAAGCTATTGTAGAAATAGCAAAAATCAGAGCAGAGAAAGCAAAACTTATCGGCTTTCCTAATTATGCTACATGGAAACTGCAGGATCAAATGGCTAAAACTCCGGCCGCAGTTGAAACCTTCTTCTCTAAACTCGTGCCCTCCGCAACAGCAAAAGCCAAAGCTGAGGCTGCTGATATCCAGGCTGTAATTGATCAGCAAAAGGGTGGTTTTAAAGTAGAGCCGTACGATTGGAATTACTATGCAGAACAGGTTCGCAAAGCGAAATATGATCTGGATGAAAATCAGATAAAACCTTATTTCGAATTAAACAAAGTACTTCAGAATGGTGTATTTTATGCTGCCACCCAACTTTATGGCATCACTTTTAAGGAGCGTACGGATCTTCCGGTATACCATAAGGATGTTAAAGTATACGAGCTCTTTGATAAAGACAATACTACCATAGGCTTGTTTTACTGTGATTATTTTAAACGCGACAACAAATCTGGAGGCGCCTGGATGGACAATATGGTTGGCCAGTCTAAGCTATTGGGTACTAAACCTGTAATTTTCAACGTATGTAACTTCACTAAACCTGCAGCCGGTCAGCCGGCATTAATCAGCTTTGATGACGTAACCACAATGTTCCATGAGTTTGGTCATGCGCTACATGGTTTCTTTGCAAACCAGCAATATCCAAGCCTATCTGGTGCCAATGTTGCCAGGGATTTTGTGGAGTTCCCATCTCAGTTCAATGAACATTGGGCAATAAATCCAATGGTATTTAAAAATTACGCTGTTCATTATAAAACAGGTGAGCCAATGCCACAAACATTGATTGATAAAATCAAAAAAGCCGGTACATTTAATCAGGGTTATGCATTAACAGAAGTCCTTGCCGCCGCCGCCCTTGATATGCAATGGCATAAGCTATCAGCAACGGATCCTTTGCAGGATGCAGATAAATTTGAAACTGCCGCCCTACAAAAAACACATCTTGACCTGTCGTATGTTCCATCACGCTACCGTTCTTCTTACTTCTTACACATTTGGGGAAATGGCTATGCAGCGGGTTATTATGCTTACCTGTGGACAGAGATGTTAGATCATGATGCATTCTCCTGGTTCGAAGAAAACGGAGGATTAACCCTTGCTAATGGGCAACGCTTTAGAGACATGATACTTTCAAAAGGCAATACAGAAGATTATGGTAAAATGTTCAGAGATTTCCGCGGACATGATCCAAATATTTCGGCAATGCAGAAATACAGAGGCTTAATTACAAAATAACAGATAAAGGGAACCGGTTAATTACCGGTTTTCTTTTTTAAACCTTCCTCCTATCCAAACCGATAAAAACGACAACACGAGGAATACAACAAGCACATAAAAACAGTTTACAAATACTGTTGCGTACCCATACTTCGCCACGTCTACAAAAGGGTAAGGGTAAAATCCTGATGCAGATCCTCTGTATAAGATAAACATCAAATAAATAAAAGGGTAAATAAGCCAGCTAAAGGTATCATTCCATTTCAATGAATCCTTGGATACAAACAAGAACCAGTATAGCACAAATAAAATAGGAATAATTAAATGGAGTAACTCATCAACTACCAATTGTAAACCCTTTGGTTCCCACGTAAACCTCAATATCAAATTATAAATTAAGGCCACTACAGTAATATACACCGCAGTTGCTGTAAGAGTAGTCGGCTTTGTAAAGAAACCGCTGTCCTTTCGTTTCAGCAAAAGTGAAGTAAAGCACAATGCCACAAGAATATTAGTTAAAACAGTAAAGTAGCTAAAGTATCGAATAACCGACTCATCAACCGGCACAATATTGCTTTGCATAGTAAGATAAAGCTGCGCTATTAGTGCAAACCAGCCCAATATAACACCTGTTATTAACAACCAATTACCACCTTTGGTATCGCTCTGTTCCATGTATACCAAGTTACGGAAAAAGGAATAATTAGCGTAACATAAATCTCAGGCCAAAAAAGTTTAATCATTAGCTATTAAGGAAGAATAATCTTATTCTCTATCCCCTATCTTAGTATTATTAACCAAATCAATAATCTTCCTATAAACGAAGCATTCATGTCTATTTTAAAAGTATTTATAACCACAGGTATTCTCACTGCATTCGTATTTAACTCATCAATAGCACAAGACATTGAACGATGGGACAAACAAGTAAATGAAAAAGAAAATCCTAACGCCAAGTGGTTTAAAGAAGCAAAATTTGGCATGTTTATTCACTGGGGTCTATATTCAAAACTTGGAGGCGTATGGAATGGCAAGGATTATTACGGTAGTGGCGAATGGCTAATGCATCAGGCCAAAGTTCCTGCTGCAGATTATGCAAAAGTTGCCAAAGAATTTAATCCCGTAAAATTTAATGCAGATGAATGGGCCGACCTTGCAAAGGATGCTGGCATTAAGTATATGGTAATTACCGCTAAACATCATGAAGGTTTTGCAATGTACGATTCAAAAGTAAGCGATTTCAATATCGTAAAGGCATCTCCTTATGGGAAAGACCCTATGAAAGCGCTTTCAAACGCCACAAGAAAAAGGGGTATACAATTTGGCTTTTACTATTCCCAGTTCCTGGATTGGCACGAACCAAATGGTGGTGGTAACAAATGGGACTTTGATGAAACAAAAAAGGACTATCTAAAATATTATAAAGAAAAGTCAATTCCGCAGCTAAAGGAATTGCTTACCAATTATGGTGATCTGGGTATTGTTTGGTTTGATATGCCAGGCGGTCTGGATAAAAAACAAACTCAGGAACTGGTAGACAGCATGCATGCCCTACAGCCTAAGAGCCTGTTTAGCAGCAGGGTTGGACAAGGACTGGGAGATTATCGCACCTTTGGTGATTCTGAAGTTCCTGCAACGCCAATTAAGGGTGCCTGGGAATCCATATACACGCATAACGATTCATGGGGATATATTAGTCATGATATGAACTTTAAATCTCCAAAAGAAATCATCCAGCTCCTTGCAACCGTAGCTTCTAAAGGTGGTAACCTTATGCTAAACGTAGGACCTGACGGAGAGGGTAACATCCCTCCTTATTCAGTGAAATATTTAAGAGAAACCGGTAAATGGCTCCAGGCAAATGGCGAAAGTATTTATGGAACAACCTACGGATTAATCCCTGCCCAACCCTGGGGTGTTACCACATCTGCACCGGGCAAACTATACCTTCATGTACTAAATAACCCTGGAAACGGAAAAATCAGGATACCAGGCGTAAACGTAGCAGTAAATAAAGTGTATCAGCTTGCAAACAAACAACCGGTTAAATGGATAAAACAAGGCAGCGATATTATTGTAGACATGCCTAAATCCTTAAACGAACACAACACGGTGCTTGCTGTTCAGTTCAGTGGCAATCTTAACGATGGTTATGCGGCCTCAATACCACAGGTTTCATTACAGTATGAGTTCAATACAATAGATGCAGTAAATGCTGAGGTTAAGGGAAATGCAGAAATAAAATCGCTTACTTACAGCCATTATTTTGGCGACTGGAAACACACCACCTGCGTAACAAACATGAGCAGCCCTGGGGATGAAGCTTCTTTTAAGTTTTCGGTAGCAGAACCGGGCGATTATAAAATATTATTGGAATATTCATGCCCTGAAGCAAGCAGTAAACAAGAAGGTCTGATGAGCTTTAACAACACAACCTATAAGTTTCTAACATTAAGAACATCGGAGTTTAGTGCAGGCAAACCATTGTTATTTATTAAACACCCCGTTGCCATCGTTTCTGTTGATAAACCTGGTATTTACACCATAAAATTAACTCCAGACACTGATGGAAAAGCTTTATTTAGTTTAAAGTCTATTATTCTGCAACCGGTATTGTAAAAACATTACTTCCCAACTATATCTTGGTAAAGAAATTCAGAAACTCCTGTTTTTTTGTCCGGCTTAGGTTGATGACAGTGTTATTAGTCATAACTACTTCCCCTCCTTCGCCTCTGATATAGTGTTTTATATAATCGAGGTTAATGATAAAGGATTTATGTGCCCTAAAAAACGAATGATCGCCCAGGGCCTCTTCAAATGACGAAAGCGTTTTACTGACTAAATGAACCTGCCCGTCGTTCATCATAATGTTCGTATAACAACTGGTAGCTTCCAGGTATAATATTTCTTTTATCTTGATAAAATGAAGTCCCTTACTACTGGATAAAGCCAACGTATCCATGATTCTGGTTTGTGTAAAGTGCTTGGCCATTTGAAACTGTTTCTTAGAAGCAGCAGTTTCGTTGTTTAAAAACCTGTCTACAGCATCTTTCAGTTCCGTTTTATCAATTGGCTTTAATAAATAATCCAATGCATTTAACCTCAATGCAGCAATTGCATACTGATCATATGCGGTAGTAAAAATTGTCTGAAAGTTAAACTCATCAAATTGTTCCAGAACATCCAAACCACTCATTACAGGCATTTCTATGTCCATAAAAACAATATCCGGATGGCTTTCTTCAATAATTAATTTAGCCTCAGTACTTTTCTGACAAGTAGCAACCACCTCAATTTCCTTACAGCACTGGTTAAGCAAGTGCTGTAGTGTTATTATACCATGCTTCTCATCGTCAACGATAATAGCTCTGATTGCGTTCATATCTAGATAATTTTAGGTCTATAACTTTTAGTCCTTGCCAATAAATTTAATTCATTAATTCGTAAAACACGAAAACCAATTAGTAAACGGTAAGTTTTAACTATCAAATGGTTATCTCTTGGAAAAATTCTTTTACAAGTTTAATAAATCATGTTAAGATAAATATGAACAGCAGTACCTATTGCCTGGTTGTGTTTATTATACAGGTCCTCAATTACAATCTGGCTATCGCTGCTCAATAGCTTCAACCTGCTCGATGTAATATCAACCCCATAAGATTTATGTTTAAACTGGCTTGGCATAAAAGATCCGGCTGCAACACGACCAATGCCATTGTCTTTTATTGTGATATGTAATATGTTCTCATCACTTTTTTCTATCAATACTTCCAAAAGCCCCATCCCCTCTTTATTTCTTAACCCATGCCAAATGGCATTCTCGGCAAAGGGTTGCAAAATAAGCGGAGGAACTTTTAAAGATTCCGGATGGATATCCTTGCTGAACTTAATAATATATTCAAAACAATGTTCCAGTCGAACTGCTTCCAGATTCAGGTAAAGCTTCAGCGTATCAAGCTCCTTATCCAAAGAAATAGCGGTGTGTTTAGAATTATCCAATATATTTCTCATCAGCTTAGAGAAAGTGGTAATATATTCACTCGCCTCTTCAGTTTTGTGTTCAATAACAAAGCTATTAATAGAGTTAAGTGTATTAAACATAAAGTGCGGATTCATTTGCGATCTAAGGGCCTGCATCTCCGCATCTTTGAGCTTCCGTCTATACTGCTCTTCTATCTTATGCTGATGAAATAAATACCTGTAAACATAAACTATACCCAATATAATAAGCCCAAACATCAGAAATAAAAACCATTGCGTTTTATAAAATGGGGCGGGTAAATATACTTTTACCAATAATCCTTTTGATTGCCAGTTCTCCATGTTGTCCCCGGCCTCAATTAATAAACTATAGTCTCCGGGAGCAAGATGTCTTAAAGACAATTCAGCCTTATTACCTAAGTAATTCCATTTGGTCTCATCTTTAAATTTATAGCGGTATATTATTTTTCGCTTGTCAATATAAGTAAGTGACGAGAAAAGCAATTCCAGTTCTGTTTCTCCTTTTTTTAGCTCAATATTAGGGTTATTTGTATTAATGGTTTTGCCATTTATCTTAATGCCGCACAGTTCCAGTTTGTTTACCAGTTGGGATCTTACAATTTTACTTACGTCAATAAACGATAAACCGTACTCAACCCCAACAACAAGATTCCCATTTTTCAGTTTTCTAAATCCGTAAATCAAATCGTCGCCTGGTAATCCATCTATTTGCGATATTCTGATTACTTTATCGGTATTTTTATTGTAAACATTTAATCCTTCCTCTGTCGCAAACCAAATATTTCCATTATGGTCTTCTGTAATCCCTTCAACCCTATCATTTGCTACATCATAGGTTTTAGTGTTCAACAACTTTTTTATCTCTCCATTAGCATTAAGCAGGTTCCAACCGCCATATCCTGAAACAAGTACATTATTATTCGCTGCCGGGGCAATCCGGTTATAATAATCGCCAGAAAACATCGAATGATTGGCATTTGCTTTAAACTTACTTACTTCAGTAAAAGCCTTTTGCGATTCATTATAGATGGTAATCCCGAAATCTTTAGGCATCCAGCCGATCAACCAGATCTTACCGTCATTGTGAACATATATATCATTCCACAAATTGTCAGACCAAAACTGTTTATCATTCATCACCAATCCCTCCTCTTTTTCAAGAGAAGGCCATTTGTAAACCTGAACAGGCTGTCCGGCAGGCAATATCCAAAGTTGTTTATTTTTATAAAGAATGCATTTTCTTATTGCCCCATTTAAGGGTATTGGCAGCTTTTTAATCTTTTCGTTATCAACAAGGAAAACACCAACATTTGTACTTACAAAAAGCTGATTGCCATTAAGCTGTAAACTCTCACATTTAGCGTTCTCATCTGGTAGTGGGAGTTTGCGCCAGACTGATGCCTTGCTATAAATCCATATTAAGTTATCCCTGCCACAGGTGTAGATATCGCCATTCGGCATTTCAGCAATATCCACCAACATATTCCCCGGTTTTTGGAAATCAGCGGGCAGCATCTCATTATTTATCGAAGCATAGCGATTAAACAGTTTCACCAACCCCTTATTTGTGGCTATCCAAATAACTTTCGTTTCGTTATTTACAATAACTTCATTAATGATCTGTCCTTGTGTTTTATAAAGTAGCTTAGGTGTTAAATCGGTATCGCTTAACAGATATACGAACTGATCAGAATACAATAACGTCTGGTTAAGCCCATCAAAAACTATTTTGCCTAATCCAATAATCCGGTCATTGCCGGGCAAAGAAGGGAATTGTTTTATCTCCTGTGTAATCAGATTATACTTGGCAAGCAATCCGGTAGTTGTCCCGAAAAGAACTTCTTCTTTATTGATTCGCAATGCGGAAATATAGTTTAAGCTCCTTAGTTTAGCATCAGGATGAATACTAAGCTTATCTGTACTCTTTTGCCAAACATATAGTCCACGATTTGTAAACACCCAGATTTCGCCTTTTTGTATTTCTAAAAAAACGATATTCCTCTTTATCTTATCAGCATTTTTATCAGTAAAGAACACTTTACCCCTGGAACCGTTAGCATTATAATATTTAATGTTGTTAAAATCACTGCACCATATTCTATCCTCCGAATCAACAAAAATATTCTCAAAATGATCATTATTTGGATCAGTATCATGATACTTATTGGACACAATCACCTTTGGCTTGTCATAAAAGTTCTTTAACAAGCACAGGCCATTATAAACATCGTGGTAATAAATAACATCGTTTTTAACTAAAAGCGAGGTAATATTGGTAAGGGCTGCTGGATGCTCTAAAAAACGATAACCATCATATTGCGATAAGCCTCTTCTGGTTGCCAGATACAGATAACCGTTTTTACTTAAACTGAGCTGTCTCACATAATCAGAGGGCAGTCCCTCATCAAATCTGATAATCTCATCCTTTAAATGACTTTGCGTCTTGCCATAAAAAGGCAAAATACAAAGCCACAATAAAATGTAATTAACAGATGCTTTAATGCCCATTGTGTATTAAACTTATCAATTTGCAGCGTAATTTGCAAATGATTAGTCTACAACAATAAAGTCATCGTCTCTATTTTGCCACCGGAGGTTTCACTTCGGTTGTATCTTTTTCAAGAGTAGGCACAACGTAGCCACCAAAATCCAGGGTCACTTTAGGAAATACCTTTTTAAGCTTTACCTCATCATCTTTAGTAATCCCTGTTTGGTATAAGTAAATACTATTTAATTCTTTTAAACCTTTTAATTGCTCTACTCCGGCAGCAGTAACTTTAGTACCAACAAGATTTACATATTGCAGATGACTTACACCTTTAATCAACGCTATTCCTTTATCAGTAATTGCAGTTCTGCTTAAATTAAGACGGATCAGATTATCGAGTTTAGCAACTGCCTGAATCCCTTTATCATCTAAAGCGGTGTTGGCAAAATTAAGCCAAACCAATTGTTTGTTTAACGGCTCTAAAAGCTTTAACACATCAGCATTTGCCTTTGCAGTAACAAAACTGGCAGATAAATAATTACTGGTACTTAGTACAGGAATAACCACTACACCTGCCTGTTTAAGCTTTTCAATAGCCGCAGCATCTGCCTTTCCAATTTCTTTTTCAGGAATATCAGCTAACTTATTTTCTTTTTTAGCTGCTCCGGTCTGGAAACTTAGCAGAAGTGCTTTTTCTTTCTCTGATTGTTTAAAATCCTGCACCTTTTTGTTAAAGTCTGCTCCTTGTTTTACCCACCACTGCAGCAATTCAATCTCTTCGGCAGTAAGCTGTGGTTTTTCTTTTGGAGGCATATGATCCTCATTAGAAGGCGGCAAAAGCAATCTTTTGATCAACTCACTTTCCTCAGCACTTCCCGGAACCAATGTTTTACCGTCTTCGCCTCCTTTTAATATAAAATCCTTTCCGTCGAGCCTCAGTTTTCCTTTCTGTTTTTCTGCACCATGACAATTATAGCATCTGTTTTGCAGCAGGGGCTGAATCATATGGGTATATGCCATTGCCTGTTGTACATTTGCGATTGGCGGTATAGCGGCCTTTCCTTTCCCATCATCTTTTAACGCAGAGCTGATATAATCAGATCCATGAGTAAGTGAACCCCCATAATGCCCGGTAATGGTTATCAGAACGATTAAAATTATGGCTACCAGGTTTAATACGCCTTCTTTAGCCTGCTTTTTATACATCGTATAAACAAGCAGCGAAATAACCGACACGCTAATGCCTAGCCACTGATGGATGCCAACCATATTGCTATCGTAATCTCCACTTTGCGACAACAAATAACCGCTTACTGAAGAAAAAACAGCACCCAGTCCTCCAAGTAAATAAATAAAGGGCACTGCTGGCTTTAGCGCAGAAAACTTGGTATTAATAGTTAACAGTTGAAAAAGGCATCCCAGCAACAAAATACCTATTGGTAAGTGAACAAGAATAGGATGAAACCGGCCGATAAGGTCGGGAATGGATAATAATGTCATCTCTTACAACTGATAACGCTTACGCAGCAGGTTCATCATATAAACATTTATCGCCCATTGGTCGGCCACTGGCTGTCGGGTGTAGGGCAAGGTCTGTAAGTAATCAGGTGGACCAAATTCTGTTAAAATGGTCATCCTTTCGCCTTTCAATTTCTTACGTTCTATAACCTTATCCCACCATGCAAGATGTGCTTTTATAGCACCATCCCATTCTGGTGCGCGCGGATCGTTAACCTGTGCTCCTTGCGGATGGCCAACTCTGGAATGAATATGACTTACCCTTTCCAATGCAATATCAATAGTTGCTTTCTGATCTGCCAGCAAACTTTCATGTACCACACACCAGTGCGATATATCCAGAGTTAACCGCAAATCAGGATTTTTCTCAATAAAGTTTCTTGCTATAGGTGCGCAGAAAAGCATTCGCCCACGATGTGTTTCATGATAAATCGGAACACCGGTTTCTTTACTCTTTTTGGTTGTATAATCTATAAATAGCTTGTTCTCCTCATAGGTAAAATAATCTTTACCAGAATGACAGTTCACATAAACAGGCTTTTGAAAACTATTCCCTGTTGCTGCATCCAGATTTTTCTTAAAGGCATTTAAATGTACTGCTGGCTCACTCTGGCTGCCACCGCATAAAAAACCCACCTGTAAACCATGTTTCTTTAGTGCGGTAAATAAATTCTCCTGCGCTTTGGCATCATCTCCAGGCCACCAAACCTCAATCCCCTCATAGCCTTCTTTTTTTGCTAAAGCGCAAAACTCATCGGTAGTACCAGGGAAACCCCAATCGGTAGCCATAAATAACAATTCATAGCCTGCCTTTGCTTTAACGTAAGGAATTTCCTGAGCAGCTATTTCGCCTAGCGGAATCAATAATCCGGCAGCTGTTGCCGTTGCAGTAGTTTTTAAAAAATGTCGTCTGTTTTGGTGCATTTATAATTGCGGTAAAAGTTCTTTAAGTAAATTAATTAAGCAATAACATCATGAATAACCTTGCCGGCGACATCCGTCAGTCGGAACGGGCGACCCTGAAAAGGATAAGTAAATTTCTCATGATCAAAACCCAGTTGATTCAGTATGGTGGCTTGAATATCAAAGGCATCCACCTTACCACTTATGCCGCTGTATCCGATCTCATCAGTTTCTCCATGGGTAAAACCTTTTTTAATGCCGCCTCCGGCCATCCAAATGGTAAAGGCATCCGTATGATGGTCTCTTCCATTATACGGGTTCTGAACCCCGTTACGGTTCTCCATCATTGGCGTACGACCAAACTCACCACCCCAAACAACCAGGGTTTCTTCAAGTAAGCCACGCTGTTTCAAATCCAGAAGTAATGCTGTAATCGGTTTATCAATACTGCGGCATTTATTCTTCAGTCCTATATTTAAGGAATTGTTAGGTCCATCACCATGCGCATCCCAGCCCCAATCAAATAACTGTACATACCTTACCCCTTTTTCAACTAATTTACGGGCAAGCAGAACGTTATTTGCAAAGCAAGATTTGCCTGGTTGTGTTCCATACATTTCATGTATGTATTCAGGCTCATCATTAATATTCATCACCTCTGGTGCAGAAATCTGCATCCGGTAAGCCATCTCATATTGCGATATACGCGATAATATCTCAGGATCATTGTAAGCCGCATACTCTTGTTCGTTAGATGCATTAATCGCATCTATAGAAGCCTTGCGCAAATCACGGCTCATTCCATGAGGGTCTTTGATAAATAATACCGGGTCTCCCTCACTTCTGCATTGTACCCCCTGATATACAGAAGGCAGGAATCCACTGCCCCATATGCTCTTACCGGCATCAGGAAAACTTCCGCCACTGGTAAGTACCACAAAGCCCGGAAGGTTCTGATTTTCGGTACCCAATCCGTAAGTAGCCCAGCTGCCCATACTTGGCCTGCCTAAACGAGGGCTCCCTGTATGGATTAACAACTGCGCGGGCGCATGGTTAAACTGATCTGTCGAAACTGCCTTTAAAAAACTAACGTCATCTACCATTGTAGAAAAATGCGGAAGGTTATCGCTAACCCATGCCCGGCTTTGGCCATGCTGTGCAAACTTTGCCTGCGGGCCAAGCATTTTAGGCACTCCGGTAATAAAAGCGAACTTCTTACCTGCCAGCAAAGATTGCGGACAATCCTGTCCGTCCATCTTCATCAGCTCCGGTTTATAGTCAAATAATTCCAGCTGAGAAGGTGCACCTGCCATATGCAGGTAAATTACACTCTTAGCCTTACCTAAAAAAGGTGGTGCCTTTGGTAACAAAGGATGCACCGGATCATACAAAATATCATTATTGGTTTTACCTCCCAAACCACAGCTGCCCAACAAGGCTCCCATAGCCACGGCACCAAGTCCCATTGCACTTTCTTTAAGGAAATGCCTGCGTGTAAAAGCCCTGAGTTCAGTTTCCTGAGCTTCTTTTACCAGGCGATGTGCGTTCAATTCATCTCTTGTCATTACAATTAGTTTTTTGTTACCGCTTCGTCCAAATTCAACATTGCATTTGCCACAACCACCAGAGCGGCTGTTTCCGGATACTTATCCGTTTGCTGGCCTCCAAGAATTTGCTTTGCTTTATCGGGGTGTACTTTATAGTCATTCAATGCCGTTAGATAAAGGTTATCTAACACCTTAAGTTTAGCACCTGATATAGGCTTATACATCATCCACTCATATCCTTTAGCAATTTGACTTTTTATTTCTTTCCCACCCTCCTTCTTCATTCTTAAAGCAAAATATTTAGCCATATCTATATATGCCGAGTCGTTAAGTGTAACCAATGCCTGCAAAGGTGTATTGGTTCTGATCCTCCGCGGACTACAAACTACTCTTTGCGCTCCATCAAAAGCAATCATAGATGGGTATGGCGAGCTTCTTTTCCAATAAGTATAAATTGCTCTTCTAAATTGGTCTTCACCTGTAGCATTATTCCAGGTAGCTCCATTGTATGGCGAATTCCAAATACCATTTGGCTGCCAAGGCATTACACCCGGACCATACATCTTAGCACTTAATATTCCACTCACAGAAAGGTGCTGATCTCTGATCTGCTCTGCAGTCAGTCTCATTCTCGATCCACGTGCATAATACTTATTAAACAGATCTTTCTTTTTCGTATCCTCAGTAACTTTCGAATCTTGTCTGTATGTTGCACTCATCACCATTTCCTTAATCAACCGCTTCATACTCCATTTGTAATCATTCATGAGTTGCCACGACAAATGATCCAGCAGTTCTTTATGAGTCGGGTTCATTCCTTGTGTGCCCATATCCTCCAATGTTTCTACAATACCTGTCCCAAACAGCTGCTCCCACAAGCGGTTGGCCATAGTTCTTGACAGCAAGGGGTTCCTTTTATCCGTAAGCCACATGGCAAGCCCTTGTCTGTTTTGAGGTGCATTAGCCGGCATGGCGTAGGCTAAAGATTTAGGAACGCCGGCATGTACTTCTGCTCCAGGTGTAATCCATGCTCCTCGCTTAAACACAAATGTTTTGCGGGATCTGTCCGACGGATTTTCAACCATAATAGGTATCGTTTGTACGTTGGCATTCAACAGCGTCCAGAATGTCGCTTTGTTTTCTTCATATCCCGGCTTACCCTTCCCAGGAAACTGTGGTGAGAAACGGAACCAATCAAAGTATACAATAACTTCGTCCCTATTAGTTGCTGTTGGATTAGTATAAGTCAGGTAAACATCATGCACACCGGTCTGAGCTTTAAAATCAACAGCCAGATTTCGGTAACCGGGGCCTTCAGGAACTTTCCATGAGGCAATTACCGGCCCGCCAGGCTTATCTAACCTTAACTGCATACTTCCACCCGGCTTACCAGATGAATATCTATAAATCAGCTGATCAACCTTGTTTAGGTTCACGGCAGGAATTCTGGCTACTGCATTATTCTTAAAGAAAAGTGCAATGTTGTTATTTCCTATAATCGCGTTGACCATACTATCAGCAATAACAGAGTTGATAACCGGTTGACCTGTTTTTAAGAATTTATGAATCTCCTTTGATTTTTCAGGCGATACATTCACCTTTAACCATTCAGTTAATGAAGTTAATTTTGTTTGCAAGGAATCATCATACTGTCTTAACAAAGGATATTCCGACGAAATATCTTCATCTCTGGTGTTGTTAAAATAAGCCATGAATTTATAAAATTCATCATGCTTAAATGGATCATACGGATGGCTATGACATTGTACGCAGGCAAATGTTGTACTCAACAATCCTTCCCAGGTAGTATTAACGCGGTCTAAAACCGCAGCAACCCTAAACTCTTCATTATTTGTACCACCCTCATCATTGGTCATGGTATTTCTTTGAAACGCTGTAGCGATATACTGGGCGTCGGTAGGATCTGTAAAAAAATCACCTGCTATCTGTTCAGTAACAAATTCATTGTAAGGCATATCCTTGTTAAATGCACGGATCACCCAATCGCGGTATTGCCAGATGTTTCTGCCCACATCGGCCTCGTAGCCTTTGGTATCTGCATATCTTGCAACATCTAACCACATAGATGCCCATTTCTCTCCAAAACGCTGAGAGGCCATTAATGAATCTACTAAGATTTGGTAGGCTTTATCTCCATCTTTGGCTGTTAAGTATTGTTCTGCCAGTTTTTTTGGCGGAGCCATCCCAATCAGATCAAGACTTGCCCTTCTTAATAAAGTTGGTCTGTCGGCCTCGGCAGATGGTTTTAATTCCTGTTCATCAAGTTTCTCAAGGATGAACTTATCAATATCATTCTTAGCCCAGTCGCCACTAACATCTGGTATCTCTACCTCTTTTACTGGCAAATAAGCCCAATGATCGCCCCATTTGGCACCTTGTTTTATCCACCTCTTAAAAATGTCTATTTCATCTTCATTGAGTGCTTCATGTTTGTAAGGCATACGCTCTTCAGGATCTTTGCTTAGCAAGCGTTTTATCAGCTCACTTCCATCAGGATCTCCGGGGATAATAGCAGGCTTACCACTTTTAGTAGCAGCAATTGCTTCCTCATGGAATAACAAGCTAAATCCTCCTTGTTTTTTCACGCCTCCGTGACAGGAAATACATTTTTTGTTAATAATAGGTTTTACTTCAGTATTGAAATCCACTTTCTTATCATACGACATCAGCAGTGAACATACAATCACCACAGCAAAAAGGACAAGCAGGACCAATAGTTTCTTGTTGCGAAAAAATTTCATAACGACATTACAATATTTGGCTTCAGTGTGTTAATGTAAATTACCTATTATTTCACATAAAAACCTAACAGCCAGTGCAAAAGTTTCTAACAAGAGGCGGCAAAAACAAGCAAAAAACCCTTTTAACTAGCAAAACAAACCTTTGCGCAAAATTTTCAATGTCGATGCAACTTTTTCAAAAAACAAGAATACTTATCATCCTAACACGCAGTGCACGCGTTTCATCCTTATACTCGTCATCTCTCCTATAGTCGAGACGGCGTATTCTCCCTTAAAATTTAATGTTCTGTATTCTAACAGCATTCAGAATAGCAAGCAGTGCCACACCCACATCAGCTATCACCGCTTCCCACAATGTAGCCACACCACCAGCACCTAAAATCAATACAGCAACCTTCACAATCATAGCCAGAGCGATGTTTTGCCAAACTATGCTGCGCGTAATCTTACCAATCTTTATTGCAGTTACAATTTTTGAAGGCTGATCGTTCTGTATTACAATATCGGCAGTTTCTATGGTAGCATCACTCCCCAATCCCCCCATAGCAATTCCGGCATCCGCCAATGCCACAACAGGCGCATCGTTTACCCCATCACCAATAAAAGCAATCTTTAAATTTTTATCCTTAAGCGCCTGCACTTTCTCCACCTTATTTTCAGGTAAAAGATCACCAAATGCATCATCAATACCTAAAAAGGCCGCTACCCTGCTCACTACACTTTGCTTATCACCACTTAGCATTACCGTTTTTATACCCAGGGCATGCATATCCGCAATGGCCTGCTTGGCATCTTCTTTTACTTCATCCGCAATAGTGATATAACCGGCATATATCTTATCAATGGCTACAACTACTACGCTATCGGTAATGTCATCTATGGCATTATCATAAGCTATGTTAAACTTTTTAAGCAATTTCGCATTACCCGCAAGCACCTCCCTACCATCAATAATTCCTTTTAAACCATGACCGGCAATCTCCTCAACCTGTTCAATTTTTACTCCTGAGATTTCATCTCCGGCATATTCCTTAACTGCTACAGCAATTGGATKGGTTGATTTACTTTCGAGCGCAGCAGCTATCCTTACAAGCTCTTTTTCATTATATCCGTTAGCCACAACTACCTCCTGGACATCAAAAACTCCCTTGGTAAGCGTTCCTGTTTTATCCATCACTACAGTATTTACAGTAGTAATTACGTCCAAAAAATTAGACCCTTTAAACAATATACCATTCTTAGATGCCAGGCCAATCCCGCCAAAATACCCCAGGGGGATAGAAACCACCAATGCACAAGGGCAACTAATTACCAGGAATACCAGCCCTCTGTACAACCAATCGCTAAAGTTATAATCGGCTACAAAAAAATAAGGGACTGCAACCACAAGAACAGCCAATAAAAACACTATTGGAGTATACACCTTGGCAAAGCGCGAAATGAACAATTGTGTTTGAGATTTCCTGGCCGTAGCGTCTTGCACCATTTCAAGAATTTTACTCAGCTTACTATCTTTAAACAAGGCTGTAACCTTTAATTCGGCAAGCTGGTTCAGGTTAATCATACCGGCAAGTACAGATTCACCTTTTTCTTTATTGTCAGGTCTGCTTTCGCCAGTCAGGGCAGCAGTATTAAAGGTTGCCTTATCCGATGTTAACACACCATCAAGTGCTACCTTTTCACCCGGTTTAACCTGTATAATTTCATCAATTTGAACCTCAGCAGGCAGCACATTAATTACCTTTCCATCTCTGATCACATCCACACTGTCCGGCCTGATATCCAGTAAAGCCTTAATACTTCGCTTTGCGTTACTAACAGCTGAATCCTGAAACCATTCTCCTATCGAATAGAATACCATAACGGCAACACCCTCGCTATAAGATCCAATTGTAAAGGCTCCAATAGTAGCTACACTCATCAGAAAAAACTCATTAAAAAAATCAAGTCTTATTGCTTTTCGAAATGCCAGGGCAAGCACATCATACCCGGCCAATAAATAAGCAGGGATAAAAACTACCAGCTGAATAACATTGCTAAACACAATACTAAAACCATACTCCAATACCATCATAACAATGATAATGGCCAGCGCTGTTAATAATGGCCAATGCCCTATTATCCCTGATGGTTCCTCGGCGCCATGATTATGCCCATCATCATCAGAATGTTCGTGTTGATGGTTCTCTTTATGATTGTGTGGTGCTGCTTTTTTTGGTTCCTCAACCGAACAGCAATCTTTATGATTATTTGATAATTGCATAACTCTAAATATATAGCCAAAGGTACAGGCTACAGCTATGCAATGCTATTGCAAAGGTATAGATGGATTACACTGATCGCATATTCCTTTAATAATGAGGTTCATCTCCTGACGAAAGAAATTAATAGGCAGTGAGATATCAGGTATTTTGGTATTTGGCAGACAAAATGTTTCCTTACAGGTATTGCAATAAAAATGAACATGAAGATCATGATGATTTTCTCCATCACAATCTTCCTCGCATAAAGCATATTTTGTGGCACCGGTGCCGTCCTCAATACTATGAACCAGCCCCTTTTCTTCAAAAGTTTTCAATGTCCGATAAAGCGTAATCCTATCCGATGGAGCCATCCCTCTTTCCAGGTCGTTTAAACTGATGGCCGCATTTTGCCTGGTTAAAAACTCCAACACTAACAAACGCATAGCGGTGGGATTAATATCCTTTACCTTTAATTTATTCTCAATGTCTATTATCATAAGCCTTGCACTTTTTATCGAAAATCACACTATTTATGATCATCGTTCACTTCAAGCCAATGGCCGTCCGGATCTTTAAAATATACTTGTTTTATACCATCAACCCTTAAAGTAACTGCCTTACGTGTTCCCGCCCAGTCTTCAAATTCAATTTTCTTAACATTTAGCAGCGTAATGAACTTGTCTACAGAAGGTACACTAAAACATAAATGTTCATTCTTATCATGCTCTACGCCTGCTTTTGCACCTTGAATTAAATGCAGATGTCCGGCAGGGCCAATAGAGAACCAGGTATGTTTACCATCTTTAAACGGCTCCGGAATAATCTCCAGATCAAAAACATCTTTATAAAATGCTGTAGACTTAGCCAGATCAGTAACATACACTGCAATATGATTTAGAACTGCTCCTTGTTGCTTCTTTTCTGCTTGCGCCATTKACTTTTGGAACGGGGTTAACATTACCAGAGTTAAAACGATTAATGTAAGGGTTTTCATATAGAATGATTAGGATTTCTTGAACAAGATGGTTAAAATTCTTGGAATATCTGTTCTGTTATTGTCATCAAAATACTCCTCAACATCAACCAATGTCAGTCCATGCTTTTTACCAGCCTGAATAAAATCAGATATATTATGGTTAAAACAATCTACAATCTGCTTACCCTCTTCTGTGTCAAATCTGGCTTTAGTACCAGTGTATTGCTTAAAAGGATGCAATTCACCGATGTACACATACCCCTCAGGATTTAAAGATTTAGATACCTGATTAAAAACATAATCCAGATTATCGATGTGTTCCAATATTAAACTAAAAGTTACCAGATCGTATAAGCCATCTCTGAAATTCCAGCGGGCAGTAATATCTGCCTGTTTAAACTCAACCCTGTTAGATGTTATTTTATCTTTTGCTCTGGCCAGCATTTGATCTGAAAGATCAACCGCTGTAATCATGGCGGCTTTTCCAATCAGCCATTCTGTATTTTTCCCTGTTCCACAACCAATCTCCAAAACTTTATTAAATGGAACACGGGCAAGGCATAACTTTAAAGCCAAACCCTCCAGATCTCTTGTTTTATTATCGTTAGTATCGTATTGTGCAGCCCAGATGTTATAAGCTTGTTTAGTATTCATAAAGCAAAAATAATAAAAATCCCCTTTTTCTTAAGCTATTGATATTCGCTGCTGTTGAATTTCGCATCCAGCCAGTCAATATGCCTTGTCAGGAAATTTTTCAGATACGCGACTTCTCCTTCGTACGACCCCGATACCTGGAGCTCTAAATATGACTGTTTCTTTAAGATATCCCATGTGGTAAAATTCCTGACCTGCGAAACCGCAAGCTTCTTGGCAAGCGGTATCGTTGCATCAGGCAATGTTTTTATTTTGGCTTTAAGCTCGTTCCATCGTTCTCTTATTCTCTGCCTGAAGGCGCGATCCTCCATTAATCTTTTAAACCATATCTTAGGCTCAAAGGCTGAATTAGACATTAGTCCGTTTACCTGATCGCCCAAACGGTTATCATTATTTGCCGCCTTATCAAAATCCCAAACCGGGCCAACATAAATCTTATCGTCGTTACGTTTTTTAAACATAAAGGTGCTCCTAAACGCATCCGGATTACCAATTACTTCATTTACAATATAAAAATCCACATAGCTATTTACATCAAAATACTTTCTGTAGCCATTTACCGGATCTGTAAAATCAGCCGAATACAAGGCGTCCTCCAATTTCTGGAAATGGTTTTTGATATAATCCTTTTGCTGCTGATTGATCTTATCTTCATCAGGATACTTAATTACAAAAGGCATATTCTTTTGTGTCTTAAAATATACTGGCTCGCCATCAGCAAAAAGATCGTGTTCTATCAGGTATCCTCCTGCAAGATCAGGCAAGGCGGTGGTACCATTAGGCTGCTCTTCAATATCAACCAGTCCCTTGCCTTCTTTAATCTGTTCAGTTAGCTGATAATTACCAATAAACAATCCGTTTAAATATACTTCAACATATCTCGAATTTGTAGTAAAAGCACGCCCCATATTTCTGCTCAGCATAAAAGCGAGTTCATTACGCATCAAAGTTTTGTCGGCATAATTAGCTAAAAGCACCCAGTTCTTACTTTCTGCCATACCCAGCAGACCTGCTTTTTTATCGAGTTTAATGCGATAAGGCTTTTTAGGCATATCATACCATGTCGAATTGCCTCTTCCCTTTATTTCCGTTTTACCTTCATAAACTACATCTTTAAAATTGCTCACTAACTTTAAGGAGCCCGTTACATAAGTATCCTTACTGGTTATAGGAACATTATTTGTGTTGATGTAAAGTGCCGCAATACCGTTGTCTGTAAACTTAACAACATATGTCTTTTTGGAATTGTCTTCAGCTACTACACTGTAACTTACCAAACGTGTAAAGTCATTAACGGTTGTATCGCTTTTCTGAGTTACTTCACCAATAACGATCTTTACCCCATCGTAAGTAAATGATGGTATCAGCTTACTGATATCCGTTCCGGCAAATGCCCTGGCATATATGGTATCGCCTACAATCTCGCCGTTAACATCATTCACCAGAACATGGTTCTTCCTGGCACTAAAGCTAAAGGTTTTTAACTGCTTGTCGCTTTTTGGTATTACCGGCGGATCTTCATGCTTATTATCCTTTTTACAAGAAGAAATTACAAGCAGCACTGATACAACAAACATCCATTTGCACCAGTTCTTACCGGATTTTAAAGTTCTACAGGTCATAAGGCTTAGTATATTTGGCTATTCAAGATAAAGATTATTTCTGATAACCACTCAGATATAGAACCCCTTATGAAACACCATTAGACCCTTATGCTCAAAATATCATGAATAGCATGTTTTGCATTAGGAAACTGAAATACAAAACCTGATTCAAGCAAACGATTTGGTACTACCCACCTGCTCTTTAAAACCAATTCTGTTTCTGAACCTATCAAAAGCATACCTATTTCCAATAACCACTGCGGACTAGGCAATCCAAATGGAATACCAAAAGCCTTACGGATCAAGCGCATCAGTTCTGTATTTTTAACTGCCAGCGGGGCGACACAATTAACCACCCCCACAAGTCCTTCGTTATTCAATAACCATTCGGTACACCTGGCTACATCATGTTCATGAATCCATGAAACATATTGTTGTCCATCGCCCTGATGGCCGCCCAAACCGAATTTAACAAGGTTAAGCAGACGAGGGAACACGCTGTCATTTCTACCTAAAACAATCCCCATCCGCAATGCAACTTTACGTGTTAAAGCTGTTTCTGTTTCAAAGAATGAAGCTTCCCATTGTTTACACACATCAATAGAAAAGCCATAACCAATTTCTCCCGTATATTCATCCTGTGAATGATCTTCCGCATGGCGATAAATTGTAGCAGAAGTTACATTGATCCAAAGTTTTGGAGGGTTAGCCATTTCGGCAATTACTTTATTTAACAATCTGGTGGGTACTGTTCTTGAGGCAATGATTTCTTCCCTATTCTTTTCATTATAACGGCAGTTTACATTTTTCCCGCAAAGATTGATCAGCATATCTGCATCCTTAAGCGTTTCGGTCCACTGCCCTTCAGTTCTTCCGTCCCATAAAACTGTTTCCACATTATCTTCAGCAGCTTTACTTTTTCTGCTGAGGATCACCACGTGCCTGGCAATAGTTTTATAGTAGTTAGCTAAAACACTACCCAGATAACCGTTACCTCCAGCCAGAACTATTTTTGCGTATTTCATATTCTTTAGATAAAGAGGATCAGTAAAAGAACAACTATTCTGTACAGCACCCAGGTTAAGGTAGGTATATATCCTAGTTTTAAAATACCCATTCGTCTAAAATGTTCCAGAAACATAATGCCGGCCACTCCCATAAAATATGCAGCGTAAAAAAGTGCAGGCAATACCAAAAACTTAGCCATCAACAAAGCAGGTAGCAGCAATAAAGATCCGGCAAAAGATATCGTCATCATATTACCCAGGTACTCCCACTTTTTATCCCATGCCATAATGCTTACCACAATTGCCTGAAAAACAATTTGTCCGCCACAAATAAAATACTCTCTATAGGTACTACCAACAGGCATTAGCTCTTTTAATAAACCCACATAATGTGTAAGTATAAAACTGGCCATAAACCAGGTGAATATTAAATATGCAATGCGATACCTCAATTTAAAAGTAGGTTGAATTGCAAAGCTATCTTCTGTAATTTCAGCAGGTATAATTACTTTTCTATTGTAAGATACAAAAGCGTATACCTTACTCATTATCCAGATAAAAGGTTTAAGAGAAAAGAGTGGCCCTAACAACGGGATTGAGTTTGCGAGCACTTTAAACAAACTGTTTATGCCGTATGTTACCTGCCCTGTTTCAGTATCAACCAGTGCAATTTCATTCACCGCCCGCTGCTGATCTACATAAGGACAAACATTTTGAGGCATGTTCTGATAAGGTTGTGCTCCTGTCGGATCAAGCATTCCAACCTTAGTAAAACCTTTGGTATACAGCTTGCACATTGGGCATTCTGCATCAAAAAGGATCAAGTGGTTTTTTAAGCTTTTCATAGATCAAATGTAAGAACAAATTATTAAACTTTCAAAACTTATTGAAAGTTTAATCTTAAAACACACTTAAGAGTTCATAGACATATCCATGAAACGCATTGACATAATGTGTAATGTTTATGTACAATTTCTTTTGCTATTGTTTTGCTTTCCTCTTGCTGAAGCAAACAAAAAGTAAAATTTACCCAAAAGAAAAGCAACGTATCAGCAAAATTTAAATTACACCTATTGTAGTTCACGCACTATCCTGATCTAGGATATTCATTAATAATTGATTTACAGTTTACCTGAAAGTTCTTTCGCTTTTTGGTAATTCGGGGTACCTTGTGGGATTTTGGATAACCAAATTAAGGCCTCTTTTTTGTTGTCTTGTTTAATATAACTCAATGCCACATAATAGGCAGCATCGTATTTAAACGCTGACTCTCCTTCGTACAATTTCTTAAGTACGGTTCTTGCCTCATGTTCCTGGGAATTCTTTATCAGCGTAATAGAAAAATAATAAGAAAGCAGCGGATCCTGCGGGTTACTCATGTATTCTCTTTGCATGATCTTACGTGCAGCAGTATAGTCTCCTGCGTTATATAGTTCAGCCGCTTTATTAAGCACACCGGCACTTTCACCACGCTCTGTTACCGACATTTGTTTGCTGATCTCATATTTATTATACAAGCCCGAAGACCATGGTGCCCAAATAAACAAGCCAACACCTAAAACCACAACTATACCAATCCATATGACAAAAGATTTATAGTTCGCTTTCTTAAGAGGGGTTTCTGCATGTTTACCTTCTTCTGAAAAATGTATATTGGCCATTGAGGGGTTATAATAAAATACTGAAATAAGATTATTTAGCTTGCTTTAAAACCAGTGCGCCCAATGGAGGAATATTTAAAGAAATAGAATACTCCCTTCTATGGCAGTTCTCTTTTAATGGCAGCAACACTGCTTCATTCAACTTTCCACTTCCAAAAAACTCCTCGGCATCCGTATTGAATATTTCTTTCCATTTAGCTTTAAACGGCAAACCTACAAGATAATTCTCGCGGAAAACAGGAGTAAGATTCAGGATCACAATAAGTGTGTCTTTTGCTTTTAGACCTTTCCTAAGGTAAATGTAAACCGAATGCTGGGCATCATCGGCATTGATCCATTCAAAACCCTCGTGTGAAAAGCTGTGTTCATATAGCGCCGGTTCAGATTTGTATAGTTTATTGATGGCCCTAACGGTTTTCTGCATTCCCAAATGAGGAGGATGCTGCAACAGATGCCAATCTAACGAGTTCTTAAAATCCCATTCGTGTGTTTGAGCAAACTCATTACCCATAAAAAGTAACTTGGTACCCGGTTGGGTAAACATATATGCATATAGCACCCGCAGGTTGGCAAATTTTTGCCACTCATCGCCTGGCATCTTATAAATCATTGAAGATTTGCCATGCACTACCTCATCATGAGAAAAAGGCAGCATAAAGTTCTCACTAAAGGCGTAAGTAATGCTAAAAGTGAGTTGATGATGATGGTATTTTCTGTTAAGCGGATCGTTTTTAAAGTATTTTAACGTATCATTCATCCAGCCCATCATCCATTTCATTCCAAAACCCAGTCCGCCGGCAAACACAGGATGTGTTACCCCCGGATAAGTACTGCTTTCTTCTGCGATGGTATGGACACCTTCAAAGGAGCCATACACAGCTTCATTAAGGTCTTTAAGGAATAATGTTGCACCAAGGTTCTCGCTGCCCCCAAACTCGTTGGTAGCTGCTTCTTCGGCCTTTCTGGAGAAATCAAAATAGAGCATCGATGCCACCGCATCTACACGTAATCCATCAGCGTGGAATTTATCTAACCAGTACATTGCATTACTGATCAGGAAAGACCGTACTTCATTTCTGTCGTAATTAAAGATGTATGATTTCCAATCGGGATGAAAGCCTTTGCGCATATCGGCATGCTCATATAAATGGGTACCATCAAATTTGAAAAGCCCATGAGCATCGCCGGGAAAATGCGAAGGAACCCAGTCCAGTATCACACCGATATTGTTTTTATGCAGTTCTTCTATCAAAAACATTAACTCCTGCGGAGTTCCATGCCTGGAGCTTGCTGCAAAATAACCTGTAATCTGGTACCCCCATGATGGGTAATATGGATACTCCATAATAGGCATCAGCTCTACATGGGTAAAGCCCATATCTAATACATAAGGCACCAGGCTTACTGCTATTTCTTTGTAGGTTAATACCCTTTTTGGTTCTGATGGGTCGCGCTGCCATGAGCCAAGATGCACTTCATAAACCGACATAGGTGTATTCAGTGCATTTGCTTTTGGGCGCTTATTGAGCCATGTTTTATCTTTCCAGGTATAATCTGTATCCCATACAATAGAAGCAGTTCTTGGTGGATGCTCCCATTTGGTAGCAAAGGGATCCCCTTTTTCTATATCGCTGCCATCAAAACCTTTAATGGCGTATTTATAAACTTCGCCTTTGCCAATGTTCGGGATAAAACCCTCCCATATACCAGAAGAATCTAACCGCCTGTTAAGCTGGTGCGATGTTTTGTTCCATTGGTTAAAATTTCCGGTAACATTTACTGCCTGGGCATTAGGTGCCCAGACAGCAAAGTAAGTTCCTTCCGTTTTATTGTGTTGTATTAGGTGTGCACCAAATTTCTCATACAACCGAAAATGCTTGCCTGAAATAAATAATGAGATATCAAAATCGCTAAATAAACTGTAGGCAAGCACTTCCATTAATTATAGATTTTTATTGTGGTGAAATTTTTATTTGATTTAAAACGCAAGCAATTACGCTCATCCAATGTATAATCGGCGACTTCATGATCATCAACCGTGATCTTATTGACGTTGAACGGCAAGCCAACAATGTTGTAATTGTACAACTCGTAATTAGGTGTATACAAGCCACTTCTCGACTGCTCAATAGTTAACGCATACTGCGTTCCTTTAACACTGAATTTTTTCTCTGAGTAGATGTCCTGCTCATAAGCAAATGTATCACCATGATCTTCGTACAAGAACGAGTTCACTTCATAATCAGAAAAATAAACATTCAGCAATACCTCGTCAATGTCCTTTTCGCCAACATACTGCATTACAGGATATTCCGGAATTACGGAACCTGCTCTAACAAATAATGGCATATGATCTAATGGTGTAGCAATGCTATGCTCGCTCTCTCCGGTTAATACCTCATGCGTCCAGAAGTTATACCATTTTCCTTTTGGCAGATAAACCATACGGGATGCTGCACCTTGCTCTAAAACAGGGCAAACCAATATTTTATCACCAAATGTAAACTCATCCTGGCGGTAACCATTGCTGATGTTTTCTTGCTCAAGCATTACCAATGGTCTTAAAATTGGGAAACCATAACGGTGATGCTCCCAAAATACCGAATATAAATAAGGAAGCAACCTGTATCTTAATTCAATGTATGTTCTGTTAATGCTGGTATATGGTTCTCCGAAACTCCAAGGTTCTCTTTCAGCTGTATCACCGGCAGAGTGTGCACGCATAAACGGAGAGAAGGTACCCAGTTGGATCCATCTGGTAAATAATTCCGGATCCGGCTCTCCACTGAAACCTCCTATATCGGTTCCGCAAAAAGGTACCCCTGAAACTGACATGCGCTGACATTGGATATTACCAATTTTTAAGTGTTCCCATGTAGCCACGTTATCACCGGTCCACACACAACCATAGCGCTGCATACCAGAATATCCCGCCCGGGTAATGGTAAACGGACGCTTATTACGCATTAGCTTTTTCAAGCCGTCGTAAGTTGAACGTACCATCTGCATACCATACACATTATGTGCTTTGCGATGCGAACCTCTATAACCATCATAGTTATGTCTTACATCGTTAGGGAATGTTCCTGAACCGAATACTGCCGGCTCGTTCATATCATTCCATACTCCTGCAACACCTATATCTACTAATTCTTTGTATAAGTTACCCCACCATTCTCTTACGGTTGGGTTGGTAAAATCAGGAAACTGGCATCTTCCCGGCCATACGTGGCCTTCCATAAAGTAGTCGTCGCTACGGCGACAGAAATAGTTGTTTTCCTTACCTTCTTTAAATACCCAGTAGTTATCATCGACTTTAATTCCCGGATCTATCATAACAACGGTTTTGAAACCATCGTTTGCAAGTTCCTTAATCATCCTTTTAGGATCAGGAAAGTGGCTTTTGTTCCAGGTAAAGCAACGGTAGCCATCCATATAATCGATATCCAGATAAATGGCATCGCATGGAATATTACGTGATCTAAAGCCTTCTGCTATTTCTTTAACCTTCTTTTCAGGATAGTAACTCCACCTGCACTGGTGATAACCTAAGGCCCATTTGGGAGGCATTGGATGCGTTCCCGTTAGGGTCTGATATCTTTTTACCACGTCCATCATATGCGGGCCGTGGATGTAATAGTATTGTAATTCACCTCCATCTGCCCAGAAACTGGTTTTGGAGTTGTCTTCTCTTCCAAAATCGAAATAAGAACGGAAGGTATTATCGAAGAAAATACCGTAAGCCGCCTGCTCATTTACACCAACATAAAATGGAATAGTACGGTACAATGGATCCTGATCCCATCCAAATGAGTATGCATCGGTATTCCAGTTTTGGAAATGACGCCCTCTAAGGTTCATGTTTCCTGATTTATCGCCAAGTCCAAAGAAGTTCTCTTCCGACCCACACTTTTTAGTGGCATATACATAGTAACCACCAAATTCTATATTTTCTTCCCAGTGCATTGGTGTGGCATCTTCACTCATCACCTTCTGGTTCAGATTATCTGTGAAAGAGATGTGGAAATCGTCTTTTCTTACTTTACAGGTAACAGTATTGGTTGATATCGCATAATACTCTGGCAGTTCCTCGAATTTAAATGTGGTTACCTTTTGGTCTACCACCGGAACTGCATAAGAGAAATCATCCAGAAAAACACCATGTGGTGCCAGTCTAACTCTGATGATTTCGTCGCTTACCACTCTGATTTCAACTTTAGCATCCCCATCAGCAAAGAAAAATTTGTTTCCAACTGTGGTAACACTTTGTACCGGACTAAGATATTTTTTAACTATTGGTTTTATATCCGTTACCGGATTGTTTAAATGCTGAACTTGCTCCTCAACAATTTCCTTTGTGATTATATTATTTATTATTTCTTTATTTTCTTCCATGAAAAATCGCTTTAGTAAAAATTTGCCCCCCTTTTGATCATGTAATAGATCGTGTATTCTGTACATACTAAAGTGTTAAATTTTCTATTAAAACCAAAGGATTATTATTATATAAAAATATACGCATAAAAAAGGCCCTGACATTGCTGTCAGGGCTCTTTTATAAAACTAATTAATTGATGAAGAGCTGTGTTAATTTGATTTTATGGGTTAAATGTAAATCCTATGTAGTAAAGTGCGCCTATAGAAGGGTTACCATAAGAAGTAAAGTAATATTTATTTAATATGTTTGAGCCCCCAAGTTTAACCATTGATTTTACTGAAGGTATTTTTAAGTTAACCTGTGCATCAATTGTATTGAATGAAGGAACATCTCCTGAAGCAAATGATGAGTTCCAGTAAAACTTATCTTGCCAGCGGTAATTAACATTAAAACCAAAGTTTTTAATGATCTCTTTGTTACCAAGACCTAAATTATAACGAATCTCCGGAGTGTTAAAATCATTAATATAATCTGTAGGAAGGTCGCCTAATTTGTTGTAAGATACGTTACCGCTTAAGTTATAACCGCCTATTAAATAATCCAAGCCCAATGCGCCTCCGTAAGAAGTTACTTTACCGGTTGCATTTACAGGTACTCCAAATTTAGAGAAGGAATTATCGTCGTTTTGCTGAAAAACATCCACTGCTGTAATGAAATTCTTATAAGTATTGTAGTAAGCATAGGCATCTATCAGGAACCTTGACCCTAACAATCCTTTATAACCTACTTCGTAGGCCTGCACGCTCTCAGGACGAACCCCTCTTGGATCAAAGTTGTATTGTTTTAGCAGAGCAGGATTAGGAGCACCAGCTGCTACAGAACCCAAGAATGCGCGATAACTTACATCAGTATAAGGAATATCTGTTGTAAGCATATGGTATTTCTCCAACATACTAGGTATACCACCAATAAGCCTTTGTAAACCACCTGCTACCGACAAATCTATGTACTGGTTTTGGGTTGTTGGATTCCGATAACCTGTTTGGTATGATACCCTGATGTTATTATCCGGAGCTACAGTAAGTACTCCTGATACTCTTGGTGTGAAACGGCCATCAAAGTTAGAGCTTTTATCATATCTGCCAGATAAAGCCAGTTTGAATTTATCATCAAACATTTTTTTAGCGATCTGGGCAAATGCACCGTATTCATTTATATCAATTTTATCGGTAAGATCATCAAAAATAGTTCCCCCTGAACGCAATTGGTAAATCCGGTATGAACCTCCAACCTGTAATTCAACTACATTATTAAGTGCATTTGAGAAATTATACATACCCTCATAATGGTATAGATTGGTTTTATCGTCGAATTTAGCACCTGTTCCCGAAGCAATGGTACTGTTTACAATTTTATCTTTTGCAGCTTCAAACTGAGGGGTACCAGGCACAAAGCGTCCCTGATCGGCAACATTTCTTGCAGCTGCATGAGCTTGTGCATCAGTAATTCCCGGAGTGGTCAATTTTGCTCCTATGTATGTACTGATGTATTGAGGGTACCATGTTTGTGATGTTTTTGAAGCTTCGTTGATGAATGCTCCTAAAATAGAGGAGATATATGAATCACCCGAACGTTCTTGTGTGGTATAACCCCTTACAAAGAAATCCTGTCCTTTTAGTTCTAATTTGTATTGCCCGATGCTAAAGTTACGCAATGAGTAACGATCTGAACCGGTATATACCGAAGTACCCGTTCCCCAGTTTATCTGGGCAATACCTTCTATTGTAGGTGTAAATCTGTAGTGTAACGATCCGGAAGTTTTAAGCGATTGGGTATTGTAATCTACCAGTGCATTTTCATTATAACCGGTCCTTGTTACTTCCTGATTTGGAAGAATGGTTTGATTTTTAAGCCCGAAATAGAATGGCAGATACTGACCAGATACTGCAGGGCGCAATGGAGCCGGAACATTTGCATTTATAAAGTTCAGGTAGGCAGGATAGCTTGTTCCTGCAGGAAGATTATCAAGGACCGTTTTTGGATTAAACGCTCCACCAGATGCAGCTAAGATACCCGCCCGTATAGTAGGCTCAATGCTTTGCTGAACTATACTTCTCATATTTTGCGAGCTTTCATCACCATAAACGTTTATACCATCATAAGCCGGATCTGAAGCCCTATCGCCTGCTTTAAAAGCGCGGCCATTGCGATCAAAGTTGCTATAGTTATCTGCCTGCCAGTCTTTTGCCTGAAGGAACGAGAAAGTAGCTTTTACAGCGAACTTATTATTCCAGGCTTTTGCCAAACGTACATCCAACTGGTTATACTGCTGATTTCCGGTATTGTTATCATTTACATGATTAATTCCCGACTTATAAGAAAAGCTGGCTCCCTGGTAATCAAAAGGGCTTTTTGAGGTCATAAGCATGGTACCGCTGATACCGCCCGCACCATATAGCGCTGAAGATGCTCCCGGCAGTAACTCTACGTTATCCAGATCAAGATCTGAAATACCAATAATATTTCCTACAGAGAAATTTAATCCTGGTGCCTGATTGTCCATTCCATCAACAAGCTGATTAAAACGGGTATTGCCATTAGAGTTAAATCCTCTGGTGTTTATTGATTTAAAAGTTAAACTCTGTGCACTGATCTCAACACCTTTCATATTGGTTAGGGCGTCATAAAATGAGGGAGCAGAAAGCTCTTTTAATACAGCAGGTCCCATACGCTCTACAGACACCGGAGATTCAAGAATTCGCTCCGGAGTTCTGGATGCAGAGATAACCACCTCCTGACCTAAAACGGTAGCAGTTTCTATCTCAAAGTCCAGATTCGAAGCATTTCCTGTAACTTCTTTCTCAATTGAAGCGTATCCAACATAAGAAATAACGATTGTAAATGGAGCGGCTTGCTTAACGGTAAGTGTGTATTTACCACTCATATTAGTGGCTGTGGCTATTGTAGTTCCTTTGACAGTAATCCCAACACCTGGTATTGGTTCCTTAGTGGCTTTATCGGAAACAGACCCACTAATGGTTACATTTTGAGCCTGCGCTACCAAACCGGTAATACATAGCAATAAAAATGCAAAGATTGCTTTGGTAAAAATTTTATTCATGCAGTTAATTTATATAAGGTTAATTTATTATAAATATAATACATTAATTTAATTTTCCAAATCCAATTTTGATGAATATTTCATTGCCAAAATCGGATTTTGATTGCAATTGATTTAACTTTTATGTTAACTTGCAAAGTCAATTTAAATTCAAAGGAAGTAGTAATCAAATACTTTCATTTATGTTTTAGATGTGCCTTTAACTGAGCTATGATGAATAAAATAAAAGCCCTCATTTGCATTGTTATCCCAATACTATTAACATATGCTCTCAATACAAAATTCGGCGATACCCCTCCTCTTCTCAAATTCCTGAATCCCTTTACCGGTTTTTGGCAAAACGCAGAAAAAAATACAGTAAATCCAAATAGAAAAATTACCCTAAAAGCTACTTATCAGAATGTTGATATCGCATTCGACGACAGGATGATTCCGCATATTTTTGCGCAAAACGATCATGATGTTTATTATGCTCAGGGTTACGTAACAGCAATGCATCGTTTATGGCAAATGGACTTTCAAACCCGTTTTGCTGCCGGCCGCATCTCTGAAGTGGTAGGGAAAAAGGCCATAGAACTTGATAAATATCAACGTAGGATGGGTATGGTTTATGGCGCTGAGAAATCTCTGGAAGGAATGATGACCGACCCGAAATCAAAAGAAATGATACTGGCATATACCGCTGGTATAAACGACTATATACATTCTTTAACGCAAGCCAAACTACCCATTGAATATAAATTATTGGATTTTAAACCTGAAGACTGGACTCCTTTAAAATGCGCATTACTGCTAAAACAGATGTCGGCAGTATTGGCAATGGGCTCCGATGAGTTTTATATGACCAATATCAGAAAGAAGTTTGGCACTGATGTGGTTAAAGATTTATTTCCTGACTACCCTTTCAAAGAAGATCCGATTATTCCTGTTGGTACCAAATGGGATTTTGATCCACTGCCCGTTCCTACTCCGCCTGCTGATGCATTAAAGGAAATGACAACCGGAAATATAGAAACTAAACAAAAAGAAGAAGGAATTGGAAGTAATAACTGGGCCATATCAGGTGCAAAAACAAAATCCGGCTACCCTATTTTAGCAAACGACCCTCACCTTGATTTAACCCTTCCTTCTATCTGGTACCAGATTCAACTTCATGCTCCAGGTCTAAACAGCTATGGCGTATCATTACCGGGAGCACCGGGAGTAATTATAGGCTTTAACCAAAATATTGCCTGGGGAGTTACCAATGTAGCCGCAGATGTGCTGGATTTTTATGAGATCAAATTCAAAGACAATACCCATAAAAGCTATTGGTATAATAATGAGTGGAAAAATACCACAACCCGACTTGAAAAGATCCTGATAAGGGGTAGCAAAGCTGAAATAGACACCGTTTATTATACGCACCAAGGTCCGGTAGTTTATCTTCAGAAGCCAGAAAAGTTTTCTAAGGCTCAAAATATTCCTATCGGAAATGCACTAAGGTGGATTGCTCATGATAAATCTAATGAGCTTAAAACTTTCTATTTGCTAAATCGCGGCAAGAACTACAACGATTACCGCAAAGCACTTACTTATTATACGGCTCCGGCACAAAACTTTGTATTCGCTTCGGTTGATAATGATATTGCCATTACCGCAAATGGCAAGTTCCCACTAAAATGGAAAGATCAGGGTAAATTTATTATGGATGGTTCTGATCCTAAAAATGATTGGCAAGGATGGATTCCTGCTTCTCAAAACCCAACTGTTAAGAACCCTCCAAGAAACTTTGTTAGTTCGGCCAATCAATCATCTACCGATCAAACTTACCCTTATTACATTAACTGGGAATTTAGTCCGTATGAACGGGCGAAACGCATAAACGACAGGTTAACAGTAATGACTAACGCTACTGCCGACAGCATCAGAACGATGCAGACCGACACTTACAGCATCCATGCCCAAAATATCTTACCCGCTATTTTACCTTTGGTAGATGGCAGCAAGTTAAACGCCACACAAAAAGAAGGGTTCTCTTTAGTGTCTGCCTGGAATAAACATTACGATGCAAAAGAAGTTGCAGCAAGTATTTTTGATCTGTGGACCAAACGCATTCAATACAATATCTGGGATGATGAATTTAGTGTTGACGGTGTTCCAATGCGCTATCCTTCCAGAGACAGAACCGTACAACTGATTTTAACACAGCCAGATTCCAAATGGGTCGATAACATTAAGACACCAGAGAAAGAAACGTTAAGTGATCTTGTAAATGAGGCCTTTAAGTATTCATGCGATAGCCTGGAACGTAAATACGGGCCTATTGGCGAAAGATGGCAATGGGCCAACTTTAAGCATAGCAATGTTCCGCATCTGGCAAAAATACCGGGTTTCGGCTCTAAAACATTAATGATTGGTGGTGGTAAAATGACCATAGATGCATTAAGCGAAAGCAATGGCCCCTCGTGGCGAATGGTTGTTGAATTAGGAAAAACACCTAAAGGACATGGCGTTTTCCCGGGCGGACAATCGGGCAACCCTGGCAGTAAATTCTACGACAATATGATCGACACCTGGGCTAACGGCGAGCTGTATGACCTTTTCTTTATGCAATCTGTTGATGACCCATCGGCCAAAATAATCTCTAAATTAAAAATATCCAAAAAATAGCATCATGGTATTTATTGTAATTTTAATAGCCTCTTATTTACTTCAAATGGTTTTGCCCTGGTGGATAATCGTAGTGATTTCATTTGCAACATGCGGTTTAATTGGTAAAACAGGAAAGATATCTTTATGGTCGCCTTTTTTTGCGATCCTGCTCTTGTGGACAGGAATGGCTTTATTTAAAAGCTTACCTAACAACAATGTTTTAGCATTAAGGGTAGCAGGAATGCTTGGTGTAAGTTCATGGATATTGGTGCTGGCATTGAGCGCTATGCTTGGTGCATTTATAGCGGGAGTAAGCGGTTTTTGTGGTTATCATTTCAGAAAAGCTGTTCTAACCAAGAAAACCAATTCTTAATTAAAACTTTGTTGTGTATTTTTGCACACGTGAAAGATTTAATCGGGCAAATTTTCTCTATTGAGACTAAAGAACAGTTTGAAAAAGCATCCCTTGAAGTATTTAAACATCAGGCAAAAAATTGTTCAGTGTATTGCGAATACATATCTCATTTAAGGATTAAGCCTGAGGAGATATCTTCATCAGATCGTATTCCTTACTTGCCGATCAGCTTTTTTAAAAGTCATGAGGTACTAAGTTCTGCTGACGAAACTGAGATTATTTTTAGCAGTTCAGGCACTACAGGTATGTTGCAAAGCAGACATTTGGTTACCGATGTTAAAGTATACGAACAAAGCTTTAACCTTGCTTTTGAGCAGTTTTACAGCAAACCCGAACAAACATGTTTCCTTGCGCTACTGCCTTCTTATCTGGAACGGGATGGGTCGTCTTTAATCTACATGGTTGATGCGCTGCTAAAGCAAAGCAAACATAAAGACAGTGGCTACTTCTTGCACAATCATGATGATTTGTTCCAAAAACTAAAAAAGCTGCAAGCCTCTGGCCAGAAAACCATTCTAATTGGTGTTACTTATGCCCTGCTTGATTTTGTTGAGCAGTACAAAATAGATTTCCCCGAACTGATTGTAATGGAAACAGGTGGTATGAAAGGCAAAAGGAAAGAAATGGTGAGAGAAGAATTGCACGAAATACTTCAGAATGGCTTTGGCGTTAGTGCCATCCATAGCGAATATGGCATGACTGAACTTTTATCGCAAGCCTATTCTTATGGAAATGGAGTGTTTAATTGTCCTCCCTGGATGAAGATTAACCTTAGGGATACCAATGATCCTTTAAGTCTGATCGCAAACAACAAAACAGGAGGAATCAATGTTATCGATCTTGCAAACATCAATTCCTGTTCTTTTATAGCGACCCAGGATCTGGGCCGCGTATTTGAAGATGGATCTTTTGAGGTTCTAGGCCGTTTTGACAATGCTGATATCAGAGGCTGCAACCTGTTGGTAAATTAGCTTTCTGATTATTTAGCTATTATCAGATAATAGTTCTTTTTACCTTTTTGAACGATAATAAATTGATCATTCAATAGGTTTTCAGCATTAAAAACAGCCTGAGCATCACCAACCTTTTCTTTATTTACAGATACTCCGCCACCTTGTATCAATTTCTTCGCTTCGCCTTTAGAAGCAAAAACGCTCGATTTTTCGGCAAGCAATGTAGCGGCGTCAATTCCTTGTTMAAGTTCCGATTTTGAAATTTCAAATTGAGGGATACCTTCAAATATTTCTAAAACCTGTGTTTCATTTAAAGTTTTGAAAAACTCCAAAGAACCATTACCAAATAAAAATTCAGAGGTTTTAATTGCAGTTTCCAATGCCTCAACAGAATGTGTTCTGATGGTTATATCCTCGGCCAATGCTTTTTGAAGAACGCGCAAATGTGGCGCAGTGTCGTGCTCTGCCTCAAGGCTTTCTATTTCTTCTTGCGATTTAAGCGTAAAAATTCTGATCCATTTTTTAGTATCATCATCAGAAGCATTAAGCCAAAACTGATAGAATTTGTAAGGCGACGTTTTTGCTGCATCTAACCATACCGCCCCGCTTTCAGTTTTACCAAACTTAGTACCATCAGCTTTTTTGATCAGATTGGTAGTCACTGCAAATGCAGTACCGCCATCTTTCCTTCTGATGAGTTCTGTTCCGGTAACAATATTGCCCCATTGATCTGAACCACCCATTTGCACCAGGCAATTGTGGTGTTTCCACAAATAGTAAAAGTCATAACCCTGAATCAGCTGGTAGCAGAATTCGGTAAAAGAAAGTCCCGAATCACCTTCCAGTCTTCTTTTAACACTATCTTTTGCCATCATATAGTTTACAGTAATGTGTTTACCTACATCTCTGATAAAAGTAAACAGGTTCATGTCCTTGAACCAGTCATTATTGTTCACCATCACTGCACCATTACCTGTCGCTTCGAATTTCAAAAACTTAGAAAGCTGTTTTTTCATTCCGGCTAGATTATGTTCTACTGTGGCCTCGGTTTGAAGATTTCTTTCGTCAGATTTACCTGAAGGATCACCTACCATGCCGGTAGCTCCGCCTACTAGTGCATATGGCTTATGGCCGGCACGTTGAAAATGAATAAGCGTCATGATCTGAGTTAAATGTCCTACATGCAGTGAATCAGCAGTAGGGTCAAATCCTATATAACCTGAGGTCATTCCTTCATTCAATTTATCTTCAGTACCCGGCATGATGTCCTGTAACATGCCTCTCCAGCGTAGCTCTTCAACGAAATTGGTCATTCTTATATCCTTTTGCCGCAAATATAGGAAAACCTATGTTATCCTTTAAATTCAATACGCCTCAAAAACGCTTAAACTGAACAAAATTAGCTACTTTTAGGGCAATGAACTTTTTGTCGCATTTTTATTTTGAAAGAGACAATCATGATGCAAACATGGTAATCGGAGTTGTTTTGCCAGATTTTGTAAAGAATGCACAGAAAGACAGCAACTTATATCCGCTAAAAGAAAAACATCTTTTTGAATCTGATGCTGATGAAAATTCTATCCTTATTGGATGGGGCCGACACATTGCAGTAGATGCTGTTTTTCATTCATCGGAGTTTTTTAAATTACATACCAACACCTTAAAACAGATCATCTTACCGGCACTTCAAGATAGCCCTGTTAAGCCTTTTTTCCTAGCTCATATTGGTCTTGAGCTAGTGCTGGATCATTTGCTAACCATCCATGGAACAGTAAACATTAATACTTTTTACGAGCAGTTAGGCCAGGCCAATAAACAAGCAATAGATTCTTTTCTAAAAAAAAGTGGTGTACCAGACACAACGGTATTCTTTAAATTCCTGAACAGCTTTATTTCCAGCAGATACCTGTTTAGTTACCAGAAGATCGAGAACATCTCTTATGCCCTGAACCGCATTTGTATGCGTTTGTGGGACAGCCCATTTACAGAACCACAACTTGCATTATTAACAGATAAACTCTCTGTTTTTAAGACCAGTATTGAAGATGATTACATGTCTATATTCAGCGATGTGGAGCAACATTTAAAGGCTGGCAATCATTAGAATCCTCAACATCAAAAATATTTCATATAAATCTCAATTAGCTCCTAAAGCTAATTTGTATCTTCGCTTCTATGTCACTATTTGATATAAAAGATAAAATGGATGCATTGGTTAAGGAGCTTAACCAACACAGTTACAATTATTATGTATTGGCAATGCCTACCATTGCAGATTACGAGTTCGACAAAAAACTTGAGGAACTTGGCAAGCTGGAAAAGGAGCATCCGGAATTTGCAGATCCCGACTCTCCTACCCTGAAAGTTGGAKGCGAAATAACCAAAACATTTACCACTGTAAAGCACAGGTGGCCAATGCTTTCATTGGGCAACACTTATAACGAGCAAGATCTTCGTGATTTTGATGAGCGGGTAAGAAAAACCATTGGCGAAAGTTTTGAATACGTTTGTGAACTTAAATTTGACGGACTTTCTATTAGCCTGACCTATGAAGACACCAGGCTTGTAAGAGCAGTTACCCGCGGAGACGGAACCAAAGGCGATGATGTAACCACCAATGTTAAAACCATTAACAATATCCCTCATAAATTAAAAAATGAAGAAGTACCGCCTCTGTTCGAGATCAGAGGTGAAATCTTTATGCACCGTGCTGCTTTTGAGCGCCTAAATAAGGAACGCGAAGAGCTTGGGGAGATCCAATATGCCAACCCAAGAAATTTTGCCGCAGGAACCGTAAAAATGCAGGACTCAAAAGAGGTAGCCAGACGCCCTCTTGACTGCTTCCTGTACTCACTAAATACCGATAAAAATTATTTTAAAACACATTGGGAAAGCCTGCAGACTTTAAAAAGCTGGGGATTCAACGTAAGTACCAATTCCAAACTGGTTAGCAACATTGACGATGTATTGTTGTTCATTAAGCATTGGGAAACCGAGCGTTTTAAACTATCATATGACATTGATGGCATTGTAATTAAAGTGAACAGCTATGCACAGCAACAGGAACTGGGCTTTACAGCTAAATCTCCACGCTGGGCCATTTCATTTAAATTCAAAGCAGAAGAAGTAGAGACCATACTGGAAAAGGTAACCTATCAGGTGGGCCGCACAGGTGCTGTTACTCCTGTAGCAAATTTAAAACCGGTGCAACTTGCCGGCACTACTGTAAAGAGGGCCACACTGCACAATGCAAATGAGATTGAAAGATTGGATTTGCATGAGGGAGATAGTGTGTTCGTAGAAAAAGGCGGAGAGATTATCCCTAAAATAATTAATGTGAACCTGGATAAACGCAAAGCCGGTGCACCTAAAATTATTTACCCTTCAGTTTGCCCTGAATGCCAATCGACCCTGATTAGAAAAGAAGGTGAAGTTGCCTACTACTGCCCTAATGATGAAGCTTGTCCGCCACAAATTGTAGGCAAGATCCAACATTTTATTGGCAGAAAAGCAATGAATATAGACGGTCTTGGCGACGAAACCATAGAAACATTTTATCAAAAGGGATTAGTAAAACACATCAGCGATCTATATACACTTCATGAAAAAGCGGAAGAACTGAAAACCTTAGACCGCTTTGGAGAACGTTCCATCGAAAATATGCTTAAAGGTATTGAGGAGTCTAAACAGATGCCTTTTGAAAAAGTATTGTTCGGATTGGGTATCAGGTATGTAGGCGAAACTGTAGCCAAAAAATTAGCTTTCGGCGCTAAAGACATCGAGAAATTATCGACAGCCAGTCTCGAAGAACTAACCGCAATAGATGAAATCGGACAGCGCATTGCAGAAAGTATCATTGAATATTTTGGAAATCCGGAACATTTACATCAAATTGGGCTTTTAAAATCCTACGGACTTCAATTTGAAGCTATAGAAAATGAAATTGCTTTACAAAGTGACAAATTAACTGGAAAAACATTTGTAATTTCGGGCGTTTTTGAAAATTATAGCAGAGAAGAACTTAAGGATCTGATAGAAAGCAATGGTGGCAAAATCTTAAGCGGCATTTCGGCCAAGCTTAATTATTTGCTTGCCGGCGACAATATGGGTCCGTCTAAACTGGATAAAGCGAAAAAACTAAATGTACCACTGATTTCAGAGGGTGATTTATTAGAGATGTTGAAATAATAACTAAACAATGAACAAATTTCATGGAACGGGTGTAGCACTGGTTACACCATTTAATGCAGATGGGTCAGTAGATTTTGACGKGTTGAAAAACCTGATCAACTACCTGATCGAAGGAAAGGTAGAATACCTGGTATCATTAGGTACAACAGGAGAAGCATCAACACTCAATAAGGACGAAAAAAAGAAGATCTGGGAATTTACAGCAGAAATAAATAATGGCCGTTTACCACTAATTGCCGGTATTGGCGGCAACGACACCAATGTTATAGCGCAAAACATAAAAGATTTTGAAGTAAGTKGTTACGACGCCATTTTATCTGCCAGCCCATACTATAATAAACCAACTCAGGAAGGCATTTACCAACACTATAAAGCACTTAGTGAGTCTAGCTCACTACCAATTTTGTTGTATAACGTACCAGGACGCACAGGAAGCAATATCAGCGCCGAAACGACCTGTCGCCTTGCTACAGATTTAAAGAACATCATTGCCATTAAAGAAGCTTCTGGAAACTTTGATCAGTTTAATCAGATCATGAGAGATAAACCAGCCGACTTTATGTTAATTTCCGGCGATGATCCTGTTGCAATGCCAATGATATCATTAGGTGCCGTGGGTGTAATTTCTGTAATTGGAAACGCATTGCCAAAGCAACTGTCTGACATGATCAGATTATGCCTTGCTGGTGATTTTGCTAAAGCACTTCCGCTGCATCTTAGCTTAATCGAGTTTACCAGATTAATGTTTGTAGAAGGCAATCCGGCAGGCGCAAAAGCTGCCTTAAAACATTTTGGTGTATGTGATGATAACCTTAGACTTCCTTTGGTTAAGGTATCTCCTGCTATACGTGAGGCAATCATTGCCGAATCGAAAAAGATTACAGCTTAGTATTAGGTTGTACCACCATCGTCATCCTGAATTTAATTCAGGATCCTGGATTAGAAAGTCAGACCAGCGAGTGCGGGATCCTGAAATAAATTCAGGATGACGGAAAGTTTTAAAATATTATACAATAAAAAAAGCGTCGCGATAATTCGGGACGCTTTTTTTATTCATCAAAACAAAAATAAAGTGGTTCTAACCTTTATTTTTTGTTTCTTGAATCTCCAAACGAATCGTTTGAGCTAAGTTCTTAAGATCTTGCATACCTTTACGTACACGAGTACCTGCAGCGCTGTTCGCCTTGTTGTAGAATTTGTCGGCATCAGCTTCTAAAGCTGCTACAAGCTCTTTTACTTCATTAAATTTTTTCATCGTTAATTTACTCCTTTTAGGTTTTTAAGGTTTTGATTAATACTCTATTACTAAAGTAAGATGTTTATTTTACAAAAAAAACTTTTGGATTAATAAAAAAGTGCCTAAAACACTGTTTTTTTCCACATTATAGGGGGTTATGCACAATTAATCCGTCAAAAAACAAATTATCCAGTTGAAAATCAGATAATTACAAAACAACACAACATAAAAAAGCCCCTCCAATATACTTAGAGGGGCTTTTTTTATTGAATGAATTTTATGCTATTGAGAATTGATTCTCTTTATAGTATCCGCTTTTCAATTTATCTGAAACCTCGCTAAAGGCATCTAATGTACGCTGTACGTCTTCCATTGTATGAACAGCTGTTGGTATTAACCTCAACTCAATAAGTCCTTTAGGGATTACAGGATACACTACAATAGAACAGAATATTCCGTAATTCTCTCGCAGGTCCATTGTAAGCGCAGTAGCCTCCAATAGCTCACCTTTCAAGAACACCGGGGTAACCATTGTATTTGTTACACCTAAATCGAATCCACGCTCCCTAAGTCCTTTCTGCAAGGTAGTAGCAACATTCCATAGTTTCTCTCTAAGCTCCGGATTGTTCTTTAACAGTTCCAGTCTTTTTAACAAACCAATAACCATTGGCATAGGTAACGCTTTGGCAAAAGTCTGAGAACGCATATTGTAACGGAAGAAATTAGTCATCTCTTCTGTTGATGCAACAAATGCTCCAATACCAGCCATAGATTTAGCAAAAGTACCAAAGTAGACATCAACCCCATCAATACAGTTTTGCTCTTCATGAGTACCCGCACCTGTAGGTCCCATAGTACCAAAACCATGCGCATCATCAATTAATAAACGGAAGTTGAATTCTTTTTTAAGGTCAACAAGTTCCTTTAATTTTCCTTGCGCGCCCGACATACCAAAAACACCTTCAGTAATTACCAATATACCGCCACCGCTTTGTTCAACCAGCTTAGTTGCTCTTTCAAGCTGTTTGCGTGCGCTATCAATGTCGTTATGTTTGTACACAAAACGCTTACCCATGTGTAAACGTAATCCGTCAATAATACATGCATGAGATTCAGCATCATATACAATAACATCATTCCTATCCACAAGACTATCAATGATAGAAACCATTCCCTGATACCCGTAATTTAATAAGAAAGCGTCTGGTTTACCCACAAATGCCGCAAGCTCCTGCTCCAGTTGTTCATGGTATTTAGAGTTTCCCGACATCATGCGGGCACCCATTGGATAAGCCATTCCAAATTCTGCAGCACCTTTTAAATCAGCTTCCCTTACTTCAGGGTGATTGGCCAAACCTAAATAGTTATTTAAACTCCATACCAGATGCTCTTTACCGCGAAAGTTCATGTGAGGGGCAATATCACCCTCTAATTTAGGAAATGAGAAATATCCATGTGACCATTTGTGATGTTGCCCGATCGGGCCCATATGCTTTGCTATCTTTTCAAAAATATCCAATGTTATATGTATTAAGTTTTTTTATATTTTTTGCAAATTTAAGGTTAATATGACTGATACGCAACATCAGCATTTACCAAAGGCAAATACGCTATTATTATGCCAAAAAAGCCTTAACATATTTATTGTTAAGGCTTTCTATTTTTTTTATGTTAATAATTAATCAACGTTGTCATGAAGGAATGAGTTATTAGGTCTGATTTCAGTAGATCCATCTTCATCATTACTTAAAGTAAATCTTGAAACCTGAGACTCAGATGAGTGCTGAACCTGTTGCAACTGCATTTGCTTACGTTTGTAAGCTGGCTCATTCTCTAACTCCTGCAAACCATTGCTGGTTCTTAATTTCATGCTCAGATCTTTTAATCTTAAGATTCTTTCTTTCGATTTTTTAAGCTGATCTTCTATTGACTCATCATTTTTGTMATCATCCAATCCTGCTTCCTGAACATCTTCTCTATGAGCTTCAACATCATTATTAAATACTGATGCCGGGGTTTCAAATACAAAATCAGTTTCTGCAAGCTTAATTTCGAATTCAAAGCCAGATGACTCTTGTTGAGTTTCCTGAGCAGGTTCTTCTTCAATTAAGGTATGTCTTACCACTGTATTTTCAGGCTCATCAGTTTTTCTGGCTTTATTGATATTAAATAAATCACCGAAAAGATCTGATTGCTTTATTTCTTCTTTGGCTTTCATAACCGGCTCCTGAGCAGGAACGTCAGCTTTAGGTTGTATGAAAGAATTGACAGGCTCTACCGGACGCACCATAGGTGCTTCTTCTGGAGTTAATAAAGAGATCTTTTTAACGTTCTTTTTATCTTCTTCACGCTGTTCTTTAGTTTGGAAGCCGGTAGCAATAATGGTTACAGATAATCTTTCACCAAGGTTTTCATCAATACAGTTACCCCAGATCAAATCAGCAGAAAGACCTGCTTTATCCTGGATATAATCAGTGATGATCGTTACCTCGTCCATTGTTACTTCCTGTACTCCGGAACTGATATTTAATAGGATATATCTTGCACCTTCAATCTCATTGTCTTTCAACAATGGAGAAGCCAAAGCACCTTCAACAGCATTTAATGCTCTGTTTTCGCCTTCGCATGCAAAACTACCCATTATAGATACACCGCTATCTTTCATAACAGTACGCACATCTTTAAAATCCACGTTGATGTATCCAGGTACAGTTATAATCTCGGCAATTCCTTTTGCAGCAGTTGTTAAAATATCATCTGCCTGAGCAAATGCTGAACCCAAAGTAAGGTTACCAAATATTTCGCGCAATCTGTCGTTAGAAATAACCAGGTAAGAATCTACATATTTTTTTAGTTCATCTAAACCATCGTTAGCCTGCATTTTACGTCTTTTACCTTCAAAGGAGAAAGGCGTAGTAATAATAGCTACCGTTAAAATATCTAATTCTTTTGCAGCTTTAGCTATGATCGGGCTGGCGCCTGTTCCGGTACCTCCACCCATTCCTGCCGTAATGAACAACATTTTTGTAGTGTTGCCCAGCATCTGCTTAATATCATCTATATTCTCTATGGCTGAATTTTTACCAACTTCAGGAATAGAGCCTGCACCCATACCTTCAGTTAAACTTGCACCAAGTTGAACCTTATTAGGAATAGGACTAAACTCCAAAGCCTGCGCATCAGTATTACAAATGATAAAGTCAACACCTGTAATTCCAGAACGGTACATATGGTTTACCGCATTACCTCCACCGCCACCAACACCAATTACCTTGATGATTGACGACTTATCTTTTAACATTTCAAACTGCATATCTTTATGAATCAGTTATTTAAAAATTCGTTTTTCCTGTTCATCTCTCTATGTAATATTAACACTTTTTTAACAGGCGTTTTCCACAACTGTTAAGAATGTGGAAAAATCGTGTTTTGTTGAAAAATATTACGGCTTTATATAATCTTCATCGCTTACATTCATGTCATCCTTGATGAAATCCTTTGTTTTAGCTAGAAGTTTATCAAATAATCCACCACCTGAACGTTTTACTTTCTCTTTATCTTTTGGTCGCTCTACAAATACTCCCGGTTGCTTCATTTCCTCAAGCAGCTCCTCAGCTTTTTGTATACCTTTAATTAATAAACCAACACTGGTAGCATACATCGGGCTTTTCAAATCATCATAGATGGTTTTAGGCATGTCTTCATATTTAGACAAATGCTCATTCGGATATCCAACACGGCAATCTAATCCGGTTACATATTCAACCAACTGCGACAAGTGTTTCAACAACGCACCACCACCAGTAATCACCACTCCTCCGATTAGTTTTTTCTCATATCCCGAAGATTTGATTTCGTAATAAACATGCTCAATAATTTCCTCCATACGGGCCTGGATTACATAAGCAAGATTTTTCACTGAAATCTCTTTAGGTTCTCTTCCTCTTAATCCCGGAACACAAATAATCTCGTTCTCTTTATTCTCTTCTGCAAGCGCAGAACCAAAACGGGTTTTCAACAATTCCGCCTGGTTTCTCATCACAGAACATCCTTCTCTGATATCTTCAGTTACACTGTTACCTCCAAAAGGAATAACAGCAGTATGACGGATAATTCCTTCATGGAAAATAGCGATATCGGTAGTACCACCACCTATATCTACCAAAGCCACGCCCGCCTCTTTTTCTTCATCGCTCAACACCGATTCAGAAGAAGCTAATGGCTCCAGTATCAATTCCTGAGTTTGTAACCCGGCATTGGTTACGCATCTCATTATATTTTTTACCGCAGTTACCTGACCGGAAATGATATGGAAGTTTGCTTCCAAACGCACTCCTGCCATTCCAATAGGATCTTTAATACCCGGCTCATTGTCGATAGTAAACTCTTGTGGCAATACATGGATGATTTCTTCTCCTGGGGGCATAACCAGTTTGAACATATCATCAATTAGCTTGTCAATATCCTTCTTTCCTATCTCATTATTTAATTCTCTTCTGGTCAAAATACCTCTGTGTTGTAAACTTTTGATATGCTGGCCAGCAATACCTACATTAACAACGCGGATTTCGACGTTCGATTGCCCGCTTGCAAGTTCTACCGCCTGAGCTATCCCCTGAACTGTTTTCTGGATATTGGATACCACACCACGTGTTACCCCTGCGGATTCTGCTTTTCCTATACCTAATACTTCTATTTTTCCGTGTTGTGTTCTGCGACCAACGATCACACAGATCTTAGTAGTACCAATATCCAACCCTACTACGATTGGAGACTGAGTGGTTAATTTTTCTTTGCCCATAACTATATTGATTTGTTGAGTTTATTATTTCTGTTTTTCCTGGTATCTGTTTTAATTATCATCCTTTAGTTCTTCCGGCATCTCTTCGCGAACCATCGTATCTATCGGTTTCTTTTTCAGAGAATCTAACCTGGCTACCTCTGATAAAGAATCAATCTTGTTCTTTTCGCAAACAACTTGATTGGTATATTTTATATTGATGGTTTTATAGGTGTCCCATCCCACCTTCGGCATTGCCTTATCGTAAAAAGCGCGCAAATTCCTCATCTTAACTTCCAGTGAATCTGCAGTCCCCAAAATGATCCGCTGATTGCCTACTCGCGGCACCAATTGAATATCATTTTTATCATCTACAATCAATTGCTCGATCTGCTCATTCCATAATGTATCCTGTTCTATATAAAATGCGGTTTTATACAGATCCTTAGCCAGCTTGGTAATCAACGTATCTACCTTACCACTAAAATGCTCCATTATTTTTCCGTTTGCCACCAATACGCTGGCTGTAAAATTTGGAGAAATAGGCATTTTCAATCCATTCCTATCGATATAAAAATCCTGATCACTAGCATTTRTGACCCTTAATATCGGCTGGCGCTGTTTCACGTTAATATGAATTACCCCATTCATATCTGCGTAAACTGTTGCAAAAGCGATGTAAGGATTCGCCTTTAATTTTTGTTCTATTTCTTCCAGATTAATCTGCTCCAGTTTCTTACCAATCAATATACCCTGACTCTGTTTTAAAATTGCATCTACTTCTTCCCTTTCAATAAAGTTATCCGCTCCCGGAATTAAGATTTTAATATTGGTACAAGTCACAGTATCTTTCTTAATGCTCACAAAACTCATGAGCACTATAATTCCGGCCAGACTAACTATCCAGGCAAAACCTTTAAATACCGATTTCCAATTTATCCTCTTAAGCATTTGTCAACAGGGTTTTTAGTGGTTGTATCAATGTATCTATATCACCGGCACCTACAGTTAAAAGTAACTCAGGCTGCTTGTTCTTTATGCGTTCTACAACTAAATCTTTTCCACATATCTCTTTGTCTTTCAACGAGATCTTATCTAACAAATACTGCGAATTAATCCCTTCCAGCGGCAATTCCCTGGCCGGATATATTTCCAACAGTATCAAATCATCGGCAGTGCTTAAAACTTGTGCAAAATCATCTGCAAAGTCGCGGGTACGGGTAAACAAATGTGGCTGAAAGATCACTGTCAGTTTCTTATCAGGATACAATTGTCTTACCGCGTTAAAGCAGGCCCTTAGTTCTTCAGGATGATGGGCATAGTCATCTATATAAATATGCTCCGGAGAATTTACGATATACTCAAATCTTCTCTTTACACCCTTAAAATTACCTACAGCAGTTTTTATCTTTTCGGGATCAATACCCAGTTTCAAAGCAACAGCAATTGCTGCCACCGTATTTTCTACGTTATGTTTTCCCGGAAGCATCAGGCTTATTCCTTTAATCGAATGATCGGCATCCTCATAATCGAATACAAAACTTGCATGCTCCACCCTGATGTTTTTAGCCTTAACCTGCGAATCCAGATCAGCACTATAACTTATCGAACCGGCAATAGGCAAGCCTTTTTTAGCAAACAGGGTACCTTCAGGTTTTAGCTGACCGGCAAACAATTGAAACGACTCCTGCAATTGCGAAGCATCACCATAAATATCCAGGTGATCAGCATCCATAGAAGTGATTACCGAAATATCCGGATGCAGTGTCAAAAATGAACGATCATATTCGTCAGCCTCTACCACAACCACATTGTTACTGCCAATCAAAAAGTTACTGCTATAGTTCGTAGCTATACCGCCTAAAAATGCGGTACAGCCATAACCTGTGTCAGTTAAAATATGCGCAACTACTGATGAAGTAGTGGTTTTACCATGTGTACCGGCAACAGCAATACAAAACTGGCCTTTACTAATGATGCCCAAAACCTCCGAGCGCTTTTTAAGTTTAAAGCCATGCCCTTTATAATAATTCAATATTTCAGAATTCTTAGGAATTGCAGGCGTATAAACTATCAGTGTTTCTTTATCATCAGCAGTAAAGCAATTAGGCAAGGTATCCTCATTGTCGACGTAAGATATCAAAACACCCTCCTGCTCAAGAGCAGTTGTAAGGTTGGTCTTTGTTTTATCATAACCGCAAACAATACATTTTCTCTTCACAAAATAACGGGCAAGGGCACTCATTCCAATTCCACCGATACCAACAAAATAAACTCTTTTTATATTGTCCAGTTCCATTATTCCTGCCCCCCCTTTCCAGCTAAAATTAAAACCTGTTGTGCAATCAGATTATCGGCATCAGGCAAAGCCATCTCAGCAATGTTCTCAGAAAATATCTTACACCGTTCCTTATCTTTTAGCAGCGACAATGCTTCAGGCACCAGCGTATCTTCGGCAGAGTGATCTGTTATTAACATTGCTGCATTGTTTTTCACTAAAGCCAGGGCGTTTTTGGTCTGATGATCTTCGGCCACATTTGGCGAAGGAACCAGGATAACCGGTTTTTTAATCAAACACAATTCTGCAATGGTACCGGCACCAGCTCTTGATATAATAAGATCAGCAGCGGCATAAGCCATGTCCATCTTATTCAGAAATTCCAGAATTCGTACATTCGGATGAAAATTCAAACCTAAACGTTCCACAATTCCTTTGTAGTAAAACTTACCGGTTTGCCATACCACCTGTACATCTTCCTTCAATAGCTCAGGCAAGTGTTTTTCAATGCTTTTATTTAAAGTACCGGCCCCCAGGCTACCACCTGTAACCAATATTGTTTTCTTAAGCGGATCAAGCTTTAGCAATTCTGCTCCTGCATGATGCTTGTTTAAAATATCAACAACATCTTTTCTTACCGGATTTCCGGTTTTCAATATATTGGCAGCAGGGAAAAACTGATCCATACCATCAAAAGCCACGCAAACTTTAGCCGCCTTTTTCCCCAGCCATTTATTAGTTATACCTGCATAAGAGTTCTGCTCCTGTATCAGGTAAGGAATATTTTTTAAAGATGCAGCATACAATATCGGTCCTGATGCATAGCCTCCAACCCCAACTACAACATCTGGTTTAAATTCAGAGATCAGCTGCATGGCTTTTTTAACACTTCCTAAAAGCTTAAATGGCAGGCCAAGGTTTTTAATAATAGATCCCCTTTGGATACCGCTGATATTTAAACCCACAATTTTATATCCGGCAGCAGGAACCTTTTCCATTTCCATTCTGCCTGTAGCACCAACAAATAATATTTCGCACGCTGGCTCCATACGCTTCAGCGCATTGGCAATAGATATGGCCGGAAAAATATGTCCGCCAGTACCGCCACCCGAAATAATTACCCTTGTTGGTTTCATCATCTTATTTTATGCCATTGCAGGTATTTCACCCACAATCACTTTTTTACTATTATTTTCTTCAACATCCTTGCTCACACTCAATATTATCCCAAATGCAATACTGGTAAATAACAGAGAGGTTCCACCCATACTCACCAGCGGTAAAGGCACACCGGTAACCGGGCCCAAACCAACAGCAACAGCCATATTTGCAAAGGCCTGTATGGTTAAACTAAAACTTAAGCCTGCCGCCAGCAATGCCCCAAATGCCTTGGGTGCCCTGGTTACAATCTTTATGCATCGATAAAGCAGCACCAGATAAAGCGACATTACAATTATCCCCCCTATAGTTCCGTACTCTTCAATGATCATTGCAAACACAAAATCAGAATACGGATGAGGCAAAAAGTTCTTTTCTATACTATTCCCCGGACCTTTACCAAAAACCCCGCCAGAGGCCAAAGCAATTTTGGAATGGTCGGACTGAAATGTTTTATCAGAGTTCTGACGCTCCGGGTGCATATAAGTCTCAATACGAGATTTGTACACTTCCCTACGTGGACCTAAAAAGGCTACAAAAAGCAACAGTACAAAACCACCCGCACATACCATCATGATCTGCTTAATACTGATACGGCCAATAATCAACAACAAAATACTTACACCAAAAAGCATTAAAGCGGTCGACATATTTGCCCATGCAATCAGCACAAACACCACACAAACAGAACCMATAATCGGGATAAATGCTTCTTTAACGTCTTTAATATTCTCTTGCTTTCTGGTCAGCATCCTGGCCAGAAATGTAATTAAAGCCAGCTTGGCCAAATCCGAAGTTTGAAACGTTAAACCGATCAGCGGTATCTTAACCCATCTCGAAGCATCATTTACATTGGCTCCAAAGATCAGCGTATACACCAGCAATGGAATCGTAATTACCATCAGTACTTTAGAAATTCCGGCATAGTACCTGTAATCCAAAAGGTGGGCTATATAAATCATAGCAATACCTATCAGCACAAATATCACGTGTTTGGTCAGCAATAATTTTTCCACTCCTACACCACGCTTAAATGCCAGAGTACTGGTAGAACTGTATACTACCAAAATGGAAATAAGCGACAACAAAATGATGATCAGCCAAATCCAGCGATCTCCTTTTGTCTTGTCCAGAAGTTTATTTATTGCAACCATAGTCTACAATTCTTTAACGGCACTCTTAAATTGATTGCCTCTGTCTTCGTAATTTTTAAATAAATCAAAGCTTGCGCACGCTGGCGAAAGCAAAACCGTATCTCCTTTTTTAGCCAGGTGATAGGCTACCTGCACCGCTTCATGAGCAGAAAAAGTATTCACTATAATCTCTACATCATCTTCAAAAGCCTCATGAATACGCTTATTGTCTTTACCCAAACACACAATGGCTTTCACCTTCTGGTGCACCATATCCTTAAGCATATTGTAATCATTACCCTTATCAACACCGCCCATAATCAGAATCACGTCAGTTCCTACACTCTCCAAAGCGTACCAGGTCGAATTCACGTTAGTGGCTTTAGAATCATTGATGTAATCCACCCCCGAAATCTTTGCCACATGTTCCAACCTGTGTTCAATATTCTTAAAATCTCCCATACTTTCGCGGATGGAAGTATTTCGAATGTCTAATACTTTGGCTACTATGCCCGAAGCCATAGAGTTGTAAATATTATGCTTGCCCTGAAGGGCTAACTCTGAAATAGACATGGTTAGTTCGTCGTTTAGGTGTATATTTATGTGTATGTTATTGCTTTCCAGGTATGCCCCGCTCTCAATCTTTTTACGAATGGAGAAGGGATACATTTTTGAACTTACGTTCGTTGTTTTTAAAACCTTTAAAGTTTCAGGGTCATCAGCGCAGTAAATGAAAACATCATCAGCTGTCTGATTTTGGGTAATGCGCATTTTCGATGCTGCATAATTACCCAGTTTATAATCGTACCTGTCTAAATGGTCAGGTGTAATGTTCAATAATACCGCTATATCGGCTTTAAACTCATGCATGTCATCCAGCATAAAGCTCGAAAGCTCCAAGACATACCAGTCATAATCGGCAGTTGCCACCAAGGCCGCAAAGCTATGCCCAACATTTCCGCCAAGTCCTACATTAAAACCTGCTTTTCTCAGCGTGTGGTAGGTAAGCATGGTAGTGGTTGTTTTACCGTTCGAACCGGTAATACAAATGGTTTTTGCATTGGTATACCGTTTGGCAAACTCAATTTCCGAAACCACAGGAATCCCCTTTTTCTTAATCTCCTTAATGATCGGAGCGGTATCAGGTATTCCCGGACTTTTTATCACTTCCGCTGCATTCAATATCTTTTCAGCAGTATGCTGTTTCTCTTCAAAAGGGACACGTAATTCCTCTAAAATCTCTTTATACTGGGTGGCAATAGCACCAAAGTCCGACACAAAAACATCAAAACCCTGTTTCTGCGCCAGCATTGCCGCTCCAACCCCACTCTCTCCTGCACCAAGAATTACAATTTTATCGTTTTCCATTACCGCAGTTTTAAAGTGACTAAAGTGATGATGGCCAATAAGATTCCAATAATCCAAAACCGGGTTACGATTTTAGCTTCATGGTATCCTTTCTTTTGATAGTGATGGTGCAAGGGCGACATCAGGAAAACCCTTCTGCCCTCGCCAAACCGTTTTCTGGTATATTTAAAATAGCTTACCTGAATAATTACAGATAAATTCTCTATCAGAAAAACCCCACATAAAACCGGGATCAATAATTCTTTTCTAATCATGATAGCAAAAACGGCAATGATACCCCCAATGGCCAAACTTCCTGTATCACCCATAAATACCTGGGCAGGATAAGAATTGTACCATAAAAAGCCCACACAAGCACCCACAAAAGCGCCCGCAAAAATCATCAGCTCACCCGAATTGGGGATATACATGATGTTCAGGTAATCGGCAATGACGGTGTTACCCGACACGTAGGCCAACAGACCAAGTGTTAAGCCAATAATAGCCGATGTACCCGTGGCCAGCCCATCAATACCGTCGGTAATATTGGCACCATTGGATACCGCAATTACAATTACAATTACAAATAACAGAAAAACTACAAAAGCATATTTCTCATAGCCAGGGCCTAAAAACTTAAGCACCTTAGCATAATCCATTTCGTTATTTTTATAGAACGGAACATTGGTAAGGGTCGACTTAACATCCTGAGTATAATAAAAACTCTCTCCCTTTTGTCTCAAAACCATAGGTGCAGTAGTCTTGGCACCTATACCGGTTGTCGCTTTTGTATTTGTGGTCTCATCAACAGTTTGCCTTACCACAATATTCGGGTTAAAATACATTGTCCAGCCAACAATAAGTGCCAGCCCAAATTGTCCAACTACCTTAAAACGACCTGCTAATCCTTCTTTATTTTTTCTAAAAACTTTAATGTAATCATCAACAAAACCTATAACCCCCATCCATATAGTGGTTACAATCATCAGGATCACATAAATATTAGTAAGGTTGGCAAACAACAATGTAGGCACCAATATGCCCAGCAAGATGATAATACCCCCCATAGTAGGTGTACCTTGTTTTTGCATTTGCCCTTCCAGGCCAAGGTTCCTAACCGTTTCACCCACCTGCATTTTGTGCAGGTAATTAATCAATCTTCTACCGTAAACAGTAGTAATGATCAGTGAGATAATTACAGCCAACGAGGTACGGAAGGTGATGTATTGAAACAACCTCAATCCTGGAAATTCATAATTCTGATTCAGATACTCGAATAAATAATACAACATTAGCCCATCAAGTTAAATTGTTCCATCAATACCTCTTTATCATCAAAATGATGTCTAACACCATTTATTTCCTGATACTTCTCATGCCCTTTGCCTGCCAATAAAATAATATCACCAGGTTTGGCCAAATGACAGGCAGTTTTAATTGCCTCTTTCCTGTCCACTATGCTTAATGTTTTTCTTTTATTTGTTGGCGAAACACCTTTTTCCATATCCTCCACTATCGTTTGCGGGTTTTCCGTTCTCGGATTATCCGAAGTTAAAATCACCTTATCACTCCAATCACAGGCTACCTGTGCCATAATAGGTCGTTTAGTTTTGTCCCTATCGCCACCACAGCCAATTATCGTAATTACCTGTTCGGTGCCTTTTCTTATATCCTGTATGGTGCTCAATACATTTTGTACTGCATCAGGAGTATGTGCGTAATCTATTATCCCAATTATGTTCTGGGTAGAAGTGATGTATTCAAACCTGCCTTCAGCGCCTGTTAACCTGCTCAATACAGTCAGTACAGAAAGCTGATCCTGCTCCAACAACATTGCCGTGCCATATACCGCAAGCAAATTATATGCGTTAAAAGAACCCACCAGTTTAAAGAACACATCAGCCCCGTCAATATCAAGATGCAAACCGCTAAAGCTGTTCTCAATCACCTTTGCTTTAAAATCAGCAAGCTGTTTGAGCGCATAGGTTTTTTTCGATGCCTTAGTGTTCTGAAGCATCACCATTCCGTTTTTGTCATCAAGATTAGTCAATGCAAAAGCCGATTTTGGCAACACATCAAAAAATGCTTTTTTAGCTTTAATGTAATTATCAAAGGTTAAGTGAAAATCTAAATGGTCGTGGGTAATGTTAGAAAACACTCCTCCCGAAAAGCTTAAGCCCTCAATTCTATGTTGCACCACCGCATGCGAGCTTACTTCCATAAAGCAATAGCTGCAATCGGCCGCTACCATATCCTGTAATAAGCTATTTAAAGCCAGCGGATTTGGTGTAGTATGCGTAGCAGGAATCACCTCGTCGTTAATATGGTTCTCCACTGTCGAGATCAAACCAACCTTATAACCAAGTTCTCTGAATAATTTAAATAACAATGTAGCAATGGTAGTTTTACCATTAGTACCGGTAATACCAATTAACTGCAGTTTAGAAGAAGGGTTGCCGTAAAAATTAGAAGCCATAATGCCCAGCGCAGCAGCACTGTTTTCGACCTCTACATAGGTTACCAGCTCATTTTTAACCTCAGGTATCGTTTCACAAACTATAACACTTGCACCAGCTTCAATGGTAGCCTGAATAAAAGCATGCCCGTCAGACAAAGTACCTTTAACAGCAAAAAACACAACATCCTTAACAACCTGACGCGAATCAAACACCAAAGCGCTAACCTCCCTGTTGGTTGATCCAACCAGGTTTGTTATTGCTACTCCATATAAAACTTCCTGCAACTGCATCCTATTGTAATTCAAGTTGAACTAATAATCCTCTTCCTATTCTATTTCCGGCAGGAATAGACTGCGCTATAACCTTACCACCACCTTTTACCCTGGTTTTTAAACCTGCATTACCCAACAGGTATAAAGCATCTTTTAAACCCATCCCCTTTACATCAGGCATCACCCCTTTTACGGCAGCATGCTCTTCGTAAGGAACGCCGTTATTGGTATCAATACCACTTACAGACCTATCTGCATAAAGCGCTTTAATACCCAGGGCTTTGTAAATCTTTTTAACCGCTTTACTCTCGCCCACCTTCGCTTCGGGAGCCTTGGTATTACCTACCAGGTGATTTGGAATATCGTTGTACATTTCCATATCGCTGGCATAAATGCGATCAGCAATCTCTTTAAATACCGGCCCGGCAACTGCCGCACCATAGTATCCATTTTTAGGGCCGTTAATGGCCACCATAATGGAGTATTTAGGTTTATCAGCAGGGAAATAACCGCAAAAAGAAGCCTGATAGCTTTTCTTAGCTTTATAACCTTTATTACCATCAGCTACCTGAGCGGTACCTGTTTTACCGGCTACCCTGTACAATGGCGATCCCATTTGCTTACCGGTACCTTTAGTAACTACCGATTCGAGCATTGCCTGTAATTTTTTAACCGTTTTCTCAGAGCAAACCCGTTCCGAGATCACCCTTGCTCTGAACTGCTCAATCGGATTTCCCAGTCTGCGGATTTCCTTAACAAAAATTGGCGCTATATACTTACCATCATTAGCAATGGCATTATAAAAAGTTAGCATTTGCAAAGGCGTAATCTGCATTTCATAGCCATAAGCCATTTGAGGCAGGGTCATGTTTTTATTCCAGCTTTTAAACGAAGGATTTTTTATCACGGGTTTAGTTTCTCCCGGTATCTGCAATCCAAGTCTTTCATTCATATGAATATCATACAGGTGATCTGTAAATTGCGATGGATTATCCTGATAAGCCGCATTCACCAATTTAGCCACAGCTGTATTTGCCGATTGCTCAAAGGCCTTCATTACCGTAACCGTTCCAATACCACCATGCGAATCCTTAATGGTATGTCCCGGAATCCTGTAATACCCATCTCCTGTCGCTACCATGGTATTGGTATCTACTTTATTATCTTCCAGTAGCGCCATGTACGAAGCCAGTTTAAAGGTCGATCCAGGATCCTGACTGCCACCAATGGCATAGTTAAACTTCTCTTCGTAAACCCCTTCTTTAACCCTTGTGTAATTGGCAACCGCCCTTACCTCGCCAGTAGTAACCTCCATTAATATCACCGTTCCGTGATCAGCATCGCTTATTTTCAACTGTTTTTCCAACGCGCTTTGCGCCAGATCCTGCATGTTAATGTCAATGGTCGAAATAATATCGGCACCCTCTTTAGGTGCTACCTCAGCTTCATCATTAACAGGCATCCAAACCCCACCTGATATTCTCTGAACCAGTCTTTTTCCGCTTTCACCATTAATATACTCACCATAAGCACCTTCTAAACCAACCCCATTGCTTACATTTTCATTTTTATAACCAATAGTTCTTGCGGCCAGGTATTTAAACGGCTTAATTCTTTTATTTTGCTGAACAGCAATTAAACCACCAGTATACTTCCCTACATTATATAAAGGAAATGTTCTTATGGTTTTCAATTCCTGGTATCCAACTTTACGCTTAATCAATAAATAACGAGCACTATCACGTCTGGCAGAGCGTAAATACCTCGAGTACTCTTTAGGCGTTTTATCTTTAAAGAATTGCGATAACCTTAAAGCCAGCGAATCCACCTTACCATCAAACACCTCACTATCAGCAATACCACCGGCATACATATCCATACGGAGCTCATACTCAGGAATAGAAGTTGCAAGCAAACTTCCATCGTTTGAGTAGATATTTCCACGCGCGGCTTCTACATTGATATACTTTGTAGAGAGACTATCGGCCATGGCACGCCATTTATGTCCCTCCACAAACTGTACATCGCATAGTCTGATCAGTACTGCCACGGCAAACAGTACAATCAGTCCGAAAGACAGAYAAACACGTAATAATATGTTAGCTCTAATATTCATTACTGCTTATTACAATTTTTTTAGGCGGCTCTGTTAATTCCTTAATTCCAAGCGTATCCACCTTTTTAGCAACCTCTGTTAGTTTACTTTTGAACATCAAATCAGCTTTAAGCGATTTGTATTCCCAGCTCATTTCTTTTACCTCTTTACTTAACTGATCAATATTTCTGATGTTTTTGATGGCCATATGGCTATTCGCGATATACAGCATTCCTAAAACCGACAGAAATATCAAAAACGGCAACATCTCTGTTGCAGCTTCCTTACTCACTACACCCTCAGTAAATAACTTTTTAAAGAACTGATTTTCAGATACAGGCTCTTTCTTCTTAATCCTGATATCCAATTCCTCTTCTTCTTCAGGCTCTTCGTCTATATGTTCCCTAAACCTGTTATTCATAACTTCTCTCCAATCCTTAATTTCGCACTCCTGGACCTGCTATTGCGTTCCAGCTCAGCTTCATCAGCCATCACAGCTTTCCTTGTTATTACTTTAAAAGGCTTTTGTTCGTTACCAAAAAAGTCTTTATCAACCTCGCCTTTAAACTTTCCTTTGGCCAGGTAATTTTTTACCGGCCTGTCTTCCAAAGAATGGTAAGACATCACCACCAGACGTCCACCACTCTTTAGCACATCAGCAGTCTGTGCCAGAAAATTCTCCAGCACTTCTATCTCGGCATTCACCTCGATGCGCAGGGCCTGAAAAACCTGCGCCATATATTTATTTTCTTTTCCCTTTGGAATGTGTGCCGCAACTGCCTTTTTAAAATCAGCCAGTGTTTCTATGGGGCGTTCTATTCGACCGGTCACTACAGCCTTAGCCAGCGACTTTGCATTTTTCACCTCACCATAAATACCAAATATCCTGTGCAGCTTTTCTTCAGTATAAGTATTCAACACCTCCGCAGCAGTCAGTTTACCCTGTTTGTCCATCCGCATATCTAATGTAGATTCAAACCTGGTCGAGAAGCCTCTATCCGGTTCATTAAACTGATGAGAAGAAACACCAAGATCAGCCAGAATGCCATCAACAGCTTTAAAGCCTAATAAGCGAAGGTTATTTTTAAGGAATGCGAAATTCTGATCAACAAAATGAAAGCGCGGATCATCAATCTTATTTCTTTGTGCATCCGGATCCTGATCAAAAGCGATCAACACGCCATCTTTACCGAGATGTTTAAGGATTTCTCTCGAATGTCCGCCACCGCCAAATGTCACATCAACATACACGCCATCTGGTTTAATATTTAAACCATCGATGCACTCTTTCAACAAAACCGGAACATGGTAATTATTCTCCATTTTCCCTCCTGTTCTTATCCCCCATTACTTCGGCAGCAAGCAGCGCAAAGTCGGCAGGATCTTTATCAAATAATGCTTCGTATGATTTTTTAGACCAAACCTCAATCTTATCAAACTGACAAGCCAGTACCAGTTCAGTATTAATTTCAATACCTACCGATTCCATTAAAGAGTTAGGCAAATTAACCCTGCCGGTTGCGTCCAGCGTCAATTCTGTAGCACCGCGGGTAAATAATCTTATAAATTCTCTGTTTTTTTGTTCGTACGGATTCAGCTTACTCAAGTCCTCCACTATCTTTTCCCATACTTTTTTAGGATAGATTACCAGATGTTTTTCAAAACCCCGGTTAACCACAAGTCCCTCTTGCTCAACATTAGGCAATTGTTTTTTCAGGCTCGAAGGGACCATCAAGCGGCCTTTCGCGTCTAATTTACAATCAAATTCTCCTAATAACTGAACCATTATAATATGTGCACTTTTTATGTAGTGTAAAAATAGGTACTTCTACCACTTTTTACCACATTCTACCACAAAAAGTTTTCCACATATTATTTCTCTACCACTTTCCCCCATATTTAGCATAAAAAGGCCATAAATCATGGTGGGAGGAAGTGGTAAACAAAACAGGCGTTTCGCAAAAACGAAACGCCTGTCCTTAAAATTAGTCAGGTATACTAGTCATTTATAGCCTTAACACCTGGTAATTCTTTACCTTCCATATATTCAAGCAATGCTCCACCACCGGTCGATACATAACTTACTTCATCTTCTAAATTAAACTTCGCAATTGCAGCAGCCGAATCACCACCGCCAATTAAAGAGAAAGCGCCGTTTTCTTTGGTAGCTGCAACAACTGCATCAGCAATTGCGCGTGTACCTACCTCAAAATTAGCCATTTCAAAAACACCCATCGGGCCATTCCACAATAATGTTTTAGAGTCTTTAATGATGTTCGAGAACAATTCAGCCGTTTTCGGGCCAATATCTAATCCCATCCAGTCAGCAGGAATTTGTCCAGAATCAACTGTACCTTTTTCGGCATCATTGTCAAACTTATCAGCAATAACAGTATCTACAGGTAAAACAAGGTTTACACCTCTGGCCTTAGCTTTATCTAACAACTCAAGGCAAAGCGCCATTCTATCTGCTTCCAACAATGAGGTACCAATTTCACCACCTTGTGCTTTAGCAAAAGTATAAGCCATACCACCACCTATAATCAGGTTGTCTACTTTTTCAAGCAAACTTTCAATTAATAAGATCTTGTCTGAAACCTTAGCACCACCCATAATAGCGGTAAAAGGTCTAACAGCACCATGATTTACTTTTTCAGCATTTTTCAATTCTTCAGCCATTAAATAACCGAAATATTTTGCGTTAGGAAAAAACTCAGCAACAATAGCAGTTGATGCATGTGCACGGTGCGCAGTACCAAAAGCGTCGTTTACATATACATTTCCAAGTTTCGATAACTTTTCAGCAAAGGCTTTATCACCTTTTTCTTCTTCTTTATAAAAACGCAGGTTCTCTAATAAAAGAACTTGTCCCGGAACTAGGTTTTTAGCCTTTTCTACGGCTTCAGCACCAATACAATCATTAGCAAACTTCACCTCAAGATCCAGCATTCTCGAAAGGTCACCTAAAATGTGTTTCAAAGAATTTTTATCATCCGGACCATCTTTTGGTCTGCCAAGGTGAGACATTAGAATAACACTACCGCCATCATTTAAAATTTTATTGATTGTAGGTAGCGCTGCACGCATTCTTTTATCATCAGTAATATTAAAATCTTTATCCAAAGGGACGTTAAAGTCAACTCTGACTAAAGCTTTCTTATCTGCAAAGTTGCATTGATCTATTGTTCTCATTTTTTAAAATTATTGTTTTGTAATGGTTGGTTCTAAATTTAAGCTGTCAAATATGCCGAACTGGCGACGCGCCAAATATAAGAAGCATTACCCATTATTCTTTATAATTTTTTGCACCACATCTACCAAACGCGCAGAGTAGCCTGATTCATTATCATACCAGCCCACCACCTTTACCAGGTCGCCCACTATAGAAGTAAGCTGACTATCAAAGATGCATGAATGCGGATTGTCTAAAATATCAACGGAAACAATCGGGTCTTCTGTATATTCCAGTATTTCGCTCATCTCATTTTCCGAAGCCTTTCTAAAAGCAGCATTAATCTCTTCTATGGTAGTTTCCTTTTTAAGGATACAGGTAAAATCGGTTAAAGAACCATTTAATACCGGTACCCTGATGCCGGCACCACCCAGCTTACCATCCAGATGGGGAAATATATGAGTAATCGCTTTTGCTGCCCCTGTACTGGTAGGTATTATAGATGCCGATGCAGCTCTTGCCCTGCGTAAATCTTTATGTGGTGCATCGTGCAAGTTCTGGTCGCCTGTCATAGAATGAACAGTGGTGATGTAACCATCCAGAATACCCCAGTTGTCGTCCAGTATCTTAACCATTGGCGCCACGTTGTTTGTGGTACACGAAGCGTTCGAAAGCACTTCCGATTTCAAGTCTACCTCCGCATCATTTACACCAAGCACTACCATTTGCACACCCTTGTCACCACATGGAGCCGATATCAGTACCTGTTTAGCTCCTGCTTTCAAATGAAGATCAGCACCTGCCTTGCTGGCAAACTTTCCTGTCGACTCCAATACAAGGTCAATACCCAGATCAACCCATGGCAGTTTTTCAGGATTAGGCTCAGCATAAACAAGAATCTTCTTTCCATTAATGATCAAGCTGTCATTTTCAAATTTTACAGTACCCTTAAAACCTCTGTGTACGGTATCATATTTAAAAAGGTGGGCTAAAGTAGCCGGATCTCCCAGATCATTGATGGCAACAACGTTGATGTTTTTTTCGATAGCAGTACGCAGAAAGATGCGTCCGATCCTACCAAAACCATTAATTGCGATATTCATTTTACTCGTTTTGTTCTGGGGGCAAAAGTACCTATATTCTTATTAGCAGTGGTATAATTTCCGAAGGGATTATTAAAAATTACTTCTACGTTGTACCAGCACGCTACTTTACGCATTATTGCTCCCATTTCTTCGGTATTAAAAACTGAACTCGCCATTTTTCCAGAGTATAGTACTATGGGCGTCTACTTTTTTGACGTTAATGGCGTTACCAATTAGTGTCGCTTGGCTTCCAGGCTTGAGAATTACGTCCTCTCGAATTTTTCCGTCCTCTCGAACTGCAGGGAGAGAGGACAGGCTGCTTTAAAAATGTTTTTATTGCCTCTGTTACATTATCGTTTCAGATAATGAAGCGATACGCATCCCGAGTCAAGCACTCTCGAGTCCGCTAGTTTTAAACGCTGCTGCAGATCAAAACCGGTATCATCGAACAATCTCCTTCCTTCACCAACAATAGTAGGATGAACCAGGAAATAAAACTCATCAACCAAACCAAGTGCTATCAATTCCGAAGGCAAACTTACACCCCCAATTGAAATATTTTTGCCTGACTCCTGTTTCAGTTTTAGAACTTCGTCTCCCAGATTTGAACGAATAAGCTTCGTATTTCCTTCAACCTTATCTAATGTTCGGGAAAAAACAACCTTATCAATGGCATCAAATGTTTGTGCAAATTCATTCACTACTTTCGTTTCCGACTGTTTCTTTGCCACATCAGGCCAATAAGGAACCATCAGCTCATAGGTCTTGCGCCCATAAATAATGAGGTCAACGTCCCGCATGAGGTCCGTAAAATACTCATGGGTTTCTCCTCCGCCACCGAATTTGGTATGATCGCAACAACCATCCGCGCTCAGATTAATACCATAGATTACCTTTCTCATAAATTAAAGATAACAAGAATCCACCACTCTCTTCAAGGGCAAGCCGGACAAAATAAAGGGGCATTTACGCCAAAAGTACCACCCTTACCCTTTCTCACATTTCACGCATACTTTCAATATCTATTATTACATTTATATCTACTAACTTCAAAATTATGGCATCACGTATATCAGGCATTGGCGGTATTTTCTTCCGCTCTAAAAACCAGGAAGCACTTGCAGATTGGTATGAAAAACACTTTGGCATCAACTCCATGAAAACCGGGTACATCTGGGATCAGGAAGCAGGCCCTACCGTGTTTTCTCCTTTTGCCCAAAACACAGATTATTTCGGCAACGATCAGCAACAGTTCATGCTCAACTTCCGCGTAAACAATCTGGATGAGTTGCTTGCGTTACTTAGAGAAGAAGGTGTCAAAATCGATGAGAAAACCCAGAACGAAAGCTATGGCAAATTCGCCTGGGTTTATGATCCTGAAGGCAACAAAATCGAATTGTGGGAGCCATTAAATCCAGAAGACTAACTTCTGCTTACCGCTAAAGTCCCTCCTGCTTTTACCCAAACCGCTGCTTTAACAACTACCTCTCCTTTGTCGTTCAAAAACTTAGGCTGCCATAGTATTTTCTTTTTTCCAGCATTTGTCAACACAGATTTTTTATTCCCTTCATGCCTTACCGTGATCAGGGTTTTTAATACCGGAACATCCTTCAGTTCCGAAGTCACATCGCTTTTTCCGCGGTATAGCGTAGTTAATTGACTGGAACACGCATCAGCCTCTAACCCCATTAATCCTTCTACAAAACCTTTAATCACACCATAAGATACCTCTGGATACTCCCTTCTTTTCGTTTCAGGATTGGTCAAATGCAGCATGTAATTGTAAGCTTTATCCGCTTGCCCATTCTGATACATGATCAATGGAAAGTATGACAGGTTTTCTACATTCCAATCTCTCGACAATAAGTGCTGTATCGTCTTTTCTTTTCTGTCGCCTTCTTTCAATGCATCAAACCACAGCAAAAAGGTTGCTCCCTCTTCCATCCCAAACTTATGATCGGTCGAGTAATAAGTATTATAAAGTGAAGCAGATTCGTTCCACCACAGATCATCAATACTTTTCTGATAAGCTGCAGCTTTTTCCCTGTACAATTTGGCCTCCTCCCTTTTACCTTTCACATCAAGTATAGAAGCATAAGACATCAGTCCTCGGTATATCGCCCCTACCAGATCCACTCCCATTTTAATGTTAGGCACACCTTCAGAATAAGAAGGTAAACCACGACAACGATGAAAAGAATCTTCATTGTTAAAAGGTACCGGTGCATTTGGATGGGTCGGTCTGCTCAACAATGAATCAGCCTGCAACACCCACCTATCTATAAATGAGGTAACAGATTTTTTATGAAAATTTTCAAAAGCTGCTCCTTTAATGTATTCTTCATCACCCGTCCACAAATACAATTTCCAGTTGGTTGTCAATACATCAAAGTTGGCATTCAGGTTATACCAGAACTCTTTATCATTGCGGTAATCCTCTACTGCTGGTTTTCCCAAATGATTAATTTCCCAGTAAGAACACCAGTCTTTAGCATCAGATATATTGTTCACAAATAGCCTGAGCATATTTTTGTTCTCCTTATTTAACCCCAGAATCTCTCCGCCAATGCTCTGGTGGGATACATCACGCATGCAAAATGCTGCCCTGGGTGGCAATGCCGATTCGTACCATGGGCCAACCGGATCGCCCGGTTTTCCTTTGTAGCTTAAAGCCATTTCTTTAGCCCTGGCAAATGCAGTTTGCAAGGCAGCATCTGATGATTTAAAAGTTACTCCGCCATTCTGGGCATATGCACCGCAGCAAAGGCAAAGCAATAAGTATAGAAAAAGGTTTCTTTTCATGTGTTTAATATAAGTTTATTTCTACTGCCTTTCGTCCGTCCCAGTTAATTTCCTGGTTTTTACTACCGGCCTGTTCTATAATAATTTTTAGTTTCTGACCAGCTCTTACAACCGTAATATTAAAGTCTTTGTTAAAAGCCTTTATGTGATTTAGCGACATCTCTTTCCAACCTGTAGGAAGATAAGGCTGCAGCAAAAACGACCTAAAGCTTTTTGGCTGCATCCCAAACAACCCTTCTGTTATCGCCCTGCAATACAAACCACTCTCTGCTGCTAAATGGCGTTGGTCTCCCTCTGGCCAGGCCTCTACGGCATAAGGCACATGCTCACCAAGCAAACGCTCGGAGGTATAGTATTTCAGGTATTTAAGTGTAGTATCGGTAATACCTGCATTAAACAATCCGCGAACGGCATATAAAAGCGAGCGGTCCCAAAAAGTCTTCGATCCTGACTCAGTCAGCATCCCATCTTTTGTCCACAAATGGTTTGATAAAAGCGCCTTTGCAGTTTCGGCTTTCCTATCATATATCCCCATTACCAGTGGCATACCTATCCATGATCTTAACTTATCATTTCCATCGAAATAGCGATAGGTGTTATATCCCTGTACTTTTGCGCCAAAATACTTTTCAATTGCAGTTCTCAATTCTGCAGCTTCCTTAGCTAATTTTTCTGATACCGTTTTATCGCCCAACGTAGCGGCAAGATCCGAAGCGCTGGTCAACGCCCCGTAAGCAAGAGTATTGGTTGACAAGTTTATTTTTCCTGCCGGAAACCTGCCCTCCAACTCATCAGAGTCTGACGCAATTACCCCGTCAGCACTTTTCTTCCTTCTCGAAAATTCAAGGCACCATTCTATTAGCGGCCACAATTTCCGGGCTTCAGCAGTATCCGCATAAGCTAGCGCAAATCTTGATGCACCATAGGCAATCATAGCCATATCTCCGCGGTCGCCCGCCCCATTCCACATTCCTGCTCCCTCTGCTATAATGGAACTCGGAATTGGTTTGTATGCATCGTTCATGTATTTCGCAAACATCCGAAAGCTGTTCATACCACTTTCGTTTCCCGCAGCATTACCTAAAAAAGGAAAAAGCGGGTTCATGTATTCGGCCTGGTCATTTGCCCAGATTCCTGCGTAATAAGATCCTCCACCCGGACTGTGCATCAGCCCCCCCTTAGTATCAAAGATACTTTCCGAAGCCCTGATCTTTGCAAACGAGAACATCTGGTTCAGAGTATCATCAGGAGTTTTCAAAACCAGTTCCTTTGTTATCTCAGCTATGAAGTTTTTACGTTTTACCAATTCGTATTCAGAAGAGAATTCATAGGCCTGGTCGGTGGTTTTTCTGGCTGAATATACAATGGCGTACGCCTGCTCTTCGCCCGGGTTTAAGGTAAACTTACCTGATCCGTAGATTTTAGTATTTAACAGATAAGTTCCATAAACTCCTTCATTTTTCTTTGTACTATCTGTTCTATCTAATTCTGGAATCGTAATCTCAACAGGTTTTGTTCCCTTGTTCTTAAAGGTAAGTTGCTCAATAAATGCAGGCTTATCAACCGATGGGAAAAGTCCGTGCGATATATTTACCGTTCCAATTGCCGATTTGACTTTTATAGAGCCATTAAATGAAATGACATCAGGCTGTTCTTCTATGGCTTTCCCATTTATGGATGCTGGCGGTATAACCTGATCAAAATCCCTGATCAGGCTTCCTCGTGTATCATTAGGAATAATGCGGAGCATAGGAAACACCAATTTCCTTTTTAATATGAAATTACCTTTATCATTTACACCATAAGTAATTATTGCCGAGATCTGTTTCCCGCTCATTTCAATCTGATCGGTATGGGCAGCACCTTTTTTCACGGCCCATTCTATACCGCCGTTTTTCACCAAATGCCATCGGAGGTTCTGGCCGTTTACATCAGTAACGCTATACAGCAGAAACAGGAAAAATAATAAACTTTTTATAGGGAAATATTTCATATTAAAATTGGTTTTTTTGGCATTAAAAATGGTGTTTGCACATTCGTTTATGTTATCGTCATCCTGCTAACTCAATCATCATCCTGAATTTATTTCAGAATGATGAAGATGCATCAAATCTAATTGTAATTCGGGTTCTGCACTATTGCCGGATTTTTCTGTATCTCCGTTCTCGGTATCGGGTAATAGTAAAAACTCGGCACCCACGTACGTTCCTGAACCGTCATCACCTCATAGGTAAACGTACCGTTGCTCTGCTTTCTGATAATTACACCCTTCGCATCTTCCGAACCTATCTCTGCAATTCCCCACCTTCTAATGTCAAAATAACGATGTCCTTCAAAACACAATTCAATCCTGCGCTCATGTCTTATTTTCTCCATCAATGCTGTTCCTGCACCACTAACCACTGGCAAACCTGCCTTTTCTGTTCTTATTTTGTTCAGATAAGTCAGTGCCTCTCCATCCTCGCCCAACGCCGAGCAAGCCTCTGCATAGTTTAGGTAAATTTCCGACAATCTGAAAACTGCCCATTGTGTAGCATCATAATCCTGAACATTCCAATCATGGGTTTCGTCAACCATTTTCCTTACGCAATACCTTGTTTTAGAAGCATTCCATGGCGAATAAGGACTTTGCGGAGAATCATCACCTCCTTCAAAAAAACCTGTAAGCCTTCCTTTGAATTGCTGGTTATTGGCCAAAATAGTTGCATAAAACCGGGGCTCTCTGTTCAAATATGGATTTTTTGCCTGCTCCGGATTACTCCAGCTAAACTTTGTACCATCAGCCATCTCAAAATCATCCACCATTTGTTGCACCACATTATATGCGCTGTAACCATTATAACCATTCGGACTTAAATCTCTGCTTACGGTATTATATCTGTCCGCTTTTACCAAACCACTATATACCCTCCCAAAAATAATCTCCGGATTAAAGAAATCAAGAAAGGTTTTATTGTAGGTACCATTGGCCGCATTGCCATACAGAGCATATTTAACACCTGTATAATCAATCACTGCTTTTGCAGCCAGTTTAGCATCTTCCCACAGTTTCCTGTCATTGCTTTTATTAAAATACGGACTTGCAGCGTATAATAACAGTCTCGATTTTAAGGCCAGTGCCGCTCCTGCTGTTGCGCGCCCTTTATCAGGATCGTTAGGATAAACCGCCGGCAAGGTTTTTAAAGCTTCAGCAATATCTGCTAATATAAAATCTTTGGTCTCCAGCCAGGTGGCTCTTTTTTCATTAAAATTCCTATCGTTCACATCGTAAACCTTTACAATAAGTGGTACGCCTCCAAATCTTTTCAGCAGTTCAAAATAAGCCAGTGCCCTTAAAAAGTGTACCTCTCCCTTCATGGTATTTACCGCTTCATCTGCTCCCGTTACCTTTTCAATATTTGTGAAAAAGATATTGCTCGAACGGATAGAGGCATACATTTTATTCCAATGGTTCAGGGAACCAGAAGTCTGGTTATCAGGTGTGGCTTCTCCGCGTACATACAGGTTTTCATTTGTCCAATTAAAGTTCCCGTAAAGCTCATCGGTTTGTGCTGCCCAGCCAAAACCTCCGTCTTGGTAAGCAAGTACTGTTTCGCTGTAAATATTGTTCACAAAAACCTGGGTCAGTTTCGGATCCGACCATACATCCTTTTCAGAGTAAGAGTCAAGAGGTTGCAGGTCTAAAGCCTTTTTGCATCCTCCAAATATCAACGCAGTGCAAACAAGTAAAGCAGCGCTGTTGATTTTAAAATTATTTATATTCAGTTTCATGATATACTTTATAAGTTTTTAAAATGTGATGTTTGCGCCAATATTGATTAAACGCTGTTGTGGATAGTATTGCCCTGAATTGGTTGGCACTTCCGGATCAAATGACGGCCCGAACTTGTCAATAGAAAACAGGTTTGTTCCGCTGATATAAATCCTTGCGCTCTGCATTTTTAATCTTTCGGACACCGATTTTGGCAAAGTATATCCTACCTCTACATTTTTAAGCCTTACAAACGATGCATCTCTTAACCAAAAATCAGATTCAAATGTATTTACCCCAAAAGTTCTTCCGGTTGGGCCGCTAAAGTTTCTCGGATACTTGGTATCACCCGGTTTTTGCCATCTCTCATCAAAAAATTCGGTTACCATATTTAAGCCTGCAGGCGCCAGGTATGATTTAGCCCTGGCCTGCCCCTGGAAGAAAACGGAAGCATCTATGTTTTTCCATGATCCGCCTAAGGCCAAACCAAACATGATTTCCGGCGTGCGTACCAACGGCATTCTCACTTTATCAAGGTCGTTTATAGCACCATCGTTGTTTACATCCTTATACCTGATGTCGCCTATGCCTGTTCCTGCCGGATGTGGACTATTATCAATTTCCTGTTGATTCTGATAGATGCCATCTGATTGATACAGGAACCAGGAATCAATAGGGATACCGGTTTTACGCTGGTACTCGGGGATATTCRCCGCCTCGTCCATAAAGATCACCTTGTTCCTTGCAAATGTGATGTTACCCCTGATGTTATAGGCAAAGGAATTGCCGATAGTGTTATTGTGCGTAGCTTCAAGCTCAATACCACGGCTCAATACTTTTCCTAAGTTTTCATTTGGCAGGGTCAGCCCGGTATATCCCGGAACTGATTCACTTCTGGTGATCAGGATATTGGAACGCATAGACCTGAACACATCTACATTAACCCCCAGTTTACCATTAAAGAATTGTGATTCTAAACCGATATCGCTAGTGGTAGCAAGCTCCCAGGTGATGTTAGGATTGGGCGTTGGCCCAAGTACCAATGAAGAAACCTGTGAAGCTCCCGATCCTAGTGAGTAACCATAACCAGTACCCAGCAAATAGGTCTGCAGGTAATTGAAATCACTCACCCTATCATTACCGGTTCTACCCCAAGATGCTCTTAATTTTAACTCATTGATCACTTCCGATTTAAAGAAGTCTTCCTGCGAAATACGCCATCCTGCAGAAACTCCTGGAAAAAATCCATAGCGTTTTCCTTCAGGAAAGTTTTGTGAACCGTCGTAGCGCATAGTATAATCAATCAGGTATTTACTCTTATAATTGTAAGATAAACGACTGATGTAATTGATACGGGCAGCTTCTGCAGCATCAGAAAAGTTTTGCTKACCAATAAGGCTTCCTGCTGACAACTGATCCAGACTGTTACTCAAGAAATTTGACCTTGAAGCATTAATGATATCGGTATTMCCCTTAAAGCTCTCAAAGGCCACGAAGGCATCAAAGCTATGATCACTGATGGTTTTTGAATATCCCAGTTTTAAATTGAGCAACCTCTCGCCAATGTTGCCTCTTTGTTCAATAAGCGATGGTGCTATTGATGAGGTTACCTTTACATAGTCTTTTGTAGCGGGATCATACCTATATGCCGGTGGCGGCGTTTTGGTAAAGGATTTTGTTTTAGATAGGGTTTTGTCATAAGCGTAATAACCATCTACAAATAGTCCTTGTGTAATTTTGTCCAGTTTCCAGCTAAATGATGCTTTTGTTTGCAGATAATCGGTAGTAAACCGCTGGTATCCTGCTTCGCCAGAGGTAACATACATCATGCTGTTATCGGGGCCGCCACCAATACCTACACCAACAAGTCCGTTGCTATAAACAGGGGTTAAGTATGGATAGGCTAACCATAATTCTCTAAAAATACTTCCAGCATCATAACCATTTTTTGCAGCATTGCGAAATTCATTACGGTACGATACATCAACTCCGATTTTAAAGTTATCGGTCACATTCACATCCACGTTTGCCCTTGCCTGATCTTGCTTATAATAAGCTGCATCCTGCTTGTAAATTCCGTCTTGTTTCTGGTGCTGGCCCGAAAAAAAATAACTTACCTTATCTGTTCCTCCACTTAGTGACATGATGTGATTTTGTTGTAATGCACGTGTTTTCATCACTGCATCCCACCAATTGGTATTTGGAAAAGCTAAGGGATCTGACCCATTACGGAATTTTTCAATAGCTTCTGTTGTCCATGTAAGTTGTTGCCCCACTAAGGCATCGTATTCGTTTGTTGCCTGCGCATATTGATATGAGCTCAGCATCTGAGGAACGCGTGTTGGCTGGGTGCTGGCCCAGTTGGTTCCAAGTGTAAGTACAGGCTTGCCCGACTTGCCTCTTTTTGTTGTAATCAGAATAACACCATTAGCTGCTCTTGCACCATAAATAGCAGCACTTGCATCTTTTATTATACTAAATGATTCTATATCCGCCGGATTTAACCTGGCGAAACCGCCTGCCCTGTCCGGAATTCCATCAATAACTATCAAAGCACCTGAATTACCAAGCGTACCCTTTCCACGAACAAATATATCTGCATTGTCGTTACCCGGTTCGCCGCTTCGGGCATTTACAATTAGCCCGGGAACCTGACCTGCGATAGAGTTGGTTAAATTGCTTGATGGTGATTTGCCCAGTTCCGCACCACTAACTGTTGACACAGCTCCTGTCAGGTTTGCACGTTTTTTTGTACCATAACCTACAACAACGATCTCGTTCAGTCCGGAGCCTGCTGCTTCTGTTAGCTGCACTTCAATGTGCTTCCTGCCGTTCACAGCTATCTCCTGATCGGTAAAACCGATATAACTGAAAATCAACACCGCATTATCCGGGACACTCAGTTTAAATTTCCCTTCATCATCTGTTTTGGTGCCAAGCTGCGTGCCCTTTACACGTACCGTGGCATTGGGCAAGCCACTATTATTGTCTGTTACCCTTCCGGTGATCTGCTGCTGAGCAAATGCCTGGGCACAAAAAACAAAAAAGAGCAGTAATAGAATAAGCTTTTTCCAGAGAAAATCAGGATAGCCCAACTTTTCGATAGTAAGTTTCACGTTCATATTTGGTTATGTTTTGGTTAGGAATAGAACAGTTTTTCTTTCTAGTCTAGTCTATGCTGTTCTATTATTAAGTAAATATAAAGGAAGTTTTTTTATAATTGCAAATTTTACTTTCATAAGTGCCTTAATTTGTATTTAATGATTAACTAAAAATTATTACCTTGTGAAATAAAAACTAAAACAAACATTTTTTATACCTATAGACTAGTGTAGCCCAACCTATCAATATGATAACCATTTTTGAAAAAATACAGGAACTTGAAGAAGTACCATCCTTTTCCAAACACGAGCAATTTGTACAGGGTATAATTAATGCTATCGACGAAAGAATCATTTCTAAAGGAGAGGCGCTGCCTTCTATAAACGTCCTGATCAAGGAACTTGGTTTTGCAAGGGAAACCGTAATGAAAGGATACAGAGAACTCATCAGCCGCGGAATAGTGGAGTCAAAAAACAGACTTGGCTATTTTGTTGCAAATGACGATACTGAACAAACCTTAAAGGTGGCACTGCTTATGTACCTTATCGACTCCTTTCAGGAGCAGTTCTACCGGAACTTCAGAAATGAACTGGGGCCAAATGTACATATCGATGTTTTTTTTCACCATGGCAACATCACCATGTTCGAAACCATGCTGAACATGATTAAAGGAAAGTATGGGGTGTATGTGATTTCACCTATACCACATCCAAAAACCAAACATCTGCTGGACATGCTGCCGAGCAACAAGTTCATTATGTTCGACCGCTATGAACCGCTTAAAGGCGAGTTCAACTACATTACTCAGGAATTTGAACAGTCTACCTATAGAATATTGGCAGAATTGGCAGATACCATAAAGAAATTTGATGAAATGATCTTTTTCCACGTACCTGGCTCTCTGGATCCGGTTGAGATCATTAAATCATTTAAAAAATTCACTAAAGATTTTAAGGTAAACGCCAGGATATTAAACGAATATGAGCCCGGCAGCGTAGAAAAGGGAAAGGTTTATTTTACCCTAAACAACTCCGAAATATGGAAAATACTTAAAGATTGCGAGGCAAAACAGTTACAGCCTGGCAAAGACATAGGCATCCTGTCGCACAACGACGAGGTGGTTAAAGAAATCATTGGTGGTGGCATCACCACCTACTCTGCAGATTTCTCTTTAATGGGTATAAAAGTGGCGCAGGCGGTATTGAAAAAGGAAAAAGTACAGGAAACAATTCCTACCGTACTGATCAGAAGAAAATCGCTATAACCTGCAAAAATGAATGCGACAGCCTTTATCACCTTTATTGTTGTTACCTTTCTTGTAGGGGTGATTTCCTGGTTCAAAACCAGAAGGCATAAAATAACTACCTCTGCAGGTCTCTTTCTGGCCAACCGAACCTTAAGCTTTACCGCTGTAGGCAGTGCTTTGTTTTTTACGAACATCAGCGCCGCAGAATTTGTTGGCAGCAGTGAATCGGTATATGTGAACAACATGACGGTAATGGCCTGGGGAATAAGCTCAGTATTTGCCATGCTGGTTGTTTCTGAATTTGTGATCCCCGTTTATTTAAAGGGTGCCATGTCTACCACTCCCGATTTTCTGGAAAACAGGTATGATCCGGGAACAAAGAAATTGGTTTCCTTCCTGTTCCTGATCAGCTACATGGTAAATCTGCTTCCTATTGTGCTTTACAGTGGCGCTGTAGCATTGAATGGCTTGTTTCATTTTTCTGATATATGGCACATCAGTTATGGAAGCAGCATCTGGATTCTGGTATGGTGCATAGGTCTGGTCGGCAGTTTATATTCTATTCTGGGAGGTTTAAAGGCCATCGTGATCTCTGACCTGGTTTTAGGCATCTGTATGTTTACCGGAGCATTATTACTGGCTTACTTCGGACTAAGCCATGTAGGCAACGGTAACCTTCAGGAAGGCATACACACCATCCTCACTTCAAAAACGGAACATTTTAATTCCATAGGGACATCTGCAGATGCAGTCCCTTTTTCTACCATATTTACAGGCATGATCCTGATGAACCTCTTTTATTGGGGAACTGAACAGGTTATTGTGCAACAGGCATTGGCGTCGTCTGATCTCGAAACCAGCCAGAAAGGCATTGCCCTTGCCTGTGCCGGAAAGCTGCTTGGGCCCCTGCTTTTTATTTTGCCCGGAATAATTGCCGTTCATATGTACAGCAGCATGCAAAACACTACCGAGGTATTTTCAAGGGTGGTAAGTGATGTATCTCCGCCCATACTAAGTGGCTTTATTGCCGCAGTTATTTTTGGCGCTGCAATCACTTCCTTTTCGCCTGGTTTAAACAGCGCCAGCACCCTGTTCACCTTAAATTTGTACAAACCTTTTAAAGAGAAGAAAGGAAGAAMCGTTACAGAAGCCGATTTGCTAAGAAACTCTAAAAGATTTGAGATGTTTGCCTCTTTACTGGCTATGTTCATTGCCCCGCTAATCATTTTCTCAAGCGATACCTTCTACACCTTTATGCAGAAGATAAATGCGGCCTTCAGCATCCCCATTTTCACCATTATGTTTGTAGGCTTTGTAACTAAAAAAGTTCCTCCGATCGCTGCTAAAGTAGGTCTTGGATTTTGTTTTACCGGCTACATCCTTACTCAGATTGTATTCGATACAGGCATCCACTTCCTGCATATCTTGGCCATCCTCTTTTTACTAACAACCACCATCATGCTAATCATCGGAAAACTGTTTCCTATGGAAAAGGCTTATATGGCACAGAACAAACAGGTTGTAGATCTAAAACCATGGAAGAACCGCCACTGGGTTAACGGGCTGCTATTACTGATCATGATTCTTTTATTTGTGCTGTTCTCCAGATCAGGAATTGCAACCTAAATTAACGGTTTTCAACAGTCAGGTAAGCACTTCCACAGTAAGCAAACCGCCAAGAGAACTGCGCAACTGACTTAATGCTCTGGTCATATGGTTGTCAACCGTCTTTGTCGAATGTTCAGCCTTTGGGCAATTTCTTTGTGACTCAGGTTTTTTTCTTCCCTGCTGAGTTTATAAACTGCACTGCACTTCTCTGGCAAAATTCCCACAATTGAGTTGATCTGCTGAAGCAATTCTTTATGCGCTAAACTTCCATAGGCTGAGGGATCTCACACATTCCCGTTATCTCGACGTTAGGAAATCCCCAAGCCTTACTAATCAAAACAACACAATTACAGATTTATGTATATTTGATATACAAGCCCTAAACCAATGAACCACAAGTCATTAACCACAACCATCCAAAAGATCTTTATAATCCTGCTTTTGCTTGTCCCATACCTTTCTTTTAGCCAACAAACAGATTCAACCCATCTCGATCAGTTTATTGCAAAACAGGTAGCCGACTACAAAATCCCTGGCCTTGCCATCGGCATAATCAAAAACAATAAAGTAATCTTTAAAAAAGGATATGGTGTAACCAGCACAGCAAAAGGATTTCCGGTAAACACCCAAACTATTTTCCCCATATCATCCTGCACAAAAGCCTTTACCGCAGCTGCACTGGGCATACTTGTAGATGATGGAAAAATCAACTGGGATGACAAAGTCATTAAATACCTCCCGGATTTTAAATTGAGCGACCCATGGATTACCAAAGAAGTTACCATTACCGATATTTTAAGTCACAGATCTGGCTTAAAAACATTTGATGGCGACCTGCTTTGGTACGGCACAAAAAATACCAGACAAGATATCGCAAGGTTAATCCGTTACTCACCAATCCGAACCAATTTCCGCACAGATTTTGCTTACCAGAATATCATGTACCTTGTAGCGGGGCTTGTTGTTGAATCCGTTACCGGAAAAACATGGGACGAATTTTTAAAAGAAAGGATTTTCAACCCCCTCAAAATGACGGGCACCGCTACCAACAGGGATTCCATAACCAGCGAAAGTAATTTTGCCCTGCCACACATCCAGAATAAACCGATTAAACCACTCAACATGTACAACATCAGCCCTGCGGGCGGTGTAGATTCAAATATCGACGACATGCTGATCTGGATGCAGATGCTGCTTGCACATGGCCGAATTGATGACACCACCATATTAGCCGATGGCACCATTAATACCTTAACAAGTGTCAAAACACTGTTCTCCATTAATAAAGACGATGGCTATGGACTAGGCTGGTATATTAAACACACCAAAAACGGTAAAGTAATTAACCACAACGGTGGGATGCCGGGTTATATATCCAGCGTAGTGTTGCTTCCCGACAGCAGCTCTGGAATAGTCATCCTTACCAACAAAATATCTCAGATCAACGATGAGCTGGTCAAAGCAATTACCGGCTACATGACYCGAAATAACACATTTGACTGGAAAGAAGCCGACAAAGAAATGTCTGGAAAAAACACCGTTTTCGATTGGGATAAGAAAAGAAAACCTCAGCCTAAAAAGAGTGCTTCAATACCCAATTTTAGCCGCTATGAAGGGGAATACGAAGACATAGCTTATGGCAAAGCGGTGATCAGACGAGAAAAAGGAAAACCTTTTCTGGAATTGCTTCCCACAAAGGAGCTCTTTTCGGGCTTTTTACATCACATAGACGCAGATCACTGCAAAATCATCTTTAACGATCCCTTTGTACCCGAGGGTGAAGTAATTTTTATAAGGGATACGGAAAAAAAAAATAACCGGGTTCAAGCTAAACATCGATTCAAACGACTTCCTCTTTGACGATCTGGAATTTGATAAAATCCCTTAATTTTTCGCAAACTTGTCTGCTATTAGATTCAGATTGATGCCATGCTCCAGATAAGCCTTCAGCCCATCTACCACAGTAGTAAAGCCACCGCTTGCGCCGTTGATCTCTGCAAGCAGTTCATCACCGGTTGTCTGAAAACCATACTGCGTAATGGTAACATACGTAGTGCCTTCAGTCAATGCCTCAAATTCAAAATCTACGGGAGTTGAATATTGATCCCACTCAACAGCTATTTTTTTATTCGGCACAATTTCTTTAACCCGCACAGCGCTGGAAACACTATACATTTCCCATTCCCAGGTAATTGTTTTGCCCTGCTCTAGCCTGCCACTTCCTTTGGTAAACCAAAAATGCTTGGTGATCTCAGGATCAACAAATGCTTCAAATACTACAGCCACCGGCCTTCTGATTAGCATCTGCGCCTGTACGCTTGGTATTTTATTTTCCTTCTCCATATTATAAATATAACAATTATCCGCGCCAGGTCTGTAGAAAACTGCTTAGGTTTAAGAACAAAAAAATACTTGTCCTGTTTTCGGTTGTTCGCTACACCCAACTAAGCTAATTTTGAAGAAAAAGAAACAGAATGCTGACCAACGAAATCATGTACAACGCCATCCTTAAAAAAGACATCACTTTTGAGGGGACTTTCATAACGGCAGTTAAAACTACAGGCATATTTTGCAGACCTACCTGTACCGCAAGAAAACCAAAGGCAGAAAATGTGGAGTTTTTTAAAACGACCAGCGAAGCCATACGCAAAGGCTACAGACCTTGTAAAGTGTGCAACCCCCTTGAAAAAATTGGAGAGACCCCTGATTTTATTAAATCGATCCTCGACGAATTAAACGCAGATCCATCTTTAAAATTTAAGGACTGGGACCTCATTCAAAAAGGTATTGAGCCCAGCAAAATCAGAAGGTGGTTCCTTAAAAATCATGGCATTACCTTTCATGCCTACCAACGGATGTTTCGGATCAATTCTGCATTTAAAAGAATCCAGGATGGCCAAGCCATTACCACCGCCGCATTTGATGCCGGGTATGAATCGTTAAGTGGTTTTGGTGATTCCTTTAAAGCGATCTTTGGCGTTTCTCCTTTAAACAGCAAAGATAAACAGGTCATTAATATCACCCGATTAGAAACACCACTGGGAACTATGTTTGCCTGCGCCGTTAAACAAGGCATCTGCMTTTTAGAGTTTACCGATCGAAAAATGCTGGAGACGGAATTCAAAACACTCGCAAAACAATTAAATGCCACTATCATTCAGGGCAGCAACCACCACTTCGATCTGCTAAAGCAGCAGCTTGATGAATATTTCGCTGGCAACCGAAAACAATTTTCAGTGCCCCTGTTTTCACCCGGAACAGAATTTCAGCAGTCTGTATGGCAAATTCTGCAGGAAATCCCTTATGGCGCCACGCGCAATTATAAGCAACAAGCCCTGGCTTTAAATAAACCCGAAGCTGTTCGCGCAGTGGCAAATGCCAATGGAATGAATAGAATCTCAATCCTGATTCCGTGCCACAGGGTAATTGGCACTGACGGAAGCTTGACCGGCTACGGCGGTGGACTGGCCAGAAAAAAGTGGCTGCTCGAGCTCGAAAAATCAAACTCCTGATTTCTTAATTAAAAATGCATTTCGTTCATTCATATCAGAATGAGCGGGATCTGCCGTGCCTAAAAAAAAGACCAGACTATCATGAAAAAGAAAAAAAATAACTCAAAATGGCTTGCATTGGTAATCGTTTTAACCGCGCCAATGCTCTATGTAATAGATATTTTCATCATCAATATGGCAATACCGGGTATTAAAACCGGAGTGAATGCTAGCGACGGAGAAGTACAGCTGGTGATAGCAGGCTATTTGCTGGGAAGTGCGGCTTTTCTGATCATTGGCGGTCGCGCCGGAGACTACCTTGGCAAAAAGAAAGTACTGTTCTGGGGCCTTTTCCTCTTCACATTAACCTCCTGCATCTGTGGCATTACACAAACGGCCCTCCAACTTAACATTGCCCGCTTCTTTCAGGGCATCAGCTCCTCTATCATGGTTCCTCAATCCATTGCTTTTATACAAGTGCTGTTTACCGATCCTCAGGAGCGGGCAAAAGCAATAGGCTGGTACGGTGTTACCCTCAGTATTGCTGCTATTATAGGCCAGATATTGGGCGGATACCTGGTAGACAAATCTTTCTTGGGAATTGAGGGCTGGCGGTTGATCTTTTTGATAAACCTTCCCATAGGAATTGCAGCGTTATGGGCAATATCGAAGTATCTAACAGAGACAGTTAAAGACACCATGCAAAGCTTCGATTATTCCGGCGCAATGATTTTAACTGCAGGACTATTTTGCCTGATCTATCCGCTTGCAGAAGGCCGCGAAGCTGGATGGCCCTTGTGGAGTATAATCATGATACTGTCGTCGGCCCTTATTTTTGCCTGCTTCATTCGCAATCAAAAGAAAAGGCTGTTGCTTAACAGCGCTCCTTTAATAGATGTCTCGCTTTTTAAACTAAGGGAATTCAACATTGGCCTGCTCGCGGTATTGTTCCATTTCATGATGCATACGGCCTTTCTACTAATGAGCGCGGTGTATCTTCAGAACGGTCTTGGCTTATCTGCCTTAGATTGCGGTTTGTATTTCGTATTGCATGCAGTGCTTTTTATGATATCGGCAGTGCTGGCGTCTAAGCTGATCGTTAAATTTGGGAAACGCGTCTTGCAATTGGGCGTGGCCCTTATCATGGTATCCTTTATGCTCCAGATCCTGATTTTTAAACCGCAGGTAAGCGGGTTATACGTCATTTTACTCATTGGACTCTACGGTCTGGGCAACGGACTTGTCCTACCCTCTCTGCTTACCATTGCATTAGGAAGCATCCCAGCAAAATTTGCAGGCGTTGCTGCCGGCATCTTTTCCACCTTCCAGCAAACCGCTTCAGCCCTGGGGATCAGCATTTTGGGGGGTGTATTTTATTACGAAATCAGCACAAATAAGGCCAACCCCGATTACCTTAAAGCTTTCGATTATGGTATTGCCGCCAACATGGCCTGCCTTTGCTTAGTATTATACATGCTTTACCTCATCCCTAAACCCATTAAAGCCAAATAATGACGGGATAACCATTAATATTGATATCTTTGAGTAGGCAGCGATAAGTGTATCGTCGTCGAATTTGACTTCATGACCAGACTAAAAAAAACAGAACTCGAAATTTCTGATGATCAGTTCCCTGTAGTGGGAATTGGGGCTTCAGCAGGAGGACTAAAAGCCATAAGTCGATTTTTAAAGGCCATCCCGCCGAAGTCTGGAATAGCTTACGTATTTGTTCAGCACTTAAGTCCTGATCATGAAAGTTCCCTACCGGAATTGCTTCAGAAAATATCAAAAATCCCCGTACATCAGATAACAGACGACATCCATTTGGAACCGGACAACTTTTATGTTATCCCAGAAAACAAGATCGTAACCGCTACAGATGGAGTGCTTAAACTCTCATCACTCGACGATAAACGCTATAAAGTAAAAGTAATAGACCGCTTTTTCTCTTCACTGGCCATTGTGCACCAGGGTTATGCAATAGGTGTAGTCTTATCGGGCTCATTAAACGACGGCACCCTGGGTTTAGAGGCAATTAAGGCCTATGGAGGAATCACCTTTGCACAGGATGAAGATTCTGCAGAGTATAACGAAATGCCTGCAAGTGCGATAAAAGCTAAAACAGTAGATTTTGTATTAAACCCTGAAAAGATTGCAGTGCATCTTCTTACCATTAATGCACCTTTTTACAATAATCATATCAATCCCTCCGAAGATAAAGGTTCAAGGGACGAAGCGGTTTTCAAGCAAATACTTACATTACTTCGGGTACGCAGGGGGGTAGATTTTTCATTCTATAAGTCAAGCACTTTAAAAAGGCGCATTGTACGTAGAATGGCATTAAAGGGAACTGACAAACCGGAAGTCTATTTATCCGTTCTGCGCGAAAAAAAGGACGAACAGGACGCGCTATACAATGACATGCTCATTTCTGTTACTAATTTTTTCCGTGACCCGGACATCTTCGAAACCCTGTGTACCACTGTGCTCTCTTCGATCATAGATCAGAAGAAAAACGGTGAACCCTTACGGATCTGGATTGCAGGCTGCGCGACCGGAGAAGAAGCGTACTCTATGGCAATCTGTTTAACAGAACAATTGGGTGATAAAGCTTCTGCAATGAAAATACAGATCTTTGCTACTGATATTTCTGAAACGGCAATTAACAAAGCACGTACCGGCGTTTACAGACCTACCGATATTGAGGGTGTTTCGGAGTCTCGTCTGCGTCAGTTCTTTAATAAAATTGACGGCAACTATCAGGTCAGAAAAAGCATCCGGGACATGTGTGTTTTTGCACATCATAACTTCTTAAAAGACCCACCTTTCTCCAGACTTGACTTAATTGCCTGTCGCAATGTTTTAATCTATCTCGAACCGGTATTGCAGAAAAAAGCAATTACGGCCTTTCATTATGCCCTGGCCAATCATGGTTTTTTATTGTTGGGAAAATCAGAAAGTATTGGCAAAGACTCAGATCTTTTTCTGCCATACAACCATGCAAGCAAAATTTTTCAGCGGATCGGCATTCCCGGCAGGATTATGCAGGTAACCACACAGGGTAGTGAGCAGAATTTTAAAAATGTTGACACCAGTGCACGTAAAGGAGCCGAAGAACCGGATATTTCTAAACTTGCCGACCAGGTGGTACTGGCTAAATTCTCACCTTCTGGAGTGCTGGTAAGCGATAACTTCGACATTATTCAGTTTAGAGGAAAAACAGATGCCTGGCTCGCCCCGTCCCCTGGAAGAGCTAGCTTAAACCTGCTAAAAATGGCAAGGGAAGACCTGGTTTTTGAACTCCGGAATTTATTGCAGCAGGCAAAGAAAAATCAAACTCCTGTGGGAAAAAAGAATGTGATCTTTAACCTGAATGAACAGCAGGAATTTGTTGATATAGAGGTTACCCCGCTTATAAAACCTGAAAGTGTCCATTACCTGGTCTTGTTCCAAACCAGTTTTTCAGCGGTCCGTAAAAGGCCTTTATCAAAAGCCGGAAAACGGGTTGAAAGTGACAAAGACCTGAGGTTAAAGCAGCAGGAAATGGAGCTAACCCAGCTTAGGGCAGAAATGAGGAATGCAACAGAAGAACAGGAAGCGGCACATGGGGAACTGCAAAGCGCAAATGAGGAGTTGCTTTCTGGTAGTGAAGAGCTACAGAGCTTAAACGAAGAACTGGAAACTTCAAAAGAAGAGCTGCAAAGCACAAACGAAGAGATCAACATCATTAACAATGAACTCACCGGACGTAACCAGGAACTAAACAATGCAAGGGTATACACAGAAGCCATCATAAATACAATTCGTGATCCGTTGATTATTCTGGATAAGGATTTAAGGGTAAAAAGGGCTACGGATGGATTTTACACCAAGTTTCATGTCACTAAAAAAGAAACGGAAGGTGAATATTTCTATGATCTTGGTGACCGGCAGTGGAACATTCCACTACTCCGCGATCTGCTGGAGAACATCTTGCCGGAGAAAAAAATCTTAACTGATTTTGAGGTGAGCCATATTTTCCCAACAATTGGTCTGCGCATCATGAGTTTAAACTCAAGACTACTGGATGGCTTAATATTATTGGCAATTGAAGATATTACGGATAAACGTAAGGTTGAACAAGGCCTGGCTGAAGTGGAGTTGCTATTTAAAGAAAGTAAAGAACGGTTAAAACTTGCCGTAGAAGCCGCAGGTTTAGGCACCTGGGATTACAATACACTTACCGACGAATTGATATTTGATGGCAGGTCTAAAGAACTTTTCGGCCTTAAGCCTAATCATGACATCACTTATCAGCAATTCATAAATATGATCCATGTTGATGATCGTGCTGATGTAGACAAAACCCTGAAACAAGCGCTCACTGGCATCAATAATGGCGAGTACGAAAAGGAATTCAGAACATCAGAAAACCTAGATAAAAAACTCAAATGGGTTAAGTTTAAGGGTAAAGCGTATTTTAATGCAAAAAACGAGCCTTATCGCTTTGTTGGAACATCATTAGATATTACTCCCCAAAAGATGCATGATCAGGCGATAAAAGAATTGTTGCAACACAAAGATGATTTTATCAGTATTGCCAGTCATGAGCTAAAAACACCGCTGACTAGCTTAAAAGCATCGATGCAGCTGATCAACAGGTTAAAGGACGATTCCTTTTCTGACAAGCTGAATTCATTGATTGCCATGTCGACCAGGAGTTTAGACAAAGTAAGTATATTAATAGAGGACCTGTTAAATGCCAGCAGGATTAACCAGGGTCATCTTGAGCTTAACAAAACGCAATTCAATATTGCTAAAATGGTTGATGATTCGTGTTATCACATTCGTGCAGCAAATAAATATTCGATAATTACCACAGGTGATTTAACCCTGGAAATTTATGGAGATAGCGACAGGCTTAGTCAGGTAGTGATCAATTTTGTGAATAACGCCATTAAGTATGCCCCCGAAAGTAAAGACATTACCATTTCTATTGACAAACTAAAAGAGAACATTCGGGTTTCTGTAAGCGACAAAGGGCCCGGCATTCCTGAAGAAAAAATACCTCATTTGTTTGAACGGTATTACCAGATAGATGGCAAAAATGCCGCTTACTCTGGCCTGGGGCTAGGCTTATTCATCTGTACCGAAATCATCAAGAAACATGATGGAAAAATAGGCGCTGACAGTAACCTGGGCCAGGGCAGCACATTTTACTTTACACTACCTATAAAATAGCGTTAGCGAGTGTGCTGTAGCACACTCGCTTGCAACATGGCAACTTTACCCTAATGCCCGTGCCCGGCCTCTTCACTGTTTTTCAATTTCGACAGCAAATCATAAGTTCCTTTTAAAACCACCTTTCCATTTACAGCGACACCTTCCGGAATCTGGACCTCTAAATACCCGCCATCATTTACCCCAATACTTACTTCTACCATTTTAAAATAATACATCCCTTGTTTCTCCGAACCTTCTGAAACAAAGATGTATTTCTTACCTCCAAAATCAACTACAGCACTATTCGGCAATGCCTGCACTTTACTAGTACCCGTTTCAATATATGCTTTAAGGTATGCTCCCGGAATAAAGCTGGTGCTTCCTTTTGAAATGGCATGAACAGTAATCGTTTTATCGGAATTAATTTCCCGACCAACCAAATCTACCACTGCAATTTGCTCTTCCGTATCATTGGCCATAGAAAAACGAACCCGTTGACCTGCCCTAACTTTCGAAGCGTCTCTTTCAAATACATTCAATTCAACATGCAAATTAGCGCTATTTACGATCTCAAACATCGCATCATTCGGATTCACAAACTTTCCTGTATTCACATTTACTTTAGTTACATAACCCGTAATTGGCGAATAAATATTGATCTGGCTCCTAATATTAGCGGCCGACAAACTTGCCGGATTAATGTTGATCAGCTGCAACCTTTGTTTCAACGCACTTTCTCTTGMCAGCATACTTTGAAACTGCGCACGTGCCTGCTGCAATGTTTTCTTTGCATTTACATTCTGCTCTGCAAGTGTTTGTTGTCTCTTATATTCCGAATCGGCAAGTTCCAGCTGGCTCTTGCTTTCCAGGTAATCTTGCTGTAACAAGACATATTCCTGATTTTGCAAAACGGCAATCACTTGTCCTTTACTAACGGTGCTTCCCTGCAGCAACGGAGTCGATTTTACGATTCCTCCCATTTGCGTAGTAACACTAACCAGATTTTGTGGCGGCACATCAATAAAGCCATTAACCTTTAACAAGCCACTTAAATCTTTCATTTCCGGCGACCCTAGTGCGATGCCTGCAGTCTTATATTGTGCAGAGGTAAATTCCACGGTATTTTCATCCTCATGGTTTACGCTTGCTGTTTCTTTAACTGCTGTTGTTTCTTCTGATTTCGGTGTATTCCCTCCGCATGAGGTTAAAACCGCAGCAAATAGGACGTAAATGGTCACTTGAATAGTTCTTTTCATTTTCTTAATTATAAACCACTGAGGTATTGAAGTGTATAAACTGATTGATTGTATTGATTGATAGCCTGCAAATAGCTAAAATGTGTTTCCGAATACGTCCTTAATCCCTGAAGATATTCTACATAACCGATCTCTCCGTTTTGAAACGCGATTTGCGATTGCTTCAAAATCAGGTTGGCATTCGGCAGGGCACTTTTTTTATAATAATCGATGCTCCGTGAGTTTTTAAGCAATGCCTGATTCGCCTTATTGTATTCGCCCTGCAAATTGGTCTGAAAAAGTTCATACTGACTTTCCGTAACCTGTTTTTCTATTCTGGCTGCTTTTATACGGGCCGAAAAAGGTTTAAAGAATAACGGAATGGCCACTCCTGCCTGTACCCCCTGAAATCTTTTACCACCATTAAAGTACTGGTCCTGTCCGTTTACCGTTTGCGTACCGATAATGGACTGGTTAAAATAACCAACAGTAAAATCAGGTCCTGAACGGGCTTTCTCTACACCTAGTGCTTTATCGGCAATATCAATCTGCTGTTTTTGCAGGGCAAGTTGCGGGTTTGCACCAACACTATTGCCAGCTGCAACATTCCATTCGGCCTGCGTAAATTGATCCTTAACAATTTCAACGGGTTGCTGCGTATTCAGCAATCGCTGCAGTTCAGAAGTATAAGCCAGTATATCTGATTCATTTTCACTCATCTGATTTCTTACTTCATTATACTGCGTTTCGGCAGTGGTTTTCTCCAGCAGGTTCGTCTCGCCTGTTTCATACCTTAAGGAAGCGGCTTTTAAGAAATTGCTGTATACGGAATCCTGACTTTGATACAGATCTTTTAAAGCAATAAAATAAGCAAGGTGCATATAAGTACTTTTAACCTGATAGCTCAGTTCGTTTTGCGTAACGGCCACATTAATCTCTGCACCCTTGATCTGCGCATCATACAGATTACGCTGATTTTTAAACAGTCCGGGATTCGGAATACTCTGGGAAACACTAAAATTATTGTCCTTTTTAATTCCATTAATTTGTCCATACTGCACATCAAGATTGGTTTTTCCTAAGTCGGTCGAACTGCCTCTCAATGCCTGTTGCTGATTTACCTGAAGGCCTGAAGATTTCATGGCCTGGTTGTTTTTAAGAGCAGTTTGCACGGCCTGTTCCATTGTAAGCGGAATCCTTTTTAAAGACGTTTGTTGTGCATTTGCCGCAGCAGGTACGGTAAAAGTGAGCAAAGCAATAACGACAATTATTGCAACTGGAACACCTGTTTTAGGCTTACGTTTATAGCCTTCGAAATAAGTATATAACACGGGTAATACAATTAAAGTTAAAATAGTAGAGGTAATGAGACCACCGATTACAACGGTAGCAAGTGGCTTTTGAACCTCTGCGCCCGCCGCTGTTGAAATGGCCATAGGCAAAAAGCCCAACGAAGCCACGGTTGCGGTCATCAATACTGGTCTCAAGCGGATGGCTGTACCTTTAAGCACAATTTCATCCAATCCATATTTATTAAGTTTCCGGAGCCTGTTAAACTCGGTGATCAGTACAATCCCATTTAATACCGCAACACCAAAGAGCGCAATAAAACCAACTCCTGCAGAAATACTGAAAGGCATTCCACGAAGCAGCAGCGCAAAAATACCACCTATTGCCGCCATTGGAATGGCAGAAAATATAAGTACCGATTGCTTAACCGATCCAAATGAGAAATACAATAAAAGCAGGATTAGCGCCAGGGCAACAGGAACAGCAATAGAAAGCCTTTGAGTTGCTTCTTTCAGGTTTTCAAACTGACCGCCATAAGTGATGTAATAACCGGTTGGCAACTTGATCTGTGCGTTGATCTTTTCTTCAATCTCGGTTACCACACTGGCAATATCGCGACCTCTTACATTTAATCCAACAATGATCCTTCGCTTGGTATCTTCACGCTGGATCTGATTTGGCCCCACCTTAAATTCTACATCAGCAAGCTGATCAAGGGGAACCTGATTGCCGTTAGGTGCCGATACGTAAACATTTTTTACATCGCTGATGTCTTGCCTGTTCTGTTGCGACAAGCGCACCACCATATCATAGCGCTGCTCACCCTCGTAAACTACTCCGGCAGACTGGCCCGCAAAGGCGGTATTAAGGGCTTGGTTTACCTTATCAACGGTTAAGCCATACTGAGCAATCCTATCCCGGTTGATCTTTACAACGATCTGCGGAAGACCCGTAGCCTGCTCCAGATAAAGGTCTTTTGCACCCTCAACTGTAGAAACAATTTTGCCGATCTTTTGCGAAATATCGGTTAAAGCACTTAGGTCATCTCCAAAGATTTTTATTCCGATATCCTGCCTTACTCCCGAGATCAGCTCGTTAGAGCGAAGCTGAATAGGCTGAGAAAAACCAAAGCTTACGCCAGGCACATCCTCAAGGGCTTTACCCATAAGTTCGGCCAGTTCTACCCTGTCATTAGTGGTTGTCCAGTCTTTTTTATCTTTTAAAATAATGGTAAGATCACAGGCCTCCATAGGCATTGGATCGGTCGGAATCTCGGCTGCACCAATCTTTCCGATCACCTCTTTTACCTCTGGAAATCTCTTAACCAGGATATCAGATGCCTGATTTACTTTATCTATGGTCTGCGAAAGCGAGCTTCCGGTAAGCAAACGGGTTTCAACAGCAAAATCTCCTTCTTCGAGGGTTGGAATAAACTCTCCTCCCATTCTCAAAAACAGCAATATACTGATGGCTAAAAGTATTATAGACGACGCCACCACAGCCATACGTTTACGCAAAGCGGCACGTATAATCGGTGTATACTTCCTTTGAAAGAAATCCATCATACGGTCAGAAAAATTCCTTTTATGCGTTGCTTTTTTACTTAATACCAGCGATGATACCATGGGCACATAAGTAAGCGATAGCAGGAAGGCGCCAAGAATAGCAAATGAAACAGTTTGCGCCATGGGGCCAAACATTTTCCCTTCTATACCCACCAACGCAAGAATGGGCAGATATACAATCAGAATAATGATCTGACCAAAAGCAGCAGCACTCATCATACGCACAGAAGATTTCTCCACCTCTGCATCCATTTCACGTTGGGTATAGGCCCTGCCTAATTTATTGCCTGCCAAAATATGCATGGTGGCTTCCACGATAATTACAGCCCCATCTACGATCAGGCCAAAATCGATAGCACCCAGGCTCATCAGGTTTCCTGATACCCCGAAGAGGTTCATTAACGAAATGGCGAAAAGCATGGACAGCGGAATAACCGAGGCGACTACCAATCCGGCCCGGAGGTTCCCTAAAAAGAGCACCAATACAAAGATCACAATTAACGCTCCCTCTATAAGGTTTTTAGCTACGGTACCCATGGCACGGTCTACCAATGCACTTCTGTCTAGAAAAGGTTCAACAACAACCCCTTCGGGCAGGGTTTTATTGATCCGCTCTATTTTAGCTTTAACCTTTTTAACCACATCGTTGGCATTGGCACCTTTCAGCATCATTACGATACCGCCAACGGCTTCGCCATGGCCCTTGGAGGTTGCCCTGGTCAGTGCTCCATAACGGATAGAACTGCCCAACTGAACGGTGGCAATGTCGCGGATAAGCACCGGAATCCCATTGGCATTGTTCTTAACCACTATTTTATTGATATCATCTAAACTGCCAATTAAGCCCTCACTTCGGATAAAATAAGCAGTCGGTTTTTTATCAATATAAGCACCTCCTGTATTTTGGTTACTGGATTCTAAAGCGGTAAAAACATCAGCAATACTTAAATTAAGGCCTCTTAACTTATCAGGATCAAGGGCAATTTCGTACTGCTTTAATAAACCGCCGAAACTGTTTACTTCGGCAATACCGGGAGTTCCCAGCAATTGTTTCCTCACAATCCAGTCCTGAATACTTCGCAGGTCACGGGCATTGTATTTCTCTTCAAAGCCCGGTTTTGCATGGATTACATACTGATATATTTCGCCCAGTCCGGTTGATATCGGAGATATTTCGGGATTCCCCAATCCTGCCGGGATGTTGTTCTTTGCTTCGGCAAGCTTTTCATTAACCTGCTGGCGCGCCCAGTAAATATCCACATCATCATGAAAAACGATGGTTACTACCGATAAGCCGAATCTGGAAATAGAGCGTACCTGTTCAATTTCGGGTATGGTAGACATGGTTTGCTCCACCGGATAAGAGATGAGCCTTTCTACCTCCTGAGTAGCCAAAGAGGGGCTGAGTGTGATGACCTGTACCTGGTTATTTGTAATATCGGGTACGGCATCTATAGGTAATTGTTTTAGCGAATATACACCCCAGGCAATAAGCGCGAGGGTAAATAATCCTATAACTAATTTGTTCTGTATAGAAAACTGAATGATTTTTTTCAGCATTGAATTTTAAATTAGGTTAAAGAAAAAACAAGGCAATGCATAACGGAATCATTCCATGAGGATAGATCCGGTGCAATAAAACCTGAAATTTAAATTAACCTAACTTAGGTGGCTGCCAGACTGAAGGATCATTAGACGCGATATGGCCGGGAGCGATATCTGAATACTCTTTATCAATAATCAATGAAACCGTACTGGTTAATAATGTTTGCGTTACAACCGTTGGTGTACTGCAGCAACAGCATACGCAAAACGGAGAGCAATCGTCATTTGCCAGGCTGTTGTGATCATCGGCATGCCCTGCTTTTGAAACGCTGGTCTGTTCAGAAACTTTGGCGTTGGCGAAATCCTTGCAAGGCGTAAAGCTCACAACAATAATGATCAAACAAATAAGCCAACTGAAGAATTTCACAGCAAACAATTTTTCCAAAAGTATAAAAAATTCTAATATTCCGTATCTTATCCACAAATTCAAACCTGTTACTTTTTAAGAAGATATGATAAGATCAGTCATTTTTTGGAGTGTCGCCTGCATACTTGCAATATTGGCAAGCCTAAAATTTATGGGGTCAAAAACCAAAGCTACCCCACAGCCATCAGATCAACCCAATATCATTGTAATTATTTCCGACGACCATGCTTATCAGGCAATTGGCGCCTATGGCAATAAAATAGCACATACACCAAACATAGACCGGCTTGCCAAAGAAGGCGCATTGCTAACAAATCAGCTGGTTACCAATTCCATATGCGGACCAAGCAGAGCCTGCTTTTTAACCGGCAAGTACAGTCATATAAACGGCTACAAAGCAAACGACGGCAAGTTTAACGTGGATCAGCAACTGCTACCGCGACTATTGAGCAGTGCCGGCTATCAGACCGCATGGATTGGCAAATGGCATTTAGGTACTTTACCGGGCAAGGCATTTGACCATTGGGAAATTATGCCCGACCAGGGATTTTATTACAACCCTGATTTTATCAATAAAAACAACGATACCACCCGAACCGAGGGATATGTTACCAATATTATTACCGATAAGGCAACGCAATGGCTAAACTCACGTGATAAAAGCAAGCCTTTCTTTTTGGTAGTAGGCGAAAAGGCTACCCACAGGGAATGGTTACCAGATATTCAGGATCTAGGTGCTTATGATGATATAGATTTTCCGCTTCCCGCAACATTTTTTGATGAATACGAAGGAAGGCCCGCAGCCAAACAGCAGTACATGACCATTGCAAAAGCAATGGAACTTGATCGCGACCTAAAGGTTAATGTGGATTTTAACAATTTCAATCTTTATAAAAGGATGAACCCTACTCAACGTAAAGCCTTTGCAGATTATTACCAGCAAAAGGTCACCAAAGATTTTGAACAGAAAAAACCATCGGGCAAAGCCTTAGCCACCTGGAAATACCAGCGTTATATGAAAGATTATTATGCTACTGCAAATTCGCTGGACCGGAATATCGGTGAAATCCTTAATTACCTTGATAAAGCAGCGCTAAGCAAAAATACCATTGTAATTTATGCCTCAGATCAGGGTTTTTACTTAGGAGAGCATGGTTGGTTCGATAAGCGTTTTATGTACGAAGAATCTTTAAAAACACCCTTCATAGTAAGATATCCCGGTAAAGTAAAAGCAGGGAGTACCATTAACAATATAGTGGCCAACATAGACTGGGCACCTACTTTATTGGACATTGCAGGTGCTAAAGTACCAGCCGACATACAAGGAAAATCTTTCTGGCCTTTGCTTAAAGGCAACAAAACCGGAAAACCAGATAAGCCTGTTTATTATCACTACTATGAATACCCCGGTCCGCATTTGGTAAACCCTCACTTCGGCATCAGAACCAATCAATACACGCTGATCCGTTTCTATGGAAAGCTTAATTACTGGGAGCTTTATGATGTAAAAAAAGACCCCGGCGAATTGAAGAACCTGGCTGATCTTAAAGAATATGCACTGGTCATGGCCGATCTAAAGAAAAAGCTAAACTCAGCTACCCACGAATACAAGGACGAGGAAGCCGAACAAATTATAAAAAATTTATAATTTGACATTTATTTGATAATATTCCTTATATTCCGTTATTAAAGGGGAAATTATGAGGTTATTATTMATGTTTACATTTTGCCTGTTTGCTATAACTGCAGTAGGCCAAACCAGTCCGGTATCTGATAAAGTAAATGTTGTTTATGAAAAGGATGCTAAGAAGCTGCCAGCGGGAATCCAGCCTAAGTATTTTCTGGATAGTGTGCTAATCGGTTCCTGCCTTCCGCTCTTCAGTCAGGAAGAAATTAAAAACATTAATGTAAGTACTGATAGTAAAATCGGTGAAGTTTATGTAATGACTAAAAATCCCGGGGCATTCAGGTTCATGACCTTAGATGAGATCAAAAACAAATATGTAAAATCTCCATCGCCTGCCACCTTGTATATGATAGATAATGACCTGGTAAAGGGCAATATAGCCAACCTTAAAATTGATGAGAATTACATTCTAAATATTAATATTTTGTCTGAAAGTGATTTTGGTTCTTTAAAAGGAGCTGTAAAAGACATCGACATCATCAAGATCACCACTAAAAGCAAAGAAAACCTGGAGAGAGCAGGCCAGGTTTATATAAGAGGGACTGAGTTTCAGGCAGGGTTATAAAGCTGGGTTACCAGCTATCCGTCCTAAAGGGTTCAGCAGGCAATCCTTCTACGTTATACAAATTTCCCTCTGCTCTGTCTTTAAAGGCATATCTAACAGCGACCGGGCTTTTAACCGACTCACTGCTTACTACTACCGTTTTGCCTTTAATTAATGCTTCGGCTGGATAAAACACCTTATCAATACCGGCGATCTCGAAAGAAATCAGCTTCTGATCATAAGCGGTCAGTCCGTTGGGGATTTCATCAAAGCTCAGCACCGCCTTGTCGCCCGTTATTTCTAAAGATTTATAAACCGGCCCCCTGAATACAATGCCTTGTTTGCCATAAGTATTGTTAAGTGCCCAATAAGCCAGCCTTTTACTGATAATGGTTTTATCAGGCGGATGGATGGTAGTCATACTGCCCACATCAACACTAACCACCATTCCGGAGTTGGGTATCAGTTTCATTGCTCTTGATTGCGCTTCATACAAAAGCGGTATCTGATCCGCATGGTCCTTATACACGTTTGGTGCAATCTGCACATAGTAAAAAGGCCATTCACCGGAGTTCCATAGCTGTCGCCACTGCTTAACCATAGCCGCCATTTTTTTATCGTAAGTAAGTGGGTTCATCCTGTTATTTTCTCCCTGATACCATAATGTGCCTTTAATGGAATAACCAATAATCGGGTTGATCATGGCATTAAATAATACCCCCGGGTTGTTCTTGGCAATTTTAGCGGTATCGGCCGGAATTTTAAAATCATTGAATCCCTGCAGGCTGCTTGTGGTCATCCATGCTTCGATGTCTGTACCCCCAAATGCCGATTGGATAATCCCAACAGGGACTTTTAGTCTTTTCTGAAGTATCCTTGCAAATTGATAACCAACCGCACTAAACTCTTTAACTGAGGCTGCATCGGCACTTTCCCATTTGGCATCCAATTGTGTTTGCGGGGTTTTAGACATTTTCTTTTCTACTCTGAACAACCTGATGCCCGGCTCATCGGCATCCATTAATATCTCGTTAGAATTCAAAATTGGCTGATTGGCATATCCCTTCACGGGCATTTCCATATTTGACTGGCCAGAGCACAACCATACTTCTCCAATAAAAACATCATCCACTACCAGTTTACTGCCATCGTTAAAAGTAATTTTGTAAGGCCCACCGGCTTTAGGAGTGGCTACAGCCAGCCTCCATGTTCCTTCCTTTGTGGTGTTAACGTTGTATACTTTTTGGTTCCAGGAGGTCTGTACGGTTACTTTTGCATTGGCTTTGGCTGTACCCCATAAGGTAACATTGCTTTGCTGCTGTAATACCATGCCACTGGAAATGATGGCCGGCAAGGTTACATTTGCTTTAAGGACTGTGGTATTCCATAAAAGCATTACAGATACCAGGACAATAAAATGTTTTTTCATACCACTAAATTTATACATTATTCTTTTTTAGTTTCACCGCAAATAACGACCATGTGGCCAATAGCATTGCAACTGCTGAAACCTGATAAACAATAGAAAGATCAACCTGAGCATCTTTTAATGCACCACCAACATACACCATTAAACCACCAATAATTGTACTTAGAAAATTAAGGAATCCATAACCTGTGGCGATGTATCTTCCATCGGCCACTTGTCGTAATATCGGCATTAAATTCGCGTCATTAAACCCTCTTGCCAAACCAAAGACAAGCATGGCAATAATGGCGATGCTGAAGACATTTGTAGAGGCCATTAGAAACAAGAAAGGCGCACCAAGTGTAAAACCAATGATGAGCATGTACAAACGGCCCCTGTTATTTTTTCGGGTCCATCTATCGGCCAGAATCCCCCCCACAATTACGCCCACAAAGGAACCGATCTGGATATAACCTGTTGCCGAAATACCGGCCTGGCCAAGATTAAGGTTAAAATGGTCTTTTAGAAACGTTGGCAGCCAGCCATAAACAAGCCAGTTTACAATACCCAATATGGCAAAATAGAACAACAGGATAAAGAAAGAGGCTTCACTAAAAAGTACTTTTAAAGCTCCTGTAAGGCTAATTTTCGGCATTACCTCTTCTTCTCCTTCTGTAACCACAACAGGATCAGGCTTATGGTCCCTCAACACATACAACAGAATYAGGGAATACACAATACCTACAATTCCAAAAACATGGAATCCGGAACGCCAGCCCCACAATTCGGCAATATATCCGCCTAAGCCACCAAGTGCCAGACCTGCATATAAACCACTCATATGCAAGCCCGTTGCAAGGGAACGGGTTTTTCCTTTATGATAATCGGTAATTAAAGCCAGTGCCGCAGGGATATAGCAAGCCTCGCTTACGCCCATTAAAAAACGGGCAGCCAGCATTTCGTGAAATGAGGTGGTAAAGCCGGTCCATAAAGTAACCACCGACCAAACCATTACACTAAAAACAATTACCTTTTTTCTGCTGTACCTATCGGCAAAGTAACCGCCAAAAGGACTTAAAAAACCGTACGACCATAAGAATACAGAGGTAAGCAATCCAAATTGTGCATCAGTTAAATTGAAATCTGTAACAATAGGATCGCGCATCGAGGTAATTAAAATACGATCCAGATAGTTTAAAAAAGCCACTATCCATAGCATGGCTACAATGATCCACGAGTAGAAGGAGGTAGTTTGTCTGGAATTCTTCATTTGTAAGTTGCGATTAATACGTTAGGGGTTCTCACTGCAGGTCTGATTTCGCCACCGGGAATAATTACATTTCCGTTCCAGACTGTTAAAGTTGTAGTTACAGGCGGCCGGGTAGCAAATGCCTTTCCATCAGACGTCCAGGTATTGGTAAGCGTATTATAATTTAAAATTCTATTTGAAAAGCCAGGGTGTTTTTCTTTTAATACCACTGCGCTTGCGGCTAGTTTACCATCATCGCCACCAAATATTTGTAATGAGGATTGCCCTAAAGCATAAGCAGGCGTTGGAGCCGCCGCTACCGAAGTTGGAAGGTCTGCTATCTTCTTCCATCCTGTTTCGGGCTGATACCGATAAGCATCTTTTAAATACTCGCGGCTGCCATCGATCAGTGCTACCCCGCTAAACAGGTAAAATGCATCACCTTGTGCACCGGCAACGCTAAGCATTCGTGGGGCGCCCAGCCAGGTTGGCAATACCTTCCAGCCCTTTTCAATTGCATTAAGATCCAATGCCCAGAAATTAGCTCCGGCAACCTTATCATCTGGTTTCTCAATTCCGCCGGCAACATAAATTACACTTCCAACCAGCGCCGCCGATGTATTTGCAATTGCATGAGGCAGGTTTGGCAAGTTGACGGTTTCAATTTTCCCGTTCTTATAATTCAGCATAAACACTTCTGCACGGTGGCCTTTTTCATTACTGCCTCCAAGAATAATTACGGCATCTTTCCAGTTTATGGAAGCCCCGTAGCCTAATGGATAGGGTAATTTACCTGCTTCTTTCCATTTCCCTTTTGGGTTTTCGAGAACAAAAATATGATCATGCCATGCCTTGGCAGAGCCCGTCCACGGTGCACCGCCATCGGGGAAATTTGCACCACCGGCAACCAGTAATGCGCCATTGGAAACACCGGCAAAAGAACCTGCAAAACCAACGCGATCAGGAACCGGCGGCAGGCTGCTCCATAATAAGCCAGACCTGGAGACCTGCTGCGCCAGCCCTTTATTTAAGAGTATAGTCATAAAAAAAATAAGAAGAAGATTAAAGTACCTGTTCATCATCAGGATTGTTTAACGATATCGAAAAATCCGATCTCATCAAGGGATGTTTTAAATTGTGCCGCTTGTGCATCTGAAAGAGGCTCAAGAGGTAATCTGCAAGCACCTAACTCCAGTCCCTCCATTTTCATGATGGCCCGCTGTGCAGGAATTGGCGGATATTTAACCAAAGCGCGAACCATATTTACCGAATGCAGCTGCATGGCTGCTGCTTCCTCCTGCTTTCCTTCATTGTAAAGCTTTATTACTTTCAAATACAGTGGAGCAGCGAAGGTATAGGTGCTGCCAATAGCCCCCTTTGCCCCTACTGCAAGTGCAGGAAGCAACATTTCATCGTAACCAAAAAGGATATCAAATTTTCCGTTCTTATAATTCAGACAGGCCTGGTATTCATGCAAGGTAGAGGCGGTATACTTAATCCCGGCAAGGTTAGGAATTACCTTTTCTGCCTGCTCCAAAAAGGTGATCATATCCATACCTACCCCGGTAAGGGTTGGGATGCTATAGTAATAAAATGGTGTATTGGGTGCGGCTGATGCAATCTCCGCCATGCTCTTAACAAGATTATCAACACTTGTTGGTTTAAAATAAAAAGCGGCAACAGAAGAAATGGCATCGGCACCAATCTGCTCCGCATGAGCTGCAAGCTTGCGGCATTCCTGAATGGAGCTATGCCCTACATGCACCAGTACAAGGATACGTTTGGCCGCAGCCTTCACATAAGCTTCGGCAATAGCCATCCGCTCTTCAATTGTTAGGTTTGGCCCTTCGCCATTGGTGCCGCAAATAAAAACGCCAGATAATCCATCAGCTATCATTTTGTCGACTATCGTTGGGATAATGTCTAAATTAATTGTTCCATCTTCACGATAAGCCGCAAAAGTGGCGGCTATTAATCCGGTTATTTTGTTCATATATATTAGATTGTTTGTTGATTATTTATTTCTCGTTGGGAGTTGTAAGCCATTTAGCGTTAAACCTTTTAAGCACCATGGAATAATTAAAGTCGTTGCTGGTATTGGTTTCGTACAGGCAATAAATGGTTCCATCTGGTGTAACAGCCACATCAGAATAGCCTGATGAACCCGCATTGATCACTTTCTTTACCGCCCAGGTTTGTCCTTCATCATAACTAACTCTGGCAGTAAGGTTTTTGCGTGGCGGTTTAGGTACGTCTTTGGTATCTGGGTTGATAAAAAGCATACCGGATTTCTGTTTATCCTGCAACCTGATGATGGTAGCCATGCATATTGGCTCGTATAATTCTTCGTCAAATACAGGCTTTGTCCATCCGCTTATTCCATCATTGCTATAGCTGATTCCTCTGCGGTGCTCATCAGAAGTATTTCTGATGTTTACCATCACACGGCCATCATTAAGTTCAATTGCCATGGTTTCACTTGGGTTTTTAAACTCCGGGGTGTTGCCGGCAATGATGGCACCACGTTTCCAGGTCTTACCCAGATCATCACTATAAATTGTAGCAATGCAAGATGGCGCATGGCTTCTTCTTGGTGTAGTTTTAGCAGGATCGCTTAACCATACAGGCACCAGCAGCCGACCATTTTTTAACTGTATGCTGTGGCCCGGGCCAGGTGCCAGTACTTTCCAGTTATACTCTGGCTTGAAGGCCTCAAACGCATAGGTAATGTCTATTGCAGGGCTCCACGTTTTACCCTCATCTGTAGAACGGGTATAGTAAGCAGTAGCATAATCACGCTGATACAGCAGGTGAATGGTACCATCGCGATCTACAATTGGTGTAGCATTACTTGTTGGCTGTCCGCTTTTCCTTGCGGCAATCACTACATTACTTTCCCAGGTGCGTCCTCCGTCAGTGCTTCGGCGCATCAGTAGGTCCATATCAGCCCAATCGCTGGCTGTACCTATCCTTCCCTCACAAAATGCAAGCAATGTTCCTTTTTTGGTTGCTACCAATGCAGGTATCCGCATGGAGGCATATTCCCCTCCGGGTGAAAAGACCAGGGTACTGTCAAGCAATGCCCGATCGGCAGCGCCTTTTCTTGTTTTACATCCATTGCCAATCATGAGCAATACCAAGCTGGTACAAATTAGGATAAAGCAGTTTCTTAGTGTTTTTTGCATTTGGGAAAATATTAAACTTGGTTAGTAAAAACTTCAGGTAAAAGTTCAGCACATTTTTCTCTTACCGACAGTACCTCTGCCTGTGGTATCCATTTATAGGGCCAGCGCAGGCGGGTACTTATAGGCGTCCAACCACCTACAGCCGCCATAAATTTATCAACAGCCTGATTGGAGTATCCTTTATCTCTAATATAAGGAACAATACACTCCTCCATAAATTGCTGGATTCGGGCCTGCAGCTCAAAGGGATCTCCGCTGTGGTTTGCAATGTTATTATACCAGCGCTGTGCAAGCCCCGGATTTAAACAAGCTACATTGGAATAAGCACCATGGGCACCGTTTGCAATTCCCGTGGCCAGATGATGGCCGGGAATAAACACAGAAAACGGGATATTTATTGCATTCATTTCCTTGTACCACTGCTCATCGCCACCAGCAACTTTGCATCCTGCCAGAGGTATACCTGCTTCAAGTATTTCTGCAAATTCTTTCGGCAGAAGTTTTCTTTTGGCATGCGGGGGGTTGTATAAGATCAGCTTTATGGGATCGGCGGCCGCGCATATCACCTTTAAAAAGTCAATGATCTCTTCCATGGATGGCACAAACCAATCGGGCAAAATGATCTGTATGGCAGAGGGCTGCAGTGCCTTAGCGCGCTTAACCCTTTCCAATGATATTTTAGGGCTCATATGCGAGCAGCCAATTTGAAATGGCATACCTGCAGCATTACATTTTGTTGCAAGGATGCCGTTTACTTTATCAAATTCCTGCTCGGTCTGGTTATAGAATTCGCCGGCCGTACCATTAGAATAGATTCCATTTACGTTACTGGCAATCAATACATCAATTTCACTTTCCAGCTGTTCATAATTGATGCCGTCGTCATTGTTGATCGGAAGCAGCAAGGTTGCCCAATTGCCATAAATTTCATCTGCCTTTAGTGGAGTCATTTTATTCTGAATTGCTATAAATTAATATCCTTCTGTTTGTTTAATGTTAGGATTATTTGCAAATACCGTAGTATTTAGCGGCCAGAACAACGGAGTAGTTTTACCAACCAGGTTAGGAACATAGGTATACACATTAATGGTTCCCCCTTTATGAAAACGGACAAGATCGTACCAGCGCTTGTTCTCAAAAAACAACTCACGACCACGTTCATCAAGGATTTCACGCTCTACGTCGCTCTTAATGGTAGATGCTGTATAGTTCCCTGTATTGGCCCTTTGTCTTACTTTGTTCAGGTATTCAATTGCCAATGGTATGTTATTTAATCCGGCGTAAGCCTCTGCCTTCATCAAAAAGATATCCGACAAGCGATAGATGATCAGGTCATTATCAGAAACACGGCCATCGGCGTAGATGTTTCCGGAATATTTGGTGATCCATGAAATTTTCGGACCGCTTGCCTGCAGCTCCGTAATCCAGGTATATGGGATTCTTTTATCATCAGGGTTGGTAAATAAAGCTTTTGATTTTGGGCTAATCTGATAAGCACCCTGTCCATTTGCTGAGGTTTGCGCATAAGGGATTTTATMCAGATTCAATGCCCCATCAACCCCTGTTAGATAAGGAAGTGCATTTACACCATAATTGCCCCCAGCCTCATCCCTTTGAAAGTAAGCTGCCAGTGCCACCTCAGGATTGGTAGCTGCCCTTACCCCGGTTACATTTTTATAATCCTGGTTTAGGGTTAATCCCGATGCTTCTACCTCAGTAATTGCCGCAGCGGCAGCGGTAAGGTCAGCATCGCCACCACCAAGTACTTTTGCATTCCATAAGTATGCATCTGCCTTTAGTGCCATTGCTGATCCATATGCAAAGCGATATTTAGAAGGATAAGCGGTTTTTGAAAATCCACTTATAGCAGTAAAATTCTGGATGGCCAGATCCAGATCTGACTGGATCTGCTTCAAAACATCCACAGCTGTTGCCCTTGGCAGCAAAGGCACATTTTCATCTTCAACTGCGGTAAGCATTAAAGGCGCATCGCCAATGATGCGGGTAAGGTTAAAATAGAAATAGGCCCTTAAAGAATAGGTTTCTGCAAGGATCCTTCTCTTCGCATCCGGATTGCTTGCAAAAGAAAATCCTTCGATCTTTTTTAGCAATAAGTTGCAATGTCCGATGGCTTTGTACCAATCGTTATAATTAATTGCGCCTGAAGAAGGTGTAATGATCTGACTCCACGATACTCCAAACCTGGAATTAAGCGCAGCAACCAGTTCCTCGCTACGCTCAGTGCCGTACACAATATTATTGGCAAACAAACGCATATAAGTATAGATACCGGTAACGTATGGTTCAAAATCATTCTCATTTTTAAAGAATACCTCATCGGTGATACTTGATTGAGGATCTACTTCGAGCAGCTTTTTACAACCAGGAGATATGGCTGACAGAGATACTATGGCTATTATAATTAATGTAATCTTTTTCATAATTGGTTTTTTTAGAATTTCAATGTGGCCCCTAATAAAAATTGTCTTGGTCTTGGATAACCACCCGGATCAAAACCGGTATATACTTCAGGATTTAGCCCTTCATATTTGGTTAAATAGCCCACATTGTATACCGTAGCGAAAATATTAAGCCCCGAAGCTTTTATTTTTTCAAGTACTTTTTTTGGAACATCATAAGAAATTGAAATCTCCCTAAAGGCCAGGAAATCGCCTTTAGAATACATTGCAGATACATCTGAATTGTAACTATTGTTATTTCCAAGCGGCGCGTTGCGTAAGTAATTGCGCTGTCCGAAATCATAATCTGCAAAAGAGAAACGGGCATATTTTTTACCCTCATCACCTTGTTTMTGCCAGATATCCGGACCAATAGCGATTGATGGTGCACCTTCGTTAAATGCCCTGCCCTGGCCTAGTGAACGGGCTAAAGCGCCATTACTGATCAGGTGCCCCATGGCATAATCCACTGTAAACCTTAATGAGATGTTTTTATAACTAAAGGTATTTTGCATACCTCCCATTTTATTAGGATTTCTATAACCCATAAAAACCTGGTCTTTTGTATCAATCACCCCATCACCATTCACATCATCAAAAATATAATCGCCACCACGTTTCCCTACTGTTATCCCCTGCGGAGAAGCAAGGTTATCTTTTACCTTGGCATTCCAGGCTTTAGCCTCCTCGTCTGTAGCAAACACACCCGTTACCCGGTATGCATAGATTGGGTAAGGACGCTCCCCTTCTGCAAAACCTCCTGCTTCTACCAATGAATTGGAAGCCGGATCGAAGATCATATCACCACCTTGTCTGTTCTTCGCGCGACCATTATCAGGCAGTTTAGTAATTAAAGCCTGGTTGTATGCAAAAGAAAAATTAGCGTCCCATTTAAAATCATTTCCTTTAATGATGGCTGCACCAAGTTCAATTTCCACACCTCGGTTGCGCAGCTCGCCGTTGTTAAATGCGATTGACCCAAAAGGAGATTCCGATGGCAAAGGTTTAGAAGCCAGCCTGTCTTTGGTTCTTTTGTTATAATAATCTACAGTCAGGTTAATGCGGCTGTTTAAGAAAGAAGCATCAAATGCCAAATCAGTAGTTTCAGTTGATTCCCAACGCAGGTTATAGTTTGCCAGGTTGGACCTTAAAATACCGGAGCTTTGTCCATAATTAGCTGTTCTGTTATCCAGAACCGAAGCATAGCCCCCATAGGTATCAGTAATACTCAGGTCGCTAAGCCCCGCTGCACCCCAGCTTGCTCTTAGTTTTAAAGCATTAATCGCTTTTACGTTCCAGAAATCTTCTTTATGAACATTCCATCCAATGGAAGCCGAAGGGAAGAATGCGTATTTGTTTTCAATGGCAAAGTTCGAGAAACCATCGTAACGAAGTGAACCACTGAACAGGTATTTAGCTTTGTAATCATAGTTCACCTGTGTAAATGCACTGGCAGATCTGGATTCGCCAATGGTAGTAGCAAAGTTGGTAACATTACTCATCACCACCCCATTGATTACGGTTGTTGGTGGTTCGTTTATGGTATAGATATAATCGTTGCTTCCTCTTTGAGAACCTAAGCTGGCCACGTGATCTGTGTTCCTGATAAAATTAACCCCACCAAGGGCAGTAAAATTATGCACATCTTTTATACTAAAATCGTATTGCAAAACCTGATCGATCATCAGCTGTCTTGCGTTTTTGGTATAGTCATTTTTCTGACGCTGTGTGGACGGCTGCACCTCATCGGCAGGTGTTCCCTTTCTCATGAACAGTTCTTTATAATCATCTATCAGATAAGAAAAGGAAGGTTTAAAATGCAACCCTTTGGTGATGGTCAAATCGCCGGCAACCCTGGATACCAACCTTTCACTTGAGGTACGGGTATCATCATACATCAATGTATGGAAGCGGTTACGAACAGTATACAGCTCACCCGGCATTGGATTTCCATCGTCCTTAAAAGTACGGATCAAAGGCGTAATGCGTGTACCTCTAACCAGCTCATTTTGAAAACCATCTACATAATTAGGCATTACGTTCTGATAGTTTAACATCACATCGATGCGGAAATTATCTGCAGCTTTGAACCCGAAATTTCCAAGTCCATCATAACGTTTGTATTTGGTTCCCACAAAGGTACCTGCCTGATTGGTATACCCCATCGACAGGTTAAAGTCAGATTTTTCGCCACCCCCACTGATAGACAGGTTTTCGTTACTGCTCAAACCAGTGTTCCAAAGCATATCCTGATAGTTGTTATCCGCATATAATAGTTTTGTACCCGGGTTAATGGGATCGTCCATTACTTTCCAGCCTTTGGACAACAGGTTGTCTACGTAAGATTGTCCTTCTACAGATACGATATTATCATATAAGGCAGTAAGGTTAATGTTTTTACCATACTGGCCTTTTTGTGTATAAACACGAGTACCTGCAGAGAAACCACCATTGTTTAACAGGTTGTTTTTATCAAGTGCATCAGCAGTATTTTTAACTGTGGTACGCGCCAAACGCAGGTATTGTTCGGCATTCAGGTAATCGTAATCCCTTGCTGGCGTTTCCCATGTGGTTCTGTGGTTTAGCGCAATGGTCATTTTACTATTCGCTTTACCACCTTTTGTTTTGATTACAATAACCCCATTTGCACCCCTTGCCCCATATATTGCGGTTGAAGCTGCATCCTTCATCACCTGCAGTGATTCTATATTATCAGGATTCACATCATTCATAGACCTGAATACCCCATCAACAATTACAAGCGGAGAACTGCTGTCGGAAGCACCTGTTGAACTACCGCCATTGTTACCCAAACCAGAACCATAAGCGTTAGGTTTGGTACCACCCCTGATGATGATGTTTGTAGCACCTACCCCGGGCTGCCCGGTGGTAACCGGTACCGAAACACCTGCAATTTTACCCTGCAGGGCCTGTACGGGATTTGGACTGGCGATGTTTTTTAGCTCATCGGCACCAAGCTTTGAAATGGCAGCTGTGGTTTTGGTTCTCGACTGCTGTGTATAACCCACAATCAAGACTTCTTCCATTGAAGTTACATCAGATTCCAGCACCACGTCAATTTGTTTTTGCCCGTTTACAGGCACCTCCCTGGCTTTAAAGCCAAGATAAGAGAATACCAAAATCCCTTGATCTGATGGTATTCTAATGGCGTATTTACCGTTCACATCGGTAGATATCCCGATAGTACTACCCTTAAGTTTTACACTAACACCCGGTAGTGTTTCCCCCCCTGCACCCGAAGTAACCTTCCCGGAGATTTGCAGTTCGCGTGTCTGCCCAAAGAGGTTTTTAGTTGCGAAAAAGCAACAGAGAACGGATAGAAAAATAAAAATCCTTTTCTTCATAACTGGTTTAATTTTAATATTTGGTTTATGGTTGTGATGTGCTCAAGGGATGATAAAAACACATCGTATTTGGTTTTATGGTTCTGTACTGCCGTTTAAGRTCCAGGCGAGATTGAACTTGTTAAATTCAATAGATTTATTGCTGCTGGCTGAATCATGAACATTTTCATTGTATTCTACTAAGGCACCAATGCAGTAATCGGCGGTTTTTACCATGCTAGAGTAGCCACCGTAAGCTACAGTGCTGTTGGTATAATCGCAATTAGCAGTACTATAAAGTGCACGGCTTCTTGGCCAGGTAACCCCATCATCATAACTGATGCGCACGGTCATGTTACAACGCTGACCGGTTCCGTTGGGATTAAGGAATATGATCCTGTTCGGGTCGTCGGTATTATATCTTAACATGGAACCTTCGCACTTTGGATCGGGCAATGCAGTTACCGTTGAAAAAGCGGGGAAACCGCCGGCAATAGAACCCACTGATTTCCTTCTGGTTTTTGATAAATTCCACTCGGTAGTTCCCGGCCTGTCATTTCTCATCAGGCTTCCATTCATCAATTCCACTATGGTACTTTCATCTGTACCACCGGCAGTTAATTCATATTGCCATGTTGCACCATGATCATCACTATAAATATTTCTTCCGTATGCCGGAACAATCAACCTGCCGGGGTGATCGTATGCTGTTCTGATACCTATACCCGGACCAACACAATCCCATTTGTACGAAGGTGGCGTTAGGCTGCTCGTACGATCTAAGGGAACAGACCAGGTAACACCATCATCATCGCTATATGAAGTATGAATTTTTCTATCGCCCCATGCCTGAAAATCTGACCATTGGGCTTTAAACTCATCATTCCACTCCAGAAACAGCCAGATTCTTCCGTTTACGCCCTGAGTTGGGTCGTAAACAGCTGTTGGATTGCCCCATGTACCAGCGCCACTCCCAACAACTTCACCTAAGGTAGACCAGCTGGTTCCGTTGTTTACAGATCTTTTATATACAACATTGATATCGCCATAATCACTTGGGCTCCATCTTCTGCCTTCGGCAAAGGCAACCAGAGTTCCGTTCTTTGTTTTTATGATTGAAGGAATTCTGAAAGAATGGTATATACTTTCATTGCCTCCGTTAAATACGACCACACGCGTATTCACTGGAGCGGCCAGTACGGCAGCGGCTACCTTGGCTGTGCCTGAGGCTGTTGGTTTTTCAATGGTACTTGCACTTATTGAGTTTTTAGAACACCCGATGGCAAGAGAGACGATGAGAAGGAGACAGCAAGATACGATGACAAGATATTTGCTATCATTTTTTTTGAAGTGATTCATAGCGGTCATTTAATATTTGGTTATAAGCCCTTATGTAGGACATATCAAATGTGGGAACTATTTTTTATAAAAGCAAATATTTAAATTTCATTTATACAGGAACGGCCTCCAAATATAGTTTGAAGGCCGTTCCTGTATAAAGATGTAAAGCAAAAATTACTTTAACCGATCGAAATGAGGCTTAAGATGTGCCTCCATTCCCTTTTTAAAATCAGCTTTTGATCCTGTTTTCAGGATCTGAACCAGGTCCATATGGTTAATTTTTCCTCTTGTTGGCTTCTTTTCCAGGGTAACAACATAGTCGAAAATAGGAAGCAGCATGATTTGAAATCTTTTCAGTGTATCGTTGCCCGACATTTCGTAAAGCTTACCATGAAAAGCAATTTCATTTTTAATTCTGAATGAATTATCAAGGTTCACTTCTTTTTTAGCTATACTTTCCAATTCGGCAATATCCTTATCGGTTTTTCTGATGTAAATCAGATCAGCCAATCCCATTTCAAGTACAAGTCTGAGCTCAAAAATATCCTGAAGCGTTTCCTTATCTATTATCAACGGGTCAAGAACACGCTCAAACGTTCCCAGAATATCTGGTCTGGCCAGCACCATCCCTCTTTTCTTTTTAGTTTCAATCATGCCCAGCATACGCAGTCTGCTCAGTGCTTCTCGTAAAACATTTCTGCTTACACCTAAAGCTTCTGCCAGCTCCAATTCTTTTGGCAACGCATCGCCGGGCAGGAAGGACTTCTTTTTTAAATATTCTCTGAGTTTTACTTCAACAACATCTGCCATCGTAATTGACGCGATGGGAGCCAGATCTTTACTTAAATCGTTAATTGCCATAATGCATCAAAAATGAGATATTTTTTGTTAATATGTACTACAAGATAAAAATATTCTCACTCCACAATTTCGGCAAATTACTTTTTCTCAGCTTAATTTAAAGGCGGTGTATTCAGTGTAAGTATAGGCCAAACACCCGGTCTAGGGTAACTTACTCCTTTGGTTTCGCCTTTCGCAGCATCTGAACCAAAATAGTAGAGCGGATGACCTTTGTACGTTAGCTGATTTTTACCAACAGAAGTTATTACTGTAAAATCTGCTTTTTTTAGTACAGAGGGAATGTTTAAAATCTCCGATTCAAATATTGGCCATACGGCATTGTTACTAAGATCAGGCTTGGTAAAATTGTTTTTGTTAAAAGTATCGGGCGTAAAGGCATACAGTGTGCGGCCCTTTGCATCGGTTAGGTAAACGGTTATCCCCACTCCTTCTTTTGAATCGGCAGTATAATTTTTACCATCGTGACCAACTAATTGCTGGCTGGCCATCATGACAGAATAATCTGGTTTGGCAACAAACCAGATGCCACCTACCCCATCTCCTTTGATCTCGTCTTTGCCCTTATCGCCGGCATAATAATACAGTGGCCATCCTTTATAGGTAGTTTGTTTTGTACCATCGGCCCTTGTGATGGTGGCAATATCCGCAGCATTTAATCCTACGGGAGGGGTCGCATTTTCCGCATAATATACCGGCCATGTGATTAAGCAGCCATCAACACAAGTGGATGCACTATTGGCATCTTTTACAAAACAATAAAGGGTTTTACCTGTACCATCCGTAATAACACTACCGAAGGTTGCCGATGCTGCAAGTTTAAGGTCCAAAGAAACTTCTGGTTCTTTGATCACATCATCTTTTTTCTTTGAGCAGGCAGTAAAAAGTACTGCAGCTAAGCTAAACAGCACAACTTTTTTTTTGAATAAGGGTGACATAGTTGTTTTTTTTAAGGTGAATTAAAGAATTGATTGATAACTAATATGGATTACGGGAAGGCAGCATAAATGGTTGCGCAGAGATCAGAAAATAAATATTTATTTTTAAAGCAACCTATTGCGTAACTTCAACGTACTATAGTTAGTATAGGTGAAAATGGCCAATGTAAAATCGAAAAAATAGGTGCAGGAAATTATTGAAGGTTGCATCAGGAATGACAGAACAAGTCAGTATTTGCTCTATAAAGAATTTTATAGTTATTGTATGGCCATATGCCGACGGTACGCTTTGAATGACGATGATGCGGCAGATGTATTGAATAGTGGGTTCATGAAAGTGTTTACACATATTGAAAAATATGACCCCGAAAAGCCCTTTAAATCATGGCTTGGAAAGATTATAACCAATACCGCCATTGACCATTACAGGAAAAGCCTGAAGTTTTCAAATCACGACGAGCTGAGTGAACACGAAGACATGGGCGGGCCTGCGCAAGTATACGAGCAAATGGCCTATAAAGATCTGCTGGTACTGGTTCAGGGATTGCCCCCCGCATACAGAACTGTATTTAACTTATTTGCCATAGACGGATACTCACACGAAGAAATTTCGGAACTTTTAAATATATCGGTAGGGACATCGAAATCAAATTTATTTAAAGCAAGACAAAAGCTGCAAGAAAGGCTTAGTTCCGCGGGTGGAACCAGGTCTGGGGACGTATATTTTAATAACTTTAGTACTCAAAATGAAGTGCCTTTACAAAACAAAATAGCTGTAGATGGAAAAAGATAATGGAATAGATAAGCTGTTTAGAGATGGGTTGAATGATCCTGAAATCCCTTTCAATGAATTGGACTGGGCAAAGATGGAACAGAAACTGGACGCGGGTGCTAAGAAAAGGGTTATCCCATTTTGGTTGTATGCTACAAGTGGCATTGCCGCTGCATTGGTTGTTGGTTTGTTCTGGTATTTTTCGGGGTCAGACCATGTAATTAAGGAACCTAAAAAAACGGAAATAGTTGAATCAAAAAAAGAGAAACCTGCAAACAATAAGCCCTTAGGCACAGATACCGGCGTTGTTGTGAAAACAAATCCGGAAGCGGTTGCTGTTGAACAGATTATTAAGCCGCCTGTTAAAAATATAGATCATAACTACGTTGAGACCCCGCAGGTTATAAACCGCAGTCAGGATCTTATTATTACTCCTGACACCTCTTCAGTTAAAGAAAACAAGAAACGGGAACTCATTGCTGAGGCAGTAACACCAAAAAGAGAAGATAAACAAACTGTTACTCCGGTTGACAGCTTACCGACGGGCAAGAAAGCTGATGTTTTAGCGCAAACCAATGGGCCTGCTACAAAAACTGATACTCCTGAAAAGAAAGACAATAAGCCACTGCCACCAAGCTTTACCGCAAAACGAAGCGCACTTACATTATCTGTTATGGCAGCGCCAGATATTTCGACTTCGAATAGGAATGTGGATACCAAAGTAAGCTCCAACATAGGGGTGCTTGCCACTTATGCAGTTACCGATAAAATTAGCGTAACCACTGGCGCTGTTTATTCAAGAAAGCTATACAATTATGGCGGAGTTGGATCGGCAGGAACGACCTATATGAAAAATGCCTGGCAGGTCGATGCGGATTGTATTGTTTTGGATGTTCCGCTGAATGTAAATTATACGTTTTTAAAAAGAAGAAACTTTTCTGTTGGTGTAAACTCCGGGCTATCAAGTTATTTTATGCTTAATGAAAAATACAAATACTTTACCGGACCGCAGGGAGGGGCACAAAAGGTTTCTGAACTTGAAATCAAGAATCAGAACCAGCACATTTTTGGTGTAGCCAACTTATCCTTAAGTTTTGAGCGCAGAATAACCAACTCGCTGAGCTTTGGGGTACAACCTTTTATAAAGCTACCGCTTACGGGAATTGGAAATGGCAATGCCAGATTAAAATCTACGGGTGTTGCCTTTTCATTGAATCTGGGTTTATTTCCCAAATCCGGGCGCAAATAGAACTTACTTATCGCTATGATAAATGGTAGGCTGCTCTTTTGCCAATGTCATCTCCTCAATTACAGCTCAATCGGCCATAAGCCTATTTTATTTACACCGGATTACCTGCCGTAAAATCTAGGCTACCTAAGCCATATAATTTAATATAATTACTTATATTTAAAGCTCATCCCAGTTTATTATATGTTCTAAATTGTCACAAATCGCCCTTTAAAATGTCGTTTACGCACCGCATTAAATCTGCTTTTGCAATATAAATTTGCTGTATTAAATTGCTGCACTAAGCATTGAATCAGAATCAACCATCTCAAAATATGACTATATCTAAAACCGCCACAAATTCAAATAAGGTAAGTGCACACATCAAAAGATTAGAAGCACCCATAGCAGCCGCAACTCAATATATAAGGCAGATTATTTTAAGCACAGATAAAGAAATTGCAGAACAAATAAAATGGAATTCGCCCTGCTTTTATTATACAGGGCCAATGAAACCGTTCGATCCTAAAGAATATAAAAGAGATATCGTAGTGGTAAACCTCCATAAAGGCAATATCTTGCTGGTTTTTCCTACTGGGGCAAAAGTTAATGATACCAGTGGATTGCTTGAAGGAAATTTTACAGATGGCAGAAGACTGGTTAGGTTTAAAGATATGGATGATGTTAAAGCCAAACAGGATTCGTTAAAGACAATAATTACGGAATGGCTTAAGTTGGTAGAAACCAATTAGCATAAAAAGCGGGTGCATCCTGGTATGATACACCCGCTTTTAGGTTAAGTTATTACTTAGTAGAAAGTATATACTTTACAATTTTCTCGGCGTCGGCCTGAGTTACAGATGGGTGAGGTGCCATAGGGATTTCGCCCCATACTCCACTTCCACCTTTAATTACTTTTTTAGCAAGCAAAGTAACGTTTGCCTGTGTTGCAGGATATTTCTTTGCAACATCTGAGTATGCCGGTCCAACTAATTTTTCAGTTGGCTTATGACATGCAAAACAGTCTGATTTTGTAATCAGTGCTTTTCCCTGTGCAACATCTGCAGGTGATAAAACACTAGATGCCGGTTTAGCCCCCTTACCGGTTTTCTTAGTTTGTGCGTATCCGCTTGTGCATACTGCAAAAACAGAACAAATTAAAAAGACAAAGCTCTTTTTCATATTCAATACATTAAAATTAATTGAGTTCGGTTCATTTGATAATGCAAATAAACTAATTTTTATGATTTAAACGTGAAATCTGGCAAAGGAATTATTTCTCCACCCTTCATTGCCGACTCATGCGCCAAAATACCAACACAAGTGATGTTGGCAGATTCCTGAGCATCAGGATAGGGAGCCCTGTTTTCAGTTAAAGCTTTTAAAAACTCATTTACAAGATGTGGATGCGAACCTCCATGGCCAGACCCCTGGATAAACGATAGATGCTGGTTCTCCTCAGAATCATAAACACCAGCAGTGGTAAAATGCTGAATTTCCTCGGGAAGAAGATGCGCATAGTCTGGTATTTTAACTTTTTCAGGAGATTCACCGGTATGGATTACACTATCCTCATGTTCAATCAACGTCCACTCAAACGATTTTTTAGAACCATACACGTCAAAACTCTCTCGGTATTGTCTCGCGGTATTAAACAGCGATCTGGTAACTTCCGCAGACAAATCTGAATCACGGTATTTGATATGACAAGTTTCGATTGCAAATGGAGATCCATATTTTTCAATCAGATGATCATCAATTTTTCCAGAACCAAAACAAGAAACATATGCTGCCTGTGCTTTTGGTAAAGCCAGTACAGGGCCAACACAATGTGTTGCATAATGCATTGGTGGCAAACCTTCCCAATACCCCGGCCAGCCTGCCATTTCCTGCTGGTGGGAAGCTCTTAAGAATTGTATTTTGCCCAGGTCCCCCTTTTCATAAAGCTCCTTTACAAATAGAAATTCGCGACTGTAAATAACTGTTTCCATCATCATATACGTTAAACCGGTTTCTTTTACCGCTTCAACAATCTGACGACACTCCTCAACAGTAGTCGCCATTGGCACTGTACAAGCCACATGCTTTCCGGCCCTTAGCGCAGCAATAGATTGCTCTGCATGATTTTGTATGGGTGTATTGATGTGAACTGCATCTACATCAGGATCTTTAAGCAATTCCTCATAACTCACATACCTTTTTTCTATTCCGAATGCATCTCCTATTTCTTTTAACTTATCCGGATTACGCTGACATATTGCGTACATGTTTGCATTGGGATGTTTTTGATAAATTGGAATGAATTCTGCACCAAATCCAAGTCCAACAATGGCAATATTTATTTTTTTCTGACTCATATTATTAACTGATACAATGTTTATTTGATACGTTATTTACTCCAGTTTCTTAAAAATTTACCCCCTTCTTCGGCAAAACTATCCTGGCTTGGCGCAAGTGTACGCCAGATGCAAACCGCTCCGGCCAGTTCTTTTATCTCAGGGGTAAAACTTTCGATTGAAACCGCACCCTGGTAGTTTATCGCTTCTAATCCTCTTTTATAGGCATCCCACCGGGTTTGACCAGTACCTGGAGTACCTCTGTAGTTTTCAGAAACCTGTACATGCAAAAGGTCCTTACCTGCAAGCAAAATTGCCCTTTCAATATCAGGTTCTTCAATATTCATATGAAATCCGTCCAGCAATATCTTTGCTGTCGGATGATTGATATCTTTAATCAGGCGAACAACATCTTCGGCGGTATTGATCAGATCAGACTCGAAACGGTTCAACGGCTCTATGGCCAACTGAAGTCCTCTTTCCTGCGCCATTCCCCCTACTTTATGAAGATTGGTCGCCGCCCTGTCCCACTCTATTTTTTTCTGTTCAGGCGATACTAAACGTGCCTTACCTACTGCAGAATACATTGGCCCGGCAAAAAAACCGGCCCCAATTTCATATGCTATTTCCAGGCAAGATTCTATGTAATTAAAACTGGTATCATGATACTTTACATCTTCATTTGTTAAATCTCTGGTTGGTCCAAAAGCCCCACAAATGGCAGGCACTAAATCAAATTCTTTAAGTGCTTCTTTAACCCTTTTTGTGTCAATTAGTGCAGGATCTTCAATTGGTATTTCTACCATATCGTATCCCATACTCTTGATCTTCGAGAACAGTGAAATGGTGTCTGTTTTAAATGGCGATGTCCATAACCATGTACTAACACCTAACTTTATATTTAAACTCATAATGTACCGGCAGATATTTGATTGCTATTTATTTGGTTACTTTCATTACACCATTCATGATGCTCCAATGCCCCGGAAAAGTACACAGGAAAGGATAGTCTCCTGGCTTATCAGGTGCAGTGAACTGTAAGGTAACTTTTTCTTCCGGATTCAGCAACTTGGTTGCGAACAAGATCTCAGGAATAGCAGGCACATAATTCTTCTCTGCACCGTTAGGATCCTTCGCCATTTCATCTGCGGCCGCACCCACTTTTTTAAGTGTGCCGGGTTTAGAAATCACCATGTTGTGCTGCATAAAATCCGGGTTTTCCAGGTTAATGGTTACCGTTTGCCCTGCTTTTACCGTGAATGAGGTTTTGTTAAACTTCATTACATGCTCTACAACCTTGATGTTGATCACCACTTCATCAGAAGGCTTAGCAGAATGATGTTCTTTTTCAGCTGAAGCCACATCTTTGTTTTTCACATTCGGAAGGATGTCCTTAACTATCGTCTGAATATATGCAGATGGATTTGAGGCTGTTTTAGACATCGCCAGGAACCCTTCATGATGCAGTAATGCTGCTGTATACAATGCCTGAGCAATGTATTTATCTTTTGCATTTACCGAATCCGCAGCGGCTTCGTACAAAAGATGTCCAAGATGAACAGAAGCAGGTATATCTGATATGGCAAGTATAGCCGCCAGGCGAACACGAAGATCTTTGTCTTTAAGTAAACCTGATTTTTGGATTGAGCCAATCATTGCATTGTCTTTTGGAAGCGCTTGGATGGCAGCCTTTCTTACACCAGCTGCAGGATGATTTAAGGCCTCCTGCACTGCCTTTAAGGCTTCAGCATTAGATCCATCTAAGGCACCTAATCCTTGTAAGGTCCAGATCGCATTTACTGCAGGTCCGTTTAATCCTATTTCGTCTATTTTTTGATTGCTGATGATTTTGTAAAGTCCAGGAATAACTGACCGGTTTTTAGATTCCACGATTAAACGCTGAGCAGTCATTCTCCAGAATAGGTTATCGTTTTCTAAAGCGGAAAGTAATCCTTCAGGATGGTCTTTAGACAGCTTAATTGGGGTATATGCTTTCGCATTTTTATATTTAATTCTGTAGATACGGCCACGTACACGGTCACGTAGTGGATTGATGTATGCATTACCTTCTCCATTCTCAAATCCACGCGGCGTAGGGTTGTGCTGAATGATAAAATCATACCAATCTGCTACCCACACTGCACCATCGGGTCCCACTTCGGCGTGTACAGGACCCACCCATTCGTCGGAACTCGCCAAGAAATTCCAGCCGTCTTTTTCTATGAAACCGGCACCTTCTTTTTTAAGTAGGGCACTGTGAATTACTCTTCCGGTGGGTTCACAAACAAAGGCTGTGCTGTTCCAGTAACTTTTAGGAAAATTCCTTGCAGTATAGAAATTATGACCTGCAGCGGCGGTAAAACCACCATGCACATCTACCTGTCTTAAATTTGGAAATACCACATGCATTTCATAATGACCATCAATCTTTTGAACCGGTTGAACCTTAGAACCAGGTAATACTTTTTGCATATATTTTTCCGGCATCGAGAAAAATGCAGTATGCGTATTGTTGGCAGTAGAAATAAACACATCATTCTCTTCTGTAAAGGCTAATCCCCAGGTGTTGTTGCTGGTCTTACCTTTGAAATCAAAGTTTTTGCCATCAGGTGTAAAACTGTACACCCCCTGACTGAACTTCAGATTCTGATCGCCAATTTTACCTTCAAAGCCAGCATATCCCACCACTCCCCAGATCCGATTATCGAATCCGTATTTTAAATTTGAAGGGCCGGCATGGGTATCGCTTTTACCCCATCCGGTGATGATATTTTCACGAATATCAGCCTTATCATCGCCATCGGTATCTTTCAGGAAAATAAAGTCAGGGGCCTGTGCAACGATTACACCACCGTTTGAAAACATGATACTGGTAGGAATGTTCAAACCATCGGCAAAAATTGTAAACTTATCTGCTTTACCGTCTCCGTCAGTATCCTCACAAATCTTTATTCTGTCGTCGCCCTTGCCATTTTTATTTCTTATTGTATTTGGATAATCTATCGTTTCTATTACCCATAGTCTTCCTTTTTCATCCCATGCCATTGAAATTGGGTTAATAATATCAGGCTCTGATGCAAAAAGCTGTATGTCAAAATCTACAGGAACCTGCATACGCTTTTGGGATTCAGCAGCAGTAAAGGCATGCTGGAATCTTGGTGCCGGATCACGTTTTTCGTAATTAGGAATATTGGCATCAGAATACACGCCAACAGGAATTTTGTAATCGGCAATTTGCTTTTGCACTTTATCTCCCAAAGCCCAGATGACCCCATTACTGATCAGTTTTATAAAATCAGGTTGTTTCCAGGTGCTATCATTGTGACCACTTGCGGTATAAAATACCCTCCCTTTACCTTGTTTGCGAACCCAGGTATAAGGCTCATGTAAATCGCCCTCAACACGTTCCTGCAAAACAGTCATATCGGGATTAAGCTTGGTATGAACATAGGTTTCATCCCATGAGGAGAAAGGATTAACGCCTTTCATGACAGGGTGATTTTTATTCACCGTTACCGCCGAGAATACCCCTGTTTTATGGGTACTAAACTGTCCGCCAACGGCCTGAATATACCAATCAGAATTCTGAAAGCAGAAAGATGCAGAGTGAATAGGGATTAAAGCTTTCCCCCCCTCTACAAAATCTTTAAGTGCTTTTTCCTTGTCCGGAGTAATGGTATCATAGTTACCGTAAATAATGATACCATCGTATTTATTAAGTGTCTGAGTGTTTAACAAACTCGTATCAGTGGTATAAGAGACATTAATCCCCAGTCCGAAAAGAGGACTGATCAGCATCGGAGCAAKCTTTGATGAGTTATGATGCGTACTTTCGTTTCCTAAAAAAAGCACCTCAGCTCTTCGGGGATGCTGTTTCTCTGCATTTCCACCGACTACTCTTGTTTTATTTGAACAATACTGAAACAAGACACTACTTAATACGATTAGAAAAATAATCTTTCTCATTGGGTCATTATTATATTTGGAAATACAAATAAGCTATTTTTTATATCATTATTCTATCTAAATATTATCAGTTTCTAAGTGTATTTTGTCATTGCTCTATTTTTTTATACTTTCACATCAAATGAAAAGCATTGTTCAAAAATCTGCCATCCCTCATTCCAAATTACTGGTTGTTAAGAGACTGGAGGAATTAAACTTCGACCCCAGCCTCCACCAACACCCTGAGTATCAATTATTTTTAGTTCTAAAAGGATGGGGAACACGCTTTATTGGAGATAATATTAAACCATTTAAACCAGGAGACCTTGTATTTACAGGACCTAATCTTCCACATTTATGGAGAAATGACCCTGACACCAAAAAATCATCAAAAACGCTAGGCATAGTAATATACTTCCCTCAGAATTTTCTTAATGAAATTATAAGTTCAAAAGAAGAAATGGAGAACATCCGTTTACTATTTGAAAAAGCGGGAAGGGGACTGGAAATTTATGGCAAAACCAATAAGATGGTAAGTAAAATGATGCACGAACTCCTCAATGCAAAGGGGGTTTCGCGATTAATTATACTACTTCAGATTCTAAATACAATTGCAGACTCAACAGACTGCCATCCGATCACGCATGTCAACTACATTCCAATAAATAACAAAACCGAATCTGACCGGATGAATAAGATCTATAGGTACATTATGAAAAACTATAGAGATAAAATAAGTCTGGAAGTGATCGCCGAACTGATAAACATGACCCCCAGTTCGTTTAGCAGGTATTTCAAATCGAGGGTCAACAAATCCTTTTCAGATTTTTTAAAGGAGTTAAGGATAGATTATGCACGCAAACTTTTGAACGAAAACAAAATAAGCATCAACAGTGTGAGCTATGATTCCGGTTATACTACGCTTTCTAACTTTAACAAACAGTTCAAAGAAGTAACCGGAAAAACGCCACTTCAATATAGAAATGAATACCTTAAAATAAGGACAGAAAGTATCTAAAACGATCTTAAATTTGGGGATGAGGTGCCCGCTTACCTATAGTGCACTAAATGAACAAATTGAACAAATCCATACACGCTATCGATTTTCCCTTAATACAAATGGTTTTCTTGTCAAAAACCCATATTTTACCCATCTAAGTCAACAATTTAGCGCTTTCTTGCAGATTTCCCCTGCCATGGTTTTCTCACTTTTATTATTACTTTCGTTTTAGTGTTGGCCAACATAGGCGTATCCTGAAAAGCCTTTAACGAGTAAGGAATTTAACAATAACAACCCCCTATTATGAACAAGTTAGAATTAAACAATCTTGGTGTTCAAGAAATGAACACAACTGAAATGACAAAAGTTGAAGGCGGTGGTTTACTTGGCGGTATATTAGATAGTCTTTTGACTTCTGTAGTAGGAACCGTAAACTCTGTAGCAGCTGACACTTCAGCTTTCTTAAGCAAAACATTAACCAATGTTTTGAAACTGGTTTGGAGCCTGTAAGAAAAAATATCGGCAACTGTTATTCTGAAATTCAGAATAACAGTTGCTTTAATATCCAACTATATGCCCCTTTCTACCTATTCCGCCGAAACAATTTCAAGCACCTCACTTGTTTATCGATCACAAATCAGTAATTCAACCAAGCTCATATACCTGATTGCAGTTTTTGCAATCCTTGGAACTTTTGCCGCACTCCCATTTATAAAAACGCCAATAAGTGTAAAAAGCACTGGACTATTACAATCTTCAGTTGAAAAAACGGAGCTAACAATACCTGTAAACGGCAGACTTACGCTGCTTAAGCTTACAGACAATAAGAAACTTAAACAAGGCGATACGCTCTTAATCATTGATGGAGCACTACCCAAACAGCAGGGTGCTTTGGTACAAAACCGTCAGGGACAAATTGGACAGTTCCTGCAGGATATACATATGCTGTTAATTTACATTAATCGAAACGGATACAGCTACCCTAGCCTTCAAACAGGCCAATATAATGCTGCATGGCAACAATTTGCCCAAGAACTTGAAAATGCGCGAATAGCAAAAAAACAAGCAGAAAGCACCTTCAACAGATACAGCAAGTTATACCAGAATAAAGTGCTTACAGAATCTGAATACGATAAGTACAAATTCGAACTTGAACAAGCAGAATCTGCCTTTTTGATGGTAAGTACAAAATATAAAACCCAATGGCAAACCGAAGCAAACCAATTGCGAAATGAATTGCGTGAGCTTTCAGGTCAACAGGTAGAAATAAACGAACAAAAAAAACAATACATATTAAGGGCCCCTATTGCCGGATCTTTACAAAATTTGGTTGGTCTTCAAAAAGGAGCCTACGTTTTTGCCAATCAAAAAATAGGAGAAATATCTCCTGATACCAACCTAACGGCCTTTTGCTATATAAAACCAGCAGATATTGGCTTAATTAAGAAAGGGCAGGAAGTACGCTTTCAAATAGATGCTTTTAATTACAACCAATGGGGTTTGGCTGAGGGTAAAGTGCTCGATATTTCTGACGACATCATTATAATTAATAATAACCAACCTGTATTTAAAGTAAAATGCAGTTTGGACCAGAATTATTTAATGTTAAAAAATGGTTACAAGGGCTATTTAAAAAAGGGTATGAATTTTACTGCCCGCTTTACGGTAACCGAAAGAAGTTTATACCAATTGCTATACGACAAGGTAGATGATTGGGTAAATCCAAATGTTAGCGGAGCGATATGAGAAGGCTATGAGCATCAAAGTAAAACAACACGATATAACCGACTGTGGAGCAGCTTGCCTTGCTTCTATAGCATCCCACTATAAATTGGATTTGCCTGTTGCACGCATCAGACAATTGGCAGGCACCGACAAAAAAGGAACCAATGTACTTGGCATGGTAGAAGCCGCCGAGAAATTGGGTTTTGAGGCTAAGGGAGTTAAAGGCCCATTTGAAAGTTTGTTTAAAATCCCCAAACCGGCCGTTGCACATCTTATTGTGCATGATATTCTGCAACACTATGTAGTAATTTACAAGGTTACCAATAAGTATGTAGAGGTGATGGATCCTATTGACGGACAGATGCACCGCAAAAGTCACGAGCTGTTTAAAAAAGAATGGACCGGCGCTTTAGTACTGCTTCTGCCGGCTGAAGAATTCCAGTCGGGGAATGAAAAGGTATCTGTACAGGGCCGTTTCTGGAACCTGATAAGACCACACAAAAGCATCCTGATTCAGGCCTTGTTTGGCGCAATTGTATATACGATCCTGGGCTTGTCTACATCTGTATTTGTTCAAAAGCTGGTAGATTTTGTTCTTGTAGATGGCAACAGAAATTTACTCAACTTAATGAGTATTGGAATGATCATCATTCTAGCCCTGCAACTCTTTATTGGTACAGCAAAAACCATCTTTACCCTCAAAACAGGGCAAATGATAGATGCTCAGCTGATATTAGGATACTATAAACACCTGTTAAAACTGCCTCAACAATTTTTCGATACCATGCGTGTGGGCGAAATCATTTCAAGAATTAATGACGCGGTAAAGATCAGGACGTTCTTAAATGATGTGAGCATAAATTTTCTGGTAAATATCTTTATTGTGTTCTTCTCATTTATCATGATGTTTACTTACTACTGGAAGCTGGCCTTAATCATGCTAACAGTAATTCCTTTGTATTTGCTGATATACTATATAACCAATAAACTGAACAAAAAAGCGCAGAGAAAACTAATGGAAGATTCGGCTGAACTGGAATCACAATTGGTTGAAAGCTTAAATGCAATAGGAACAATAAAGCGCTTCGGGTTAGAAGGACATGCCAATGAAAAAACGGAAACACGCTTTATTAAACTGTTGCAAACTGGATTTAAATCGAACATTAACGCTGTTTTTTCTGGAACATCCTCTGAATTGGTTTCTCGTTTGTTAACCATTATATTGTTATGGGTAGGTGCCGGTTATGTACTGGAAAGTAAAATCACTCCCGGCGAGCTTTTATCATTCTACACCCTTATAGGTTATTTCACCGGGCCGGTATCTTCTTTGATTGGCATGAACAGGACCGTTCAGGATGCCGTTATTGCAGCAGATAGATTGTTTGAAATAATGGACCTGGAGCGGGAAAACGATGAAAATCAAATTGACCTTACTCCTGATAAAATAGGTGACATTCATTTTGAAAATGTTTCTTTCCGTTACGGAACAAGAGTTACCGTATTTGAAAACCTTAACCTTAGAATACCTAAAGGTAAATTTACAGCGATTGTTGGAGAAAGTGGTTCTGGTAAATCGACGCTGATGTCTATACTCCAAAACATCTATCCGATACAAAAAGGAAATGTGAGTATTGGCAAGTACGACCTCAAGTATATTCGCAACTCCTCTCTTCGGAATGTGGTTTCTGTTGTACCGCAAAAGATTGATCTATTTGCAGGTAATGTTATCGACAATATCGCTGTTGGAGATTATGAACCCGACATGCAAAGGATCATAGATATATCTACCCAGCTTGGAATTATTGACTTTATAGAAACTTTACCATCAGGATTTCAAACCTATCTTGGCGAAAATGGCACTACCCTGTCAGGCGGACAAAGACAACGCATAGCGATAGCCAGGGCCATATATAGTAATCCCGAGATTCTTATTCTTGATGAAGCTACCTCTTCATTGGATTCTGCGTCTGAACAGCATGTGCAAAGAATGATTGATCTATTAAAAGTTCAACATAAAACAGTAATTGTTATTGCCCATCGCCTAAGTACGCTGAACAATGCGGATAAGATCATTGTATTAGACAAAGGTCTTGTTGTTGAGGAAGGGACACATAATGAGCTTTTGTTCAACAAAAACTCTGCTTATGCAAACCTCTGGAAATTGCAAACTCCGCAATTAATAACACACGGATAGCTCTTTATTTTCCCACTCAAATGTTATACCTTACGCGGTCTAAAACATTTCTATAATTTATGGCAACATCCCGAAAGGCTGCGTTAAGTTTTATTTTTATTACCCTACTACTTGATGTTATTGGCATTGGCCTTATCATTCCCGTATTTCCTCAATTAATTGAACAGCTCATTGGTGGCAATATTAGCCAGGCCTCCCAATGGAGTGGTTGGCTTACCTTTGTTTACGCCATTATGCAATTTGTTTGCGCGCCTATTATAGGAAATCTTAGTGACAAATATGGTCGGCGGCCTGTTCTTCTCTTATCTCTTTTCGGATTCGGAATAGATTATATTTTCCTTGCCCTTGCACCTACCATCTGGTGGCTTTTTGTGGGCCGTATCATAGCTGGCATCTTTGGTGCAAGTATGACCACTGCAACAGCCTATATAGCCGACATTAGTACAAACGAAAACCGTGCGCAGAACTTTGGAATGATTGGTGCCGCATTTGGAGTAGGTTTTATTATCGGTCCGGCATTAGGAGGTTTACTTGGAGAAATCGGGCCACGTGTACCTTTTATAGCCGCCGCAATATTAACATTGGTTAATGTGGTTTATGGCTATTTTGTATTGCCAGAGTCTTTAGATAAAGAACACAGGCGTGCCTTTGAATGGAAAAGAGCCAATCCGCTTGGGTCATTAATGCAGCTTAAAAAATATAAAGGTCTTGGCGGCTTAATTATAGCGCTTGTTTTCCTGTACATAGCCAGCCATTCTGTGCAAAGTACCTGGACATTTGTCAATATAGAGAAGTTTAAGTGGAGCACCTCTATGATAGGAATCTCCTTAACGGTGGTAGGCGTACTTGTAGCCGCAGTGCAAGGTGGACTAATCCGGTTCATTAATCCCAGACTGGGCAATGAGAAGAGTATCTACGTGGGTTTCATATTATACGCCGTAGGCTTGTTTCTTTTTGCCTTCGCTTCAGAAACCTGGATGATGTTTGCTTTCCTTGTGCCTTATTGTCTTGGTGGAATTGCAGGCCCTGCTTTACAGGCAATTATGTCTGGCAATGTCCCTCAAAACGAACAGGGCGAATTACAGGGTGCATTAACAAGTTTAATGAGCGTAACCGCAATTATAGGGCCTCTATTCATGACAAACTTATTTGCATGGTTTACAAGCCCTGGCGCTGCAATTAAATTTGCGGGAGCACCGTTTCTTGCCGGAGCTGTATTAATGCTAATTAGTGTGTTAATTGCTTATAGAACAATGAAAGGTCATTCGTTTATGAACCGAAAGAATGCTTAGCTATTAATAGCTGCCCAAAGCATATCTTTTAATTCAACCAATCCCTTTTGTGCCACAGATGAAATAAATATGGAAGGAATATTTTTAGGAAGCTCCTTTTTCATTTCTGCTACCAATTCCTCATCAAGCATATCTGATTTGGTTATGGCCAGTAAATGTGGTTTTTGCATCAGCTCAGGATTGTAATCCTTAAGCTCTGCTTTAAGTATTTCATATTCTTGGGCTATGGTTCTTTGCGTATCCGCCGGTACCATAAATAGCAATACTGAATTACGTTCAATATGTCTGAGAAACCGATAACCTAATCCTTTACCTTTAGAAGCTCCCTCTATAATACCGGGAATGTCTGCCATTACAAAAGATTTGCTATCTCTGTAAGACACTATACCCAGATTAGGTACAATCGTTGTAAATGGATAATCGGCAATTTCTGGCTTAGCAGCCGAAAGTACAGATAACAAAGTTGATTTACCGGCATTAGGGAATCCAACAAGACCAACATCAGCCAGAACCTTAAGTTCAAGCACCATCCATTCTTCCTTGCCCGACTCTCCTGGCTGTGCAAAACGTGGAGTTTGCAAAGTAGGAGTTTTAAAGTGCCAGTTACCCAAGCCTCCTCTTCCCCCCGGAGTAAGTATCTTGGTTTCGCCATCCTGAGTAATCTCAAAAAGAACATTTCCGGTTTCGGCATCTTTGGCAATAGTACCCAGAGGAACATCAAGGATTTCATCTTTACCTTGTTTTCCTGTTGAGGTACCACTAGAGCCTGGCGCGCCGTCCTGAGCGATAATATGCTTACGGTATTTTAAGTGAAGCAACGTCCAGAACTGAGCATTTCCCCTTAATATAATGTGTCCACCACGACCACCATCACCCCCATCAGGCCCACCTGTAGAAGTTCTTATATCCCGGTGCAAATGTGCAGAGCCCGACCCTCCTTTTCCAGAGCGACAGCATATTTTAACATAATCTACAAAATTGGAACCTTGTGACATAACCTTCTATTTTTAAAAAAAATAAGCCTGAAAAAACTTTTCAGGATATATGAAAATAGCGGGAAGAACTAAAAATTCGCCCCGCTACTTGTATTATTATTGATCTAGTATTTATCTATTACAGCGCTTAAATCAGCAAAAATGTCATCGATCTTTCCGATACCATTCACCTTACTTAGCTTATTTTGTCCTTCATAATAAGGCAAAACATGAATCGTTTTGCTGAAGTACTCTTCTATACGTTTTTGCAATTTATCAGCCTGATCATCAACGCGACCTGTCTCAATTTGTCTTTGCGCAATACGCTTAGTCAGCTCCTGCTGATCCACATCAAGTGCAATTACGCCAGCGATTGAACTTCCTTTACTCTCAAGAAACTCATCTAAAGCCTCGGCCTGAGGAACCGTACGCGGGAAACCATCAAATATAAATCCTTTAGCATTTGGATTTTTATCAACTTCTTCCTCCAGCATAGCAATCGTAATTTCATCAGGAACAAGTTGCCCTTCTGCAATCAGGGCACTCACGCGTTGTCCTAAAGGAGATTGATTTTTGATATGGGCCCTAAAAAGGTCGCCTGTTGAAATGTGAATCAATTGATACTTCTCAATTAATTTTTCTGATTGGGTGCCTTTGCCTGCACCCGGTGGGCCAAAGAGAACAAAATTAAGCATTCGGGTTGTCTTTAAAGTTAAAAAGCCTTCTGCGCAAGCAGTAAGGCTTTTGGTTGTTATTTATACATTCACAGTTAAAAATCTCTAAGAAATTTATTGAAGATCTAATAAAATTAACTTCTACAAATAGAGATTTAACCATTCAAAATAATTTACTTATACCTATTAAATCAGTTGTGATAACTCTCCAGTTCTCAATTCATTAATCTCAACAAATACCGAGAAAAGAAGGTTACTTTTTAGCCTGCAAATATATAATTATTAATTTACTATATTGATTTTTTTACAAATAACCCTCGTCAAGGGTCAATGCAGGGCGGCCAAATCTTTATTAAAGACTATTGATAGGCCCCCTTGCTAATCAAATTATTCACAATACGAGTCTTCCCATCCTTGTCGGTTGTACCATTTATCTCAGCAGAAATAACTGTTCCGGTATTTTTTGCAGGCGAGGCAGATTTAAGATGAAAATMATAAATTAGTTTATTTACAAACAAAGGATCTGCCCCCCATAAAGAGCCAGCATCACCACCGCAAGCAGCTTTCCACAAATTAAAATCAGTATAAGGAACATTATTCCAGCGCCAAATACTTAACCCTTCTGAATAATACAGGTTGTCGCTAACAACATTATTTGTACCGCCAGTAACTTGTTTATTGATAAAAACGCCTCTATCTGGTCTCGGATAAATAATGTTATTTCTAATCACATTATCGTTGCAATTCTCTGTTAGTCTAATCTCTCCCTCAACTTCATTTGAGTAGCCCAAATCTTTGCTATTGTGATAGACAGTATTGTTCACTACATAACATTTATTGGTACCTCCCCCGGTATAACCTATATATCCACCCATATAAATTCCACCCAATGAACAATTGTATACTACGTTATTCCTGACGATGCACTCCTGAGTGGGAAAATTATCTGTTTCGCTAACAATCCCTATACCCCTGCCACTATCTCTAACCAGATTCCTTTCAACCAAAATATTTCTGGCACCATCAATATAAATGCCGATAGCACCGTTATGGTCCTTATAGGCGGGAATTGGTCCTGTCTTCCCATCTATATTAAAAACTTCATTGTCGGCAATTATACCATTGCGAACATAATTATACGAAGGGTTGGGATTTGCAGCATAACCGCCAGCAGCCACAATGCCTATATTTTCACCGTTGTAAACCTTATTTTTTCTGATCTCAAAACCATCCACGTATCCATTTATCGTCAAGTTTTCGCTATAACCCGTGTTACAGTCAAAAACCTCATTTTCCTCGACCAAAATCTTTGTAAGTGCCACATTAGTATTGCCTATAATATGAATACCATGTCCACTTCTACCCAATTCGGGGGCGGCATTATTTTCGATATTAAATACCCGATTCTTTCGTAGGGTAATATTACTTGAACCGCCTTTTACTACTATTCCATCAACATTGGCCCAGGCATTAGTGGTTTTAAAATCACAAATATCGAAACCGTCAATTACAATAAAGCTTACATTATTTACTGTAACCAGTGCTTCGTTACCAGACACAGAAAGGCCATCACCACTAATAATCGCTTTTTCTCCCTGATATGGCTTTAAAGTAATCAGCTTATCCTTTCTGCCAGATTTAGCAAAAGAGACTTTTTCCTTATAAGTACCACCTCTTACAAAAACCGTAAAACCGGGAGTAACCAATTCAAGTCCTTTATTAATCGTACTTACCGGAGCCTCCAATGTCCCGCTATTTGAGTCATTTCCGTTGACAGCCACATAGATGTCTTTTCCAGAAGCTTGTCCTTCTGGTTTATCCGAACCTGCTGAGGAACTTTTCTTACTGCATGCAGATAAAACACCATAATTCAACATGATGATCCCTAAAAAAAAGATGCGCTTAAAATACCCTAGCTTTGATGTATTCATAACTTAAATTCAAGAGCTAACCAATTAAAAGCTATTTACTTTTAATTGGTTAGCAAGTTTGTATGTTAAAATTAAAGGAGTTGTTTATTCCGAAACTATTTTTCGAATGCTATTGTTGTTTTTATCCAACACATATACGGTTCCATTCTTGTCCACAGCGACTCCGGAAGGCGCACTAAATGCTGCAGCTTTGCCAACAGCATTTACATTTCCCGCATTTGCAGATCCAGCGAAAGTACTTACTGAGTAAGTCAGGCCATCTACATAACGGATACTTTGATCTGGATTAGAAGTACTCCCGCCTCCAGAGCCATTTCCAGCTATGTACAAATTATTTGAGGCATCTATTGTCATACCCCATGGATAGGCAAATTTAGCGGATGAAGCTGGTCCATCTTCATAACCAACCGACCCAGATCCTGCTGCGGTTGTGCCGATCCAGTTAGAGGATTCGTATTTTTTAATGACCTGATCTCCATGTACAGTAACAAACAGATTCCCCGTATTATCAAAAGCAAGTCCTGATGGATAGTTCAACCCTGCAATAACCTGACTCGTTACGCCAGCTGGTGTCACCTGATATACATTACCTGGAGAATTGCAACTTGCATAAAAAATATTACCGCTCTTCTTATCGAAAACCACACTCCAGGGCTCTTGATTCGCCCAGGTCAAAAGACTAGCTGTACCATCAGGTGTTATTTTTCTAATGTCCCAATTCCCAGGATCAACACAATACAAATTACCTTCAGGGTCTATTGTAAGCCCATAAGGAATACTAAATTTAGCTGCAGTGCCTTTCCCGTCGGCATAACCGCCACTCGTTGGATTACCTACAAAAGTTGTCACGTTGCCATCCTTATCAATTTTTCTAATGCAATGGTTACCTACATCGGTTACATATACATTAAGCTGATCATCAACAACGATACCACTGGCCCTGTACCAGGATTCCCCACTAAAATTAAACATGGCATCTGTACCTTGCGCATTTGCAAATCCTGCAACTCCAGAACCGGCTAGTGTAGTTACAGTTCTTGTATATTCATAAGTAAAAGTACTTGTACTTGTCGCAGTTTTATCACCAATTTTTACGGTAATCGCACCTGAACCTGCCTTTTTAGGCACCACAACCATCAACTGTTTACCATTAACGCCAACTACTTTTAACGGCTTACCATTCAGTGTTACCCTAATCTTTGAGGTATCGGTAGTAAAATTACTTCCGTTAATTAATATTTCAGTACCACCACTACCTTTCTCAGGAAGTATTTTATCAATTGTTATTGGAGAGGAATCATCATGTTTAAATCCTTCATCCTTTTTACATCCTGCAATCACTACCAACAGGAAAGCGGCAATAAGTAAGCAAGCATTTATATATCTTTTCATATTCTTATACGTATTAATAAATGATGAATCCATTACCAACCCGGGTTTTGTACTAAAGATGAATTTTTATCAATATCATCCTGTGCAATAGGAAATAAGTACATCTTATCAGTCCAGGTTCTGTTTTGAAGCAAGGTTCTTTTGTTAAAATCAGCAAAAGCAAAACCCTGGTTACCATCGTTTGTAATGGTATTCATTCTATAAATGCTTTGCACTTTGGGATCCCCCATCATCAACCTTCTGATCAAGGTAAAGTACCTATCACCTTCAAAAGCCAATTCTATTTGCCTTTCCCTCAAAATCCATTTCCTCATTTCATCCTGATTGCCTACAGCTCCCGGATAAACAGTTTCCAAATTAGGCACACCTGCCCGCTGTCTTACCAGATTCACATATTTTAATATATCCGTGTTACTTGGCTCCACCTCATTCAATGCCTCTGCATAATTCAAATACATTTCAGCAAGACGCAGATGAATAAAAGGACGGTAGGTCACAGAACTGGTTCTTATATTAGAAGCAGGGCTCACATTTTTTAACACATCGTAACCGGTAATATCTCCATTATTGTTTACACCAACGCCCGATTTTCCTGAGTAGTAAAACTCAGCACGTCCGGTACCATCCTTATTTGCGTCTGAAGAGAAGAAATTCCTGTCATCCGCAGTAGGCGCAGGTAGAACTGGTTTACCATTGTATTGAATACTCACGTAAAACCGTGCTTCCCTATTAACGTACATATTTGAATTCCCTTTAACATAACCTCTGTTTAAGCCATCTCTGGATTTACCCCAGTTGGCCGGGTCATCGGACTGCACAAAACCTGTTTCCACATACTGAGCTTGTGGATCATCAATAGTCCTTCCGTTACGCATATAAAAGGCATCTACAACATTCTGCGTTGCATTTTGCATATCAAATCCACCTGGTTTAGGTGCACAACGCACCTCATGTCCCCATTGCCATGAACCAGCCATATTGGTAGAGAACAGTATTTCATTGTTCCAGTTTGTCAGGAACAGGTTACGGAAAGATAGGTACGGATCAAACTGAGCATCACCTTCATCAATATTTGTAAATAGTTTATAACCCTGCAGGTCAATTACCGCTTTAGCGGCATCAGCAGCTGCTCTCCATTTATTTGCATCATACTGCAACGGCGCTAAAGAAGTACCGTCATTATTTTTAAACCCTGCAAACTTTGGGTTGCCATTCCACAGCGGACTCGCTGCTAATAAGGTTACTTGCGATTTAACAGCAAGACAGGATGCTTTGGTTGCTCTGCCATAGTTTACCGAAGAAGACCAGGCATCAGGTAAATCAGCCGCTGCTCTGTCTAATAAGGAGTTGATGTGATCAACACATTCATTAAATGGACTACGAGGATATTTATTATAGTCGTCATTAAGACTCAATAATTCAGTCACCTTAACAAAAGGCCCATATTGTCTTAATAATTTCCAGTAAAACCAACCTCTTAAAAAGATAGCTTCTGCTTTGTATTGCTTTTTCAAATCTGCACCGATTAAACTCTCAGACATTTTATCAATATTTTGCTCAAATACAATACTTTGTCTGATACCGGCATAATTATCACCCCAGTAATACCAATAATTACTCTGAGCATTCCAATTTCCAGTAATCATTTTACGAACGGCAACCCCCTGGATACTACATGAGGTTTCATCACTTGCACCAAGCATACTATAGGTATCTGCTGGAATTGAAACATGACTATAAATCTGATTCAGATAGGATTCCGCATTTGCTCTGGTTTGCCAAAGCATATCAGAAGTAAGCAAATTATCAGGTGTTTTATCTAAATATTTACAACCAAGACTAAACAACAATATGCAAAGTGCAATACTGCCGATAGATAGAAAGTTTTTATATAAGTTATTCATTGTAATCATTTTAAGTAATGGTTATTAAAACTGCGCCCTTAAACCAAAAGTTACCATTCTTGTAATGGGATACTTTGCACCATTAGATCCCAATTCCGGATCCCATATTTTGAATTTACTGAAGGTCAGCAGGTTCTGACCTGATGTATAAAAGTACAATACCGGTACACCTGCTTTTTTCATAGATTCTGACGTAAGTGTATATCCCAGAGAAGCCTGTTTTAAACGGATATAAGAACCATCTTTAAGCCAGTGTGTACTGTTTAAATAGTTGTTATCGGAAAGACCACCCACAGTTAAACGAGGATAATATGCATCCTGACGAGGATTATCCGGGGTCCATCTATCTAAAACTTTAGCCAGGGTATTGTTTTGATATTGACCTAAGCCGGAGAAAGGTATCACACCTACCCCGTCTACGCCCATGCCATTTCCCCTAATCTCTGATCCATTTGCCATAATCCCTACATCAGCCACTCCCTGAAAAAATAACGAAAGATCGAATCGTTTATAAGCTAAAGAGAAACCAGCCCCATACAACCAGGAAGGGAAAGGCGACTTACCTAACCTTCTACTGTCATAGGCATCAATAACACCATCTCCATTCTGATCCAGATAACGAATGTCCCCTGGCTGCACTGTCCCGAATTTTTGTTCCGGACGTGAGTCTATATCATCCTGATCGGTAAAGTATCCGTCAGCAACATACCCCATAAATTCATTAGATGCATATCCTGCCGCGCTTTGGTAGGCAAACTTTCTTTTAGGCTCGTCTGCAAAAGTAATTTTATTTTTACTGTGGGTTACATTTCCAAACACACGCACACCTACGGCGCCTATCTGATCATTATACTCAATACTTGCATCTATACCCCGATTACTCATTTCACCTAAATTGGCAAAGATCGCAGTTGAACCGAAGCCGCCAATTGAAGAAATTGATTCTCTTCTGATTAAAATATCTTTACGTCTTTCATCAAAAGCATCAACAATTAGGTTGAACTTATTAAACAAACCGATCTCAAGTCCGATATCTCCTTTGTAAGACTTCTCCCAGGTTAAGTTTTCAATACCTATTAAATTTTCAGTTAAACTACCATAATATGTTCCATTTAATCCGAATCCGGTACCTCCACCTCCACCAATTTGTGTTAAATAAGGGAATCTATTCCCAGTACCTATATTATCATTACCCACAACACCATAAGAACCACGAAGTTTTAAAAGACTGAACGTCTCGGTAAATGGTTTAAAGAAACTTTCATTAGAGATCACCCAGCCTCCGGATACTGAAGGGAAAACTCCAAATTTCTTACCTTTTTCAAAATTCTCGGAACCCGTGTACCCCGCATTCACTTCAAGTAAGTATTTATCCATATAGCCATAGGTAATCCTTCCGGCCAAACTTTGATTACGGAATGGAATGGAGCCAATCACATCCTCAGCTGTACTTTTCAGCCTGTTCCTCATATTATATAAAAACATTCCGCCAAATCGATGATTTCCGAAGGTTCTATCATAATTAATATTCCCCTCTAAATACATCATCCGCTCACCAGCAGAAGATCGACCATAACCTAAAAATTGCTGTCCAATTCTCGTCTGTGTAAACATCAATTCGCCATTACCATCACGACCAATCGCTTGCCAATTGTCGTTTATACCTGATCTTCTGTTATCAAACTGTCCGTAACTGTCAAATGAAAATCTTGCATAAGACGACAAACCAGGAGTGACCACATCCAATTTTTGATTTACAGTAAATACGGATTGAACTGCAGGCCTAAACTCATCAGAGTAGCCATTGTTCTGAACCTCATTTAAAGGATTGGAACCACCATTTGTTGTGGGGCCTGCCCATTTACCATCAGGATATCTTGTAGGATAGGCAACTGGTGTGGTAGCATAAGACTGATACCATAAACTACCTGCAGAAATACCCGGGTAACGGGAATTTACCAACATTGCCCCAAGATTTAGCTGAAGCAAAGTACTTTTAGTCACATTTACATCAATATTACTTCTAAAGTCATATCTCTTAAAATCCAGATTGGGATTAAAACCATTCAAATTTGAAACTTTATATGGGCCCTTTTGATTATAAAAAGAGGTCGAAATGTAATATCGAACAGATTCAGTACCCCCATTTATGTTTAAGTGCGCATTAGTTAATGAAGAATGACTTTTGTATACCTCATCTATCCAGTTTACATTTGGATACAGATAAGGGTCAAGACCGCTCGCAGTTTTCTGAATAGTTTCCTCAGAAAAATTAGGCAGAAGCCCCATATTGGTTCTGGCTTCATTTAACAATTCCATATATTGAATTCCATCCAGCATCTTTGGTCTTTCCGTAAAACCGGTCAACCCATTTTCAGCTTTCAAAGAGATCTTAGGTTTACCCTCTACCCCTCTTTTTGTGGTAATGATCAATACGCCATTGGCGCCTTTTGCACCATACATTGCTGTTGAAGAGGCATCTTTAAGCAGGGAAATGCTGGAGATATCCTCAGGATCTATGTTATTAAATGAACCCCCAAAATCACTGTTCACATCATCTCGCTGAACACCATCCACGATGATAAGCGGCGAGGTGTTTCCACCGTTAAATGTTCCCAAACCACGAATAGTAAACTGTGAATTATCGTACCCAGGTTCTCCACTTGATTGCATAGAGATAATACCAGCTACTTTTCCGGCCAATGCGTTAGAAAGATTTGCAACCGGGGTTCTCATATCAGCCATATTCACAGAGCTGATGGAACCGGTTACCGTAATCTTTTTCTGGGTACCATAGCCCACTACCACAACCTCCGAAAGCTCATCAACTGCCTCTTTAAGCACCACATTTATGGCATTCTGACCGTTAACAGAAACTTCCTGAGTAATAAAACCAGTGTAAGAAAAAATAAGGATAGCATTAGGCGAAGTAACAGCAATGCTAAAATCTCCATTACTGTTGGTAGTCCCGCCGCCTGTTTCACCCTTTATCCGAACTGTTACACCAGGTATTCCTTTGCCCTGCGGATCCAGCACACGGCCACGTATGTCAATAGCCCGGGCAACAACGGGCTTTATTTTTAAAAGGCCGTTAACCTTTTCTCTAATCACAACAGTTCTGTCCTCAATAGTATAAGACAGGGGCTGGCCGCTGAAAATCTTTTCCAGTACCTCATTCAGTTCCACAGAATTAACTTTGATATCTACCGTCTTTGCGTTTTGCAATAGCTCCTCGGTATATAAAAAATCATAATTGCTTTGTTTTCGTATCTCCTTAAAAATACGCTTAAGGGTCGCTTTTTTTTCCGAAAGCGTGATCCTTTGCGCAAAACCTACTGCACTCACCTGCATCATGGTTGCTATTAATATTACGGTGGTTAGTCGCATAATCAGCAGTAGTTTATTGATATACTTTTTGAGCATACCAAGTTGGTTAGCATAATTTTTATACATTTGTTGGTCTGGTTATTAGCGAGTTGGTTATTGCACTTATTAAAGCTCAATAACAGGTTCGCTGGTTAAAGTTGATTGAATCGCAAGTTTGTTGACTTAGTAATCCAGGCATTAGCCAGTTGTGTTGCAAGCACTTCTGGCTTTTTTTTATTTTCTGTTAGCGAGGGCAGTTTTTACCAAAACAATTCGCTAAACCCAAGATTACTTTATTGATTTTATGTAGTTATTTGGTAACTGTAATCCTCCCTTCTTCAATTATAAAGTGAACCTTATTTGTATATTCTAATTTTCTGAGTACTTGTGACACATTCGCAAAACGACTCACTGTACCGCCAAATTTGTCTTTGGAAACATTTCCTTTAAATGCCACATCTATATTATACCATCGCGAAATCTTTCTCATTACCGATTCGATACTTTCACTATCGAACATAAAGTATCCATTTTTCCAGGCCAAAACCTCATCCATATTTGCCTCGACAATTCTTAACCCATCGTATCCATTTATAGCCTGACTTCCGGGTTTAAGTATTTGCTGTATACCTGAGGCCTTAACCAACACAGATCCTTCCACAAGCGTCGTTTTGGTCAATGGTTCATCAGCATAACTATTGATATTAAAATGAGTTCCCAGAACTTTTATCTCCTGATTTTGTGTCTTAACTATAAAAGGATGGCTTTTATCCTTCGCGACCTCAAAGTAGGCCTCACCTTTTAATTCCACTCGTCTTTCCCTCAGTGCAACGAAAGAGATTGGGTATGTCAATGAAGATGCTGCATTCAAAAACACTTTACTTCCATCTGGTAAAACCACTTGATATTGGCCCCCTCTTGGTGTTTCTATAGTGTTGGGGGCTGCATTTGCAACCTTACCTGGTTCTAAGGTATAAACAATTTTCCCATCGGCTAATTTAGTAACTGTAACACCGGATTGTGGGGGCAGCGCTCCGTTTTTAGCATCAGTAAGAACTATTTTCTTTCCATTCGCTAGGGTGAGTACCGCTTTATTTCCACCAGGAGCTACATCATGAACCAATTTATCAGACTTGGTATCTAGTCTGGACGAATAGTAAAAAGTACCTACACTTAAAGTGATCAGAATGATTGCTGCAGCAGCAAATTTTCTCCAATACAAATTCCTGTCCCGAAGAACAACAATTTTATGCCCTTCTTCACTAATGCTATCTTGTATTTTACCGTAAAGTCTGGTGATTTCATCTAAAGACATTTCTGCCCGATGGTCACTACCTACCAATCTGGAAGCTTCTTCTGCGAGCACAAAATCCCATTCACTTTTATTACTTCCTTCTTCAATGAGCTTAAAAACCCTTTCAAGTTCGGTTTTACTGCATTGATTATTTAAATACCTTGTAAACAGGTGTATGATTTCGTTGTTCAATTTCTCTCCTTTTGTAACTAATACAAATGGGAGTAACGATACATCTATCCTAAAAAAATAATTATTTTATTATTGCAGCCATTAGTACGATTACTGCACTGCGCATAGTGATAAATCCCCTTATTGATTTAAGCGCTTTTACCATTTGATTATTTACTGTGCTCTCAGAAATACCCAGTTCTGTTGCTGCCTGTTTATACGTTAATCCTTGTATGCGACAACGGATAAACACCTCTCTTCTCTGTTCTGGCAAACTTTTTATGGCTTCATTGAATATCGAGCTGCTTTCGCTATAGTCAAGCAGAAGCTCCGTAGCATTTTCCTCGCCAATTACGTTTTTCCGCATCTCCTCCACTATGCTTGTTTCATGTTGGGCCCGTTTTAACAGATTAAGCAGGTGTCTGCGCGCAATAGTATACAGATAGGGTTTAAATGGCTGTTCACAATCTATTTTATCTCTGTTTTCCCAAACCTTAATAAAAGTATCGTGAACAACATCTTCAGCAAGAAGCGAAGACTTTGCTGTTCTTAGCACAAAATATTTTAATTGTTTCACATACAAATAATAAAGACTGCTTAAAGCATCCGCATCACCCTCCCTAAGAAGTGTAACTAGTTTCTTTTCACTGTAATTATTATAAATGTTCATTCGGTTTGGTTCCCAAGCCGAAACTACAAAAAATTAACGCAAATTATATATGTTATTAATTCTCAACCACAACCCTTAACGAGCAGCCACTATTTCTGATGCTCCTGCAAATAACTGCTGTTTCTGGATTTTAAAGCGAAATCCTTTAACAATTCAATTTCCTGAGGGTCGTAAGGTGTAAAGTCACCCCGAAAAAGATCATGCTGCCATACTGCAGGAATAGGATCTGCAGGCCGATGCCCCCACGGCAAGTCTGTTTGCGTTTTACCATTTACAAGGCCCCATAACATACAGCCAACCTTCTCATTATAAAAAACAGCCAGATTATCTTTGATTACCGATCCATTAGGTCTGTTCATCCATTCCGTATTAAATAAGGGTCTGCCCTGCGTTTTAAGTTCCACAATTTGCTTGGTCAGGTCATTTTTATTACCATAATTATGAAAAGAAATAATATCTGAATTTGCAAGCGCAATATCATTCAACCGGTTATCGCCATTCCATATATCAATTGTTATTGGCTGTGAAGGATTGATTTCGCGTGCCCATTTAGCAACCTTTTTAAGCAAGGGAAAACTAGCAGACCCCAGTCCGCCATTTGTGGGTTCGTTGTACAAGTCCCAGATAAAAATGCGTTTATCATCCTTAAAGCGCCCAATTACAGCTTTAACATATTTTTCAATGCGGGGATGGGTAGTAGAATCAACAACCATGCTGTGACCCGGACTTGGCGACCACGCCCAGGCATACCAGCCTTTAAGCGGCTCCGGTTGCTTTCCTACTCTAGGATCATGCTCAATTCCAAAAACACAGTCATCAAACAAAGCAGGCATAAATTTAATATTATGCTTATTGCAAATCGCCAGAAACTTATCCAGGGTATTTAAAAAATATTCCGGATCATCTTCATAAACTGCATACTGAAGTACAGCCCTCAAACAATTAAGTCCGGTTTTCTCTGCCAGGGCAAGTTCCTTATCAATGGTCTTGGCATCAAAACTAGTCTTATCCCACATAGCAGTATAATTAATGGCATAAGCCGGGATATAATTAAAGCCACAATAAAATGGCTGCTTGTTGTACCAATCCCATATTTTCTGCTTTKGCCAGCGTTGATCTGTTTGGGCCGTAACCGGACAAACGAATAGTAACAGCAATAGTAAATTTATTGCATAAGCTATCTTTTTCATTACAAAGTTTAAAAAATTGAGAGCCTTCTATAGCACTAGTGGATTAATTTCTGACTTTACCAAATCGCCAATAGGTGCATTCATCAGCCAACGCTCACGGTCATTTACCTGCCAGCTATTTTTAGGTTCGGCCACCCGTGCGCCTTCAGCGACGTAAATAATAGTCATTACCTCACGCATAATGTCAGATTGGTTACCGGGAGCACTATGAATGGTATTGCCGTAATGCCAGGTTGCGTCTCCGGCCTTCATCGTCGATGAACGCATTATAGGGAAGTCATTATCCTTAACATATTTTTCATATTCAGCTTCCGATTCGTCAGAGATCTCGTAATTAAACACTACCCCTTTTTTATGAGAATCAGACGCAAATGTCAGCATCCCCATTTCTACATTAATATCTACCAAAGGCATCCACATAGTGACGGTATTATGCGTATCCAGTGGCCAATAATACTGATCCTGATGCCACGGAGTAGGTCCACCTCCAGGTTCTTTAAACAGGGCCTGATCATGATAGATACGTACATTTTCTACGCCAAGTAAATCTGCAGCAATTTTCCCCATACGTTTGGCAAGCGTAAATTTCTTCGCTTGTTCATCTACTTCCCACAGATTCATTATCTGCAAAAAAGCTTTACCGTAAGTATCTCTTTCGGCTAAATCTCTCTTTTCGGTATTGAACTTATCAGCAGCTTCTTTTATTACATCTCTGTAAATAAGCACTTCTTCAGCATCAAGTACATTTGGGATTAAAACGTGTCCGTTCTGACGGAATGCAGCAGCCTGTGCATAAGTTATTTCCCGATACTGATCTAATTTAGGCAATTCAATTGTCGACATGGCTCTATTTGATTTAGGTTTACATTTGGTGTTTTCAATTACTAAGTAACTGTTTATCGTTAGTCCGCAAAAGGAGTAAATTGGCCTTTTAATGGTTTTTTTTATCTATTTGCAAGAATAAACCGATAACTTTATGAGAATATGAAATAATTAACATGGCACGAGCCGCATTTGAAGCATTAGACCCATATAATGATAATTCCTTTCTCCTTCGTGAATTCACGGAGTTTACTGCGCCTTATCATTTTCATCCGGAACATGAACTTACACTTATTGTAAAAGGTAAGGGTAATCGTTATGTTGGCAATCATATGGATGTATACAGCTGTGGGGATCTGGTTCTTATAGGCTCAAATCTTCCCCATTGCTGGAAAATTGAAAATAATGAAGAACAAGACAAGGATGTTGCATCGGTAGTTGTTCAATTTAACAATGATTTTTTAGGTACAGATTTCCTGGCCAAGCCAGAGCTATCTCAAATATTACATCTGCTGGAGAGAAGCAAGCATGGAATACAGTTTTTAAATAATACTGCAGAAGAAATAACCAAAAGATTAATTCTTTTGGCCAAACAACCAAATTCTTTTAAGCGACTTATAGAATTTTTAGAAATCTTATATACCCTCGCCATTTCCAAAGAATACAAATTACTCGACAAACAAGAAACAAAGGCGCATCAGTCAGCGAAACCAGAAAGAATCAATATAGTTCTGGGTTACATCATCGACAATTACAAGGATGAAATTTTGCTTGATCAGGCAGCCGCGTTGGTAAATATGACGCCAAACGCTTTTTGCAAGTACTACAAAAAGACCACAAAAAAAACTTTTATAGAAACAGTAACCGACTATCGGATAAATTACGCCATTCAACAACTTGTAAATTCAGATAAATCTATCTCCGACATCTGCTTTGAGAATGGCTTTGGCGACTTATCGCATTTCTATAAACTTTTTAAAAGAAAGATGAAGCTTAGTCCTTTAAAATACCGCAAGGAATTCAGGAAAGATATCGCCTAATTGATCTTCCCATTAGCAGCATCCGGAGTTTGTTTTAAATAAATACGATACAATTCGAAAAAAGTTGGTGCATCCAATAATTCAATTTTAGGATCAATACGCTTTAACTCATCAACCACTTTTACATACCATCCGGGATCTTTTAAAATATTGCGAAACCAATGAAACGGAACCGGCCGTTTCCCTATTCTATCAAGAATATGCTTTGCCGCTTCGGCAGGATCATCCTCATTAACATCATCATCAGCACGCAGCACAGGCATATTCCCATGTAAAGAAGTTAATGGGGTTTTCTGTGGAACTATTCCGTTAGGACTAAACTTAGCATACGCATCCAGTCCTTTTTTATTAAGCCCGGGCGCCTGGCCATCAATAATAAACCCGGTAATGCTTAAGTCCCACTTATCATAATAAGGTTTGTTGTGTGCTACCCAGGCATCAAGGCCATCCGGTAATGCAGAAATTGGTCTGGGCTGCTGCAACATTCCGGGCATTAAGTACCCCGCACCATTATCAGCTGCAGCGAAATAATCATTTTTTGTTGCCGATTCCCTCCTGTATTCCATTGCCATTGGCACTCGCTGCTGTAAAACCGGACTAATGCACCACATCAATGGAATTTTACCGCGCTCGGGACTATCCCATAAAGTAGGCGTAGTTTGAGACACCCATGAAGATGCATCGTAATCACCAACATAGAAAATAAAGAAATTACGCCCTTTAAAATTAACTTTTCCGTCCTCAGTTAAATAACCTCTTTGCTTCAGTTCAGCCTGGGTAACCCACTTTTGTTCATATTTCTTTTTAAGTGGATAATGCTGCCAGAAAGAGGCATTTGCCAGTGCTCCGAAACCAATAGCATCAGCGTCTTTAAACGCGTTATAGGCGCTTATCACAGCAGAATATTCCCATTCGGTCGGCACATCATCGTGACTACCACCGGCATGTTTAGTATATTTAAAAGCCCATGGAGGGAAACCCCCAAGATATGCATAATCCATGCCCTTATTATGCTGATAAGCAGTAAGCAGTAATTCTTTAAGTGTGTTTAGGTCTGTCCCTGTTTTCTGAGTAGGATCATCAGTTGCAGGCTCATCACCCCAAGGGCTCAGGTCAAAGAAAAACCCGCGTTTACTCACAAAAAAATCATGATTGGTAAGCGTATGATGGTTTGGTCCGGCAGCATGCGGATTCTTCATCCACTGCTGATCTACATAATATGCCCCATACTTTGTATTGGTTTTGCCAGCCTTTGTATATTTCTCCATAAACCACAAGTAAGCATCATTTTTTGCCGAACCTGTGGATAAGCGCTTAGTTCCGGGAATATTACCTGATCCTGTAAATAACGACGATCCATTTTTATTTAATAACCAGACCTTAACAGGTAATTTAGGGCCTTGTAATACAAGTTGTGTGTATAAACTATTTTTAGCAGGATCGTAACGAATGGCAATTACATCTTCTTGCCCCGCAACAGAAGAGGCAACATTACTGGTTGCTGCTACAGTTGGATCATAAACCACCACGCCTTTAATCGCTGACCGGTATGCTTTAACTAAACTAATAACATCCTTATAAACCACAGTATCTCTACTGTTTAACCATTTGTCTTTTTGGCGATATTTATTCCACCAGTACCTGTCAATGTCTATTGACCCATTCTTTACCAAGTAAATATACAGTCTTGGCGATTTGCGGTTCACTATTCCTTGCAGTGTTGAAACTGTATGCACATCATCCCAAGCTGTTTTTACATCTTCAGCGTTACTTAGATCTTTTTCTAAGGTATATCCTAAGTCAAACACACCTATTTTTAGTGATTGAGATTTTACATAGGGAGAGAGCAAAACAAACCACCCCCCAAGGAGCATACTACTGGCTAATTTAAAGGCTGTCATCAGTTGTGTGTTAAACAGTGAATATAAAGAAGTTTTTCAAATTCAGATCCGCCCCGTCTCTTTTAAGTAGCTATCAGTGATATAATTAATGTTGTTTTTACCAGCAAGATTTTAAAGGAAATTTTTGAAGGCAGCAGATGAAAGGCTTTTCTTATCGGAATTTCTGCTTGAAAAAATTAATTGAGATATAATCAAGAATAACCTATATATTTATTTTAAAGTCTCAAAAATATTACAATGTAATGTGTTTTTGACAAATATTGAGCTCAGCCACTAACCAAATAAATTAAAGCTTTATGCCAAAATTCTATATCCAAATTGTAATTCTTTTTCTTCTGTTTTCCTGTACTGGATCAAAAAAAGACAATACAATCTCTGTTGCTGAAAACCCGCTCTTTATCCTACTCGATTCTTCCAATACCAATGTCATGTTTAACAATGTGCTCAAAGAAGATCTTGAAAAAAAAATCGTMGGCTTCTATCAGGGTTTCTACAGCGGTGGTGGTGTAGCTGTTGGCGACCTCAACAATGACGGATTAGATGACATTTACTTCTCTGGCAATATGACCGGAGACAAGCTTTATCGCAATCTCGGTAACATGCGGTTTGCCGATATTACTGAAATTTCAGGCGTAGCTGGACGAACCCCGGGATGGAAAACCGGAGTCAACATGGTAGATGTAAACGGTGACGGGTACATGGATATTTATGTATGTTATGCGGGCAGAGAAGCGGGTCCGGACTCAAAAAACCAGCTCTTTATTAACCAGGGATTAAACAAAGACAGCATACCTACATTTAAAGATGAAGCCGAAGCTTACGGATTGGCTGATCCATCCTACAGTACACAATCAGTCTTCTTTGATTATGACCGTGATGGCGATCTGGATCTCTTTCTTGTAAATGATAATATTAAGGTACTTAGTAATCTGGATGACATTACGATCGAAGAATTAAAAAAACAGGATGATCCGCTTGCGAGCTCTAAACTGCTCAAAAATGAAAATGGACATTTCAAAGATGTAACCAAGCAAGCGGGAATAAATATGTCTACTTTATCGTATGGTCTTGGCGGGGGTGTTGGTGACATCAATGGCGACGGATGGCCTGATATATACCTGTCCAATGACTATGCCATTCCTGACCGAATGTACCTCAACAACGGAAATGGAACATTTACAGATAAACTGCAGAACAACCTGGATCACATTTCATTGTTTTCTATGGGTAACAACATTAGTGATGTCAATAACGATGGCCTTCAAGATATATTCACGCTCGATATGCTTCCTGAAGACAATAAACGCCAAAAGTTATTATCGGGACTGGATAACTATGAAGTATTTAACATCAATTTACGTAACGGTTTTTATTATCAATATATGCGGAATATGCTTCATATAAATAACGGCAACGGCACCTTCAGTGAAGTGGGACAGCTGGCGGGCATCTCCAATACAGACTGGAGCTGGGCGCCCTTGTTTGCTGATTATGATAATGATGGCTGGAAGGATCTTTTTATAACCAATGGTTTTATGCGCGATTTCACTAATATGGACGTGCTTAAATACAATGAGAACTATATGAGAAGCCTCAATGGTCAGGTTGAAGCAAAGGATTTGATCRCTTTACTTAAGAAAGTACCTTCTTCCGATGTAAAGAATTATATCTATAAAAATAATGGTGACCTTACCTTTACCAATAAAGGATTTGACTGGGGAATAAATATACCATCGAACAGTAATGGTGCAGCATACAGTGACCTCGATAATGATGGAGATCTAGATATTATAGTCAATAACATCAATAAGGCAGCTTTCCTCTATCGAAACCAGGGTAGCCCCACAATGCACTACTTAAAAGTAAAGCTAAAAGGTTCAGGTAAAAATACCAGTGGTCTTGGTGCTTTAGTAACTATATTTAATAAAGGACGCCAGCAATGCCTAGAGCAGATGCCATCCAAAGGTTACTTGTCCAGCGTATCTCAAAACCTGCATTTTGGTTTGGGCAAAGAAAAAATGGTTGATTCAGTCAGAATCGTATGGCTTAGCGGAAAGTACCAAGTCCTCACCAATGTTGTAGCAAACAAACAGCTGGTACTTATAGAAAGCGATGCCAAAGACACTTACCAGAGACCAAAGCCATCAAAACCCTTGTTCACCGAAATACCTTCACCAATTGCATCTGCACAGGTTAAGAATGAAATTAATGATTATAAGCGTCAGCCCCTCCTTGTCAATGCACAGTCCTTCACCGGACCATGTATGGCCAAGGGCGACGTGAATGGTGATGGGCTAAGTGATATATTCGTTGGCGGCGACATCAATCAAGCCAGCGCATTATTCATCCAGCAAAAAGGAGGGAAATTCATGAAGAACCAAAAACCCTTTCTAGCCGATACGGCAAGTGAATGCACAGATGCCATATTCTTTGATGCTAATGGAGATAGTCACCCAGATTTGTATGTAGTAAGTGGAGGGTATGGGAGCTTTAAAGACAATGACCCGCTATTTCAGGACAAACTTTATATCAATGATGGCAAAGGCAATTTTACTAAATCAATCAATTCACTTCCAGAAATGCACGTGAGCAAGAGTTGTGCAAGAGTGGGCGATTTTAACGGCGATGGCAGGCCGGATCTGTTTGTGGGGGGCCGTAGCACGACCTCCAAATATCCTGAAACACCAAGGAGCTTTTTGCTGATTAACGATGGAAAGGGTCACTTTTCTAATCAGATTAGAAAAATTGCACCTGATTTGGAGTACATTGGTATGGTTACGGATGCTGGTGTTCTAGACCTAAATAACGATAAGATACAAGACCTTATAGTAATAGGCGACTGGATGCCGGTCACCGCATTCATCAATGATAATGGTAAGCTAAAGAACAGGACAGATAAATATTTTGACAAACAATACAGCGGTTGGTGGAACACCCTGAAGGTTGAAGATCTTAATGGCGATGGCAGGCCGGACCTTGTAGTTGGCAATCTTGGACTTAACAGCCAGTGCCGGGTAAGCGACGACGAACCGGCAGAGATGGTCTACAAAGACTTTGACGATAACGGAGCCATGGACCCGATCCTATGCTTCTACATTATGGGCAAAAGTTATCCTTACCTGACCCGCGACGAGATTCTCGATCAAATGAGCATCATGCGAACACGCTTCCCTGATTATAAAAGTTATGCCGATGCAGGTCTAAATGAAGTTTTCACTGCAGAAGAGCTCAAGGGTTCAAAGATTTTAAAGGCCAATTACCTCAAAACGGTATATTTTGAAAACACCAGTGATGGAAGATTCAAAGAGAAACAATTGCCACTACAGGCACAGTTCGCCCCGGTTTATACCATCACCTGCCTAGACTACGACGGCGACGGGAATAAAGACTTGCTTTTATGTGGTAATATCAACCAGTCTCGCATTCGCTTTGGAAAATATGATGCCAACCACGGTGTAGTGCTAAAAGGCAATGGAAAAGGCACATTTAAATATGTTCCTGAACTGCAAAGTGGTCTTAGTCTAAAAGGCGATGTAAGAAGTACCCTTACCATAAACAATACGCTACTAATTGGAATTAACCAGCAGAAGCTAAGGGCATTCCGGTTTAATCAAAACTAGCCAGCGTTGCGTGTACAAAAAAGTTCATACTATCGGCAAGTTTACCTCGGTATTTCTAAAACAAGTGACAGTGAAATAATTAATGAAATTTTGACAAAAACAGGCAATCCTTTATCAACTGGGGATTGCCTGTTTAATTAGAAAATACAAATTATTACCCTTTTACAGCAAATGCACCTGGCTGATAATCTCCTGCCGGAGTACGAAAAGCAATATTAAGGCGATTGTAACTGTTAATTGTATTTACTGCTATTGTCAAGTCTATCAGTTCCTCTTCAGTAAACTGCTGTATTGCTTCATTATATACTTCATCAGAAACATCACCTCCTGTTATCCTTGTTACTGCCTCGGCCCACGCCAATGCAGCACGCTCACGCGCGGTATACAGCGGAGCATCACGCCATGCATTCAACACATACAGTCGTTGCTCGGTTTCACCTTCTATGCGCAAATCTTTTGAATGCATATCCAAGCAAAATGCACATCCATTAATTTGAGATACCCTAAAATAAATCAAGTTTAAAAGTTTCTTTTCAACCGGAGATTTAGCAAGATAACTCCCTAAACCATACATTGCTTTTATAGCATTCTGTCCTTTTGCGAATAAATTGATTCTTTGTTCCATTTTCTTTTGATCTAAATTGTAATACAATAGTTGTTTTATACCGCTATGACAATTGAGATTTCAGAAATAGGACATCAAATAAAAAATATTTTCTGTTTTTATTATCTATACCCTCCATTTAGAAGATTAGCAAAGAAAACTGCATTTAAAAACAGCCTGCTTGTTCCTAGCCAATAGCCACGATAAGTTGGGTCATCAGCAAACAAAACCACTTCACCGCTTCCACTTGCCGTGGCAATAATGGCCGCAGAATTGGCTACTTTACCAATATTTGTTTTTGATGAATACCCATTAATAAAGGGCTTACTGGTGTACTGGGCCACTGTAGCATATTTGTTTGCGCTAGGTAGTAACAAGGTAGGTCCATTTTTATTGATGAATAACTTTCTATCAGTTATACCAAATGCTATCGGATGTGAAATATCAAGATCTGCCTGAAAAATTGCACCGTTAATTCGTCTCGATCCCTCTACATCTTCTTGTCTGGCATAATCAAGCCTTTCTACTTCTGGTTTGGCAGGAGCATCTTTAGCCCCTCCCGCCGGCGCCTTCTCTTTTACTATTGCCTGAGATGATACCAAAGGAGTTTCTCCTCTTCTTGTGAAAGCCTCTGTTTCTGATAATCTTTCTTTTACAATTTCATTCTGTACAGCCCATGCTGTTGCATTTTGAAAAGTAATTAATGTTCCTCCTTCATTTACCCATGCCTTGATCTTACCTACTGTTTCTTTGTCCCATGCACTATAATTACCACCGGGTAAAACCAAGGTATTATAACGACCTAAAGATGCTCTTGAAAAACTAGCCAGATCAATTTTAGTAACCGGCAAATTAAGTTGTTGATTAAGCAGGAACCATACCTGTCCGGCTTCAGATGAAGTTACCCCTTGCCCAAAAGCTAAAGCTACTTCCGGTTTTCTTACTGCTTTAATATTGCTGCTACCAAGATCTATCCCTTCTGCACTAAATCCACTTGTAACAGATAAAATGTTGATATTAGTTTCTGCAGCTACAGTCTGTAATGCACTATACAGAGAATCAGCTGAAAGAGTTTGCCCTACTACCGGAACAACTAACGACCCATTTCCAAATGCCCGCTTACCAGAAGGAGTATTTGCAGAAAAACCTTTAAAGGCTGTTTTAACGAGCACATTTTTCAGCTGCAATTGATAAAGTGCTTTGCTAGCATTGTAATCGCTGTAGTTAATCAAGTAAGCATAAGGAGACTTTCCGCCTTCAACAGCACCCTTGCCAGGGATTAAAGCAGTAACCTGATTACCTTTTGCAATTGCCACATTTAGTTTAGCATATTTTAAACCATAAGCATGAATAATGCTCCATCCTGTATTGTCATAAAAAATACTGTCTTTTAAAACGTTCTCTTCAAAAATAGAGTGTACCAGTAAGAAATTTGGTTGGGCTGATGGCACCACATAAGCCTTTCCTTTTTCAAATGTTTTGCCATCATGAGTGGTGTTATCGGAGAGTTCATAAACATTGATATGATGCTGCAGCAACAGGCCTAAAAACTTTTGAGTTAAATTAACATCCTTACTATCACCAAAAACAAATGTCTTTGCCGGATTTTTCTGTCCTTGCTCCAGCGCATACTTAAAAAAATCCTTTTGAACTTTAAATAGGCCCGCTTTCTCCGCAACAGAACCTCTTATTGTTGAAAAACTTGTGGCCAGATGATTTCTGATAGTGAAAGCAAAAGTAAGTGGGCCGTTGCTCGACTCCTGTAAGATCCCCCTGGAGCTTGCCTGCTCAAATGTAGCTGCAACAGAACCAAAGAATTTAGGATATGTAGAACCATAAATTGGCGAAAGATTATCATAATTTTCTTTGGTAAAGTAGAACGACCCAATATCATCTAAAGCTTTAGCATGGTATTTAGCTAAAACAACATTAAAATCGTAAATAAATTGGGGTATTACCGGGCTCTCGTGGCGCTTCGGACTTGGTTCAAAATAATAAGTTGCGTTTGTTCCCTGTTCATGAAAATCAATTTGAACATTCGGATACCATTTATGAAAAAACACAAGGCGATTGCGGCTCTCAATCTGAACAAGATTTAACCAATCTCTGTTTAAATCTGTAAAATAATGATTGGTACGCCCATTTGGCCATGCTTCTTGATGTTCCTTATCTATTGGATCGCCAACAGCTGGAAACGAGTGATAAGCATTGTGCCAATTTGCGGCCCTGTCTCTTCCATCTGGATTCAATGCCGGATCTATAAAAATAACCGATTCATCTAACCATTTTTTCGTTTCTGCATCCTGGCTTGCCGCTAAATAATATCCGGCAAGTAAGCTTACCTCCGTACTAGAAGTCTCGTTACCATGTACACCATAACCTAGATGCACTATCACAGGTGCATTACTACTTAGCGCAGGTTTTKAAGGATCTACCTGGTTCAGGTGATCCTGCCTTATTTGTTCCAGATTAGTATAGTTTGCCGGAGAAGTTATAGTTACTATAATTTGCTCTCTTTGTTCATATGTTTTACCTATAGATTCAACATGAACACGATCACTTATTTTTGCCAGTTCTCTGAAATAATCGACCACCCTTTCATATCTGGTAAAGTAAGATCCAATCGGATAGCCAAGGTATTGTTCCGGACTAGGTACTTTAGCATCTAAAGCAGTTGCTTTAGGAAAGTAATAATTATTTTGGGCAAATGTGTGTTGAACCAGCAGCATTAAAAATACGATCAATATCTTACTGGATTTATAGATTATTTTCATCATTATTTAAGTTAATAGATTAATTAATATCCTGGATTTTGTGTTACATCTGGGTCTGATAAAACATCAGAATACGGAATTGGAAACAACCAGTAGTTCTTATTGGTTAAACCCAATACTACTCCTGCCCTTTCGGTTCTTACCAGATCAAACCATCGATGAGCTTCAAAAGCAAACTCAATCCCATTTTCGTCTTCGATAGCTTTAATAAGATCTGCTTGGGTTACCGCTGTCGTTTCTGGTACATCAGCTCTTTTTCTTATCGCATTTAAATCTCCGGCTGCCCCTGTCAAATTATTTTGCTGTGCCCTTGCTTCGGCACGTATCAGATACAATTCTGCAATTCGAATTAAATATGATGGATCAGTACTTGTAGATGTTGTATTATACAACACGCCATATACCGTAGCCCCGCTACCAGCTATTAAGGCGTTGCGGGTACCGCCTATTGCCGGATTATTTAATTTTGCCACTAATGCATCCGAAGGCTTTAAAGTAAACTGTCCTCCGGCCGAACTTGGATACCATAAATTCCAGTAGCTATTCCGGTCGTTAACTGAGTAAGCAAGCTCAAATACCGACTCGGCACTTTGAAAAGGTGCTGTAAAAAACGACTTATATGGTTTTACCAAAGAATACTTCGTATTATCTATAACCAGCGTAGCATACTTCTCTGCATCGGCCCATTGTTTCCTATATAAATGGAGTCTGGCTCTAAGTGCTCTTGCAGTACTTTTTTGTGCCCGGTTACGGGTTGTCGCATCCTCCGGAAGAAGCTCTTCAGCTTTAACCAGATCTGCTAAAACCTGATCATAAGTTTGATCCAGCGTACTACGCTTAATGCCTTTCAAAACGGTAAGATCTGTAGTTGGCTTTAATTGGAGCTGAATGCCACCCCAGCCTCTTGCAAGATCAAAGAAAGACAATGCGCGAATAAAGTAAGCCTCTCCAAGAATTTTATTCTTTTCTGCAGCGGTCAGCAATGGGTCTGCTACCCCCGGCACGTACGTAATTACACTATTAGCAGAATTTATTGTTTTATAAATATTCTGATAAGCCGCTACCGTAATTACATTATCTGTAGGAACTGCATTTTGATCTAACTGGAGGTATTCACTTAAGGTTCCATTAAAGATAACATTGTCTGTGGTGATGGTACCTAGCGTTGGGTAGTTCGAGGCATAGTATCCCTGAAGACGATCATATGTACCAATTACGGCTGCACGCGCGGTGCTTACATCAGTAATAGAACTTTCTGTTGGCAAAGAGTTATTTGGTACTTCTTCCAGGTATTTTTTGCAAGATGCTAAAAAGAAAATAACAGCAATGAGGACTGTATTTTTGATATATGTTGCTTTCATTTTTTCTAGATTTTAATCATTAAAAGGTTACGTTGGCACCGATCTGGAAAGTGCGGGGCTGAGGGACAGTTGCCCAATCATAACCTGCCGTATTCTGGTTATTACTTTGAGAACTTACTTCAGGATCCAGACCGCCATAATTGGTAAAGGTTAAAAGATTGGTAGCCTGAGCATATAATCTGATCCTGCTTATGTTAATCTTTTTCAAAACCGCAACTGGCAAAGTATATCCCAGGGTCAGGGTTTTTAATCTGATGAACGAACCATCTTCAAGATACCTGGAACTTAAGCTTGCTACATTCCCGCCATAATTATTGGCTGCACCTCCATTTTCAGTAGGATTCGAACTGTATGTAGTCAATCTTGGAATATCAGTGATATCCCCTTCCTTTTGCCAGCGATCTAACTGACGCGGTAAAAAGCCAATATTAGCCTGAGTTCCTCCATGAACCATGAAGAAATCATTCATATTCATAATCTTGTTACCTTGCTGAAAATAAACGAAGAAGCTCAGATCGAAGCTCTTATAGCTTAAATTATTGGTTAAACCTCCGGTATATTTTGGCAATGCATTGCCTACTATTTGTCTATCGGCAGAAGTGATCAGACCATCCTTATTTACATCTTCATAAACGGCATTACCCGTTTTAGGATCAACGTATAACTGTTTGTACAACTGGAAGGAATTAACCGAATGACCTTGTCTTAGAATTGAAATATTTCTGCCCGAAGCGCCTAAGCTGATATCTGAAGCAAGTTTTTCGATCTTATTATTGTTAAAAGAGATATTAAAATTGGTTGTCCATTTAAAATCTGTTGATGCCACATTCGTGGAATTGATGCCCAATTCAAATCCTTTATTACGTACCGAACCATAATTTTGCAGGTAGCTGGCAAAGCCTGAGCGGTAAGGAACAGGAACGTTTAATAACAAATCATAGGTATATTTATTATAGTAATCTGCCACAATGCTTAGCCTGTTCTTGAAAAACCCGAACTCGGCTCCAACATTAAACTGACGAGTAGTTTCCCAGGTAAGGTCTGGATTAGCAAGTTGCGAAGGGGATATTCCGGGTTGCTCCAGGTAATTTGCTCCTGACGACCATAAACCTTGTGCTGCATAGGAGCCAATTCCGTTTTGATTTCCAGAAAGCCCAAGACTGGCCCTAAGTTTTAATTCATCAAATACATTCAGATTTTTAATAAAATCTTCCTGCCCAGCACGCCATGCTACACCTCCAGAGGGGAAATATCCCCAACGTTTGTTTATCCCGAATTTTGAAGATCCATCGGCACGGATACTTCCATCAATTGTATACTTCCCATTATAGGTATAACTTACCTTACTAAAGAAAGATAACAGTTTGGATTCAGCTCTGGAAGAAGTACCGGAGCGAGTTGCTGCAACAGAGACAGAACGAAGGCTGTTTGCCGCAAAACCAGTTCCGGTAGCAGCTGTGCTTTCATTTAATACCGTATTTATGGTATTACCAACCAATGCATTAATATTGTGCTTACCATCTTCACCAAAAGATTTCACAAAATTCAATACCTGCTCATTAGTTAAAACAAGGTTCTTTGTTTCTGTTGATGAAGCTGAACCATTAGCGGCAATACCTGCACTGATTAGTGTACTAGAATAGCTGTTGTCATATTCACTGCTATTATCTAAACTCCAGCTACTGCGTAATTTAAGTCCTGGAACTATTGAATACTCACCATAAACATTGCCAATAGTACGCCACCCTACCGCTTTACTATCGAGGTTTTCTATTAATGCAAGATGATTGTCAAAGCTACCATACCTGGCATATGTACCATCCTCTTTAAATATTGGAAGGTATGATCTCGGAAATAATGCCGAATTGATAACTCCTTGAGGATTGTTGTCACTTCCGCTCAAGTTCCTGTTTGATCTGGTAAAGTTAATACTGGTACCAATCTTTAATCTGTCGGTTAAATAATTATCATAGTTTAACCTGGCCGAATAACGGGTATAGTCTGATGGTTTTACTATGGATTCCTGATCTAAGTAACCAAGCCCAACATAATAAGTGCTTTTATCTGTACCCCCTTGTGTAGATACCTCGTAATTTGAGGTACGGGCAGTACGAAACAGACCACTGATCCTATCATATGTCGGTTGGGTTTCTGGATTCGGAAAAGGCAAAACCACTGCAGAAAGATCTTCGCCTTTATCAATAGCGGTATTAATTCTGGATTCATTAGTCAACAAGGCTACTTCCGGCCCTGTAGCTACTTCAAACTTATTGATAGCAGTCGACCATCCCTGAAAAGAATTTAAATTTATCTTTGCACTAGTGTTTCGCTTTCCTCTTTTGGTTGTTACAATAATTACTCCATTTGCCCCTAATGAACCATATATTGCTGTTGCATTCGCATCCTTTAGAATTTGTATGTCTTCTATATCAGATGGATTCAAATCAGCGATTGGATTGGAAGCCTGCTGGTTACCTAATCCTGCGGAGATAGGATCAGAATTACTTATAAATACGCCATCAATTATATAAAGTGGATCTACAGAAGCATTGATCGAATTGTTTCCCCGAACTCTAAAGGTAATACCACCACCGGGTACGCCAGAATTTGAAGACACCTGTACGCCTGTAGCTTTCCCTTGTAACAGCTGATTAAATCCTCCCGATGGCTGATCCTGGACAACACTCCCACTAACACTGGTAATCGAGCTTGCTATATATTTACGTTCCTGAGAACTGTAACCCGTAACTACTATTTCATTTAGTTCACTAAGGTTTTCTTTTAAAAGGATTTCTACAGGGCTCCCTTTAGCAGTAATTTCCTGTTGTACAAACCCAATAAAACTTACTACAAGTGTGTACGGAAAGGTTTGTCCGGTTACAAAACTGAATTTACCATTCTCATCTGCGGCAACAGAATGAGTAGTCCCTTTTATTTTTATTACAGCACCCGGAAGGGGTTGTTTTGTTGTGGCATCTAACACAATACCATTTAATTTTGATTTAATTGTTGGTGCACCTACCTGTGCGGCTGCAACATGTGCCCATAATACACAAATGAGCAGGTATGCGCTTCTTTTATATAAATGCTTCATTTTAAAAGTTTAAAAAAGTAATGACATGCGAGTCCCCTTACCTCCTCTTTGAGTGGCATAATTGTGGAATCTAAAAATTTAAAGGTGATCGAAAATCTGCCTAAACAATCAGGCGAAATCCCCTAACAACAACGGCAACACTTGGAGAAGTTGCCCGAAAATAATGATGCTGATTGAAGCCTCACCATTGGAAAATAATGATCAGATTTAGAAGTACTGAGCGACTTGTTTTGAAGTAAAATTGCGTTCATGATTAAATAGTATATTAAATCTATAGAATTAATATACAAATAAAGCAATAAATCATAACATCCGCAATTTTTTATTTAAACTATAGGAACATTAACTAAGAAGAATTGAGATTTATACGCTAAAAGTGTAAAATTTCTGAACCACAACATTCTTTTTATCGTTTCCAGCACAATAATTGTTGTCTTAAATTTTTAATTCAGTATCTTACTTAATCCGAAATTTATGCACAAAAAACTACCAGTACCTTTATGGACCATCTTATCTCCAATCGTTGCCTGGCTAGCCTATTTTGGCAGTTCATTGGATCTGGGGATTTTCTATACATTCTTTCTTGCAGCCGTACTCATTGCCGCAGTACTTGCCGCAGTCCATCATGCTGAGGTTGTTGCTCATCGGGTTGGTGAACCCTTCGGCACTTTGCTGCTTGCACTGGCCATTACCGTTATCGAGGTTGCGCTGATCGTTTCTTTAATGTTAACAGGTGGCCCCGATACCGCGGCACTTGCCCGCGATACGGTTCTGGCCGCTGTAATGATTATTTTAACTGGAATTATTGGTCTGTGCCTACTTGTAGGGGGAGCCAAGTTTAAAGAACAGGTGTTTAGTTTACCAGGGGTAAGTGCGGCTGTGGTTACCCTTACAGCAATACTGGTACTCACGCTGATTCTTCCAAATTATACCACAAGCAAGGCAGGTCCTGAATACACCCCTATCCAACTCATTTTTGTAGCTGTGGTATGTCTGGTGTTGTATGGTGCTTTTGTAATGGTTCAAACCATCAGGCATCGCGATTTCTTTTTACCTCCCGATGCAGATGGCGACGAAGAGGTGCACGCTGAACCGCCAACCAATAAAGTTGCTCTTTTAAGTACTTTCTTATTGCTTTTATGCCTGGGTATTGTAGTATTGCTCGCAAAGGCTCTGGCACCCGATATAGAAAATGCGGTCATCAACTTTGGAGCACCAAAGTCATTGGTAGGGGTCATCATTGCCGCAGTAGTGTTACTGCCAGAGGGGCTTGCAGCCTATCGCGCAGCCAGAAAGAACCGTTTACAAACAAGTCTTAACCTGGCGTTAGGATCTGCACTGGCCAGTATCGGTTTAACCATTCCGGCTGTGGCAATCGTATCCATGGTAACAGGAATGACCATTACTTTAGGAATTGACATGAAGGCTACCGTATTACTCTTGCTGGCACAGTTTACAATCATGCTTTCGCTGGCTACGGGCAAAACTAATATCTTACAGGGAGTGGTTTTACTGGTCATATTTGCGGTCTATCTTTTCACGATAATAGCCCCATAATTTATTTAAATGGGTTACCTTTTTAGGGCAAGGGTATTAATTAATGAACAAAACTTGTATCTAAAACAAAATTATTATGAAAACCCTATTCAAATTTGGCTTTTTAGCTTTAGCAATATCTTTATCAGTTGCCGCTTGTACTTCAGAAAAAAAAGCAGATGCTACAGATTCTACAATGACTGATACTTCTATGACCACAATGGACACTACTGTAACTGATTCAGCTGCTATCGATACCGCTGTGAAGACGCAATAAAAAAATAAGTTCACTACCTAAGCAAAAGCGCCTGCTCATTAATTGAACAGGCGCTTTTGCTTTAATTTAAATATCCACTCAACTAATTTATACCGGACCTATTTTTTCTTTTTGGAGGATTTGGCCAGCGGATTAAACTCCAGGCAGAGACTCAGCCAATGCCTCAGCTCCTGCTGCTTCTCTACATCAGTATCATCTACATACACAAAGTCTTTCATGGTTCGTCCATTGTTGATCATCTGCCTGCAATTGCTATCTTCCAATTTTTCCTCTGCTTTGCTTGCTCCAATGCGGCATAATAAACCTGAACTGGTTACACATATACACATCTTTTCATCAACCATAAAGCAAATCCCGCTAAACATTGCTTTTTCTGTCACGTCATCCCGATCTTCAAGTAACTCGCGGACACGGTTCGCTAATCGTTCATTATAACTCATAAACTATTTTACGTTTAACTCAATGGTAAAAATACCATTCCTTTACCTAAATCACAACGGTGCACAGACATGTTAAACCGAATGAATAAACGAGGATGAATTAAAGAGTACGCAGATAAAGAAGACAAGCACTCCAAAAGAATTGAACTCACGGCTAAAGGAGAACACGTATCCGAGTATGATATTACCGGACTAAAAAAAATGCAATCCTGATCATGAACGGGTTCACTGCAGATGACAAAGACTTATGTATTCAATTGTTAAAAAATGTTGAAATAAAATTCTCAGCCCTATGGTAAAAACATAAAGGGAAAGTGTTTGATGAGATATACAAAGAAATCATGGATATGGTTTGGAAATGCCGCTCATTTATATTTACGCGAGACAAATGTATATCCCCCTTCAAATGAATTAATGGTTATCTTTTGATCACACAATAAATTCCTCAGTTGGTTATATTTGTTTATGGACTTACTGATCAAAACCATTCAAAATTATATTCCACTTTCATCAACCGATGAGGAAATTATACGAAAACTATTTCGCGAGCGAAAACTGAAAAAAGGCGAACATTTACTGGAAGCCGGCAATGTCTGCAGAAATATTATTTTCATTGAAAAGGGACTGGTGCGTTACTACAACAATAAGGACGGGGAAGAGCAAACCGGTTATTTTAACAAGGAGGGGGAATTTGTTTGTGACTACCCCAGCTTTTTACCACAGCAGCCATCATTAACGAACATACAAGCATTGGAAGAAACCACTGTTTATACCATTAGCCATGCCAATATGCAGTTGTTTTATCAGCAAGTAGAGCATGGCGAACGATTTGGGAGACTGGCCATTGAATATGTTTTTGTGAATGTGATCAACCAGATTACCTCACTCTACAATGATCCTGCGGAGCTACGCTATCAGCAGTTTCTTTCCAGGTTCCAGGATATCGGGCAGCGCATACCGCAATATTATATTGCCTCCTATATAGGCATCAAACCACCGTCTTTAAGCCGAATTCGAAAACGTATGGTGGAGTAGCATTAATTAACCTGGGTGAATGAACCCAGCCATTTCATTGGTGAACTTTGTGTTATTAAATACTAAATAACATGAAAACAAAAAATGAAATCACCAGCTGGGGTATCCGCTCAGTATCCTACTGGATGACCATGCTGATTGCCCTGGGCATTATCTTTGTAGGCATCCGGTTTATTGCCATTCCCCAGACCGCCGCACAGGCATTTGGCATCCCTTTTTCCAACACTCAGGACCTCGTTTTTGGAAGAATAAAAGGAATCCGCGATATCTTTTCGGGGATAGTACTTCTGCCATTACTTTTATTACGCATGAGGGTAGCAACCGCTTATGTTTTTACTGTCGCCATCATTATCCCTGCAACAGACTGCCTACTGGTCTTGTTGACCAATGGACTGGATGTTCCGCATATGCTAATCCATGGCTTAACAGCAGTCTACATGGCCTTAACCAGCTTTTTACTGTTCAGTGCTAAACAAAAAGCAACAATCTGATATGAATACACTAATTTTAATGCAGGGCTTACTCATCATGCATCTCAGCGGCCTCACGCTGCTAGCAGGAACCACCGTTGCGGATTATGTTACCTTCCGTACTTTTTCCAGCCAGTTTAAAACCCAGGGCAAACCCTCCGACAGCCTGCTAAACCTGATGTCGAGGCTTGCGATAGTTTTAGCAATAGGCGGCAGTTTACTACTGGTTTCCGGTGTAGGTCTGATGGCGGTTACCCATGGTGTTTTCATGCATCAATTGTGGTTCAAAATTAAACTAGCTCTTATTCTGGTACTTGTACTCAACGGCTTCCTGGTTGGAAATAGGCAGCTCGAAAAGTTAAAGAAGGGTGTAAAGCAAAGCACCGCCCCTACGGATCAAATGGTGAAAGACGCTTCATTTCGGTTGAATATTTTCTATCTGCTGCAGCTGGCGATATTCCTGTTTGTCATTATCCTGGCCGTTTTCAAGATTAACTAACACTGCAGATTGCAGGGAGTATTTGAGAATAGCGCTAAAACAAATACAGATGTCCGGATTTGCCGGGCTAGTTCTTGCGAATCACCAAGTGGGCAAGTGCAGGATCACCCATCATTCGCTGTACCTCGGACCGGACAATGTCCTGCACCTCCTGTTTGATCTGCAGATAATTCTTTTGGACCATACTAGAATTGACCGTTCTGATCACAGGGATAGGGACATAAGCCTTCTCTTCCTTATTCAGGGCATCGAAATCATTCTGTATCTTGCCATGAAAGGCCTTTAAAATAATTTTTTGATCCGGGATATCGGCAACCATACCTACGAATTCCCCGCTGGAAAGGGACGCAATTCTGGAGGCCGGAACGGCAAATTCCAGTTGCTTGCTTTTGCTGATGGAAGTATCTCCACTATTAATTGACATGCTTTGGCGGTCCTGCATGATCTTACCAATGCGTTCACTCAGCTGCTTGGCGGTATCCCCGGTCACCTGCCCGGCAATGATGTTGCCCACCGTACTCATGATCACGTCGGCCTGTTCCCGGCCGTAATCCTTACGCAGCTGGCTGGCATCCTGAATGCCCAGACACACCCCGATTTTATTACTCCTGCCAGTCGCAATGGTAGGAATGATATCGGTAGTCAGCGTTGGAAACTCATCGAAGATCAGCATGGATTTTAGCTTATTCTTCTGATTGATGATTTTTAGCAAGCGGTTAACGTACAAGGAAAGCACTGCCCCGTAGGTCTGGATCTTCTGTGGATTGTTTCCCATACAAATGACCTTCGGATGCTCGGGATTATTGATGTCCAGGCTAAAATCATTTCCGGACAGCACATAGTAAAGCTGAGGAGATGATAACCTGGCCAGGGCAATCTTAGCCGAAGCAATCTGCCCTTCGAGTTGCTCCATGACATCATTCAGGTAGGCATTTACAAATGGGTTAATCAAAACTTCTATTTCCTTCTCCAGACGCATTACCGTAAACAAACTGTCATAATCCAGCTGAATCAATTCAATGGCATGTGGCAAAGTACAATAGGCGCCGTTTTGGTATTTACGTAAAAACCAAATGATTGCAGTCACAAAATTAATTGGGGACTCCACAAAAAAATCTCCTTGCTTTTTCTGCCACTCCCGGTTCAGTCCCAACAGAATGGTACGGGCAGATTCTGAGGCGTCGGTGATGTCAACCATTCCCAGCGGATCAAATACGTTTCCCCGATGACATCGCGACAAGTCATCAAAATTGATAAAAATACATTCGGGTTTACCCTGATAACGGTCCTTATGCTTCAACCAATGGTTGTAGGCAATTAATGATAGATCTGGAAATTTGAAATCGTAGACCAGCATGGAATAAGGTGAAGCTTTAGCCAATGCCTGAGTGATGAATTCCCGGATACAAAAAGCCGACTTACCTGAACCAGGATTGCCCAGCACAATGGTCGCCCTTGCCGGGGAGATCACATTGATATAGCCCTTTCGCTCCTTCCCTTTCAACTTATATCTGGTGGGCAAATTAATGGAAAACTCATTCACCAAAAGGCGCTCTTCCTGCGGAAAGCTCTCCTGATCGCTATTGAAAATATCTCCGCTTAGTTTGTCTTTGATCACCCTGGAAAATAGTGTCGCACCAGTCAGGATCAGTAAATACCCTATGGAAGTCAACCCGATATACAGCGTAGCCCGCCAATGCAGACTCAGCTCGCACGCCAGAACCAGGGCGCTGAGAAAATACAGCAGCAGGCCGGTGAACAAATAGGCAAGGCCGGTTTTGGGACTTAATTTTTCATCCTTTCTGCCACTTACCCCCAGTAAAGAAATGAACAGAAAGCCCAAAGCAACAAGCTTGGATCTATGGAAATCGTCAAACAACCCAGAATGCGCGATATTGACCATTACCCGGTCAGTGAAAGCACTGACAAAGCCCCAAAAATCAAAAGCTAAGTAGCCATAATAATAAAAGTGTAAAAGCAGGATACTGATAGAAATGAATCTGGTCATATCCAAGATCTTTCTCATTGCCTGCTCATTCTCTCCTGTTTGCATTGCCATAATTCCTCTTTAATGTTTAACCGCTCGCTTTCTTCCCCGCTGTTTCCGCTTCGTTTTTACAACAGAAACCGAAAGATGATCTTGTTGGGGCTGTATTTGCGATAGATCGACCAGCGCCGATGAACCATCCACAGGCAAATCATACTGCGAGTCACCAGCATGCACGCCCTGAACTTTCTCAAATTCCACAGCACGGTGAACATTATCGCCCAACCTGCTCAATATCCCTTCAGCACCATAGGCACTAGCTAAGTCTACTCCTTTGAATACACACTTATTCCGGTGATCAACATAAATCACGTCTTGCAATCTCTTATCCTGATCACCTTTAAATACCACATCGATTGCCTTTGTTTTCAGCGATGCCGAGAATGCTGCTGTATCACGAATTTTCACATTGTCTAGCACAAGATCTATTTCATAGAGAATTCTTCCTTCCAGGCCCAACTTAAGCGGCACATTCTTTTTAAATCTTTCTTCAAGGCGATTTAATCCAGGATTGAATGGTAAAGAACTGGCTTTGACCGGCACGCCTATCCGATTACCTGACCCGTCGAGTAAACGATAAATTAGTCCCCTATTTTTAAACAGCCTGGATCCTTCCTTACCCTGTTCCGCCCGAACATTATACAAGCCCAGGACTGTATTTAACTCTGCAAATGAGGTAAAAAGATATTCATTAAGCACGCTTTCCAACACGCGGGCAATACTACCGAACGTTGGCGATTTGCCATAGGTTAGTTTTGAAAGCTGCTGGGGGTACAAAGCGTCACCCGAGTCCTTTACTGCTGTGCTGGTAGTCAGCGCAAAACGGGTCCGGATCTGTTTAAGCAGCGACTGAAAATGGGGCGCTTTCGTATATAGATTAATTCGCTTACCATCAGCCTGTATATTGGTGGTTAAAATATGCAGGTGTGGATGTGCCGCGTCCAGATGTTCATATACCAAATAGGGCTGGTTCCCAAAACCAATCTCCTGCATATAAAATTTTGCAATCTCCTGCAAAAGACTCGGGCTAAGCTGGTTTGCCGGATCAAAGTTCAAAAAGATGTGCAGGCCATTTATTTTAGTGCGCGGGTTTAACGCAGCCATTTTTTCCAGCATTCCCAGTCGGTCAGACTGATTCAATTCAGAAAGTTTGCGCGGGTAATTTTCGGCCATCAGGCAGGTTGCAGCCCCCGAGCACAGCTTAAGCTCGTTGTAGTAGAAACTTCCACTTAAGGATTTAATCGTATTTATGAATGCAACCATTTCTCAGCAGTTGAATTGATGAATACATTTATTTCCTCAATGTTTTTCAACAATTTTCGTCGATCCATTTCATAATTTAAAAGCCAAGTTTGGAATTGCGGAATGCTGGCCATGGTATGCAGTTTTTGAACCGCCTGATCGAAGTGAATTGCCACATCATTTAAGCCCTGCCTTAAAGCCACCAGTTCAACAAAAATATCTTGCAGCGACTGGTTTCTTACGGCTGCAATCATGGGTTTCCCCAGTAAAATTGCCCGTGCATATTCACTAAAATTCCTGTGGGTTGTGCCCGCAAAATTTTTCTGCAGCAGGTCTTGTTCCCCTGCAGTTAACCGCACCGCACAGCGTTTGTTTCTATTATTTTTCTTGCTTCTCATTCCTACATTCTTAAACAACATTAAAAAACCATTATGGAGTTTAGCGCCTCTAACCTAAAGATTTCGCTAACTGAAGATCAGCCAACCCTTTTGCGTAGCATTTACGCTGGCTTATCACACAAAAGTAAGGTTGATAAATACCAGAAAACGACCCAGCATAAATTCTAAAGAGGATTAACCCCATATTAAAAATTAACATTGACGGCCAGAACAACGTCAGTGAGACTTTAGGCTAAGATTCAACCGTGGCCAAAAGAGAAATGAGGAAATAGCCAGGAGATGGTCGCTCATCCCTCTTGAATTCTAAATAGGTTATTCTCCAGGCAACAGATGACCTTTGCTGCTGCGAACCTAAAAGAAGAATTCAACTATGGGAGAATACATAAAATACAAAAACAGCGTCATCAAACTGGGTACCTGCGAAAGTCTCTATTATGCCTCGTATCCAAAATATGTCCAGGCACTGGAATCCGGTCAGCTCAAACAGGAGCCGGGAAACCTTCCCCCTGAAAAATACGCCGGGGCGGACATGGGTTTCCTTTTTCGCTTTCCTTTTCCAGATGAAGATCATTTGAAACTGGGAGAAGTAAAAGATTACAGGCGCGGGATCCCCGTAACCATTACAGATCCGACCATACTTGAAAACTCTTTCTCTTGCAACCAGCCAGCCTGTCCCAGGGAAATTGAGCTTACCCAGCAAAAGCTGGTACATCGGTATTCAGATGGCCAGCTTTGCCTGGTACTGGTTTACCGGGATCCTTACCTTGGCAGCTCTTTCCGTGTGGAAGAGGATGCGGTTATAAAGCAACTCCTCAAACAACTGATCAGAAACAACATTGTTATGGAAACGGATTCCCCAAAAAAAGTGTTTTACCGTCAGATCGCCCGTAGGATCATAGATGGATATCAACTTAACAAGCACAGCTTGAGGATCATCTATCCACAAAAAGATGTCCGGAAACCAAGAATTTCTACAGGTAGAAAAAAGCTAAACTGACCAGAGTTAAGGAGGCAGGAAAAGAGTATAAAAATGGCAAACAACCGGACTCTGTCTAATTCAGTTAAGGTAGTAAGCAATTGAAATGTTTCTTGAACCTATCCGCTATTGGATTGTTTTACTAATAGGACATTTTAGCAAAACAATAAATCAATTACCGCAGATCATGGAAAGAAATTCATTTGTAGAAGGATTGGTGATTGTTCTGGTGATGCTGCTGGTCATTTTCTTTATCAGTAAAAACCGGAGGAACGGAAAAATTTGAAGAGACACAAACAAGCCGGAAATTAAAAAAACATAATGTTTAGATCTCAATGTACGAAGGGGGAATAAATTAATCTGGAGAATTAAGCCAAGACAATTAGATGAGACCAATTGCCCTGGCTGAAATATCAGCTAGTACTCCTTAATCAAACGGATCATCTTTTCCATTGCACGAATGACTATATGTTTATCTACATCCTCCCCTGTATAGGCATTGCTCCGCAGACTTCCAGCAGAGACATTGCTCTGTCCTGAAGCCGTCACAACCAGAGGTGCCAGCTCCTCACATAAAGATTGAAAGGATTTGCTCTTGATTACTGACGCATCCAGCGCCGCACGGACAGCCATCCCCAATTGATCTACCGATAAACCAAATTGAGTTTGTACCTTTTTTTTCTTTGTCAAATTTATCACCTCAGAGGGGGCCAAATTGGGTTTATCCAAATCATTGATCTTTGCCAACACGTATTGGGTTATCAAATCACAAGCAAGGAACCTGGCAAAAAGGTAATCGCAGGAAGTTCGTGACATTCCTGGCAAGAAGGGTAATTCAGGGACAGTAACAAGCATTTTTATATCCGGAAGGAAATACAAGTGGTCTGTTTGGTTCATTCCGCTTCTAAAATAACTGTAATAAAATCCATACCGCTTCAAAAAGTAATCGAGTTGTTCCAATTCTGACTCATAAAAACACTTTATTCCCTGTTTTGCACCAAGAGGCTTATTCAAAATCAGGTGGTACCGTTCCAGATAAAACAGCCAAAGTGCTACAAATTTCGGGCGAATCTCCTTAAAAAATACGATCCGGGTAGTATCGGATAGGTCAACCACATCAGCAAATGAATTGTCCATCGTCTGAATATCTGCTTGAATCAAAGCCAAAGCGGCGTTGAGTATTTCAAGTGGGGTGCCGACTTCAATGTCCGTCAAGCGCTGCTGGAGATCCAGGTAAGTTAATTCAGAATTCTTTTCAAATAAAACCCAAACAGAAGTCAGGTCTGTGTTTTCTTTTTTCATCATAGGGAGAGAATGAGTTTAACAAAAGGTTCTACAAAGTCACCCGCCGTTGGGTAGACCTCAGGACAGGGATATACTGCCATGAAAGTGGATTTTAAAGACAAAAATATCAATAGGGGAAATCCCCTATTTTGTAAAATAAGGAGAAACCCTTAGCTGGACCCACATGCCAGTCACCAACGGTGAGTTACTCCAAAATGCATATCAGCCTTAGTATTCTCAGCCGCTAGCGATAATCAAATTACTGATCCCTGAACGGCCTTTTGATTTTTCTAGGTGCTACGAAATATCAAAAGGCCGTAAAGTCGTCACAAAAGAAAATTACGTAATTGACAATTATCTAAATGAGGTCGAGATCACAGCAGCCTTTGACAAAAAAATGGTTGTTGGGCCTATTGATGCATTGCCCCAGTTTGAGATGAGCTGTAACGGACAGCCGAACGCTTACTTTTCGGATTTGCTCAAAAATTTTGAAAAAAGGCCATTGGTAACGCCAAATAAAAAACTTAAATAAAAAATAAAAGAGCCGGGAATCATGATGTAAGGATGCCAAAAATACAGATACCGCCAACCATAGCCATGACTTTCATTTATATAACTATAAACCAATATTCCTACTGCCAAAGCAATCAATAGTAGCAGTCCAATCACAGCAAGCACTATGGTTTTGGCATTCCATTTCACCTCCTGCTCGTCTATTCCAATGGTATTGCCCACTTCAAAACGGCGTTCATACGGTTTTGAGTCCATAAACTCAAACTCTTCTGAAACCGCCCCTTTTCTTTTTTCACCACGCTCCAACAATCGAATAATACCATTTTTTTTTAAAAGAAGATTAATCAAAAATTCCTTGATGTAATAAATAAATACGATGAACCAAAGTGCCGTGCCCAGGCCAAGCAAAACGAATGCTTCGCTGGCAGATGTATGAATCATCTCATAATCGCTTAGATGATGATTTCCTGCGTAATGGAGAATGAGTGGTAGTCCGATTGCAAAAAACAACAAATAGATAATCCAAAATAGACTAAAAACATTCCAAAATTTCATAAAAACCAGTTTTTTAGTGATTGAAATAAAGCTTCATGTTACTTTTTTAAAGATAGGCAATATTTTATTCGAAGAGATTCATCAATTTATATTGATGAGTGGTGGAAAGCATATTATTGGATTCGTAATTCTCAATGAAGGATCACAGTACAGACCAAAAATGAAAATATAGATTCTTAAATCATTGTGAAAACAGGTAAGCGCGAAGATTTTTTTAATGAACTTAGTTCTATTTTTATTTGTTACACATGGTATATGCGTTCAGTTCACCAACATCTTGAGTAGTTTGTTTTTAGGTACTCCCCAAAAGTTTGTCAAATAGCAAAATAAATGACAAGCAATTTCGCTTTAAAAAAAGTCAAAGTCCTGAAAACTAAAGTAATCATAGCCCGAAAAAAGACAAGGAAGTACAACAGGCCACCCACCATAAAAATCAAACAAATCCGCATTGGGTATCAGCTTGGCTCAAAATGACGTGTCTACTATCTTGTTCTTCCCCACTCATATCTTTGAAATATACACCTAGCAGTTAAGTCTTTTAGTTGCATTTTGCAATTCAGTTAATTTTATTTACCATTGCGATGAGAGCGTTAAATTTTAAAAGCGATACAATTTAGCCCATATTGCATCACTTTATCTTCCTATAGCTCGGCTCCGACGACTACTTTACTATTGACTAATTCAAATGTCGGCGTTTGATAACTTCGATCCTATGGTTGTTCGAATCCTGACAAGTGCACTTCACGTAAATTCAATGTTAACTTGGTGGACAATAAATCAAACGGAACCAGAACAGGCAATTCAAGCCTAGTACTTTTTTATAAATAATAACGAACAATTCATTAAATTTTCCTGCCAGATTGGTATAGGTTGTACCATTCTATAGCTATTCCTTACTCATATCTTGAAATACACATCCAATGCATGAATCCCGTACGAAACCGCACATCAGTGCTCGAAAATGAACACATTGTAGCATTAAAAAGGGGACTGATTTCTAAGAATCGAGTATTTGAATACTGGCATTGAATTGGTTAGTTTTTAACCACCACCTTTTTATCATGAAGACTAATATGAAATTATCAATTCTATTTCTATCCGGAATCTTGTGTTCATTCCAAATTAATGCCCAATCGATAAAAGCAACCAAATCAGATTCAAGTAGCGAAGTTCAAATACCAATGAAGGCTGAATATTGGAAAAGTGACGCCGCTACAACTGAATTTACAACCTACAAAAATACGAATGTTATAAAAGGAAAAAATGGAAGTGCATTTCAGGTATTTTTAAAAAATCACAATTTCAGCAATGGTACAATTGAATTTGATGTAGAACTTAGCGGCATCGGATTTCCGGGAATTAATTTCCGCATGTCCGAAGACCATAAAAATGGCGAGAACTTTTATATCCGTTCTTTTGGTGCTGTAAAACCGGAAACCAGAACAACATTGCAGTATGCTGCCTTAATGGACGGCATGAGCATCTGGGACTTGACCGACGAGTATCAGGCAGGTGCCGTTATATATCAGAATAAATGGAATCATTTAAAATTGGTTATATCAGGCAAACAGATGAGGGTATATATAAATGAAATGACCAAACCTGCGCTCATTGTTCCCGAATTGGAAGGTGGACGTAACTCTGGCGGCATTTCGCTTTCTGGAAATGTTATATATGCCAATTTTACAATAAAACCAAATGCTACAGAGGGCTTAAGTCCCGAATCTGGTTATATCGCAACCACTGGCGATACAAGATACCTAAGAGATTGGATGGTAGCACCTGCGAAAGATTTTCCTTTTGGACAAGAAATAAAATTCTCTTTACCAAGTATGTATGGAAAACTAACAAATTCGGAGTTACCAGATAGTAATACAAAATGGTCACCGATAAAAGCTGAAGCGCGTGGAATTGTTAACCTTACCAGAATATATGGACTAAGAGAAAATGATGTCAGACGACTTACTTGGCTTAAAACTACAATCGATTCCGACAAGGATCAGGAAAGAATGCTAAATTTTGGCTTTAACGATGAGGTATGGCTCTTCTTGAATGGTGAAATTATATACGTTGATAAAAATTACTTTGGTACGCCAGCGCAAAAAAGTCCTGAGGGAAGATGCACTTTAGAAAATGCCAACATTAAACTTCCTCTGCGTAAAGGCAAAAACGAGATAATGATAGCACTAGCAAATTATTTCTATGGCTGGGGCATTATTGCCAGGTTGGATCATACTGACGGTATCAAACGCTAAGAAGCTCGATGCTACCAAACCTCAAACATGCTTGGGTTTAACTGTTTCTTATCGGATGTGCTAGCAAACAAACTATTTCCCGGCCAGGTTGGTACAGGTAATATCTTTCGGAGATAATGGATATTTCTCACTCGTAACTTTGAAATAGACTGATAACCATAGCTGTGGTTTAGCACTAACTGGGATTCATAGCCTTAAGCAGGAGCATTTCCCCAAGTTCACTGAACTTAATACCCTGAGCGTTTTGTCTGCCAATGTCGCTCATCTTAACCAGTGTTTTCTGAAGGATGCTGATCATCTTTTCTTCCGGTTGCGTTTTAATGAGTGCATCGTACTGGAATTCTAAAAACACAAGGCACAACGCATCTTCTATTATCTGTACCTCTGCGTCATTTTTTATTCCTTTTTTCAATATGATTTCCTTGACGCGCTTTATAATGCTTTCGTTATAGTCAATGGAACGAAGTATTTCTTCACACTTTTTTGAATGAAATTTTGAAAGATCACTTCTCCATTTTAAATAGCCGATCCGGCCCTCGGGGTAGGTTTTTCTTGCGATTTCCCAACGGCCAATATGTTGACATCTGGAGGCAAGCTGCAAGGCTTCACTAGCATTTGGTTCAAGTTTTAGTACCCATTGGTGAAGCTTTAATGCATAAAAATATTCAATTGGATAAGTCTTGCCCTGGTATGTAATACTTTCGGGAGACCTCTGGTTATATTGATCAAAAAGAGTATAGGCCTGTTGAATATTTGACATGTTTCACTTTAATTAGAATTTTTGCCAAGTGGCATTTGTTTTGGGATCAGCGATTATTTTATGGGCAATACAATAACAAGAACCCGGGCAGATGGATAAAAAGTTTGCTACATCACACTAACTATAGCAGCAGGTATCAGTAAGGCTTGTTTTAACTAGCATAGCTGAGTCTAATTTAGTGGAAAAAATCAATTGTAATAGAAAATAGTGAATTATTTAACCCTGTTTATATATTTAGGCGATAGTGGTTCAGGTTTCTCTCGTAATCCAATTCAACTTTGCTCGATGGAGGTTTAGATCGGACTTCGGGCTAACACCTATGTGGCCACTTCTTTCGCGGAACCTGGTTCTTCTGATCATTTAATAGGCGACATCAATTGTACTGTAAAATGTTCTGCTATCTGTTATGTGTGTAAACATAAAAGCCGCTAAATCTGCACGCGAGGTTATTGCATCCCCAGAAAGGACCATAAGTAGACATTCTTTAACTCTCAGCCCAAATACCGGCATCAACCAATGATCACAGATCTACTAGAAATCAAATCCTGAACCGTTCCTCCACTCGCATGATATCAATAATTGCAGATCAGCACTGGATCGCTTTAAGAAGTTTGCCGGACTGACTACCGCTCATTAAAATTTCATGAACCAAAAATCAAACGCAGTGTAATCAATAGGAATTTAAAACTTATAATCATGGTAAACCCGGAAGATAGAAACAATAAACTACTGCATCTGGAAATAAGAAACCTTACCAGGTTATTCCCCAAATATCTGTTTGCTCCCGATACACAAAGTTCCTGTAGAAACTCCCGGGTACACTTGACTTTTGTTAGGAAATGGATTTGGGTGGAGATTCCTGCAGACCGATTAACGGAAAAAGCAAAGCATTTCGCAGTTAACTTTGATTTAACCTCACAACATGAAATGAATCCTCCCTGAGTCTCCCAAAATTGACCGTATCGCCCGTCCCTTGTTGATCAAATGATTTATTAATCCTTTGAGGCCAAAATTATTTAGGTTTCTTTTGACCAGGCGATCGTAAAGGTAAAGAACTGTATGCGGTGCCTTACCGCCAGCACTGAGCCTATCCCGTGGCAGTTTGGTTATTGCTCAAAACAAATAATCGTTAAATCGAAGCGTTTACTTGTCGTATTTATCATTTCTTTTGACCTATTTATCATTAGCGCGTTTATTTGTGTAATTTCTTAGGATTTAAGTATTTTAGACTCTGAATTATGGCTGTCACTGCCATTATACTAACCAATTAATAACCTGTTATGAGCCTTTTTAAAGCCGCAAGCATCTTTGCCAAACGGCATATGTTATTTTTAATATGTTTGTGTCCGCTTTTAGGTATTGGTGCCGTACCCCCCTTAAAATTCACCAATATATCCAGCGATAACGGATTATCCAACGGCAACGTTAATTGTATATTGCAAGATAGCAAAGGCTTTATGTGGTTTGGCACTAAAGACGGGTTGAATAAATACGATGGCTACCAAATGGTAGTGTATAAAAATAACGCAAATAATAAGCTCAGTATCAGCGACAACTACATCAGACATATTTATGAGGACAGGAAAAAAAACCTGTGGATTGGCACCTCCAATGGATTAAATTTATTCGACCGGGAGAAAGGCACCTTTACATCCTATAAGCACCAGGTAAATAATCCAGCATCGTTATCTGACAACAGCATCAACCGTATTTATGAAGATCGTCGTGGCAACCTTTGGATAAGTACTTATAACGGCGGCCTGAATCTATTTAACCGGCAAACTAAAAAGTTTAGCTGCTATAGAAAGAATGCAACCAATGCATCATTAAACTACATTAATTACATCTTTGAGGATCGTGAAAATAATTTGTGGATTGCGGCCGGATCGGGCTTAAACAAATTTAACTACCGAAACAATACCTTTAACGAAGATTTGCTGAGCCCTAATTTTAAAGCCAAGATACGGGTAATGCAGCAAGCGCCCAATGGTGATTTTTGGATAGGCACCGAAAATGCGGGTATCTATGTAGTTAACCCTAAAACCAAACAAATAAAGCATCTTTATCATATTGAAACGGATGCATCAAGCATAGGCAGCAACTCGGTTACTGATCTGATTTTTGACAAAAAAGGAAATCTGTGGGCCGGTTGCGTAAACGGTGGCTTAAATTTACTTACCCCCGGCAGCAGTTCCTTTTATCATTATACCGAATACTATCTAAATAACCCCGGTACGCTGCCGCACCGAACCATATCTGCACTTTTTGAAGACAATCAAGGTAACATGTGGATCGGCACACACCGTGGAGGGATTAAATTATATGAGCCCAGATCACAGAACTTTGAACTTTTTCAACACGAGGAAAATAACAATAGCTTAAGCTATAATGATGTTAAGGCGTTTTATGAAGACAGTAAAGGCACGATCTGGATTGGCACCGATGGCGGAGGACTTAACAAATACAACCGCGCCGATAACTCCTATAAACATTACCGCTATAATGCGTTTGATAACAGCTCTATTAGCTCTGATGCGGTGCTTGATATTATAGAAGATAACCAGGGCAACTTGCTGGTCGCTACATGGGGCGGCGGTCTCAATATTTTTAACTCCAAAACCGGAACATTTAAACGGCTTTTAAACAATCCCAAGGATAATTTCAGCATTAGTTCTAACCATGTTTACAAACTGTTGAAGGATAGGAAGGGCAATATTTGGATAGGTACTTATAACGGGGGCCTGAACCGTTATAATCCGGACAATAACACGTTCACACGGGTAACTAAGGACCCGCAGAACAGAACCAGCTTTTTGGGTTACGATATTGTATCATTAAATGAAGATAAAAAAGGCAACATATGGATAGGCACAGACGATGCCGGACTTAACTGCCTTGACGAAACCACAAATTCTTTCAGGCATTATTTTTTAGGGCAGGAGAAAAACCCTATTATTGAAGTAATTTATACCGATAGCAAAGGCCGGGTCTGGGTAGGACAAGCCGGCCTTTATTTATACAATGAAACCAAAGATCAATTTAATCTATACACCAAGAGTGGTGTGCTGGCCAATGAGCTCATTAAGGGCATACTGGAGGATGAAAAAGGCCTGTTATGGATCTCAACCATTAACGGATTAATTAAATTTAACCCCGATAAAGGCACATACAAAAAATACAATAAGGCAGACGGCCTGCAGGGCGAAGAGTTTTCTGCTAATGCGTTTTTGAGGGCCAGGGATGGCAAGCTATTTTTTGGTGGTATAAGCGGGTTCAATTCCTTTTATCCTAAAAACATTATTACCAATAGCTTTATCCCACCGGTATACTTAACCGAGTTTCAGATCTTCAATAAAAAAGTTACGCCCTTTGAATATAACTCGCCCTTAAAAGCAGATATTAACATTGCTAAGGAAATTGTTTTAAAGCACAACCAGTCCACCTTTTCATTATCATTTGCAGCGCTTAATTATGCCGCCAGCAGCAATAACTCGTATGCCTACAAACTGGAAGGATTTGATAAACAGTGGAATTACATTGGGCATGATCGAAAGGCCTTTTATACCAACATAGATCCCGGCACTTACGTATTTAAAGTTAAGGGATCAAACAACGATGGAATCTGGAACAATCAAGTTACCACCCTTACTATTATTATTACACCCCCCTATTGGCAAACCCTGTGGTTTCGCATTCTAATGGGCATTATTTTTATAACAGGCATTTATTATGCCCTAAACTTTAAACGGCAGCTTGAGCTGGATAAACTCGAAAAGCAGAAAAAAGAGGAGTTACACCAAATTCAGCTTCAGTTTTTCACCAACATATCGCATGATTTACGTACCCCGCTTACGCTGATCATGGGCCGATTGGAAAAACTGATGAAAGAGGAAGTGAGCATAGCAACCGGCCGACATTTTTCATCGCTGTATAAAAATGCTAACCGGCTGATGAATTTGATCAATGAGCTAATGGATTTCAGAAAGGTGGAATCAGCGGCTTTATCCTTAAAGGTAGCTAAAGGCAACATCGACCTGTTTATTGATGAAATTACGGACGAGTTTGTCGAGCTTGCGCACGAGAAACAATTAAGCCTCTCTTTCAGGAAAAACTTAACCATAACCGATACATGGTTTGACCGTCAAATAATGGAAAAAATAGTTTTAAACCTGATTCACAATGCTATTAAGTACACCCCGGCAGGAGGAAAAATAATGGTGGATATAACCGAGCCGGAAAACATGATCATCAACAGCTATAAAAACGAGTTGCTGATTAAAAGCGATTATCAATCGAAAAAAAGCATGGCCATTAAAGTTACCGATACGGGGATCGGCATTGATAAGGACTCGTTAAAGCATCTTTTTGAGCGTTATTACAGGGTTTCGGAATCGCATCTTGGATCGGGCATTGGCCTGGCCTTTGTGAAAAGCCTGGTTACCCTGCACAAAGGTGAAATTTGCGTATCCAGCGAAAAAGAAAAAGGCACCGAAGTAATTATTAAAATACCTTGTTTAAAGGATGACTACGACGATTCCGAAATTTGGAACGAAACCCTGGATGAAAGCACTGTTCGGCTGGAAAGCGTGATACCCGTCCTGCAATATACAACCGATGCAAGCAGCACGGCCGTTGACGATTTAATGGAGGAGATTAATACCGGGGCCATTAAAAAGCACATTTTAATAGTTGATGACAACCCCGAAATAATTGAGTTGATCAAAGATAGCTTAGGCAGCTATTACCAAATTTCGGTAGCTACAGATGGTGCAGACGGGATTATTAAAGCTAAGGAGGAACATCCAGATCTCATCATTAGCGACATTATGATGCCGAGGATGAATGGTATTGATTTTTGCCGGCTGACTAAGGAAGACCTGGAAACCAGCCATATTCCTTTTTTATTGCTGACAGCTAAGGATAATATCGAATCGAAAATTGAAGGAATCGGATCGGGCGCCGATTACTACTTTTCCAAACCCATTAACTTTAAGCTGCTAGGTTTAACCATTAAAAATATTTTTGAGCAGCGGCAAAAGCTAAAAAACCATTATGCTAAAGATCACCAGATTGAGGTCAGAGAACTGGCACATTCTACCCGAGATAAAGAATTCATAGACAAACTCTTATCCTACATTAACGCAAACATGACTGACACCTACCTCGATGCCGATTTCCTCTCTGCAGAGATGTGCATGAGCAAAACCAAGTTGTACAACAAAATTAAAAGTATTACCGGCCAATCTATTGGTGAATTTATCCGCACCATACGACTGCAAAAAGCTAAAGAAATCATGATTCATGAAGATATTTTTATTACTGATGTGATGTACCGTGTGGGTATACAAACACAGTCCTACTTCACCAGAGCCTTTAAAAAAGAATTTGGCATTCCCCCCACCCAGTTCATCCAGAAAATAAAACCTACCAACGTGTAACATGGTCTGAATTCCAGGCCAACAAAAACACACTTTAGCGTAAAGAAGGCCGCTCCTGTTATCGGGGCGGTCTTCTTCAATCATAGGTAGTGTTTTTAGTTCCAGTCGTTGCTGATATCCTTTGCAACATTTGGGTTTGCATTTTTCTCCGAGATAGGGATGGGCAGCAGCACATTTTTATCCTGAAAAGGTTGCGTACCATCTTCAATCTGTCGCTGGGCGTTTATGGTTTGTTTGGCAATACCCCAGCGGATCAAATCGAAATAGCGCGATTGTTCGCCGGTAAGTTCCAGTTGCCTTTCGCGCATGAGGATATTGAACGCATTAGTCTGATTGCCCAGTGCTATGTACGCTGGTGCGCTTACCCTGGCCCTTACCTGGTTAATCAAGTCAAGTGGTTCAGTACCGGTATTCCCTTGCTGAATGTAAGCTTCGGCCAATAATAGCAGCACATCGGCATAACGAATTACCTGGCCGTTTATACCACTTTGCGGACCGCCATAAACTGCTATCAAATTATAGTACTGGTATTTTAAATAGTGATAGCCTTTAGCCGCAAACGGATAAGCAACTGGTCCACCGACACATTGCTGGCAATATTGCGTTTGCCCCCCACTTGCCGCATCGCCATAAAAAGTGTAGGCCGCTCGTGGATCGGTGTAGGAGACACCAGTTTGCGGGTTAGGATAGGTAAAGGCCTTAACAGCAGTTGTGGTGATAAACACATTGCTCCAATCATTAAAACCATATTCCTGTGCCCGATCTGAGTGGGTTGCCTTGCCGTTAATTTCCTGGCCGCCGAATACATAATACTGGCTACCAATACCCCAGTCGGTCCATACCTGGTTCATGATCTGGAAAATATTTTCCTTATTATTTTGATTGGTGGTATTAAACAAATCATTGTAATTCGTTGATAAGGTATAGGTATACGGTGCCTGTGTCAGTTTGATTAGTTCGGAAACGGCCAAAGCATATTTCTTCTGATAAAGGTATGCCTTGCCTAAAAGTGCTGTGGCAGCACCTTTGGTAGCGCGCCCTAAATCGGCATTCGCAAAGGCTACCGGTAAATCGGCCTGAGCTTCCTGCAAATCCTTTTCAACAAAGGTCCAGATTTCGGCGACAGTGGCTCTTGGCTGCTCCAGATTATTGGTGGTCTGTTCATAGCTTACGCGCAAGGGTACCCTGCCGTATAAACTTACCAGGTTAAAATAGGCGTAAGCCCGCAAAAATTTGGCTTCGGCAATGTACTGTTTCTGGTGAGCTATTTCTGTAGCTGTAACAGGGTTCCACACACTAGCTCTGTCAATCAACACATTGGCACGAAAAACCATGCGATATAGCGATGCCCACATGGCATCTAAAGTTGGCTGGTTATTGCCAAAGTTATATTGCGCCAGGTTTAGCAAATCGCCGGTCAGGGGTTGATCATTTTTTGCTTCGTAACCTAAAAGATCAAAAATAAAATACCATTCCCTGGCCCACATCCCGTTGTGCAATAAGGTTGCATAGGTGGCTATGGTTGCCTGGTTCAATACGTTATCGCTGGCAAAATAAGTATCATAGGTATAGGCATTTTTATTTTGTACGTCCAGATTTTTTTTACAGCTGCCTGCGGTTAGTAATAAGCCCGCACTCAGCACATATTTCATATATTTTTTCATCACCTTAATCATTAATTTTTAAAATCCTACTTGTATTCCTGCTATAAAGGTTCTTGGTTGCGGTACTTGTCCGTTATCTATCCCACGGCCAAAAATAAAGTCACTGCCACTTACTTCAGGATCATAACCCTTGTAGTCGGTGATGGTGAACAGGTTTTGCGCTGCTGCAAAAACTCTGAATTTGCTAATTACCGTGCCTGTAAGTGATCCCAACGTGTTTTTAGAAAAAGTATAACCCAGCGTAAAATTGCGTACACGCAAGTAAGCGCCGTTCTCGATAAAAAAGTCGGATGGACGTAAGTTGCCTGATGAGGTAACACTCTGTCCAGCTCTTGGCAAGGCTGCCACATCACCGGGTTTGCGCCACCGGTTTAATATAGCTGTGGTAGCATTATGCCCTGTTGAGGCATTCTCGGTAAAAAATTTAAGTGCATTGCCCAGCTGAATAACCGTTACCCCGGATACAACCAGGTTAAGATCAAAATTTTTATAGTTGCCGCTTAAGTTAAATCCATAAATAAATTTAGGGATGGCGCTGCCGAGCACCTGTTGATCTGCCACATTTACAATACCATTACCATCTAAATCTTTAAACAAAAAGTCGCCCGGTTTTATGCCTGCTTGGTATACAGCTGCTGCATTACCTGATTTTTGCTTCGCGATCGTGTTAAGCGCATCGATCTCGGCCTGTGTGCTTGCCACATGATCAACGCGGTAACCGTAAAACGCACCAATTGGCGAGCCCTGCCGCGTTAAGGTAAGTCCATTTAAATTATTAAAAACACCACTGATAATTGGCGATTGCGATAGATTACCTAACGAAAGTGTTTTGTTTTGGTTATACGCACCATTTGCGCTGATGGAATAGTTAAAATCATCTTTGTTTTTGCTTTTGTAAGTAATCTGCAACTCAAATCCTTTATTTTCGGCATCGGCAGCGTTTGATGTTACTACGCTTTGGATGCCATTTATACCACCAATACCCACACTGGTTGGTACCGGAACGTTAACAATTAAACCACGGCTTTTACGTTTGTAATAGCCTGCGTTTAAGGTTAGCTGGTTATTCAGAAACCCCAGATCAAGACCAATATCGGTTTGATCGGTCTGCTCCCATCTCAGATATGGATTGGAGATGGTTGCTACGGTAACACCGCCAACAAAGGCTTCGTTTGTACCTAAAGAGTAAACCAGGTTACCATTAGGATAACCGCTATAGGTAAATACATCGGTCACACCCAGGTTAAATTTATTGTTACCTGTACGTCCCCAACCGGCACGCAGCCTGCTATCGGAAAGGAAGGGTAAGGCCGACTTAACAAAGCTTTCTTCCGTAAATCTCCAGGCAAAACCTACGCCCGGAAAGTTACCATAACGGTTATTGACACCAAAGTTCGATGAACCATCGCGACGGATACTGCCAGAAAGAATATACCGGTCATTAAACGTATAAATTAAACGGCCATACCATGATTGCGCACGACCAAATTGGGTACCATAGCCCGAACCATTGCCCGTAGTGGTCACGGTAGGTGCAACGCTGATATCCTTAATGTTATCGTTTGTTAAGCCTGTACCTAAAACGGTAAGCGCCTTGTTGTAACCGGCATCAATATAACTTGTACCTAATGTGGCCGAAAAGTTATGCCTGTCAAAGGTCTTGTTATAGGAGAAATAATTTTCGAAAGTATAGGTAAATGAACTACCGAATGAGCGGCCAACTTGTCTCCCATAGGCCAGGTTGTTGGAGGCGACATACGGATACTGGTAGGAATCGGAATTACTGGTATTGTAGGTTGCCGAAAGCTGCGACCTGAATGATAGACCGCTGAGTAGTTTTACCTCGCCAAAAACCTGAGGGTATAAGGTCAAACTATTGCTCTTTCCGTACTTAACCCCTAAATCCTGTAGGGGATTGCCCACATTGCTGTTGTCATCAACATTGGTTACTATAGAGTAGCCGCCGAGCACGCCCGGGTCAAGTATGGGTTTATAAGGTGCATAAGTAATACCGCCAATAAGGCTGGCGGCCTGTCCCGCTCCACGGTTATATCTTAAATTTAAGGTTTGGCCAAAATGGAAACGTCCTAGTGTTTCATCCAGCGAAAAACGGGTAAATAAACGGTCAGTACGGGATTTTTTAATGATCGCATCCTGTGTAATATAGCTCATAGACAAGTTATACAATACCTTGTCACCTCCCCCGCTCACATTCAGATCACTCTCTGTAGAATACGCAGATTTGAATACTTCTTTTTGATAATCGGCGCGGTCAATAAGTACATCTGCGGTATTCAGCTTAGCAGGCACGGCAATATTGGTTGTAGCTGCAATATCTTTAAGCAAGTCCACGTAATCCGCAGCCTTTAAAATATCCAGTTGTCGCCATGCTTTTGAGGTACCCGCCTGCATGTTAAAGCTTACTCGTGTTGCACCTGCTTTTGCTTTTTTTGTGGTGACAATTACTACACCATTGGCTGCCGCCACACCGTAGATGGCGGTTGAAGATGCATCCTTTAAAACAGTGATCGTTTCAATATCCTGCGGACTTAGGGTGGTAAATACGTTACCATCGCCTTGTATGCCATCAATAACATACAGCGGATCAACGCTGGTAAAAGAACCTGTTCCCCGGATAATGATCTGCGAGTTAACGACCTGTACACCGGGCATTTTACCTACAAGTAATTGCGCCGGACTCAGGGCTGTATTGGCACCCGCTTCTTTGGCAGATACGGTATTGACCGCGCCAACAAGATCCTTCCGGCGGGCAGTGCCGTAGCCAATTACCACTACTTCGTTCAATGCCTTATTATCTGGTTGCAGGGTAATATTAACCTCGCTTTGACTGTCGACAACAACTTCCTGCGGCACGTACCCAACCATGTTAAAAACTAATATAGCACCGGCATTGACATTGATGGAGAACAAACCGGCAGATGATGTTGCAATGCTATTTTGTTTTCCCTTTTCAGTAATGGTAGCTCCCGGTAAAGGTTGGTTATTATCACCCGAGATCACCTTGCCTTTAACATTTACGGATTGCGCAAACGCCTGCCCGCAAATAAAGGTTACCATAATGGGTATTACATAATACCTGATCTTTTTGAGGAGATTTTTTTGATTAGTAATTTTTAGTCTCATAATTAATTGATTTGGTTTTAAGTATATATAATATTGGTTTTAAGCACTCACTAAACACAAGCGAACCCTCGAAAACAGCATCAACAATAAAAAGACGCAGGAAACGCCAGCAACATATTACCATTGGTTTATTGATGACTACATATTTTGTACTTAGCAAATCAACTACTTATCACGTTGTTTTATTTGTCCTATTTATCATTTCTTTTTACCTATTTATCATAACAAATCGGATACTACGCTTGTGGCTGATCAGCGTCCGCTGGATATTTAATGAAGTGAAAGACCAGTCCGACGCCTGGGCTTACTATATCTACGGCGGGTGATCATCCTAAGGGAGTATTAAATGTTTATGTTGACAATGGGAGAAGCTATCGTTGACTGATTCGGCAATACGACAGACATACCGAACGGATTCTTCAAACCACTAGGCTTGAAGGCCAGCACAGCGGAGAAAAACCTAGTATGCTCACTTATGACATTCATACCGGAAATTTGCTGGATTGGGCGGAAATTTCTGTTGTTTTCTGCAAGCGTAATTACTGCCAGTTTGCCTGTTACAGGGTTTTGCGTTGGCGGGGAAGAAGAAAAGGGAATTAAGCTTATTGATTTTGAAGGTAAAACAGGGCTTGCTTACTGTTCTATTTGAATTTGGAACCTTGGATGATAAAGCTGATAGTTAGCTTGCTTTGTATAATCGGTACATTTTATAAATTTACATTCAATATTAATACTAAATGATAATTCCAGAATCACAGTTTGAAAAAGGTATTTACAGTATCCGTCAGCTTCTAGAAGGCGAAGCCAATCTTTATAAATCCATGCGCTTAGAAGCCATCCAAACTGAGCCAGCCATGTTCAGGTGTACCACTCCTGCAGAAGTAGAACTTACCGATGCGCAATGGCTGGAGCGGATAAAAGATCCAAGAGCGGTTTTTGGCCTTTTTGCAAATGACGAACTTGTGGGCATGACAAGCATTTTGCTGCTAAACGAAGAGCAAGGTTACATGGGCCAATCTTATGTCCGCAAAGAACACCGGGGAAAGGGGCTCTCCGTTCTTTTTTATAAAATAAGAATGGCCTGGGCATTGAACCGAAAGTTAAAATATCTGAGCGTAAGTCATCGGGAAAGCAACCTAATTTCCAAAGCCGCAAATCAGCGTTTTGGTTTTCGATACACTCACAGGGAACCATGCAACTGGCTTGATGGCACTACCGAGGACGTACTATATTATCTGCTTGTCTTATAGGGTTCCCGATCTGGGCATTTCGGCAAAAATGGTTGTTTCCCACTCATATCTTTGAAATATACAGTCAGGCATCAAAGATAAGCCCGCCTGTGAGCACCTGTTATAAAAATGGGGTGCTTTTGTTTTCGTAAAAATTTTGGCTACTTGCAACCTTTTATAAGGTAAGTTCGTCTTTTCTGAACCATAAAGAAATTGACTAGTAAAATGAATATTCTTGCAAACATTAAATTAGAAATATCAGTTGTATGCAGCATGCTGATTGGCCAAGTTGCACTTTGCCAGACAACTGCCTTTAAAACGGATAATCCACTCAAAACCTATTTGGACAGCCTGGTACAGCAAGCGGCATCAGTTTACCTGCAGGCACCCGCTACGTTTGACCTATCCATCGGCATATATTCCCAGGGACGTCCCTATCAATATAACTACCACAAAGGCGACGGCAGTCTGCCAACGGGCAACAGCTACTACGGCATGGGTTCAATTGCCAAGACATTTGCAGGATGGATGCTGGCCAATGCAGTGACTGAGGGAAAATTAAAACTAAATGATGATATCCGCAAATACTTGCCCGGCAGCTATCCCAACCTGGAATATAAGGGACATCCGGTACGCATAGTTGACCTCTCCAATCATACAGCAGCAATGCCGGCTATGTCAAAAGACTATTCAGATAAATTTATTGACAGCATCTCTAAACTGAAACCCGAAAAGCTCGCCGTTTTTTTTAAAGAATATACCGCCGACAGTCTTTTTAAAGACATGCACCACTTTAAATTAGATACCATACCCGGAACAAAGTATCAATACAATGGAAATGCGGTTATGGTACTGATAGCCATACTTCAGCGTATTTATCACCGGCCATATCCCGAGCTGGTCACTGCTTATCTTAAACGGAATGGAATCGACCACACCAGACCTGCGCTAACAAAAACGGAAGCGAAAGGCCTGCTCATGGGGCATGATGAAAAGGGTAATGCTTCACCTTTATCCGTGGATGAAGGTTTCAGAGCTGCCCCATCCATGGTTTCCACGCCCAATGATATGTTGAAATACATCAAAGCTAACCTCAACGAAAACAATCCGGTCATTAAGTTAAGCCATCAACCCACATTCACCACACCAGGTGGCATGAAAATGGGCCTTAACTGGATGATGGACAAAGAAGACAACGGACTGCCATACATTATGCATACCGGCCGTGACGGAGTTGGCTTCACCGCCTTATGTTATCTTTATCCGGACAAACAAACCGGCATCGTGATTTTAGTGAACGATGGAACCGGTGAGGATAAAGTATCCGCATTGAAAAATAACATCATTGCAAATTTGTTCCATTGACCTCTGTCCGATACTGAAAAATGTTTACAGTTTTTGAGGTTGGTAAAAACTTAAAAATTGTAATCCTGATACGAGTTGACAATTACGTTTCTTTTGCTACTTTCTTTACAAAGAAAGTAGTTCGGACATTTGTGACCTTATTGATTTAACTACGATTACATTGCATCAAAGATCTGCAAATCGATTATTAAGCAAATGATATTAGTCGTGTTGTGAGATGAACTATGTTCAACAGGTACAGAAATCGAACCTATTAGACAACATGTAAATTATTCTACCTTCAATTGTTCTGGCAATTAGTTAACTATGTCCAGTCTGTGTAGCAACCCTAAATTCGGCATGACTATCATACTTCGTCACCCAAAAGGAGTCAAATTAAAGCATCAACAGGCCAGTTGATTCAATTATCAAAAAAATGATTTCATATCTTGAATTATCGAACTAACATTTGCTCCTGTCAACAAAGGATAGCTGAACATTATCTTTGATTTCCAAAATTTTTTACTGATATATCTCAAACTATGGTTGACGGTGATAAGCTGATACCTATTAAAAATGAAGATAATTGCGAAATGAGCTCTAACGGTGTAGAACATACGAGTCAAAGATTATGAGTCTTCTAGCCTAACCGCCCTAACAACAGGCAAAATGTGCCTTTCTGGCTTACAGAAGCAATTTACGAGTTATTCATGGAACCGAAAAATTTTGCTCCGTTACGTATTTGTTACGTTTATTTAAAAATCTGAATTGATCTTCTCCTCTGCAGATATACTTTGTAAACATTAAATCTAGAATTCACTAATATTGGTAGGGATGTAATAGTAGGCACCCATGTTAGGTGTTCTTTTTATGTATACTACTCCGAAATATTGCAATCAGTTTGCCTTAGAGCAATGGCACAATAGAAGGCAATGTATAGTAGGGCAAGTTTCGAATTACTTAGAAAGAGATTAGTACTCAAACCGACTTAACCACCAAAATTGGGGAAGAACCATTTTGGACCGTAATATGAGGCGCGTGTCCGCGAAAGAGGGGCCGTATACGGAATAATCCCCACTCATAGTAATGATGCTGCTTCAACCTAGTTATTTTTATGACTCCCGTTGAAAGGCGACACGTGTGATTATCATTATACATGCCTGACAAACAACTCCGGATAGACATTCGCACATTATAGGAAATTACATTTAGTGCGCAATGAAACTAATTTAACGCATGGTATCCTTCAGTTTTAGATGTCCGTACAGAAAATCTAAGATTTCATTTCCGTCCACCCTAAGTGCCAAAGCTATTAGGTAAATTTCATCCCCTCGGATTTTAGATGTTGGATTAATACTAAGCTCGCTTAATCTCGATTCACTAAGACCAGTGTTGCGCGATAACTCTGCCCTATTAACGAATTTTTTAGCCAAGTACAGACCAAGTTTTGTCAAGTCAGATTTACTTTTAGATTTCACCATTGTCAGTGAAATTAAAACTCATTCTTCATTTTTATAAATCCAACACGATTTAGCTAGATTTTCTTTATAAAAATATAGAAAATCTATATTTTTATACATATATTTGAATTAAGGAAATGAAAAGTAGATTATTTACTAAAACATTATTCATGAAATAAGTTAAATTGCGATCACTAAATATCCAATGATATTGAGGTGTTCACCCAAGAGCCTCGTTCGAGTTATGTAGGAGTTTCAAGAACGCGAGGGATAAGTGAGCACCCGGTACTTAATAGCATTTGCTATTAGGCCGGGGCAGCTTATTGATTGCGTTCAGATTAGCGTTTGCTAATCCCCGTCCTACACGGGAACTCGGGCAATTTCAATGAGAACTTCTGTCCCGGGCCTGATAGCATTCATCCCCAAAAACATCTCAAGAGGCTCATATCATGTTCAACTAACGTAGAATAAATATGAGAACCAGAACTGCTAACCAAGTAATTTCCAGCAACATCTTTAAACTCATTATCAGGGCACCGCAATAGTATGTCATTAATTTTTTGCAAGGTGGGCGGGTTGTGCAGGGAGGCATGGCTTTGCCTGCTTTGCACCTTAATACTTTTTGACTAACTATTTTCTTAAAAAACTGATAATGAAAAAAACGATACTCACTATCGTCCTGGCCATGTTATGCCTAATCCTTAGCCTACAAAGTCAGGACCAGGACACCATTACCGGAACCATATATACACAAGACCGAAAACCATTAGCTGGTGTCACCATTAAAATCATAGACACCGACATCAGCACCATAACAGACGAAAACGGCAAATTTTCCCTCGTCAGCAAGACAAAAAATGGAACCGTGACCTTCTCCTACACCGGATATGAAACCCAGTCCATGGACTATATCATGGGCAGAGAAGACAAATTCAAAATCTTCATGCGGGAACTCCGGAGCCAGCTGCAGGAAGTCGAAATCAATGCAGGCTACTACACCGTGAAAGAGCGCGAACGGACAGGCTCCATTTCTCGAATCGGCGCAGAAACCATAGAAAAGCAACCCATCAATAATCCCTTACAGGCCTTACAGGGACGCATTCCCGGTGTTACCATCACACAACAAACAGGATTACCAGGAGGAGGCTTCTCTGTTCAGATCAGGGGACGCAACAGCATCGCCAGTGGCAATGATCCTTTATACATTATAGATGGTGTATCCTATCCCTCAACCAACATTTCTTTCAACTACGGGGGTAATATCCTTGGCGCTAACGGAGCAAACCCACTAAGCTTAATAAACCCTAATGACATTGAAAGTATTGAAGTTTTAAAAGACGCCGATGCCACAGCAATCTACGGCTCAAGGGGCGCCAACGGAGTCATACTCATCAAAACAAAAAAGAACAAAAGCGGAAACAGCCAGCTAAATGCCGTTTTCTCACAGGGTGCCGCGGCAGTAGACCGAAGAGCCAAAATGCTGAACACCGAGCAATACCTAGAAATGCGCCGGGAAGCCTTTAAGAACGACGGCTTAACCCCCACTTCCAGAGATTTTGATGTGAACGGCACCTGGGCAGCAGACAAATATACCGACTGGCAAAAAGAAATGATTGGCGCCGCCGCGCCCATGACCAATGCCGCGCTCAACCTCAGCGGCAGCTCCGGAAAGATCAGCTACCTGCTGGGTGGAAATTACTACCGCGAAGGAACGGTATACCCCGGATCATTTGGCTTTAACCGTGGCGGCATGCATTCCAGTCTGGATATCGGGTCACCAGAAAGTCCTTTCCAGGCCAGCTTCACTGCAAACTATTCTCGTACCAACAGCCTGCTGCCCAGAAATGATTTCACACAATTCATGGCCCTTGCACCCAACGCTCCAGATGTGTATGATGCCTCCGGCAATCTGAACTGGGCAAACAATACCGTATACATCAACCCCATGGCCTTAATGCAGCGCACAAACAAAGCGGCAACAGATAACCTGGTCGCAAACCTAAGCCTGAGTTATAAACTGTGGCGGAATCTAGAACTGAAGGGTTCATTTGGCTACACCACGCAGAACAGAGAAGAATTAAACAAAATCCCGCTTGCTTCTTTTGCACCTGTCAACAATGCAACCTCGGCTAATAGGACCAGCTATTTTGCCAATGCCAGCAACAACACCTGGCAGGCAGAACCGCAGCTGAATTACAGTACAAAACTCGGCGCCGGACGCCTGGAAGCATTAGCAGGTTTAACCTTCCAGGAAAATAAGAACGAAATGAAGGCACTGGAGGCCTCCGGCTTCAGCAGCGACGAGCTCATGGAAAACATCCTGTCTGCAGCCAACATCCTGCCCTACCAGGTCACCTATTCCCAATACCGCTATACCGCAATCTTTGCCCGTTTGAATTATAGCCTGGCAGGGAAATACTTTATCAACCTGACCGGACGGCGCGACGGATCAAGCAGGTTCGGACAGGACCGGCAGTTTGCCAATTTCGGGGCCATCGGCGCCGCCTGGATATTTTCCGAAGAAAAACTGTTTAAAGAAAACTTCCGGTTTTTGAGCTTCGGCAAGCTGAGAGCAAGCTATGGGATCACCGGAAATGACCAGATTTCCGACTATGGCTACCTGCAGCTATGGTATTCCGGAAATAGCTACCAGGGAAACGCTACCGTCAGGCCCAACACCGGCCGCGTGGGCAACCCGGACTTTGCCTGGGAGACCAACCGCAAACTGGAAGCCGCCATCCAACTCGGATTCTGGCATGACAAGATCAACCTGGAAGTTTCCTGGTACAGAAACCGCTCCTCAAACCAGCTGATCGGAGATCCTCTGCCTTTGAGTACAGGAAGCTCCACCATCACCGCCAACCGCCCGGCTACCGTTGAAAATTCAGGACTGGAGATCGGAACAAATTTTAAACTGGTCAACAAAACCAACTTAACCTGGTCGGCTGCTATTAACATGACTATCCCCAAAAGCAGGCTCATTGCCTATCCGGGGCTGGAAAGCTCAAATGATGCCTACAATTACATTATCGGGCAACCCTTATCTATCCGCAAGATTTATCAGGTAAATGGGGTTAATCCACAAACAGGATTATACGACATCGAGGATTATGATGGTAACGGAACGTTAGACGATGCCGACCGCTATCGCCATAAATTTACCGGCCAGTATTTTTTCGGGGGAATCCAGAACACCTTGCGGTATAAACAGCTCAGTTTAGATTTCCTTTTTTCTTTTGTGAAGCAAAACGGCAACAATTACATGAGCACGACCACCTTTACACCCGGCATATGGACGCCGGAAACCCCGTACGGCAATCAGCTCACCGCCGTCCTGAACAGATGGCAACAGCCCGGTGATCAGTCTGGAGTCCAAAAGTTCAGCACCACAAACAATACCAACTACATTTTCAGCGATGCAAAGAACGAAGGGGGCATGGCCATTCAGGATGCTTCCTATATCCGGCTAAAAAATATCTCTGTTTCCTATACTTTACCAGCGAAACTCCTTTCGGCGATCAGGGTCAAACAGGCAGCGCTGAATATACAAGGGCAGAATGTACTCACCTTCAGTAAATACAAAGGATTGGACCCGGAAACGCTGAGCATGTACAGTCTGCCACCCCTGCGCGTATTTTCTGTTGGTTTAAATCTAACTTTTTAATACTAAGGTCATGAAAAATATTAAACTAATTTACCTCATCGCTGGTGCCATCATTTACCTGCAAACTTCCTGTAAAAAGTTCCTGGAGATAGATGCGCCAAAGAACAGCCTTTCCTCAGCACAAATATTTAAAAATGACGAAACCGCAACCTCTGCTGTTACAGGAATTTACAGCGGCATGGCAAATTCAGGATATGCCTCGGGTGGAAATACCAGTATCACCTCCCTATGCGGCCTCTCAGCAGATGAATTTGAAAACTACAATTTTAGTCTGGTGGAATTCTATGAAAACGCGCTCCATCCTCAAAACACGAGTATCAGTTCTCTTTATGCGTTACCCTATACCCATATCTATACCGTCAACGCGATCCTGGAAGGGCTGAGTGCTTCAAAAGGCATTAGTCCCCCAGTCCGTTCACAACTGGAAGGAGAAGCACATTTCATAAGGGCCTTCTGTTATTTCTACCTCGTCAATCTTTTTGGCCCGGTACCACTACAGCTAAGCTCCGACTACCGTGAAAGCCGAAATCATCCCCGCGCAGCAGAGGCAGCGGTCTATCAGCAGATTATTACTGACCTGGAAACAGCTGAAAGTCTACTGACCGACGACTATGTAAGCGGGGAACGCGTCCGGCCGAACCGTGCGGCAGCTCAGGCCCTGCTGGCCAGAACTTACCTGTATACTAAAGACTGGCAGAATGCGGAGAAATATGCTTCACTGGTCATCGGTAAAACCGGCATCTACGACCTGGTCGGCCTGGATGAAATCTTTATAAAAAACAGCAAGGAAATCATCTGGTCCATTTTTCCGTCCGCAAACACCAACAGCCAGGACGGCAATTTGTTTATCCTTCAAGCTACTCCCGATTACGTATCCTTAAGAAAAAACTTTGCCAGTACAGCCTTTGAGCCAAATGACAAACGAAAAACTGCCTGGATCGGAAATTACACAGATCAAACCGGAAGTTATGACTACCCATATAAATACAAAGTCAAATCCTCTACGACCATTACAGAGTATTCAGTAGTCTTCCGTCTGGCAGAGCAATACCTGATCCGGGCCGAAGCCAGGGCGATGCAAAACAAACTAACCGAAAGCGCGGGCGATCTGGATCAGATCAGACGCAGGGCCGGGCTTCTTGCAATAAAAGACACCCATCCGGATATTAGCCAGATCCAGTTGTTAAACGCCATTCAGCATGAACGGCAGACAGAACTTTTTGCAGAATGGGGTCACCGATGGTTTGACCTGAAACGGAGCGGACTGAGCACTGCCATCCTCTCCCCTTTAAAATCCGGCTGGAAGGCAACCGACATCCTCTACCCGATTCCAGTGGAGGAAATCAGCAGAAATCATCAGATCACTCAAAACCAGGGGTATTAAACCTATGTGTACACTTAAGCAGCGCCTCAAAATGCGCTGCTTAATAAAATTCTTATTATGAAAACCATATCTTACATGAGCCTGATCACCGGCCTATTATTACTGTTCACTGTAAAGTCAAACGCGCAGTACATTCCGCAAGAGGCTACCTTTTCAGGTACATTTAAATACAGCAAAAAAAAGCAACCTGACAGCGTATTGGTCTGGACCTATCCCAATGCGAATTTTTGGGATTCCTCGGTTGATTACAAAGCCAAAGTCAACCATGACGGAACCTTTAGTTTCACAATCCCGGCATTAGGTAAGCCCCTATTTTTTGTGATCAAAGTCCCCCGGTCCGGGAGCGTGGAGACCCTGGGATGGTTTTCCCTGGCCTGGTATGCGGAACCAGGGGACGACATCCATATTGCCATCACAGAAACCACAGGAGACGATATTTTATTATTCAGCGGAAAAGGTGCTGCCAAATACAACCTCATTACGGCATTGCAAAAAGTAAAAGATAATTTTACCAGCCTGTACACTGAACTCAAAGCATCGGATACATCAACAGAGGTCCGGCAAAAGCTGGATCAGCTGGCCAGATTGATTAAAACAAACCTGCAGAAAAAACAACAACTTATCGACAGTTCCACTGCGCAGCTCAGCCCTTCAATGCGGAAATTGATTGCTGACCAGTTTGCCAGGTACCATACAGAATGGGGCGACTACATCAATGACGGTTATCGCTTAGCTTATCAAAAAAAGCAACCAGAGGCGCAGCAGCTCCTTAAGGCAGCTTTTAAACAAACCTTTTTTGATACTGAACAAGAGCAGGATACGATTAGCCTTTTAAGCCCGGAGCATTTCAGCGGGCTGCTAAGGCACTATAAAACCAAAGCTTTGCTGAAGGGCTCCGGAAAAGATGCTGACCTTCGGACATTTTATGAGATGCTGAAATACCATACGAGTCAACCTGAAATCAGGGAAAGGCTGCTGAGCCAGTTCCTTATGGATGGAAAATCATTGCAATACATTGCCCGTTACGATCCCATAACTTATGATTCCCTGGTCATGGATGCCACTCCATTGCTAACTTCTAAGCTGGGAAAGGAAATCATGGCCAAAAAAACCAAACTGGCCAAAGGAAGACCATTCTATGATACGGACTTTACCGATCTCCGCGGCAATATCTTTAATACCTCGGCACTGAAAGGCAAAGTATTTATCATTGACCTGTGGGGGACCGGCTGTAGTGGCTGCGCACAGTTTCATCATCTGTTTGAATCCCAAGTCTGGCCTTCTTTAAAAGACCAGCAGGAATTCAAATTTTTAAGTGTCAACACAGACAAGGACAGAAAAAGATGGATGGAAAGCCTGAACAGTGGAACCTACACCTCAAAAGCCTATCTGAATGTGTTCACCGGATTGGGCACTGGCTTGCTTGACCATCCCCTGTCAAAATATTATGAGGTTAATGCCGCCCCCTTCGTGTTGCTCATAGATAAACAACATCGAATCGTTGCTAAACTAACCGGTTATTTTACTTCAAAAGAGTTGCTTCGGCTTATCAATGATGCCCTTGCAGAAAAATAGATTTTGGAAGATCATTCCAAACGATATATCACCAAAAACTGATCATAAATGGCAATTAGGTTTTGGCTAGCTACCTCAAACTGACGCATATTTAGCCCTTTATACTTTGGCAGGTAGAAACTATGAAGATACCTGCCACTGTTTCCTTCATAAACATCAATTGATTCCTCTTTCCGGCGGCTGGCAGCACTTTCATTATCAGCCCTTAGTCCGGACTGGATGTAAACACAGTTTCCGCTGACGGTAAAATATTTATTGACTGTAGTTGGTAAACCAGCCGGAGATTTTCGCAATATGCCCGTACCGTTTTTGAGCCGCTGGTTATACATATTAACCCTGATCTTTGCCCACTGCACCGTATCAACGGTCTTCGCTTTATAACGTAAATTCAGGTTCGTATCCAGGCACAAAAAAGTACCCCGGTAAAAATACATGTAGTACAGGCTGGCGGCTCTTGCATCATAATGGAGCCAGCCATCAGCACAAAAAATGCCATCCACTTGTGGGGGTAATCGATAATGCTGCCCGGGCGATGCCTGCTGGGCGAGCGAGATCTTTAGCAATTCAAGATGGCTTTCCGATTTATTTTTCACAAATGATCGTACCACTAGCGTACCTGCTGAAAGCGACCTGGGCTCATCAAAACGCTGCCCAGACAACATCCAAAACTGGTTTCGGGAAGAGGACATCGCAGCGATTTCACCAATCCCATTGGTCATATGAACGGTCGTATTCCATCGGTCAAAATTTACATTGCCGCCCTGCATGTTGAAGCTACCTGGCACAGCTAACTTAATTTTTCTGACAGATCCTTCTACCGGATCTATGACATACTGCATTACCGGATTGTTGTAATCTTTCAGATAGATCAGACTGTCCGGCTTCCAGGAAAAGCCGAAGCCAGCGCCAGGGAACTGGAATACTCCGGCTATCCTAAATTTTTGCACAATGAATTTTCTGTTGAACGCGTTTGGTGTATTTTGATGGCTTCGCTGAAAGAATAGGATCAACATTACGATACAAAAAGACATGACAAACAGGATAATACCGATCTTTTTCATGGTTTAAAATTAAAACCCAGGCCCAGGCAATCGCCTGAGCCTGGGTTTGGTATTACTAATTAAACTTTTCTGTTGCAGGAAGCTGAGAAACCCTGATTTTGGTCCCTGATTCTCCAGGTTGTGTCCAAACGAATTGCTGAGGAATAGCGGTGCTACAAAGCGTTACTGCTCCATTACAATTGTAAGGGGTGTTGTTCGGATTTGGGCCATAATAAGTGTTTGCATTAGTACTTAATGCTCCGCCTATAGCAACTGTTGCTAATAAAGCGGCAAAAAATAATTTTTTCATGTTTTTAATTTTAATATTAAGCACCTACTCTGTTACAGGTTTTCGGTTCCTCCTGATTCATGCGCATAGAATATGTTTTAAGGGCAAGCCCTATTTATTTTGAGATTTAGAATGTAATAGAATACMGACGATGGAAAGGATAACAAAAACCAGATTAAAGACAAGATGCTGCTGCCAGCTCATGTGCTCCAGCACCCCGCCGCAGCTACAGGGAATACTTTCACTAAAGTTCAGGATCGCGATGATGTAAGCGGTAAACAGCGTCATCAATCCAAGCGCAGCAAACAATCCCAGGGACGTGGTTTTCGGAAACATGAGCAGAATGGCAATGACAATTTCAACTGCCGGGACCAGCCAGACGAGTATGCCGGCGAAGTCCGTCAGTATGGGCGACTTTGCAATCTGCAGCTCAAATTTCTGATGATCCAGCAGTTTGGCTGCAGCAGCATAAACAAATAATAGGATAAAGCTATAGCAGATGATATCGGTTAGCATTTGCCGGATTCTGGCTAGCCCCTGGGATGGATGACTTCGAGCGGTGGATTTCATAAGGGATGATTTGATTAGTCCTAAATTGACTATTCACATCCTAAAATCACCCGGTTTTAGCGTCTAAAAAAGCAGTTATTTAATGGATAAAAAGCAGTTAAAAAAAGGATTTCTTTCGCGCCGGGTTACCATTTCTTTGTAAATAAGCTAATTCTCCTTTCGTAATTTCCCTAACCTGTCCACGGACATACCCATATATTCAGCAATATATTGCAGCTTTGCGTGCGGAAATATTTCATTCAGCATTTCCCGTTCTTCCAGGTACCTTTCCCTGGTGTTAAGGTTCCTGATGTTGTCGCCATGTATTAATCGCATCATTTCATTATCCGCCCTGATCTTTTCGGTTATCGTTTCAGTTTCTTTAAACGCTGTCTTTAAATCCGACAAGTTCTGGTAGCTCATAAGCACCGCCCTGCAATCCTTTATAACCTCGATTGTACTATGAGAGGGCTCCTGGCTAAAAAAGCCAGGACTAGTATACAAGAAGCTTCGCTCCCTCCAGAACCAGGCTGTACTTTCGCTGTAACTAATTGCATTCACTCTGATCTCGCGAGCAATGCCACCTATCGTAAACCAGATCAATTGCTGGACTTCGTTGAAGTTGAGTATTCTGCTTCCCCTTTTGTATTCTGTTTCAAACAATATGGGTTTGATTAGTCGCTTAAACCTTGTGCTTAGTGGCTGCATCTTTTCCATTGTATCGATTAACAGTTCAAATGCTTCGTCTGAAACAGGCTTCATGGATTGTACCTTAGATGGTGCTCAAACCCAACCTCTTCCTGCCAGCCTGTTGTCAGCCCTAATAGCTGCAGCAGTTCGATCTTGTTTCTGGAATTGGTCTTTAAAAAGATCTTGCGGATATGGGCATCCACGGTTTTCCGGGAAATAAAAAGTATCCGTCCCGTTTCCTCGTAAGTAAGTCCCTGGCACAGCAACCTCGCAATCTCTTGCTCACGGACACTAAGCCGGTAGTCAGCACATTTTTTTCGGAAACTATAGACTTGTCCCATTTCATTGGCGAGTTGCTTTTTATATTCCGAGCGATCCCTGTCAATGGATCGCTTCAGAGATAATATCATAACGAAAATAAACCCAGCGTTGGTCACCAATGCTTCGGTCCATTGATTGACGCTAAGATAGGCAAACACCGACAGGCAGACCCACGGCGCAACCGCGAAGTACACACCTAGCACTTCCATCTTCCCTGGTGGATTCTTCGAAGCTGCTTTGATTTTGAACGCCTTTCTGATGGCATCTAAAATCGCCCACAACAGGTAAAAAGAATAAACAAAAGGAATGACCAGGCCATAATTGAGGGCAAAGCTCAGGTCTTCGGTGAGAGGGTAAATCAGCACAAAAAATACCAGATAAGGGCCCAGCAAAAAAACCGTTGTCCCGTACAGTGCCTGGAAACGCAGGTGTTCCAGGTGAAAGCTTTTATAAAAATAGTATGGGAAATAGGCTGCCATCAAAAAACCGGAACCATAGGCAATGGTGTTTTGCAACGTTAGGCGGATAGGTATGTCCGGGTCCGGAAAAATGCCGCCTGTAACATTGTAAAAAATAAGCAGGCCCAGCAAAATAAGATACCAAAGGCGTGGCTTGTCCTGGGGACCGGAAAAGTACCGGTAGAACTGGATAGAGAACATCATCAGTTCAAGGAGAATAAATAAGAGCGTAATCAGATGCATTTCTGAATTAAAGACTAACATAGGGAGATGATTAGGCGATGATCGGAATGACTTATTTGATGAGGGCTATGTAATGTGTTTTAAAAAGAACAAAGTGTAACCAATATCCATTGTATGATAGATATGAAACCCGGATTTCTGGTACCAGGGGATATTTTCAACGGTAGAAGTCTCCAGGTAAAAAGGCAGGTCCATCATGCCGGCTTCTTTAATTAATTCCTGCAATAATGCACTGCCTAAACCATGCCCGGTCACCGAAGGATCCACGCCGATAAACCAGAGGTAATAAAATGGCAATTGGGGATGCTGTTTCTTAATTAAACCCTCCCGCCTAAGTACTTTGGGCAAATTAGAGAGACCCATTACTTTAAAAACGAGTTTTACGTCCCAGTAAATCCCTTTTAAGGAGGTTTTCTTCTTATCGGGAAACAGGACCAGTGCACATGCATTTTTATCTTCGGACAAAATAACCCTACCATATGCATTGCACATAAAGTAAGCGTACTCCATCAATAACTTTATCCTTGACAAACGTTTTCTATCTTGCTTGACAATATAGTTTACACTTTTATTGTCTTCAAAAGCCTTTGCTAAAATTTCAGTTACCCGAATTCGATCCTCATTGCTGATTACCATATCTTAATTCAATAAAACACCCAAGATACATATTATACCAATTTGGTTGTTTGTACTTCTTATTCACGAGAATCCTTTTGATGGGTATGCCCGCCGAAGGTCAATATATGTGTAAAAGTCGTCGTAGCCAGACTGGTTGTCGGATCATCAGGAGGATCGTTCTGATGCGTATTTTTGATTTCAAAGACCACTTCTGGTTCAATAACCAGCTTTTTTTTGTGTTGAGTTTCCATAGTTTTTTTTTGAAAATTTAGGACAAAGGGCCAGTCCAGCGAATTTTATTATACCACTATGCCACTTTTTTATATAAAAACCATAAATTGTAGATATCACTCTATTATGAAATTAACAGTACGTCTGAAGGTAATCGGCAGGCATATTGCTTTTGTTGCTGCCTATTTTTTTTACGAGATTGGAATGCTTTATGCCTACACCGGCGAAGGAATCTATTTCTGGGATGTCTCCTGGCATTTACTGGTTAACCTATGTCTCTTTTATTTCACTGCTCACTATCTGCTTGAATACGCCAGTTCTTTTGCGACAGCTCCTCAGCGTCTGGGTTTAGGAATGATACTCTTAGCCCTGGAGTTCTCCACCTTTCTGCTGCTGAAATATCTGCTTGCACAAGCTTATATCTTTTTTGAGGTACGCACCACCAATCCTTATGTAGGTTTCAACAATTTTCTGCGCGATACTTTTTGGAGATTTATAACCGTAAATGGATTAAGCTTTACGTACTGGTTCTTCATGGCCTCCAGCAAAAAGCAGCGACAGGTTGCCTTACTTGAACAAGCCAGACTAAAGGATTTGGCCGATCAGGAAATCGCAAAACGGGAATTTGTCACCATAGAGAATGCTTTTTTGAAGTCACAGATCAATTCCCATTTCCTGTTCAACACCTTAAGTTATCTCCACAGCACCGTCCTTCATACCAATAAAGATGCCGGAGACACCATTCTTCGCCTTTCCGATATCATGCGTTACAGTTTAAGCACTCCCTCAGGAGGAAAGGTAAAACTGAAAGAGGAGATTCAGCACATCGGTGATATTTTTGAGATCAGTGCTTTAAAGTCTGCCGGACGCTTACATATAGATTTTAGGGTTACCGGAGCTCCTGGCGAGCTCGAAATCATTCCTTTGGTACTGGTTACCCTAGCAGAAAATGTACTAAAATATGCTGAGTTAAAAGTCGAGACAAGCCCTGCACAATTTCACTGTAACATCGAAGGGACACTACTGACCATACAAATCTTAAACAATAAGCGGAAATTCGTTTCGCCCATAGGATATGGAATTGGCCTTAAAAACACCGAAAAGAGACTCTCCAGGGCTTATCCGAATAAATACGAACTTCACATCTTAAATTCAGAATTATCCTATCAGCTCACCCTTACCATTCAATTATCATGAGGCAGTATAAAACAATAATAGTAGATGACGAAACGCATGCACTAGCTACATTGGACTCCTATATCGAAAAAACACCAAACCTTGTTCTTTACAAAGCCTATGAAAATCCACTGGATGCTCTGGCTATTCTTTCAGGCAACCAGCCTCCTGATATTGCCTTCCTCGACATCGATATGCCCGAACTTTCAGGACTAGCCTTAGCAGACCTTGCAAATAGCGATGTTCGGGTTATATTCACTTCAGCACATGAACAATATGCTCTGGAAGCCTTTGGCGTTCATGCCTCAGGTTATCTGCTCAAGCCTTTTTCTTTTGAGAAGTTTTTAAGCACCGTGCAAAAAGTGTGTAAACGGATCGTTAAGGAGGAAATTTCAGTATCTGATAAGCCAGCTTTTTTCAAGGCGAGTGTAAAAGGAAAATTTATCAGAATCATGATTGATCAAATTACTTTTATTGAAGCCATGCTGAACTATGTGAAAATCCATACCACCGGAAGTGACTCGCCGAAGGTGATCTATCTTTCCTTAAAAGAAGCCGAAACAAAACTAAGAGGCACCCATTTGATTAGGGTAAGCCGGTCTTTTATCATCAACACCATTTTCCTGGAAACGGTTGATGGTAACAGTCTGACCATGAGTAATGGTCAAAAAATTGGACTGGGTCCGGCATATAAAACCAGCTTTTATACTTATCTAAAATCCAACACCATAGGTGGCAACTAGAATTTATTAAGCCTAAACAGTATTTACAAGACCTTGTTTCCCTCTACCCATTAGCGATCGGTAATATTTGGTCAGGAAATAATACATGTTCGTTTCAAACTCAGACGAACCCGTCGTGTTCAACCTATTTAAATGCATATGAATCAAATCTGACACCAACTGGTCGTAACGGTCTTTTGAAGCGAACTGCCGGATGTCTTTTACTGCTTTACACTTTTCACCCAATTCTTGAATTTTTTGGGCAATAAGATTGCCATAATAACTTACAGGTTCGCCTGCCGCAAACTCCAATTGAGGTTTCCGGTGGCGATAATACTTATCCAGCTGTACCCGTTTGGACGCTGATTTTGTCCCTATCTGATTTCCATTCTTCGCAAACTGAACCTTTTCATTCAAAGTGGAAAACATCACTGATAAAATCTCAACAACGGAGCTGATCGCAAAACAGATTTGTTCGTCAAGTGTCTTCTGAGTTTTATAAAAATTGACAACAGCCTCACTGCTCAGCTCAAATATCTTCTCGACATTTTCTATTCCCGCTAAACCGTAGCGTTTAAGTTCAGGCTGATAAGTTGCAATTGTGAAATCAGTAACCAAGCCATTTTTTAGATGCGGTTTGACCAGGCGTTTGATCTCAGCTATAATCTGGACGGCTTGATGGACATGCACATTCATCCTAAGCCGAAGGTGGTAACTGGGATCAGCATAACGGACAAAAAACCAGCAATAAATCGCATTGCTCTTTCGAAGTCGCTGCAAAATCTTATACAAAGAATCGTCAGCCAAAAACCAGTTTACCGTCTCTGGATGTGCGTATATCTTAAAGTATAACCACTCCTCACCCGGCAAGAATAGGGATTTAACATTTCTCACTACATCTGCATGTCTGAAAATCTGCTCCTGATAGCATGGTTCCTTGTTGATCAGGAAGGCCACATACTGACCGAGATAAACATTGCCCTTAACGTCGTAAATCTTGCAACTATCCCCTGGCATAAAAAATTCCTTGAGGATAATCCGTGATTGATTTTTTATGATCTGTAAAAAGTACCTGATCGATTCTTCACAATTAAGGTCAAACACCAACTGACGGTCATAGTTTGATAAGGCAAACCATCTGACCAGGTGGGTGGAAGAAGCCATCTTATAAAAGTTAGCCACACCATGCGCCGAATCCAGAAAATTGCTTATCACATGTTTATCCCATATCCATTTTGCCGCAGATAAAATGATATTTTTATACATTATCCTGGGATAATACTTTAGACCAGGCAAATAAAATTCAGGGTCAAATGAAAAGTCACACTTCAGGTGCTGGTATTGTAAGTCTCCAAGAAACCTTAACAAAGGCAGGTTACTAAGGTTGTAATTATATGCACTCGCCAGTCTTGGAATAACAATTTTATTCAACCGTTTAGAACKCATGATCACTTGCCCGGCCGCTACGCTAATATACAGGTCATTCAATGAAATGATTTGCTCTTTTGGTAAATCAGCATGTACCAGAACCGGAATTTCAAAATCCCGGAGGTGCGCCCTGCTGTTGATGTTATCTGAAACGGAATCATCCATAGCGGCGATCTCTGCGAACACAACCTCAGCATTTTTTGCTTGTTCCATTGCAGTGATCATTCTCAGCTCATTGTGAATTTGCTGATGATGAGAAAACCTACCCGCGATGCTCACCGCACTATTGCCGCCTGCATTTTCAATAAATAGATAAGATCCTGCTTGCCGGAACATAACCCATAATGAGGGGGGAAAGTGTTTTACGCTGTCGGGTATGGGCAGTCGCTCAATGTCATTCACCGAAAGGGAGATAGCCCTCTTCTTATCAGCATCAGACATTTTCTGTAAAAGCAACGCACTTACCGCAGTCCAGTTCTTTTTAAAATTTTTCTGACTTTTATCATCTGAAGGGCGTGTTAAGTTACCTTCTTCCATAGCCGATCTCTCCGTTCCCAGGTAACTTATTCCGTATTGAGGATCTAAGGCCAATAGCAATGGGATCTCCGCAGTTTCAAACCTTTTCATAAATTTTTTAGCAAAATTTGACAAGGCACCCTCCTGATCAAGCGCTAATCTATCGAGAACTTTTAATCCTTCCAGGATGTCATCTTGAAAGCTGACTGAAAGGCTTCCCCGTTGCTTGTGAAAAGCAATTGAATAGGATTTCTGATTGTTGGCAGTTGGATCAATTGTTTTTTGTAAAAAACTTCCGGTAATATGTGGCAATGCAGAATGATATAACACTTGCGCCTTGATTAATGTTGCGATTAAAGCTGGACCGTCTTCCTGTTGAAGGCCTTCCCTCAGGAAATTAAGCACTGCCTTGTAATTGCTTGGTTGCTCAAGGAATTTCAATAGTTTTGCAAGTAGTCTTGATTTATAAACCTTCATGAGCTTAAAGGTGGATCTCTCCTCCCCGGAGCTGCACTGGCGAAATAAATAACGGAATTGACTCCCAAGCTTATAAATGGATGGGTTTACATAAATGAGTGTTTCCTCAGTCCAGGCACCAATAGGATCTGCTCCTCCAAAATTAGGAAAAGTGATCAAAAGTTGCTCTGTGTCACGCAGCATAGGTTTGTCGTGCACCTCCCAGTTTAACAGCGATACAGACGCAAATGCACCAAATGGCGTTGCCCTATAGGACATCCTGTTGTAATATTTATATGCAGCCATACGATGTTCAACAGCCAATAATTCATAGGCAAACCCATGTTTCTTCAACTCGATGTACAAGTCAGGACTAGCCATGAACAATGCCTGCTGAAAATCTTTGTCCAGGAGCACCCTTGAAAGGCTTTCAGGACTGAAATTGGAAAATGGCTTCGCAGGCGTTCTGATCAGCAATTTAGGATAAAAAGAATACTTCATTTGACGCATCATACATCCAAGATGCCGAATAAAATCCTCAAAATAAAATAACAAACACCTGAAATACAGGTATTTAAAAATATTAATAGTCAAAAAAGCCAACCTTATCCCTATCAAGTAATCGCTTCATATAAATTTCGGACCAATCGATATAATAATTAAAAAGTTGCAAAAAACAAGATCATAATATTCTTTTCTATTAGTTCAGTTTACAAGCGATTTATTTGAATTAAATCGTTCAACTGCTCAGAATTTCAAAATTGACGAGTTGAATCCCGGGGCTTTGTTTTGCAGTATGCCTTCTATGAAGACGCACGAACCTGGAGATACTAATTTTAGGATCAGTGCCCCGCTCAGTTTCACAGTTTGCTGGTATGCTTTTAAATACAATGACATTCGGGAAGGCTAATTTCCACGGAGATCTCTCCATTTTGAAAAGGAAGGTCTGTTTCCAGACACCTCCTGAAAGCCCTAAATATTGGTTCAACGCCGCCCGAGATCTATTAATTTTCGATCGGATCAGCCTGATGAACTACCTTACCTTTGAGACCTTAACATCATCTAATATTACCGTTGAGCTACCTGTATTTAAAAACCTCACTTTTACTGTCTTCATATGATTCAGGTATTCCGATCCTGTTTTAAACTTTAATGTTTTAACACTAAAGTTATTGGCACCGCTGACTTCAAACTTACTGCCTTTATCCAGCACTCCGGACACTTGCGTAACGTTTTGTACCGTTGCCTCAAGATGGCTTTTCCCCTTCATCCAAAGCTCCAGCTGATAGGCTGTACTATGATTGAGGTATACATATTGTTCTATGTACTGACCCGGATTTAAAAGCAGCGCATGATCTCCATTTCGCTTCACATCTGAAGTCAATTCACCAGTTCCTTCCCAGGGCGACAAATTCTTATTTGCATCAAACCCTGGGTTTGGCAATTCATTTCCTTTCAATAAAGGCCATTGGTATCCCCGGATGTAATCCACCTCCATATCAACTGATCCCCCTGCACCGTAACTTCCCAAAAAGACATTCATAAAATGGTTGGGCGAATAAATCTGGTTTTTATTGTCGTAAGCTTTAATCAGCTTGCCATTAATGTAATGCTTAATGCTCGAGGGCGTCCATAGGACACCATGTGTTACCCATTGGTCAACATGGGTAAAGCCTTCGGCAATATCTGTAGCGAGGTTATGCTGAAAAGCCCCATGCTCATCTACATGTCCGTGCAATACAAACTGGGCGTCCAGGTTCTCAAACACATCAATTTCAAAAACCTGCCCTGCAGGTCTGATGCCTGAGATGCCATCCAATAGGGTCCCCTGCTGAAGATAATATTTCAGATCAGGGCCAGGTGAATCAAACCAAAAGGCTGTATTTACCCCTTGTGGCTTACCCGAGCTGCTCCTTTTAACCCGTACCTCAAAATAACCACCTCTGCTGTTGTCCAGGTAGTTCTCATTTTTCCGCCAATCGTATGTCTGAATGGAAGAGATTTTCCTTCCGCTAGCGGGATAAAAACTGCGAACAGGCACAACGTCATTGGTAAACAAATGAATGCTCCTGCCATTAAAACTCATTCCAGGCTGAGGCAGACTATCGTGAAGCATTAGCGATAGATTGTCTTTTTTGAGAAAATCAATGTTGGAATAATAGTTTGTTGACCACTTATTCCTATTCAGCAAATCGTCATTGAACTCATCATTCCAGAAAACCTCCATCCCGTCAGGAACAGCACTGGAGCTGGCTATGTCCAGGTTCCTAAGTTCATCCCTATCCAGTTGCCATTTTTTCGTTGTCGTTACTTTAGCACAAAGAGGTTTACTGGAACCCGTCTTATTATAGGCTTCCAGCCACACATAATACTGGGTTTCTTCCTTCACATCCTGTATATAATAGCGCTGCAGATTGGACCCTATCGTTGCGCCCGGCAATGCCGGTTTTCGGTTTTGCTCAGACCAATAGACCTTAAAACCCAGCTGATCAGCAGCCCGGCCTGTCCATTCTAGCCGGATCCAGCTCCTGGTACCCAGGGTTTTTAAATTTAAAGGAACTGCAGGGGTCTGTGCAATAGCCCCTGCAGTGATAAAAAGTAAAAAGAATAGAATCCTCATTTTAATTATATCCTGGATTTTGTTTAATCACTCCGTTGCTTTGATTGATCACCACCCTTGGAAGTGGGAGCAATACTTTAAAAGTTTCAGCTGTCCCGGAACCATCGTTTGCTGCACGCTGGATAAACAGGTTCCATCTGATCAGATCGTCCTTTCTCCAACCTTCTGCCCATAACTCAAATAAACGCTCATCCTGAACTTTGGCCAGGAACTGTGCCTTCGACAAACCAGAGGTCAGATTGGCCAATCCGGCTCTGTTTCTAACCGCATTGATATCACTATATGCCTCATCATTAGGTCCACCATTGACTTCGTTAATGCTTTCAGCCAGCATAAGCAACACATCAGCGTACCGGTATACCGGAAAATCAACACCACTGTTCTGTGCGTTTGCTTTAGAGGGATCAGGTGCAAACTTCATCGGTACCGCCCCAATATCACCTGCAGCCCTGGCATCCTTATAGATCACATTACCAGCCGCATCTTTTCCTGTTGGGTATTTACTTAACAGCACTTTAAGTCTCTTATCTGCGTGGTCAAATTTATCATAGGTTTTCCAGGGCATTTTATATCCACCCCAGGCGGTTAAGTTAACCCCCGATGGATCTTTATAGTCTGCTGGCAAAGAATGTGCAAGCCACATATTGGTATACTGATCACCGCCAGTTGGTGTACAAACAATAGCCAAGATGATCTCTGTTGAAGCCCCTCCTTTATTGGCTATACTAAAATTATCCTCGTAATTCGCCTGCAATGAATAACCCATCGTTTTGATCCGCATACCCGTTGATACAGCTTTCTGCCAGTCTTTTTCATGCATATACAGCTTCATCAGGCCCGTTAGTGCCGCTGCCTTAGAGAAGCGCCCGTAATCACCACCGGTAAAACGATCGGGTAAAACGTCAATGGCTTCCAGATAGTCTTTTTCAATCTGTGCTACCGTAACAGAACTTGCCGGTCTGGGCAGAACCGGGGCATTTGGATCTGCTGCAATTTTTGGATCAGTAACAATGTTCACCGGTCCGTAATTGAAATAAATCAACTCAGCATAATGTGCACGGAGCGCCTTTAATTCGGCAATGTAACGTTTTTTCAAAGCTTCATCCATGCTGATATTCTGTATATCTTCCAGGTTAATAGCAATCCTGGAGATGTACGGCATGTAGTTTTTATAATTATGGGTAACCCAATCAAAGTCTGGATTATAATTCAGGCTATTCAGTTTTATCCAATCGCCTCCCCAGGCGCAAACGCCTTCATCCGTGGTCATCATGGCTTGTGTTCTCCAGGCATAGGTGCCGGCAGTCCATCCACCTTGCCAGTCTCCACCCCCTGCAAGCCCCGTATAGGCTGCACTGGTCACCGCTCCGGCCCCTGCTGCCGTTTTAACTACAGAATTCAGATCTCCATAACTGACATAATCTAAATTTTTCTTACAAGAGCCTAAAAAAAGAGCAGCTCCCATTAAACAGGCTGACAATAATGATTTAGACAATTTTGTATTTATATGATTTTTCATGACGATTTTATTATTAAAATGAAGCATTAACACCAAACACATAACTTTTTACCATCGGATAAAAATTCGATGTATCCAGTTCCGGATCAAGTCCAGGGTAATTGGTAATCGTAAAAGGATTCTGAACATCAAAGGAAAGCCTGATCTTAGAGAATACATGCTGTCTTGCCATCAATCGCTCAGGGAGTGAATAACCAAGCGTAATATTTCTGCAGCGCAAGAATGTTGCATTGACTAGCCAGTAATCAGAACCATCCTGGTAACCTCCGTAACTGGCATCATGCAACGAAGTTGGAAAATTGCCTCCTGTATTTTGAAAGCTCCATCTGCTTGTAGAAATGGGCATTGCATTAAAGCCATAAGCATTAGTGGTTCTTTCATTTGCCCGGCCGTTTAGATAAGGTGACCATTTTTTCTGTTTAAGTCCCGACATAAAAATATTCAAGTCAAAGTTCTTATAGCTAAATTTGTTGCCTATTCCAAAATTAAACTGAGGATCCTCGTTACCGATATACATTTGGTCTGCCGCAGTGATCTTTCCGTCAGGACCTGTAAGATTACCTGCAGCATCATAACCATGAATATCTTTAAGAATCACGCCTCCTGGAAGCATTCCCGGCATCTGGCTTGGTGCAGTTCCGTACTGACCTGTAAACAGCCCGACAGATTGGTAACCCAAGAAGGGATTAAATAAAGCACCGCTACCAGATGGCACCTCATATTTTTCTAATACCGACAGGGCTTGAGGAGACCTTTGCACCCAATAGTTCAAATAGTGAGAAAAAGTCAGGTTCGTAGACCAGGTTAAACCATCTCCGGATTCAGAGACAATATTCTTAGTTTGTAAGGATATATCATAGCCCTTAGACCTGGTTTTACCGGCATTGGTATATACACCATTAATCACAAACCCTGTTGGATAAGTTACATAAGCAATTAGGTTTCGGATCGTCTTGCTGTAATAATCAAATGATCCGGTAATTCTGTCATTAAACAAACCATAATCCAATCCAATATTAATTTCGGCAGCAGTTTCCCAGGTTAGGTTTGGATTAGCAGCTCTGGTCAAAGAAACACCGGTATTCAGGCTACCGGAACCAAAATAGGCACTTCGGTCTGGACCGTATTTCGGGAAAGCCGCCCCCTCAAAAGAACTATTTCCGGTCTCCCCGTACCCTGCACGCAATTTCAGGAAAGAGATTTGCTTAACAGCACTTAAAAGCGCTTCATCAGACAATACCCATCCAGCAGATACAGATGGAAAATAGCCCCATTTCTTATTCTCTGCAAAAAGAGAAGCGCCATCTCTTCGTATAGATGCCTGGAGGGTGATGTTGCCGTTGTAGGTATAAATCGCCCTTGCAAAATATGATGCCCAGGTTAATTGTCCTTTACTCGACCCTACCGTAGGCTTATCGGCTTGTCCGGATTGAAGCGAATAGTATTGCGTAACATCAGAAAGAAAATTCTGGTTACCAGCATTAAAACCTTCAGTATCTGTCCTTTGATAGGTATAACCCGCCACTGCATTCAGGTTGTGTTTTTCGGAAAGATTCTTGTTGTAAGACAAAGTATATTCAAACAATTTAGACTGACTATCTGATTGAGAGATACTTGCAGACCCATTGGCTTGAGCGCCGTATAAAAAGGTTGTCGGAAAGTAAGATGACCGCTTAGCATTAGACTGATCCAGACTAAAGCTTCCCTTCGCTTTCAATCCTTCAACAATCGTCCATTCTCCATATGCACTGGTTAATAAGCGCGTAGATTTTGTTTTGTCTGTAACAGTTGCATAAGATAAAGGATTGGGAATATTGGGGTAGTAAGGACTTAATGGATAGCTACCATCTGGTCCCCTCAAAGGCACAGAAGGCGCCCAATAAATTGCAGCCGTTACAATTCCCCCATTCTCATTTTGGCCACCAGTTACGGTATTATCAGCCTCTGAATTGGAAGCAATAATGTTTGCACCAATCTTAATTTTATCAGAAACGATCTGATCTATATTTAACCGGCCATTGTATCTTTTATAATCGGTGCCAATGATTACACCTTTCTGGTCAAAGTAATTTCCAGACGCAAAATAAGAGGTTTTACCATTACCACCGGAAAGAGACAGGTTGTGCTGTTGTGTATAGCCCGTTCTTACAATTGCATCCATAGCAGATGGATTGTTGTTGGATGCCCCATCAATCTGCGACGGTGTAAAAACAGGAGTATACGGTGTTACTGTACCTGTCTGTACATTTCCATAGTAAGGGGCAATTTTATTATCTCTGTACCAAATCTCCTGCTTAAGCAGGTTGCGTTGTGTCATGTAATCCTGTTCACCAAAAACCGGGTACATTTTATCTGCCTGCTGACTGCCATAAGACCCTGTGTATTCAATTTTCGCCTTACCTTCTGCACCTCTTTTGGTGGTAATTAAAACCACTCCGGCACCAGCTCTGGCGCCATAAATAGAAGCTGCACTCGCATCTTTCAAAAACTGGACCGATTCAATATCATTTGGATTGATGAAGTTCAAAGGTGATTTATCCACCCCATCTTCTACATATCTCGCGCCACCAACGCTCCCGCCCAGATGGGGTTGTCCCGCAGCATCATTAACRGGAACACCATCCACTACATATAAAACACCAGCATTGGCAAAAGATGGATTACTCCTGATTTTCACGGTAACACCCGCACCTGGTTGTCCTGTAGGCTGTATCACTTCAACCCCAGCAGCCTTTCCTTGCAAAGTCTGCTGGAAACTGGAAGCCACACTGGAATTCAAATCCTTACCTTTCACCTGTACTACCGCACCGGTCAGGTTTTTCTGTTTTACCGCTCCATAACCAATCACCACTACCTCTCCAAGCGCGTTGTTGGTTTGTTCCATGATCACCTCAATGGTTGATTGTCCATCGTAAACAAGCTCCTTTGTCTGAAACCCCACATAGCTCATCACCAGGACATCTCCTTTGATCAGACTCAGCTGAAACTTACCATCGGCGTCGGTAACCGTCCCTCTCTGCGTATTCTTGATCTTTACACTTACTCCCGGAATGGCTACACCAGCCTGATCGGTAATTCTGCCGCCCACATCCACGGATTTAAATACAGGGGTCAATGCTGGGATCAGGGCTCTTGGTTTTGTTTTGATCACCACTACCCGGTCTTTCAGTTCATATCCCAGGGGTTGGTTTGCAAATATGGCCTTAAGCGCTTCTTCAACCGAGACGCCATTCAATTGAATGTCGACGGGTTTTGCCGACTTCAGATTATCCTTGATATAGAAAAAATCATAATTGCTTTGCTGGCGGATCTTTTCGATCACCTTTTTCAAAGAAGCATTTTTTTCGGACAATGTAATTCTCTGGGCACGGCCTGATGCACTGACCTGCATGAGCATTACAAATAATAAAAACGTGGTGATTCGCATAACGAATAAAATTTTCGACAGCAGGCCAGGCATGGGCCCTGCCATCTTGTGAAAAGCATTTAAATTCATACTTTTGTTCTGTTTGGGTTTAACACTAGATTCTAATCAATTTTTCCAGGATGAAAATCCGGATAAGGGTGACCCTGACAATTGGCGTGGAAGTGCTCTAACACTTTCACGTTTTGTTTTTACGGGGCCCTTCTGCATTTGGTTAATGCGGCTGTCGTAGTTTTCTTTTCATGTTTTATTTGGTTAATGGTTAGGTTATTTGCGGAAATATGCCTTGCCTGGCCTAAGTCCTATATTTTACTGACGTATATTTTCCGGCCTTCAATTCTAAACTTGACCAGGCCGGTACTTTGCATGATATCCAATATTTTTGAGACATTCTGGAACCGGGACATGGTACCTTCCATCGTACTGAGCGGGATCTCTCCTTCATAAATGACCTGTACATCATACCATCTGGCAACCTTCCGCATGATCTGATATACATTTTCATTATTAAATTCAAAATTGCCTTTCTTCCAGGCAATGGCCTCATTCACATCCACCACGCTTACCGTTGCAGGACTGGCTTTGCGAATGGCGGACTGTTGTCCTGGCGCAAGCCTGATGTCTTTTTGTCCTTCCAGGTGCACTAGAACAGCGCCTTCCAGCAAGGTCGTTTTTATGGCATCTTCATCGCTGTATGTATTCACATTGAAATGGGTCCCCAATACTTCAACCTCTTGCTGTGGTGTTTTTACAATAAATGGATGCTTTTTATCCTTGGCTACTTCAAGATAGGCCTCGCCGTTCAGCTCCACCTTTCTGCTGGCCAAACCTGAAAAGCTCGCCGGAAATTTGAGGCTTGAAGCTGCATTGAGCCAAACCTTTGTGCCATCAGGCAATACGATCTGGTACTGTCCACCTCTTGGCGTTTCAATGGTATTAAATACAGGATTTTTACCCGCAGTACCCACGTCATCTACCCTGTAAACCAATTGTCCGTCTGCTGTCTTTTTAATACTGATACCAGCTTGATTGGCCAGTTCTCCATCCTTGGCATCTGTAATGCTGATCTTTTTGCCATTGCCCAGTGTGAGAACAGCCTTGTTCGCACCTGGAGACACATCCTGCATTTTAGCTACAGCAGTAGTTATAGTTAACTGCTCAGGGCGGAAAAAATAATAGCCCAATCCTGCCACCAGAAGAATTGCAGCGGCGGAACCCACGCGTTTCCACAATTGATATTCAGGCTTTTGGTATTTTAAAGGAAGGCCGGTGGCGATATGCTCCAGGTTATGGTTCAGGTCATCATCGCTGATCTCATGCGGACTGTTGTCCGCCTGCTGAAGATACCAGCTTTCGAGTATTGCCTTTTCCCGGTCATCCAGTAGTCCGTTCTTATATTTTTCTAACAGCTCGGTAATTTGCTTTTCTTCCATAATCAGCAAGAGGCTGTTTACCCCTTTATAACCTTAAGACGGGGAACCACCTGAAAGGTATTAGAAGAAAAATAAAAAAATTATAAAAAAGGGAAAAGTGAGAGGTAAGAATTGATCTTTAGCTTGAGAATTTTTACTGCATTATAAGCTTGCTGCTTTACTGTTTTATCAGAAATATTCAGTTGTCTGCCAATCTCTTTATAAGACAGTTCCCCCTGGCGGCTCAATTCGAAGACTTTTCTCATCTTTGGGGGAAGAGAAGCAATTTCCTTTTCGATAATCCTGGACAGTTCATTTCCACGAACCTGTTCATCGGTAATGTAATCGCCCTGCTCGACAAAAACTTTGATGGAATCCAGATATTTAGAAGCTACTTTCTGATGGCTGATCAGGTCAAATATCCTATTGCGCACTGCGCTGTAGAGGTAGGAAGACAATGAAGTTCTGAAATTAAGTTCAGCCTTCTTTTGCCAAAGCGTCAAAAAAAGATCCTGAATGATGTCGTTAGCCTCTTCCTGATCATTGAGCAAACGAAATGCATGTTTGTAAAGCAAGCCTTTATATCTCTCAAATATTTCGGTATATGCATACTGATTCCCTTCCTTCAGCAGGTTAGCTAGCTCAGAATCATTAAATTCGCTATAATCAGTCATGAATTGGTCCCTGCCTATAAAGTTATTGAAATATTCAGGCAATTATATAGAACTAAATGAAATATATCAACAACCAGATGGTTTTGTCTCTCATTTTTTCAGCTACCCATCGGAAGCCAACAAAATAACCCTAAGATTTATATACATATACTTGTTGAGAGATTAGCTGTGTCCTCTCTTTCAAAAACAGCGTCAGCCCTTTATCGCTTGATTGCGGCACCAAGTTCCCTGTAACGCTTAAGCAATAAATGACGTGTAATTTATAGACTTGAATACCAGCAGATACAGGGATACAGCTTTTCTTATGTATCCCTGGTACTTCTCCAGCCTGCCCACCTTTGTTTCATCAGCCCGCTGCAAGACCAATGATCTTGCAGCAGGGACGAAAAACAGAAACTAAAAATTACAGACATGTTAAACCTCGTTACCTGGACACAGTACCTTAGCGGACTCCTTATTCTGACACTTGTTTACTATACCTGGATTGCCATCCGGTTTTATCCACAAGCGCTCAGGGCGCTGCTCAGCGGCAAAAAAAACATTCCTTCCCAACCATCTGAGCCTGCTACAGGTGAGCAGCAACTGCCGGCCAATCAAATCCTCCCTGATCAACCAATCACCCCAGCTCAAAACAACGAGGAAACTTTTGACAGGATCGAAAGCCTGATTGCCGGACTCAAATCACAGATCCACCAGAAGGGGCCAGGAACCATGGAAACCAGCTTAACAGAAAAACTCAGAAAGGTGATCCATGACTACCCTGACCTGAAAGATTCGCCATTTCGTCCATCCATCAATGAGATGATCATCAGAGAATGCCAGTTAGCAGAAATCTCCCCACCTGATGAAACCGAACTCCAGCAGCTATGGTAGCGCTGAGCTGGAATTCCCCATGCCCGCTCTGGCCATTGGCGGGCATAGGGGAATAAAGTCTGGCCGCCGCCCCTGCCAAGCGCATTAGCAAAAAAACAGGAAAACAGGGCAGCGTGACGGCCGCCATTTCTGCACCCGGTACGGTGAAGTACCGGGCGACAGAAATTCCATTCCATGAACAAGAAAAAATGATATGAAAGCAATACCCAAACCACATAAAGCCCTGAACTTAAAGAAATACGGGGCAATACTCCTACTCTGTTTAATCCACCTGTACAGTAGTGCCCAGGATGGCAATGCCGGCATTCAAAAGGCAAACGCCGAAGTCAGAAGTTATTTCCAATCCGGGGTCCAGCTGATGTACGCTGTAGGAGCCCTGCTCGGGCTCATCGGTGCAGTTAAAGTCTATCAGAAATGGAGCAACGGTGACCAGGACACCTCCAAAATTGCAGCCGCCTGGTTTGGCAGCTGCATCTTCCTGGTCGTTGTAGCGACCATCATCAAATCTTTCTTCGGCGTTTAATTCCATTCCCATGAAAGAGCAGTTAAAAAAGCAACTCGAGAACTATCTGGTACAGCACAATCCTGAGCTGATCATCAGTCTGCAACATAGGGCCCTGGATCAATACCTCGAAGAAAGGCTAGCGAAGCATCTCCCCTCATTCAACTCCCTTACCATCACCGAAGAGGAGCCTGAGTTGGTTGCCCGGGTCTTGATGAAAGTGCTTACTGCCGACTTAAGGCCTTCTAAATACCAGTACCTGCGCAATCTTTTGAAAGAAGAATTTACAGGAGATTACCTGCAGCTTCGGGAGAACGGCACCCTAACCCAGGAAATTGTCCACCTGATCGCAGTATGCACACCCATTTTCAATTCCATGCATTTCAGTGAGGCAAAACTTAACGACACACTGATTCGCTATGTGGTTTGCCGGCAGATCAACAAATACCTGAATACGACCAAATCTTAACATCAAAGTCATGAACAACAGCGTTTATTCCATCAACAAGGGCATCAATAAAAGCATTGAGTTTAAAGGGCTCAAGGCGCAATACATCGGATATTTTGCCGGTGGCATGCTGATGCTGCTAATCCTTCTTGTCCTGCTGTACCTGATCGGGCTCAATACCTATTTCTGTATGGCCTTTATTCTGGTAACCGGGGCCATCCTGATGATCAAAGTTTACCAATGGAGCAATACCTATGGCGAGCATGGCATGATGAAGGCCATCGCCAGACGAAAAATGCCCAAACTGATCAAAAATCATAGTCGGATTACCTTTCAACACTTAAATCCTACCCGCTCATGAAAGCCAATATCAGCATTATCCTGGACGGCTCACTGTTCCATGTCGACAGTGAAAAACAGCAATTTGTGCAGGCAGCCTACCCAGAAAACAAGATTCCCTTTTCCCAGCTCAAAGAAGAAGGGGGATTTTATTCGATGATCTATGCGATCGTTGAAAAAGTAGCCAAATCCCATTTGCAGCTCATGCGGGAACTCAGCCCCCAGCTCCGGCGCATCATCATTCCCAAAGAGGTATTGCAAAAAGAATTCGGCAAAGACAGCAGCCTGCCGGCACTTTTCAATCAAACCAGTTACCGCCACAACTGGGGCATCCTGATGATTGATGAGGCGATCGACCGGAGGCTTAAAGGTGAATTGCCCACAATCACATTGATGGGAAAACCTTACATCATTGATGTCCGCATGCGGGAACTGCGTCCGGTAGCCCAACCTGCAGCGCGCATCGGGATCAAGGAACTGGAGCTGAGCGCCGACGGGGAGAAACTGCGCTTATTCTTTGATACCAAACAGGGACAACAGATCAGCAAAGAATCGGTTTTAACGCCCTTTCGGGAAGGAATCGTCCTACTGGAAATGCCTAATGAGATCCTGCTGGATCCCGTGGGCGCAGCAAGGCTTTACAAGCTGGAAGACACCGAGTTGTTATCACGCTTTCCCATGAAAATGAGTCACCAGGCCATGGCCACTCCCCTGACCAAACTTGCACATCAGGAAATGGTCGACCTGCAAAAAAAGAAAAACCTAGCCCCTCAGGCACCCAAATTAAAATCCTACATCCAACCCCGTAGGAAAGGAAAAAGCATATGAACACCAAGACACCAAACCTTTTCGACATGCTGCCCATTATGGGTATAGAAAATGACTGTATTCTCTCCAGCCAGGGAGACCTCACCCTGGTCTTCCAGGCGGAGCTTCCGGAGATCTTCAGTCTTTCAGATGCAGAATATGAGGCTTTCCACCAGAGCTGGGTCAAAGCCATTAAAGTATTGCCCAAACACAGCCTGATGCACAAGCAAGACTGGTTCCTGCAAAGTGCCCATCAGGTGCAGGAGCATCTTCCAGGATTTTTAGCTGAAAGCAGTGCCAGACATTTCCAGGGCAGGCCATTCCTGCAGCATGAATGCTACCTCATGCTCTGCAAAAAACCCGCAGGCAGGAAAACCAGCAGCTCGCTGTTCTGCAACCTGCTTAAAAAAACCATTGTGCCCGGCGAGTTTTTGAAACCGGCAGCATTTGACACCTTTCTGGACCAGGTCAGTCAGTTCAAGCGCATCATGGAGGACTGTGGCCTCATTAAACTCAAAAGGCTCAAAGCCCCGGAGCTGGAAAGTTACCGGCGCAAATCAGGCTTAATTGAAAGGTACTGCAGCCTGTGTGAACGTCCCCGGGACTTTCTCTATAAAGACATCTCTTTTGAGGACGGCATACAAATTGGCGACCAGTTTGCACAGCTATATACTTTGGGTGATGCAGCCGACCTGCCTCATCTGTGCGGACCAAGAATCACTTATGATAAATTCTCGACTGACAAAACCAAATTTCCTATCGGTTTCGCCGGATCGCTGGGGATGCTGTTGCCCTGCAACCACATTTATAATCAGTACCTGTTTGTTGATGATCCCCAGGCAAGCTTAAAAAAAATTGAAAATAAACGACTGCGCCTGCAATCCCTGTCGGCTTACTCCCGGGAAAACACCATTGCCAGGGATGCCAGTAATGAATTCTTAAATGAGGCCATCGCTCAGCAGCGCCTGCCAGTAAAAGCACATTTCAATGTACTGCTCTGGACCGGCAACAAAGCAGAACTCCCTGAGCTGAAAAATAAGGTCTGCTCTGCGCTCAATCAGATGGATGCGGCAGCCAAACCTGAGCTGGTTGGTGCCGGACAGATCTGGTGGGCTGGTATTCCTGGAAATGCGGCAGATTTTCCGATGAATGATACCTTTGACACCTTTGCCGAGCAGGCATGCTGCTTTTTAAATCTGGAAAGCAATTACCGAAGTGTAAGCCCCGGTCAGGGCATCCGTTTCAGTGACCGGTTAAACGGCAAACCCGTCTATGTAGACCTGTTTGATGAGCCAAGGACATCGGGTATCGCCTCCAATATGGGCATGCTAGTCTGTGGAAGCTCAGGGGGCGGCAAAAGCATGACCATCAACCATATCCTCAGCACCTTGTACCAGCAGGGAGCACATTGCGTGACGGTGGACATCGGTGGCAGTTATAAAGGGTTATGTGAATTGGTCGGAGGTTATTATTTCACTTACACCGAGGATAACCCCATCCGGTTCAATCCCTTTTTCCTGGCGGAAGGAAACGTACTGGATACCGAAAAAAAAGAAAGTTTAAAGGCGCTGCTCATCTCCTTATGGAAACAGGAACACGATCCTTTCAACCGCAGTGAATATGTGGCCTTATCTAATGCCCTGCAGGGATATTATGACGAATTGAAAAAAGACCAGAAAATATTCCCATGCTTCAACACCTTTTATGATTTCCTGCAAAACCAATATGGCGTTTTACTCAGGCAACACAAGGTAAAAGATAAGGATTTTGACCTGGACAATTTCCTGTATGTCTTGCGTCCCTACTATCAGGGCGGTGAATTTGATTATTTGCTCAATGCCTGGGAAAACCTGGACCTGTTGCAACAGCCTTTCATTGTCATTGAACTGGACAACATCAAGGATCATCCCATCCTGTTCCCCGTAGTCACCCTGATTGTCATGGAGCTGTTCATCTCAAAGATGCGCAAGCTACCGGGTGTCCGCAAAGTACTCACCATAGACGAGGCATGGAAAGCCATCGCCAAGTCCGGGATGGCCGAATTCCTGAAGTATGCCTTTAAGACCATCCGCAAATTCAACGGGGTACCCATTGTCATTACCCAGGAACTGGATGATTTGATCAGTTCACCGGTCATCAAAGATGCCATCATTAACAATGCTGACATCAAAATCCTGATGGACATGCGCAAGTTCCTCCACAAGTTTGACCAACTCCAAAATGCCCTGGGACTATCCGATAAGGCCAAAACGATCCTGCTCTCGGTGAATAAGGACAACAGGGAGATTTTCATTGAGATTGGCGGACAAAGGGCTAAGGTCTACAAAAATGAGCTCTGTCCCGAAGAATATTATGCCTACACCACCGAAGGAAGGGAAAGGGTTCTGGTCAGCACTTCCGCAGAAAAACACGGTAGTATGGAAGCGGGAATAACAGCGCTGCTGAAAGACAAAAACAACAATTAAACTTATGAAAACATTACTGATCACCATTGTTTTGCTGGCAGGCTTGCTGCAACCAAAACCTGTCCAGGCTCAGCTGGTCATTGCCGAAGTCATCAAAACCGGCGTTAAAAAAGTCATCAGAGCCATTGACCTGAAAGTCCAGCGTATGCAAAATCAAACCATCTGGTTACAAAATGCGCAGAAGACATTGGAAAATGCGATGAGTAAAGTCAAGCTGGGAGAGATTTCCGACTGGACCCAGAGGCAGCGGGACCTTTACCAGGACTACTTTGCAGAGCTGAGTAAAGTGAAACAGATCATCAGCGCTTACCACCAGGTCAAAGCGATTGGCGCTGGCCAGATTCGTTTGGTGCAGGCTTATCGCAAAGCCTGGCAACTGTTGAAAAAGGATCCACATTTTTCTCCCGGCGAGCTGGAATATATGGCAAAAGTATATGCAGGAATTCTGCAGCAAAGCGTCCGGCAAATGGATCAGCTCCTATTGGTGGTAGATTCCTTTCAAACCCAGATGAGTGACGCGGCCAGGCTGGAACTCATCAGGCAGGCCTCAGACCAGGCAGATCAGGCCTATTTCGACCTGCTGCACTTCAACCAGCAAAACATCAGCCTCTCCCTTAGCCGGGCAGCGGACCAGAATGACCTGCGCCAGATACAGCGCTTATACGGACTGCAATGATCATCGAAGCCCATCAACGGATCAAAAGGCATGTCGCAGACCTGGAAAATCTGCTTGCTCAGAAAGGCTACCCCGGACCGTTCCTGGCAACCTTTCAACAAGACGGCAAAACGTTTTCAGACAGTCTGAAATACCTGATGCTGACCCATGAAGTGCTCGGCAAAAAACCATCTGAGCTTTCCTTAGTCAGCCAGGACATCAGACTGAAAGCAGGATACCGCGTCAGCTGTATTTTCAGCCTGGATTATACCCGGCAAAGGGGATTCCTGATCAAAAGCATGGACATCATCTGCCTGAATCAAAATGGCCTGACACGGGACTACGACTATCAGCAGATCAACAGCCATTCGGAGTTACCGCAATGCAGCTGGGCCGCGGCCTGGGTGGCCCCAGCTGGTTTAAAAACAAAGCAAAAACACAAAAAAAACCTAACCCGTTAAACATATGAAATCCATATTTTTCACCTTTTCCCTCTTGCTGCTGATTGGATCGGCCGGCAAAGCCCAGACCTGGGCAGAGTTCTTTAAACAGAAAAAAACCCAGCGGCGATACCTGGCGCAACAGGTCGCAGGCCTGCAAGTTTACCTCAGTTTTGCCAGGCAGGGCTATAACATCATTAAAGTTGGGACCAACACCATCAGTGCATTAAAAAAAGGAGACTTTAACCTTCACAGCCTATATTTTTCGGGGTTAAAAAATCCACGTACCAACATAAAAAGCCTAAGCCTGCTCGCTGACATGGTCCAGCTCCAGGATCATATATTCCGCCTCAGCGCCAGCTACCTGAAAGAAGCGGTACAGAAAGAAAGTTTTTCTCCCGATGAGCTGTCCTATCAGCAAAGGGTCTTTCAAAAACTCCGTAGCTCCTGTGCGCAGGCAATGGAAGAATCTTACCAGCTGACCGAAGACCATCAACTGGAACTCAGCGATGCCCAGCGGATCAACCGGCTCAGGGAGCTGCATCACCAGCTGTTGTCGCATCTAAATTTCTGCGAAAGCTTTGTGCAACAAGGTATGTCCCTGGACCAACAAAGGACATCCGAATTAAGGAATATCAATTTGGAACTAAGGTTAAGCAACCTCAATACGGTGTTATGAAAATCCTGCTACTCATATTCCTGCTTCAGCTGACCTGTTATTATGGAAAAGGGCAAAGTCAGGAAGTGCAGCAATTGCTGCTGAATGTTGAAAAACTTGACCAGTTTAAAAAAATACTTAAAGACATGAAAAAAGGTTATACCCTCATCAGCAACGGCTACAATACCGTCCGGAACCTTTCCCAGGGGAACTTCAACCTGCATCGGATCTTTTTAGACGGGCTGATGCAGGTTAGCCCGGCGGTCAGAAAGTATAAAAAGGTGGCCGATATTGTTTCCGGTCAGATGATCCTGGTTGGCCAGTACAAAACCGCTTACCGGCGTTTCCTCCATAGTGGCAGTTTCAGTCCGGATGAGCTGCAGTATATCGCCAGAATCTATGACCGCCTCCTAAAGCAAAGTGTGGACAACCTTAATGACCTGCTGGCGGTCGTCACTGCCGGACGGCTACGAATGTCAGACCAGGAGCGGCTCGCTGCCATTGACCAGATCTATCTGGAGCTGCAGCAAAAGCTAGTTTTTTTGAACAAATTCAATACTTCGACCAGTCTTCTTTCCCTGCAGCGCAGCGCATCGAATCAAGACATTCAATCCAGCCGTGAGCTTTATGGCATCCGGCCCTAGACTTATCCACATGAAAAAAACGACAAAACGAATAGCCCCATTATTTTTTTTACTACTGCCGGCATTTTGCCAGGCACAGGGGCTTGCCCAGGAGATGAACAGCCTGCATGGTGTCCTCGACCAGCTGTATCTGGAAATGATGCCCTTATGCAGTAAACTCATCGGCGTTGCCCAGGGCATTGCCGGTTTCGCAGCCCTTTGGTACATCGGCTCCAGGGTATGGAAACACATTGCCAACGCAGAACCCATCAACTTCTATCCCCTGTTTCGCCCTTTTGTGCTGGGCTTTGCCATTATGATCTACCCTTCGGTACTGAGCATGATCAATGGGGTAATGAAACCTACGGTAACCGCTACTGCTGAAATGATGAGCGGCTCCAATCAGGCGATTGCCAGGCTCCTTAAAGCCAAGGAAAAGCAGGTCAAGGCAAGCGATGCCTGGAAAATGTACATCGGATCGACCGGTGAGGGTGACCGGGACAAATGGTATAAATACACTTATGACAACCAGGATCCCGCAGAAGAAGGAATTCTGGAGGGCCTGGGCAATGAAGTCCGCTTTGCCATGTCAAAGGCCTCCTACAATTTCAGGAATTCAGTGAAAGAATGGATGAGTGAAATCCTGCGGGTCGTGTATGAAGCAGCTGCGCTGTGCATCAACACCCTTCGGACTTTCAACCTGGTGGTCATGGCTATTCTAGGACCGCYGGTATTCGGCATCGCGGTATTTGACGGGTTTCAAAGTACACTGAGTTCCTGGCTGGCACGCTACCTGAATATCTTTCTGTGGTTGCCTGTGGCCAATATCTTCGGCAGCATCATCGCAAAAGTACAGGAGAAAATGCTCATTCTGGATATCAGTGAGATTCAGCAAAATGGAGATACGCTGTTTAGCGCTACGGACACCGCTTACCTGATCTTCCTGCTGATTGGTATTGTCGGTTACTTTACCGTTCCCAGTGTTGCTGGTTACATTGTCAATGCCGGCGGGGCTGGCGCCATGACCCAGCAAATTACCAGCATGGTCTCAGGGGCAGCGGCAGGTACTACCGCTGTTGCCTCCGCGGGCGCCGTTAAAGCAGCCAGCGGGGCGCAGCACCTGATGGGTACAGCACTCGGTCTCAGCGCCGGCGGCTCAGGTACCGATCGGGGCACTGGCGGATCATCCAGAAACACCGGCAGTTACATGCAAGATAAAATACTTGGCTCTTAATTAATCCCAGCGATATGTTTCAGCAAATAAAAAATATTGATACCGCCTTCAGACAAATCCGGACCTTCAGCCTGGTGGTTGTCTTGGCAAACCTGGCTTTCACTTGTTTCTATACTTACCACTCAGACCAGCGGGTCGCCCGGGCGGAGGATCGTGTACTGATTTTGCTCAACGGCAAGGTGGTCAGCGCCATGAGTTCCAACAGAAAAGACAACTTGGAGGTAGAAGCCAGGGATCATGTCGCCACCTTTCACCAGCTTTTTTTCAGCCTCAGCCCTGACGATAAAGTCATCAAGGAGCACATCACCAAGTCCCTGTATCTGGCTGATCAAAGTGCCAAACATGCCTACGACAATCTCGAGGAGAAGGGCTACTATGCAGGTTTGATAGCTGGCAATATCAGCCAATCACTCCAGGTGGATAGCGTTAAAATTGATACCAGGAGCTACCCTTACCCCTTTCGCTGCTATGCTACCCAACAGATTATCCGCCAGACCGGTCAGCTCCGCAGAACACTCATTACTTCGGGCTATCTCCGGGAGGTGATTCGTAGTGACAACAATCCCCATGGCTTTCTAATCGAACGCTGGAACACCCTGGAAAACAAAGACCTGAAAACCACACAACCCTAATCATGAAAAACAACAACGAAGGACAGCGCAAAGCAATGCTGCAAGAGGTTATCGCCAGAAACATCAGCACGGTAATTCTGAAGCTGCAAACGCATTGGGCCAATGGAATGAACCGCTTGTTCAATTGCCTGCCGAGGAAAATAAAAATCGTCACGTTGCTGCTTGCGGCCATTCTCCTCACCGCATGGAACATTACACTGCTTGGTAACACTGGGCTAAAGGCTCAGCCCATTCCTCCTGTTCAAACAAAAAGTGCCCCCATCACCCAGACCCAGCCTTCGGACAGTCTGTTACTGATGGAAAAAATTTATGAATCACGTAAAAAACCACAGAAATGAATCAACTACTCAAATCCCCGGAATTTCTCAACAAACGCAGGTTCTTTACTTTCCTGCCTGTTATCATCGTGCCATTTGCCACACTCCTTTTCGTACTGCTAGGTGGCGGAAAAGGCATTACAAATCATGGAATTTCCACTACTGGCATCAATACCGAACTGCCCGACGCCAAAAACGACACGATAAAGCCGCTCAATAAGATGAGCTTTTATGAAAAGGCAACCGCCGATTCCAATCGACTCGCCCAGCAGTCTAAAACAGATCCTTATTATTCGTCAAATGGTTCAGCCGCCCCGCAGACATTTGACCAGGACCCTTTGCTGCTGAATGGGCATCGTCCTGAGCCTGGCGAGCTACAAGTCTATCAAAAGCTGGAACAGCTTAACAAGGTACTGAATCAGCCAGAGAAAAAATTTTCGGATACTACCTTAAAAAGCAATCCGGTTCCCGTAGCTGAAAACACTCATCAGCTCCAGCAACTGAGCGCGATGATGGACGCTGTGGAAGAAGAAAAACAAGAGGATCCCGAGCTCAGTCAACTCCAGCAACTACTGGAAAAGATCCAGGAGATTCAGCATCCGGAATTGCTGAAGGAGAAAACCCACCCAATTCTGCCCGAAGGCACTAAAATGACCTACACCGCCATTCCTGCCATCATTGCGAAAGACCAGAAGGTCAAACAAGGTACCGTGGTGGCCTTAAGGCTATTGGATTCAGCAGTATTGAATGGACAACACATCCCTAAAGGACATCAGGTTTATGGCAGCTGCGAAATCAGCAACCAGCGAATCAGCCTGCACATTAAAAGCATCGGGCTTGGCTATGCCATCATCCCTGTTGACCTGGTGGTATATGACCTGCAAGACAGTATGGAAGGCATCAATGCACCCGAAGCCGTAATTACGGATGCGCTCAAAGAGGGTTCCGATAATGCCATCCAGGGCCTGCAGCTCATGGGGATGGAGCAGAATCTAAGTACACAGATTGCCGGGGCAGGCATCACTACTGCCAAGGGATTGTTCGGAAAAAAAATAAAGCGCATCAAAGCAAGGCTCAAAGCCGGCTACCAGGTACTGTTAAAAGACAATCAATCACATTAATTAATTAAATCCAAAAATCATGAACAAGAAAAATGTAGAATTCCTGAAAGACCAGATCAAATACACTGGATTTGGTGAAGGCTATGAAAGCCAGCTGAATGAGAAGATCGGCAAAGAACTCAAAGAATTTCAACTCTTAAACCGCACAGAATTCGGCAATGATGTGGTGGTCTCCAGGTTGGATTTCAGTCGTTCAGAGTCAAGCGACCTGTACTTTTTTAACCGTTATGAACTCACATTCAGACCTCCGCACTCCCAAGAGCTGATGAGCCAAACCTTTCAAATCGGCAAGGAGAACAACATCACCCAGAAAGAGGCCTATAACCTGCTAAGCGGGAGATCCGTTTTCAAGGAGTACAGCAAAATGGAGAAAGACCTGATCCAGGACAAATACGTCACTACAGGTGAGAAATACAATGCCTGGACACAGCTGAACTTTAAGGAAACCGATAAATACGGAAACTACAAATTCCAGACTTTTGGGGACAATTATGGCTTTGATCTGCAGCAAGCATTGGAAAAATTGCCCATTGCAGAACTTGGGGACGAAACAACAGCTGCAAGACTGCTGCAATCGCTCCAAAAAGGTAACCTGCAATCGGTAAACTTCGTTGAAGATGGTCAATTGCAGCAGCATTTCCTGGCCGCCAATCCCCGATTTAAAAGTGTTGACGTATACGATATGAACCTGAATAAATTGTACCTCAACCAGCAACAGGGGAAAGAACAAATAAATTCCCAGGCAACATCCCTGGAAAACAAGACACCCAGACCCAGGGTAAAAAAGTCCGGTCCCACCATGTCTTAGCAAACAAGAATTCCAAACCGCTCACGCCAACACTGGCGTCAGCAAATCACAATATCCAAGAAAGAATGGAAGCAACAGTTATTTTAAAGCAATTTCTGGAAAAAATCGAACACGACCCACGAATCAGGACCACACACATTGCCGTTTACATGGCGCTTTATCGGCACTGGATTCAAAGCGATCACCCCGCTTTCATCCGGGTAAAAAGCAAGCAGCTCATGCCGCAGGCAAAAGTATCCAGCAGTGCAACCTGGCATAGCGCCATCAGGGCTCTGGATGAATATGGGTATATACTCTACCAGCCCAACTTCAATAGAATGAGTTGCAGCAAAGTAATGATGCTGGATTTCTCCACCGCACCCTAGTTTGAGATACATTTAGCGCAATTGTCCTCAGACTGTAAACGAGCCAAGCTGCTGTGACGGCCTCTGGAGCCGGGCTATGTCCTCTTAAAAAAGATATCAAAATGGTTTATTCCGTCAGCGCACACTTTTTATTGTTTCCGGTCCAGGACATCTTTGATTTTATTCGCATGTTCCATCAGCTCGGTAAGGTATGCCCAATTCTCCTTCTCAATGCAGGATTTGAATTTCCTGAGCTGAGTAATGTGTTCATTTAACACATCAAGTACGTTTTCCTTATTTTGTTTAAATATGGGCATCCACATGGCAGGACTACTTTTGGCCAGCCTTACTGTACTTTCGAAACCCGCACTGGCCAGTTCAAATATGGCATTTTCTTCTTTCTCTTTTTCCAGCACCGTATTGGCCAGGGCAAAGGAAGTAATATGGGAAATATGACTGACATAGGCCACATGTACATCATGATCCTTTCCGCCCATGTATACATTGTACATGCCAAGTAATTTATACAACCGTTCTACTGTTTCAAGAGCATCCTTATCGCTTTCCCCTGCATCACAAATGACGTTGGCCCGACCGTCGAACGCATCCAATGTTGCCGCTTCCGGGCCACTGAATTCTGTTCCCCACATGGGGTGCGTGGCGATATACCTTCCCCTATTCGCATGCCCCTTTACGGCCTCCAGAAGAGAGGTTTTAGTGGAACCGGTATCCAGTACAACCTGGTGTGTTACAAGATCTAAGATATGAGGTAGTAATTTCTCACATACGCTTACCGGAGCACTAAGTATAACCAGGTCGCTGCTTGCTATTGCGCTGTCCAGATCAGCCACTTCATCGACAATCCCAAGTTCCAGTGCCTTCTGCGTATGTGTCTGCTGATTATCCACTCCTATCACTTTTGAAGCGAAGCCCCTATGCTTTAACACCATGGCCATGGAACCGCCGATAAGTCCAAGACCTACAACTGCTATTTTCATCTGTTTAGGTATTTTTTTTATTGTGAGTATATGCGTTATTTATACGAGTTACTGATCCGGCCTATCGCCTGCTCAAACCTGGAAAGATCGCCACAAAGACTGATCCGGATGTACCGATTTCCCTGACTGCCAAATATGCCTCCCGGGGTCAGAAAAACATTTGCTCCGTAAAGGATTTCATCGCTAAGGGCATAAGCATCCGGGTAATGATCAGGTATTTTTGCCCAAACAAATAAACCAACCTGTTTAAGCTCATAGCTGCAGCCCAGAATATCAAGTATACGATATACCTTATCTCTCCTTTGCGAATAGATGCTGTTGATAGAATTGTACCAGTCAGTCCCAAGACTTAAAGCCTTTGCTGCCGCCATTTGCAGCGGCTGGAACATTCCGCTATCCATATTACTTTTAAACCTCAACACCTCTTCAACCCGTTCTTTTGATCCGCAAAGCATACCGATGCGCCAACCCGCCATATTATGAGATTTACTCAAGGAGTTCAGTTCCAGTACCACTTCTTTAGCACCAGGCACCTCCAAAAGGCTTACAGGATGATCATTTAGAATGAAGCTGTATGGATTATCATGTATCAGCAGGATTTGATTTTCTTTTGCAAAGCGTATCAGGTTTTCAAACATCCCGGCATTTACCTGCTGCCCGGTAGGCATGTGCGGATAATTCACGAACATTAGCTTCACCTTGCTCAAATCCGTAGCGGCCAGTGCCTGGAGATCGGGATACCAGTTTCGCTCCTCCTGTAAGAGATAAGTTACAGCTTTGCCTCCTGCCAGTTTAACTGCACTGGCATAAGTAGGGTAACCGGGATCCGGGATCAATGCTTCCTCACCCTCATTCAAATAAGTCATACAGATGTGCATGATCCCTTCTTTAGAGCCAATCAGGGGCAATACTTCGGTGTCAGGATCAAGCGTTACCCGATACCACTTTTGATACCAATCTGCAAAGGCCTGTCGCAATGCAGGTATGCCTTTGTATCCCTGATAACCATGTACACCTGGCTTTGCAGCCTCTTCCTGCAATGTCCTGATCACATCCGGATGTGGTGGGAGATCGGGACTCCCGATGCCTAAGTTAATGATGTTTTTGCCTTCTTTATTCAGGGATTCTATCTCCCTAAGTTTTTGGGAGAAGTAGTATTCACTAACCCCCTCCATTCTTTTTGCAATCATGATTAAAAATTACTTTTACCCCGAAACAGTGATAACCGAATTAATTCAGACAGTAAATATCTATAGATTCGTTTTGATGTTGATCTGTAAAAAACTGTTTTCTTTCAAGCCATAAAAATAGGTTTTTAATCGAGAAAATTAAGTCATAATTTTTACATAAGAAATTTCATATGAGTAAATTTAGTTGTATAGCTTTATCATAAAATTCAGCTACCCAATATTTCGATGAAAATCAATGCGAAGCCCTTATTGATCACGTTAACTTTAGGTATTTTAACTGCAATAGGCTCGATCTCCATTGACATCTATTTACCGGCATTTGGTGTAATGGCCAATTACTTTAAAGTACCAATTGTTCGTATTGAAGGTACCGTAACATTGTTTCTGTTCGGCATGTCCTTTGGCCAATTGTTTATTGGTCCCATGTCTGATGTGTGGGGCAGAAAAACCCCTTTAAGAGTGGGGTTAGCAGCGTATGTCCTTTGCAGCATTTGCTGCGTAATTACCAGTTCTTTCCCTGTATTTCTGACACTAAGGTTTATCCAGGGGCTTGCAGGAAGCGCTTGTCAGGTCATCTGCAGGGCATTGGTAGGTGATATTTATAAGGACAAAAATGCAGCCCATGTATTCACTGTTTTACAGATCATAATGGGGGTTTCGCCAATATTGTCGCCAATAGCCGGCGGGATGTTAGCCGAAGCATCCACCTGGAAATACCTATTTCTAATTATGGCAGTTGTTTCGGGAGCAGGACTAATAGGATGTTTAACTATTTTACCCGCAGGAAAACCTCCGGCTGCTGATAAAAAATTCTACCTTCCTGTCATATTCAAAAACTATATCTATTGCATAAAACATCCCGCATTTATTAATTATGCAATAGTAAGAGCCATTAGCAATAGCGCAGCATTCTCCTTTATTACGGCTTCGCCATTTATATTTACACAGATTTATGGGTTAAGCAAAAAGCAGTTCGGCTTTGTGTTTTCCGGTTTTGCGATAGGAATAATTGCTACCGGAATACTCAACACCAGACTGCTGAAACATTTTGAGGTTCAAAAAATCACAAAACTTGCAATGATGTGCCAATTGGTTACAGGTTTAATAATGATAATCGTATTATATTTTAATGGGCCTTTCGCTGTTTTATTGGCATTGATCTTTATATTTTTAGCTATGCTTGGCTTGATTCTACCCAACACTACTTCTTTATATATCGGAGCCATTCCATCATTCAGCGGATCAGCTTCTGCACTGGTAGGAGCCGTAAGTTACCTATCTGCTTTTTTGATCACATCAATACTAAGTATACTTTACAATGGTACAGCCTACCCCATGATCTTAATGATGTATTGTTGTGCCGTTGTGGCTTATTTATGTTTGCAGCATAAGCATCTGGAAAGGTAGTGACCTTAGGCAGTTCTATATTTCGATGGTGACAACTCGGTATGTTTCCGGAAAAAATTATTGAAATGCGAGGGTTCTTCAAAACCCAGACAATAGCTGATTTCAGAAATGTTCCAGTCTGTATGTTTCAACAACGCTTTAGCTTCGCTTGCAATCCTGTTTGCAATATAGTAGCTGGTCGTCTTCCCGGTCGTCTCTTTTATGGCCCTGTTAAGGTGGTTAACGTGAACGAACAGCCTTTCAGCAAAGTCTTTGGCCGAACGCATATTAAATCGTTGTTCAGCCGATACAATCGGAAACTGACGTTCCAGAAGCTCCGAAAATACAGCAGTAATTCTGGCATTGGCATCATTGGTATGATACAGGTTTTCGGTAGGCTCCAACTTTAGCGCATAATGGATCATTTCGGTTACATAATTCAACAACAGGTCCCGTTTGTATTTATAATCAGATTCCATTTCCTTGATGATCTTTTTAAAGATCACTGAAACTTCCTCTTTTTGCTGCTCATCAAGAATATAGCATGGTTTTCCACCAATGGTAAACATGGGGAGGTCATTTAAGCTACCTCTCAATTTTTCACTATAAAAGGCTTCTTTGAAAATACAAAAGAAGCCTCTATTTTCCTTCGATGCACATTCCATTTTATAGGGTACCTGCGGGTTGAAAAAGATGAGTGCAGTACCATCGATCTTTATCGTTTTGTCGGCATAATGATAAAGGTTGGATCCGGTAACCAGGCTGATCTTGAAAAAATCCCTACGTGCATATTCAACAGTTGAATTTCCTTCCGGAGTACTGATGTCTTCCAATACAAAGGCATTAAAATCGCCAATTGCTTTTTGTGCATCGCTGGCAACGCCTGCGAATTTGTGCCTGTAAAAATCTTCTAAAGTTTCTATTTCAGCCATATGTTTTTTACCTGATCAAAAATAAAGATATTCCTGCAATTAATAACCTGTTGTCAACCTGCTATTCAAAGCCGGTGGCCTTACCAATATATGCCAGCTGTTCCATTTCTTTTTGTACAAATGCTATCTTAGCGTTGGCAAATTCGTAGGCATCCTCACCAAGAAACAAATGAACCGGAGGGTTTTCCATGTCTGCTACGCTGATAAAGGCTGCAGCAGCTTTTTTCGGATCACCAGGTTGATTCCCGTTAATATCCTGTTCGTGGGCAGCCTGAACCGCTCGTACCTCAGCATACTCCTGCATTTGATTTGATGGTACATTTAGCGAGGAATCACTTAGAAAATTGGTCCTGAAATATCCTGGTGATACTACCGTTACTTTTACACCAAAATTTTTCACTTCTTCTCTCAATGATTCTGAGAAACCGTGAACTGCAAATTTTGTAGCACAGTAAATTCCAAAGCCTGGGAAAGCCCCTGTAAAACCCCCAATAGATGCGATGTTAAATATGTGCCCGGAACCTTGTTTACGCAGATATGGCATTGCTTTTCTAATCACATTTAAAGAACCAAAAACGTTAACATCAAAGTTTTGCCTGCTTTCCGCATCTGTCAATTCCTCAAGTGCGCCCGCTAAGCCATAGCCTGCATTGTTAACAATAACATCCACCGTCCCGAAGCGCGCAACCACCTGTTCGATTGCAGATGAAACATTTTCTTCATTCCTGATATCAACCGATAAGGGAAGAAAATTGTCATTTTCCTCACCTATCGCATTTTTTAAATCCTCAATGCTTCTTGAAGTTGCAGCTACTTTTTGTCCTTGTTCCAATAACTGTATTGCAAGTGCTAATCCTAACCCCTTCGAAGCTCCTGTAATGAACCATACTTTTTGAATTGTTTTATCCATGATTATTGCTTTTTAATTTATGTAAACAAAGGTAAGCCCTCATGGAAACGCAATGATTGCAGAGAACAAATGAATACTTGCAAAATTCAAACAATCGTCCTGTTACAAAATGAGATGGTGGAAGCACTCGGAATACTTAAAAAGGTAATCCAATAATGTTTATTGGATTACCTCATTTTCGGATTTAGTTAGGCAAAAGCAGTCTTCAGCTCATTACTCACCCGTACCTTTCTGTATCGGTTAAAAGCAATAAACAGTATGCCCATAACCAGAATCAAAGAAATGTTTGCTATCCCCAGTAAAGTCTGGCTTTTAACAGCATATAAATTTGCAAACCCATAGCTAAATACCGAGCTAACCATATACATGGCACCACCGGTAAGTCCGCTTGCAACACCTGCATTTTTTGAAAAGCGGCTAAGGCAATAACCATAAATGATGTTGAAAATAAAACCACCGCACATATGTATACAGATCGTGAAGCCTATCAATGTATAAATATTACTACCAAAAGGAACTGTCAATATCATAAGGAACACTAAACTCACCTGTACGATAAGAGCGGTAACAACCTTTTTAGCCAGGGGCTGTTTAATAAGCGATTTGGCAATGATCCCACCAGTCATGATAGAAAAACCAGATAACAATGAACTATAGCCCGTAGTAACAGCAGAATAACCAAATACACTTTCTATAATAAAGGGGCTCGACAAACTGTAAATAACCACCATGCCAAAGCAAATGCCAATAATCGCCAAACCAAGGATAAAATCGGGTGTTTTTAGCATGCCACTATAAGTCTGTGCAATTGACCTGATCTTAAACGGATAAAAATGTTTTAAAGATTCGCCGCTGTAGATGAGTTCCAAAATTAAAAATAGAAGCGACAACACACCAAGGAAATAGAAGTTAGATTGCCAGCCAAAGACACTTTGCAAGTATCCCCCTAAAAATGGCGCCATAATGGGAGCACATGCCCAGATAATGGCAAACAAGCTGATGTAATGCTTTAATTTATCTCCCGAATAGATATCAACAAAATAGKCACGCTTTCCTACTACAATAAAGGCAATGGTGATACCCTGAATAATACGCATTGCATAAATAACATAAATATTGGGTACAATGGCAATAACAAAACTGGTCAGCGAAAACAGTGCGAGTGATACAATACCGATCCTAAAACGTCCGAAGCTATCCAATATGCTTCCAATAAAAATCTGGCTTACGCCTATACTAAACATAAATAGTACCAACGAAAGCTGAATAGCGGATGCTGAAACATGCAAGTCTTTTGCCATCGCCGGAAGTGAAGGCAAATAAATATCTGTAGCAAATCCCGACAATGGAATCAACGACAGGGCTAGCACAGTACTAAATCCCTGGTGATTTTCTTTTAAAGTTTTCATTGTTTTCTGCTATCAATTGCTTCCGTGTGCGGCTTCAGAAACAGCTTTCCACTCTTCAAAGCTGGCCAGGCGTTCCTCATAAACTTTTCTTACCGAAGGATATGCAAATGACCCTAACAATAACCTCAGTGGTGGATGAGGTGCATCTACTAATTTAATTATGGCTTCTGCAGTGGCTGCTGGTTGTCCAAAAAAACCAGGAACGGACACCGCTTTCTGAAATGCATCTTTTACCGGACCATATATCTCCATTGGTTTTGCCTGAAAAGCCGACTCGCCGGACCAGTCTGTTGCATAGCCATTAGGCTCTACCAAAGAAACGTTAATGCCAAAGGCTTTCACTTCCAAAGCAAGTGTTTCAGTTAAACCTTCTACAGCAAATTTGGAAGCATTGTAAATCCCCAATACCGGAGCTGCTATTAAACCTAAATAACTTGATACCTGAATAATGTGTCCGGCCTTCTGCGCGCGCATAATCGGTAACACCGCTTGTGTTACCCAAAGCACGCCAAAGAAATTTGTTTCCATTTGGCTCCTTGCTTCTTGTTCAGAAGTTTCCTCAACGGCTCCAAACAGTCCATACCCAGCATTATTGATCAGTACATCAATTCTTCCAAAATGTTCCTTCGCCCTATTTACGGCTTCAACGCAGGCCTGGCGATCGTTAACATCCAATTGAACAGGCAATACCTGATCCCCAAATTGATCGCTCAGGCCCTGAAGCGCTTCGATGTTCCTTCCTGTAGCTACTACCCGATCACCACGTTTTAGAAATGCCTCTGCCCAGATTTTTCCAAATCCCCTGGAGGCTCCTGTGATTAAAATTACTTTTGACATTGTTTCTTATATTAATTGTTAAAACTCAGCACACAAAATAGACCAATCGGTCTTTAATTTGACAAAAAAATTATATTAAATACGACTCAAATTCAAGTTTGATGGCCTCGTGGATAATTCGCATTTGCTCATCACTTTCTAATACCCTTCTGAACAAAATAGCACCTTCAATCATGGCAAAAACTTTTATGCTAAAGTTCTTCGGATTCACCGTGGCTGATATTTCATGATGGGCAATACCATCAGATATGATATCAAAAAATCTTTTTTGCGAGGACCGGATTGCTTTCTTTACATATTCTTTCATATTAGGATGGGTATCATCAGACTCAACGCCAAAGTTCAGAATAGGGCAACCTCCCTCGGTGTTTTGAATCTCTGTATAGGCATCCAATAAATTTAAAAATTTTTCTTTCGCGGTTCCTCCACGCAACACAGCTCTATTCAATTGATCGGCAAGCTTCTCTGTCAGGTATAAAAAGGACGCTACACATATTTCATCCTTACTTTCGAAGTTTCCATAAATACCACCTTTGGCCAGTTTTGTTGCCTCCATGATGTCACTAAGCGAAGTACCGGCCATTCCTTTTCTGTTGATAATGGAAGCCGATTTCTCGATAATAAATTTCCTTGTCCGCTCTGCCTTATTCATTACTTAAATATTAGAGGAAGCAAAAATAAACCATTCGGTCTATTTTAACAAATGTTTTCATCTTTCTATTGTAAAATTGCTCATAAAATGGGTAATCCAGTAGTCTACGGACCATGCGCCACTCCCCTTAATGATAATGATAAGCAGGATTGATAAGAGCAATATAAAATATTCAATGCCTTCCCCCTTTTTCCTGCCAGTCCAGTTCATCGCCCAGCCATCAGGGGCGTGCACCACAATGGCCGCAGCAAAGATGATAAAATTACCTAGCGCGGCTACCCTGCCAAGGCATCCAATAATCAGTCCTATACTCCCCAATGTCTGGGCAACAATGACCAGACAGGCTATTAATACAGGAACCTTCTTAGCTTTAAAATCTGCTAGCGTTCCTTTAATGCCTATTCCTCCTCCCAATGGCGGAAACCATCCAAAGAGCTTTTGCATGCCATAAGGCAAAATGATTACGCCGGCCACCACCCTAAGGATGAGGGGAACATAATCATTGCCGGTATAAAAGATGCTGTCTATCATAAGGAGAGAATAAGCTAAAGTTAGCATATTAATTAATTTTCATTCGTTTCTCAAGATCATTTCCAAATGAATTATGATCTTGACTATTCTTGCTACCTTTAGTGTAAGATTGTTAAAACTACCCCTTCCAGAAATTATGTTGTCGAGTACGCTTATAGAAAAAGAGATTAAGGATTCCTTCTCTATCCATTTTTTTGCAGATAGACAATATGAACACCCATCGGCATCTCGGCTTGCTTATAACCGGATAATTCTTGTCAGTACCGGGCTTGGCACGCTAAAAATAGATGACCATACGTTTAAAATTTCATCGTCCGAACTTTTTCTAATTTCAAAAGGGCAGGTCGTAAATTTTAAAAAAGGCAGCAAATTTACTGGTTACGAGCTCAGTTTTGGTGATTGCTTTTGGGAAAAAGCTCCTTCAAGCGCCAATAATTGTAAGGCTGTACTGTTCAACAATGCCTCTGCAAACCAAATGCTCCCACTCATAAAAGAAGACCATGAAGAACTTAGTTCGCTGTTCAAATCTTTATGGAATGAATTCGCAAGAGAAGAATATATCAATAAGTTGGATGCAATGGCTGCCTATCTAAAAATTATCATGATAAAAATAGCTAACGTAAACGCATCCCTTGCAAGTGGAATCGACAATTATGAGAATCAGCTCTACAGACAGTTTATTGAATTGATAAGTGCACATTATCAAAGCTCACATGAGGTAGCAGAATACTCGAAACTTTTAGGTATTTCTGCCCGAAAACTGGCCGATCTATCAAAACGTTGCAGTGGTAGAGGAGCCAAGGAACTCATAAATGGACAGCTTATTGCAGAAGCAAAAAGGTCTTTACAGTTCTCCTCTATGCCAATTAAAGAAATTGCACTTCAATTGAACTTTGCAACGCCGGACCAGTTCAGTCATTTTTTTAAGAAGAACGTACAGGTATCGCCCAAAGATTACCGGATGCTTTTTACAAACCTTGGTAGGTGATCATCTAACCAATTACACATTTGCAGCTTTTAACATGTGATTAACGGATTTTAACATTCCCTATGCCATAAGACGGCGGTAACTTTGGGAAAACAAAAAGACGATGTCAGTTAATAAATTAAAAACGGTTGCAGGTATAAGCATTCCCGATAGCAGCATTGCCAATCAGGCAACAGAACTTTTATTAGAACATGGAACAGAATTCATCTACAATCACTCTTTAAGGGTATTTCTTTTTTCTTCTTTAAATGGAAAAAGAAACCAGCTAAAATATGATCAGGAGTTGTTATATGTGAGCTCGGTATTCCACGATTTAGGTTTAACACAACACTACAGCAGCCCTGATCTGCGTTTCGAAGTAGACGGAGCTAACGCCGCGCGCGATTTTCTTAAAAGTCATGGCCTACCGAAAGAATCTTTGCAGTTGGTTTGGGATACTATTGCTTTACATACTACGATAGGTATTGCAGAACACAAGGAACCCGAAGTAGCGCTGATGTATTCAGGCGTCGGCTTAGATGTAATGGGAGAAGGATATGAGCACCTCAGCGAAGAGAACAGAATTGAGATCATAAGTGCCTTTCCACGTAATGATTTCAAGAAAAACATCATCCCAACTTTTTTTAGTGGGTTTGAACATAAAACAGAGACCACTTTTGGTAATATCAAAGCTGATGTTTGTGCGTATATGACCCCAAATTTCCATCGTAAAAATTTCTGCGATTGCATTTTACATTCGCCATGGAATGATTAATAAGGGTCAATAATTATTGCTTTCACAATTGTGAAAGCAATAATATAACTAGTTGATATGCACGCTAGCTATTCCTTTTTCCAATGCATGATCCTGTATGCCTGGCAATGAGGTTCCTTCTGCACGAATTACGGTGATATCTGTCATCCCCAAAAAGCCCAGAATAGTTCTCATGTAAGGTTCAACATAGTCGATTGATTTTAGTGGCCCTTCTGAGTAAATCGCTCCTGAGGACAGGGCTATATAAACTTTTTTGTTCTTGACCAATCCCTCAGGGCCATTTTCATCGTATTTGAAAGTGAGGCCGGATCTGGCAATATGATCTATCCATGCTTTTAAAGAAGAGTGAATACTGTAATTGTAAATCGGAGCACCGATCACAATCACATCCGCTTCCATGATTTCTTTAATTGCTTCATCTGAATGTTTAACGGCTGCTAAGAGCTCTGGTGTTCTATTTTCAGCCGGCGTAAAAAAGGAAGCTAAATGCGATTCTTCCAGGTGTGGAAAGTGTTTTTCAAGGAGATTGCTTTCCTGAACGGTACTGTCTGGGTAAGCTGCCTTAATCTTTTCAACAATGGCGTTTCCTAATTTAATGCTAAAAGAGGCATCGCCTCTTGGACTTGATATAACATGCAATATCTTTTTCATGAATTTATGATTTATTGTTGTCAAATCTATATACATTTGCTTACAAAAGATTAGTAGTATACAAAAGGTTAGCACTAATATTTTGTTTAGTAAACTGTAAATCAATTAATTATGCACGAAACACTGCAGCCAACTTCAAATGAATGCACAAGCAGACTGGCTTCTATCTCTGACGCACTTTATGTGATTGGAGGGAAGTGGAAGCTTAGGGTTATAGTCTCACTTCGTGAGAACAATAAGCGGTTTAACGAGATCCAGCGAAGTGTTGAGGGGATATCTGCACGGGTGTTATCAGCTGAACTTAAAGAACTGGAAATAAATGGTTTTGTAAAAAGAGTGGTTCATCCGCAAACTCCAGTGGTGGTTGAATATCAGTTGACACCATATGCTGATACTTTAAGCGGTGTATTGGAAACCCTGTCCGATTGGGGGGCAATGCACCGAAATAAATTGAGAAGCGAACGCTAGAAAAGGAAGAACTGAAAAATTCTCCCTTTTCGTACTCCTTAAGTTGTCTGTCAGATATTATATTTTGATGCTATTCTTTTGGAAGACAGTTATCGATTCGGGTCGCTTTTTTATAAATCTCTTCTGCCGAGCTCTTCATAATTTCCTGACAGGTCAATTTTCCTGCCCTATTAAATTGAATATAGTTTATTTTTCCCTCCTCTACAGTAAATTTCAACGGTTGAGATTTCTTTCCAGTGGAGATTCCACCACTGGCTACAGAGACCGTATGATCACCAACAGCAATATCGTGAATAGAAAACTGTTTGTTCTTTATTTTACAAACCAGTTTATCATCAATATATACCCTATAGTTGATTAAGGAACCCTCATATCCCGTAGATCTTATAATATAGACCTGTCCCATTTTTTCCTGAGCCATGGCTTTTTGAGAGATTGAAAAAAAGAAAATCAGATAGATTAATACTTTAATTGTTTTCATAACGCAGCATTAAGATGTTAATAGATCTTATAAAATTACAAAAAACTATAATTAAAATCGTAGTTTGCTTTATAAACGCTAAGTGATATTAAATGAAAATAATCATTACCAATATTCTATTCCTGCTTGTTCCAACCTTCATTTTCAGTAACCAGTTAGCACCCAATATTGAAAAACTCGAATGCGAACAGCTTTCAAATCCAATAGCTATTGAGCATCAACATCCTGGGCTAAGCTGGCAAATGGCATCGGAGTATCGAGCAAATAGTCAAACGGCATACCGGATAATAGTGGCAAGCAGTATCTCTTTATTACAGCAAAATAAAGGTGATTATTGGGATAGTGGCAAGATAAATTCTGTAAACTCAACCCAGGTTTTCTACAAGGGTAAGCCCTTAGCGTCCAGAAAAAAGTTGTACTGGAAAGTGATGATTTGGGATGAAAAAAATATGGCCTCTAATTGGAGCCAGACAGCTTCGTGGTCTATGGGATTATTAAAAGCCGCAGACTGGCAAGGGAAATGGATTGGCGCCTTCGAAAATCCATTTCCCGATTCGGCGATTACTTATCCCTCTCCCTTTTTTCGTAAAGAATTCACAGCCGAAAAAAAAATAAAACAAGCTATAGTTCACATCAGTGGCCTGGGGTTTTATGAATTGTTTTTAAATGGAAGGAAAGTTGGGGACCAGGTGCTGGCTCCTGCGGTTACCAATTATGATAAAAGACCACTCAAGAAATTACTTTATCCTTATGATGATCAGTCTACCCAACGTGTGCTATATAACAGTTTCGATGTTACCAATTATCTGCTTCAAAAAAACAACGCGATTGGAATACAACTTGGCAATGGATGGTACAATCAACGAGATCGAAGGGTTGAAGGCGATATGTGGTACGATGCGCCAAGGTTAATTTTTCAACTTGAAATAGAATATGCAGACGGAAGTCGCAAAATCATCGGATCCGATAAAACCTGGAAAACAGCAAACGGGCCCTTATTGAAGGATGGTATTTTTACCGGGGAAAAATACGATGCACGATTAGAATTAGGAGAATGGAATAAAATCGGTTATTCCGATGTGCAGTGGAAACCGGCAATCTTAGTGCGTTCACCTACCGGTACTTTACACCCACAGCTAGCACCTTTTGATAAAATTACCAGAACGCTGATACCTGCTTTTGAGGGTAAAACAAAAGACTCTGTTTATTCCTATCATTTAGATGAAACGATATCAGGCTGGGCAGCAATAACTGTTCAAGGAAAAGCAGGCAGTCGGATTAAAATCAGGTATATCAGCGAGGAAGGTGATGATTATGGTCAGTTCGACAGCTACGTCTTGAAAGGGAAAGGGATAGAAAACTGGGAGCCAAAATTTACATGGCATGCTTTCAGAAGAATTGAATTAATTACCCAGGATGTAAGCCTTGACAAGGAGAGTTTAAAAATAAAAGAAGTCCACACGGATGTAAAATCAAATGGAAACTTCGAATGTTCAAACCCATTTTTAAATAAGATAAATACAGCCTATATCAAAACACAAAATGCAAACTTCCATGGAAGTATCAGCAGCGATTGTCCTCATAGAGAAAGACTAGGCTATACAGGAGATGGGCAGGTGATCATAGAAAGTTCCATTCTCACCTATGATATGCGTCAGTTTTATCGCAAATGGTTCAACGATATGGACGATGCCAGAAATAAAAAAACCGGATTTGTTACGCACACAGCCCCTTTTGGCGGTGGCGGAGGTGGGCCGGCTTGGGGGTCGGCCTATGTAATTATGCCCTGGACCTATTTTTCTTATTATGGAGATACCACAGTTTTGGCCGAGCATTATACCGGCATGAAACAATGGGTGGAATACCTGCAAACCAGAACCGACAAAGACGGATTAATAACCAGAGAAGAACCTAACGGATGGTGTTTAGGAGATTGGTGTACGCCCAACAATATTCAAATTCCGGCACCTTTGGTTAACACAGCCTACTTTTATCATGTTACCAATATCATGACAAAAGTGGCAAAGACATTGGGTAAAAATGATGATTCTCAAAAATTTGAGAACCTTGCAAATGAAATAAAAACAAATTTCAATAAAGCGTACTATAACACCTCCAAACAAACCTACTGGGAAGGCAGGCAGGGTGCTGATGTATTTGCCCTAGCTTTTGACCTGGTACCAAAGGAGAACTATGAGATCGTTTTCAACTCGTTACTAGCGCATCTAAAGGAAATTAATTACCATTTTGATACAGGTATTTTAGGAACTCCCCTGCTGATAAAAGTGCTTTCACAAAATAACCGGGATGATATTGCCTACCAAATTATGAATCAAAAAGATTCCCCGGGCTTTGGTTATTTACTGGACAGCAAAAACAGCACTTTATGGGAATCGTGGAATGGCGATGGCTCCAGGTGCCACCCTATGTTTGGAAGCGTGGTGGAATGGTTTTATTCAGGTATTGCAGGGATAAAAGTTGATCCGGCAAGTGTGGGTATGAAACATTTTTTAATTCAGCCAAAACTTATAACCGATTTAAATTATTGCAAATCCTCATACAATAGTTCATTTGGGAAAATACGTTCAGAATGGAAACGAGATAATGGAAAGCTGCAGGTATTGATTGAGGTCCCTAAAAATAGTTCAGCAACTTTTGTTTTACCTGCAAATAAAACGAAGATAAAGTATGATTCCGGACAAAGCACTTTCGCAAAAGAAACCAACAATAAATATCAGATCGAATTTCAATCAGGTGTATATAGCTTTGAGATAATATAAAAACAGCTTTGTTCTTAGATTGATATTCAACTAAATTTTAATTATTTTACGATATGAAATTACTATTAACGCTCTTATGTACTGTCATTTACCTTACTGGCTTGGCTCAGGAAAAATCACAATCAGATACGACCGTATATGAATTTACGGTCGTTCAGGTAATGCCTAAATTTAAAGGTGGCATGAAAAAGTTTTATGAAGCGGTAAATGCTAACCTGGAATACCCTAAAGGCGCCAAGGAGGCTGGAATTAAAGGCCGGGTATTTTTGTCATTCATCGTTGAATTGGATGGACGTATATCTAACATCAAAGTTGATAGAAAACTTGGTCATGGCTGTGATGAAGCTGCAGTAGCGGCAGTTCAAAAAACATCGTTTACTGAACCAGCCTATTACAAGGACAAACCAGTGCGTATGTTGCTAAACATGCCTGTTGGCTTTGGTATTTAATCCAGCAGTTGAATTTTTCTATTCCACTTTATCTGGGCTTCTTTATCTGCACCATGATTGGTTTCTTCATCATATTGATGCTGCAGTTTTTCGAACTCCTGATAAAACTTCTTGTAATTGGCTTTGATCTCATTCTTATAATTTTTGGTGTAATGGCTCCCATTTAGGGCATCCTGAACCTTCTTTCCAATAAAGAACCCGATAACAATGTGCCCCTGTTCATGAGCGATTAACTGATCTAAATTCTCATTTTTTATTCTCGATTTGTCGAGGTAACTCCGGGAACTGTTAGGACTGATCGTCAGGGCGACCTTTACTTTCACATCTTTTGAACGTCGCGTACCCTCTATGTTAAAACCGTAACTGTAATCGATATAGGTCATGCTTGCAAAGGATGTATTATTGGGCACAGGACCTTTGAAAAAGCTAATGTCAATTACCGGAATGTCTTTAGAAATATTGCTTTGCGCAAAAGAATGCGCCTGCGCCAAAAGCAAAAGAATAAATACAGATCTTTTTAGCAAAGAAACAAAGGGGAAAAATAACTTGATATCCATAGGAGATTACCATTATGATGACGCTCAATAAGGCCAATAATGATGCCAGTCATCTTTCACCTTTTTCCAACCATCACTAAACACAAACCGAAAGCTGGCTACTTCTGATAAACACGTACATAATCAACTTCAAAACGGTTGGCGAATTTGGTGTTTTCAAGCCCACCTCCATTGGTACCTCCCATGGCCAGGTTCAACAGCATGTAATGAGGTTGTTTAAATGGATGTGTATTACTGCCATCTTTATTGTAAAGACTATCCATATCTACTTTAATCAGCAGCTGCTCATCTATATATAAGGCGATGTCTTTTTCTGTCCAGTCCATTCGCCAGATATGGAATTTTGAGACCCATTCGGGTCCACCCAATTCTATGATGGACTTGGAATTGCTGTGCCATTCCGCCTGATATTTTTTTGAAGTCCCAACAGCAATATTGGCCAGTAATTTCCCTCTGTAATATTCCATCATGTCTATTTCGCCATTGGAAGGCCATTCTCCGGATACACCGAGCGTCCACCATGCCGGCCAAAGCCCGGAGCTTACATCAATTTTACCCCGCATCACAAAACGACCATATTGCCAGGAATGTTTACCGGCGGTTTTTATGCTTGACGAAGTATATTCCGCATTTTCTCGGTTACTTCTCCAATCCCCGGATTCCTTTTTAAAACCTGGGTTAGGTCTGGTTTCCTTTCTTCCTTCAATAACAAGCAGCCCGTTTTCACACCAGGCATTATCCTGTTGATACCATTGGGCTTCTTCGTTGCGTACAAAGCCCTGCTCGTGCGTCCAACTTGTAGCATCAGGTTTACCATTGTTGTTAAATTCATCTGCCCAGACCAATTTATAACCTTCTTTTGTGTAAATCGATTCCGGATCCGCTTTCTGCGCGGATACATTTACCGTTCCGCCAAGGGCAAAAGCAAAAAGGATGCAAGTCATTTTATTTACCATATTCATTTCTAATACAAGTGATATGCATCCCTTAAGGTAATCATTCTGAGTTTTATTCCAACATTTTAACCCATTCTATAGAAAAATTCGTCGGCTACGATTTTACCATCTTTAACTTCATACACACAAATCTCGCTCATCGGCATTCTACCATGCTCTTTATAGGTGGCGTCTATATCCATAACTATAGAAAAATGGTTGTCCGCAACAAGCGGATCTGAGGTCGATGCACTATGAATTTCTGCTACGCTTTGTTCCCAATGCAACGTTTTATTTTTAACGGCCTCCTTGCCTTCCGTCAATTCCATCGGAGATCCTTTCGGCTCTTTACTAACTACATTGTCTGCATACAGTTCATCAATGGCCTCTGCGTGCTTGCCTTCACGGCAAAGCTGTACTAATTTGTCAGCTACTTCCTGAGTATTCATACGATTATATTTAAGTTATCTCTAAGTTATTACAAATCTGCCTTTTAATTGTTTCCCAAATGTTACGTTTGGGTTATTTTGGCAGTGATCGGAAATAAAAACCAGAATGCTGTAGATGGAGCTTTTTTATAAAGATTTGATAACAATCTATTCAGAAAAACTTTTGCTGATCGAATCCAGATAAGTTTCATTGTTGGACCGTTTGAAAACAATGTCCTTACATTGGTTGAATTGAACGAATGCTTTTAAAGCTTGAACAAACTTTTCAATAATGCGCTGCTCAAGATCCACGGATTCAAAATGGATGTTATGAACGATCAGCATTTTTTGTTTGCGGTCGGCTTTGGCATCCATCCTTGCGATAAAAGTTTCCCCTGCCAGTACAGGAAGTGAAAAATAACCGTACAGGCGTTTAGGGGCAGGCACAAAACATTCGATCTGGTAATCGAAATTAAAAAAGTCCTTTAAGCGGTGACGGAAGACATTGAGGATGTCGAAGGGCGAAAGAATGAAAACATCGTTGGAAAGTTTAACGTTAATTTCCTGATCGGGGAGCATATAGAGCGGGCCTTTCAAGCCTTCTACAATTACCATTTTTACTTTTCCTTCCTGAATAATTTTTTCCAGTTCCTTTTTAACCAGGTTGCCTTTCACACGACGGGCACGCCAGGCCATTTCCTTGGCAGAACAGATACCCAGTGCGCCTAGAGTGCGATAGATCACAAAACGAGCGTATTCCTCATCTGTAGGCATGCTGAGGTCTGTTTCCTCCGGCACTAAGTTAAAGGGTAAATCATAGGTTTTCTGAAAGGCTTTGGTCCGGCTGATCATCAATTTGCCGTTCAGGTAAAGTCTTTCCAAGGCAACCTTAGCGGGTCTCCAGTCCCACCAGCCGGAGCTTGCTGCTAAGCGGTCGTTCTCGAAATCTCCAACCATTAGCGCCCCTTCCCTTTCCACCCGGTCCAGAATCTGTGTCATTAAATTAACTTCCGGCTTAGTGAGCGGTTTTCCTTGTGTTTCAAAGGCCTTTTTTACAGGCAGGGAAAAGCGGAAATCCCCCATCGGAAGATAACCTGCATCTGAGCTGAAGTATTCATAAATTCGGCCATCCTCGCTAAGGTTGGCCAGCCATTCTGTTTGATAATCCGGTATACGTGCAGCCATCACATGATGATGGGCACGTTCCACAACATAATTTGTATCCAACTGCACAAAACCGAGATGATCAATTACGTTATAAACAGCTTCTACTCCAGTTCCGAATTGTGCTTTTCGGGCGAGCCCGGCGGCATCAAGGATGATCTTCCGTGCCTGTGACTGGGTAAGGACAATAGATTCCAKCTAAAACCTTAAAGCTGATAATCAAAATGCACCACATCCTCCTGGATCCCACCCGTCGACCGGTAAAAGTCGATAGCATGCTGGTCTGCAAGATCGGCCTGCACAAAAACAAACTTACATCCATGCCCCTTGCAAAACGACTTGAGCTCCTCTATTAGCCTCCTGCCAACACCTTTGCGCTGCCATGCTACTTCAACAGCCAAATCGTATATATAAACTTCAGGGGCAGCATAATATATGGAAGGCATCATGTAAGCTGTCATTCCACCAACTACGTTTTCATAATCGTCAAGCGCACTAAAAAAAACGATCTGCTGATTTTCCAGCAAGGTTTGCAAATAGGCAACCGATGGCATTTCAAAATTCTGCATTTCAAATACCCGCTCATATACCCCAACCAGGGCCAATAGCTGTTTGATATCTGAAGATTCTAATTTCCGATAAGTAATTTTCATAAACGTATAACGTAAATTCCCGGACTACCCACCAAGATACTAATACATTTCTATTTTGAGATGATTTCAGGACTGCTGATTGTTTTAATGATAAACCTGTTTGTCAGTTCATTTTCATCAGGAAATCCGCAATCAAATTTAATGGTATGCTTTCCAGACTTAAGGCGTGGAATGGGCTGTTTTAATGCAATTTCGTTCTTAAAACTCCCCTTATTATCATAAATTTTAAGAGTTGTTCCATTGCATACAACTGAGTTTCCTGCTTCATATTCGCCCGGCAATTCAAGTTTAAAATATCCATCTAATTCAATCCACGGATTACTGATTACACCTTCTTTTCCCATAAAAGTAAGGGTAAAATTTAAGGGTTGTTCTGCATTACCATTTACAAACTGCCATTCCGAAAAGGTTGGTTGTCCAGGCTGAAGCACCTGCTTAGTATGTTCAAATTTGAATTTTTTAAATGGATATAGTTTCCAACCCTGGTTATTATGTTCCAGATGAAAATCGTTTTCCGGATTCTTTAATCTTGTCAATTGATCAGGAGAGAAAATTTTCTTTTTATAAGCATCCTGCCAAAGCTTGATCAGAGCTAATAGCTGAGTAGTATTTGGATTTTTTTGCAAATTTTTATAGCGTGCAACCAAAGCAAAACCTGCATGGTAACCGGCAGCTCTTGCCATCATCCATTCGATGTCATCTGCCGTTGTTGTTGAAGAAAGTAAAAACCATCCCAGCATATTAGGCATGTAATTTCTTTCCAAAAAAGGTTGGTTTTCCAAACGAAAATCTCCCTGGGATTCACGAAATCCGCCATACCATGGTTCTCCCCAGTTCCAATAATGACAAATATGCCAATAATAATGACTGGAACGACTTGTGCCGTTAACCAAGGTCTGCTTGGTATCCTTGAAAACCTTTTCGGCAAAAGCCTGCATACCATAATCACCTTCCCCCGAGGATAGACATCCTTCATGACCATCAAAATCCATTTGGCTAACCCCAGTTTCAGTAAAAAAACGACCTAAAATCCCTGCAATTTCCTGTTGAAGGCTAAAATTTGTAAAAAGCGTGTTATAGGGATAATCCATCATCATCCCTACTGCTGCCCCTTTTTCCTGAGCGGATGCTTTTGTTCCATAAGCACCTCGCTGGCAATCCAACAATTTGAATGGGCGTTCTGATGTCACTTCACGGAAACGGATAATTTCTTCACCGATTTGAACAGCATGTAATGTACTTGGCTTTATGTTCTTAAAATACTCATTAGATTCAACAACAATTTCAGTAGCAGACGATGTGATGTTTTCTGTTAGGATGGAGGAACCAGTTAAAGCAAGGCGCTTGTCGGGCAGCGGTGTAACATAAGGATCATTCGTATTGATAAAATTACTAAGTGTGTGTACACCTATACGAATCCCTTTTTTTGATGCTTTATCAACACAAACTTTCATTCCCGCATTCCCATTTGGGAAACTTGCAGGATTTAAAACAAAATGGCCCCAGGATTGAAACGGACTTTCATGGTAAACGGACATGAGTTCTGCCTGTTTTGCATAATTCAATAAGGTATCTATATTACTTTCATCAAAATCCGTAATCATGTAGGCCCTCCCGGTTTCAGGGGACTGTTTATGCCAAACCCCGTTAATCAATGGATGTGGAAGCCCCTCGGCAAGCTCAATTGTTCCAATACGAGATAGCACTTGATTTTCGGAACATCCAAAAAGGGCAATCTTTGAACCTATTGTAGTTTCATTGGGTATTGCATTAACCGGCATATTCGGATATTGATTCCAAACCGTGATTTTGCGGTCTTTTGATCGATCCAGACTGAATGCCTGTAAACTACTCCCATAGGACTGACTAACCGCCACCGAACCTCGCGAATAATCCGCCCCTTCAGCATTTTTTAAAACACCTCCAATGGTTTTTACGTTTAATGATTGAAGCCCGATCGCATATTCACCATCACGTACCACCCCAACCACTTCTCCAATCGTTTGCCCAATAATAGTTGGATATGCGCCCCAGACAACTGCATTTACTTTATCTTTTGTGTTCAAACGAATTAATTCGAAAACAAGGTGGGTTTTCTTTTGGACAACTTTTATTTCTGCGGAAACCTTGGCCTTCATAAAATTCAGGATAATGACACCTGATTTACTATTAAATACAGCTTGAGCCGGCTCTTCCCATTCCTCGGCGACACGAACACTTAATAAAGGGGCCTTTTCTCCGATAGCAAGGTAATTTTTTCCAGTCTTAGGATTTAGCATTGCGGCGACCTGACCAGTCTGGGAAATGCTGAGGCTCAGATCGTCTGTTTTTAGATTGATTTGCTGCGCAGATGCATTAAAAAATTGGACCAAAAGTGTAAAAATAACCAGGACTGTTTTTTTCATGAATAAAAAGGAATCTAATTTATACTTCGGTTTTCACCAGTAAAAGAAATGAAATTGAATAAATAATAAAGCTAAAATATAAATTGAATCCCTGATAAACTATTCAAATTTTGACACTTGTTGATGCTTTTTTGACCTATGGCGCTGAAGTTATGGCTTTCAATTTTGAACTTTTTGAACAAGATGCATATCAAAAGATTTTTGTTTCTTTTGCTTTTCGTAATGGCAAAAGCGCCGGCGTGACCCAGGCTTGAAATCTTACTCAATTTTTTGGTAAGCCACCGGATAGCGCTTTCTGAACATCGCGTAGGTCGCACTGACCATCACTAAGGCTACCACGGCATCTGTGGCTGTCCCAACACCAATGACGGCTACTTTTGACCCGAATGCGAAGATAATATCAAAGAAGATTCCGGCAAATACCCATTCTTTTAATCTCAGCAATTTGTCGGGAATCAGGAGCACGATGACGCCCGATATTTTAGCCACCCCCAGCAGGTAAATAAAATGCGCAGGGTAACCAAGTTGCTGGGTAATTTCCCAAACCAAAGCATTTTTGGTCAGTTCAAAGAATCCGCTTGCACCGAACCATAGGGAAGTTAAAACGATGCCGATCCAGAAGGTTATGTTTGTTGTTTTAGTATTCATGATTTCTATATTTATGTACTGTCTTACTTAATTGTTTGCAATTTATTTTACCTTAATGTCTTTAAATTCGCCGGCGGTGAATATTGCCCTGGTGGCGCTGTGTATGACGCTGCTTTTTCTATCCTGCAGCAGACCGATGATTTCCCATCCTGTTGCGCTGTATGCTTTGGGTAGTTCAATGCTAATCTGGCCTTTTTCGGGTTGATCCAGCTGGAAAGTCTGTAAGCTCCTTACAATCTGCACATGACTCAATGTACGGCCTTCATTTTCCCCACGTTTGATCTGATGAACTGCGTTCTTTTGAACGATCGCGATCAGCAGTTCATCGTCAGTTGTTTTTCCGGTTACCTGGTAATCGAGGCTCATTTTTGCGCCCTGCTGCTTGCCCTGCAGTTGCAGTGTGTTGACTGCGCTACCGCTAATGCCACTTGCTATGGCATAATTCATCGCTGACGCATTGGAACCTACGAATTCCGTTTTACCATTAACCACTACTTGCGGTGTGTAAACCTGTGCGCGAAGCTTGCTTGCATACTGATACTGACGTTTGCTGTAATCCGGATTGCTAAACACATCACGCCAGCCCTGGTTATCCCAGTAATCTACATGGTAAGACAAAGCATAAACGGGTTTGTCTCCGGCTTCGCGCTGCACTTTAGCCAATAGCTCGTCTGCTGGCGGACAGCTGGAACAGCCTTCGGAAGTAAAGAGTTCGAGAACGACGAAGCCATCCCCTTTTATCGTTTGTGAGATAGATGATTTGGAGGCCATTGATCTATTGGCCAGGGTCGCGGTCAGCAATAAGATGACGGCTAATGCGCAAAGCATGGTGAGTTGTATCCTTTTCATAATTTGAATCTTTAATTTGATCCAAACTTAGGGACTAAGGATACCCAAAAACAGGAGATTCGGATTGAATCGGACAATTGGGATCGCCACATAGACAGGGCGCCCCTTCAATTGGATTGTTGTTAACGGTTCTCCATCCAGGATAAGAAAGAGGTCGATTTTTCTTTATTGATAAGCAGTTTATCCGGAGTTTCGATTACCAATTTCACATATAGCTTACGCAGGAAATAATGCTCAATCTCCTTAATTGCACTGAAGTTGATCAGGTATTGTCGGTTCACCCTAAAAAACTGCTTTTGTGAAACCGAGCCGGTAACCTGATCCAGGGATTGGTTCAGGGAAAATTCTTGTCCGTCGAAGCACATGATCGAAGTGGACTCATTCCGGATGTAGAAATAGGCGATTTGTGCGATCTGTACTGTGGTATATTTCTGGTGCTTGAATACCAGGAAACTCGTCTTCTCCGCAGGTTGAACCATCTGGATCAGCAGGTCGCTCAGATCCGGAATCGTCTTTTGCTGAAAGAAGTTTTTCAGGTCATCCACTTTTTTCATGGCCCCGGCAATATCTTCTTTTGAAAATGGCTTCAGCACGTAATCCACTCCGTTACGCTTAAAAGCCTCAAGCGAATACTCGTCAAAGGCTGTACAAAAAACCACCGGGCAGCTAATTGTTACCGATTTGAAAATCTCAAAGCTGAGGCCATCTGCCAGCTGAACGTCCATGAAAATCAGGTCGGGCTGTGGTCCTTTGGATAACGCCGCTACCGACTCTTCTATACTTTGGTACGCGCCCGTGATTTTGGCATTGGGTCGGAGTTCCCGGAGTATATTTTCCAATGATTTGGCGGTTCGTAATTCGTCCTCAATGATGATGATGTTCATAGATTAATGGAAGTTTGATTTGAAATAATTGCTGGTCGTTCAGGATCTCCACTTTCCTGTCCAGCAAATGACTGTACTTGAGTTCAATATTTTTGAGACCAACTCCCAGAGAGCTTTCCTCATTATTCTTTAGCTGTATCTGATTCTCCACTACCAGCATTCCTGCTTCGCGGTAGATACTGATGTTTAATGGCCGATGTAAGGAGACGATGTTATGTTTCAGGCAATTCTCCACAAGCAGTTGTAGGGTAAAGGGCGGAATAAGCGTTTCCAGCACTTCATCATCCAGTTTGCTGGTAAATATAAAACCATCATCAAACCTGGCCTTTTGCAGGAAAAGGTAGGCGTTGAGGATATCCATCTCTTCACGAACGTGAATGAGATCCAGCTTGCGGCTCTCTAAGGTGTATCGGTAAAAGTTAGCCAGTTTCAGGATGAAATCTACCGACTGCTCATCATTGCTCTCCACCATGGCTTTCAGGGTATTCAGACTGTTGAAAAGGAAATGCGGATTGACCTGTTGTTTGAGCAGGTCATACTGCGCGCTGAGGTTGTCGTTTCTGAAGCGCTCCAACTCCATATTTACGTGTTGGTTCTCATAGTTCTGCTGCAGCAGGTTTAAAAACATATAGAAGACCAGGTTAATCAAGATCCCCCGAACCTCTACCATCAGCATCGTGGGGCCAAATTCAATATGGGAAAGTATTAGCTGCTGGATATAAGCCAGTGCGAGCATTACAGCGAGTCCGAATAACAGGGACTTCAGTAGTTTACGGTAAGAGATCTGCTGACCCTGGGTCTTATTGCTTTTTCGCGAAAGCATATAGATATTGAAGTACCACATCGTTACCGCAAAAGCCGCTGTGATACCTGCATTCACCGCAGCTTCTAAAAGATTGAACTGATGGGAAGCAAGTTGAGGCACTGAAGACAATACCCCCAGCACGATAGAACTGCTCCATATAATGGTATTTGATATCTTGAAATTCATTTTTTTCATGGATAAGCCAGGTGAGGTTAATCTGCCATTCTTATTTTTTCACGATGCTGCTTGCCCCACCGGATCATCTCCAGGATAATGGCCCCAAAAGAAAGGCAATAGTCTGTTTCACTGTATTCGACCAGCACTGGTGTTGAGGGTGTGACGGTTCTTTTGATCAGTTTATTGGCTTCCATATCCTTCAATTCCCTTGAAAGCATCCGGGTAGTGATACCCGGAATGCTTCTTTGTATGTCGCGAAAGCGCCTGTTCCCGTTACAGATCGAATTGATGATCATTAGCCTCCATTTTCCGCCCATGACGTACATGGTATCCTGCAGTGCCTGGATTTCTTCCTTTTGATTTCTGGGATCGGAAAGTATTTCTCCCGACTTACGGATAAGTTCTTCATTACTCATGATGTACTACTGGTTAAGGATTGCTTGCAAGATACTAAGATACGAAAGCTTATAAACTCATTCCCCCGTCCATCACGATTTCCGCACCGGTGATAAAACCGGAAGCCTCTCCGGCGAAATAAGCCACCATTTTAGCAACATCATCCGCAGCACCTATTTTCCGGAGCGGAATGCGCTCAATCATCCAGTCATCCAGGCCTTGTCGGCTGGCCTGGTCAAGCCCGAGTTTATTTAGAATCTCGGTCTGCGTTGGTCCTGGACTTACCGCATTCACACGTATCCCCCGCGGAGCCAATTCTACAGCTGCGATCTTCATTATTGAGTTCAGCGCCGTTTTGCCCGAGCTGTAGATAGAGGAGTTGGCTCCGCTCATGCTCGCCACGTTCGAGGAGAGGAAAACTACCGACGCACCATCATTCAGAATTGGAATAAAGCGGCTCAACGTAAAGTATGCTCCCTTAAAATTGACATCCATCACATAGTCGAAATCCCGCTCGGTTGCATTTTCAATCCCTGCACCTGCCAAAACTCCTGCATTAATGAACAGGATATCGATCCTGCCAAATTGTGCGCTCACTTTTTCAGCAAGTTCTTCAATAGCCGAGACCCGGCCCTGATCACTCACAAAACCGTTTACACCCAGGTCTGCAGCCGCTTTTTGCAGCGCATCTTCGCGTCTTCCGGTAATGATGACTTCCGCGCCCTGTAATTTTAATTCTTTCGCAGTCGCATATCCGATGCCACTGTTCCCTCCTGTGATAAGGGCTATTTTTCCTTTTAGCGTTTCCATATTTTTCTATTGTAAATTTGAACAAAAGTAAAATGCATTTGGTATAATTTTGTTACCAGTATAATCAATGATACCAGATAAACCATTATTCCTGACATCATTCCGACAATACCATAGCATCATTTTATTTGTTCATATCCAGTGGTTTATACGGCTACTGAAATTTCTACATTGATATTGTTTCTGCTTGCTTTTGAATAAGGACAGGTCTGATGAGCAGCTGCTACGATGCTGGTTGCTTCTTCAACAGAAAGACCTGGGAGGTTAACCTGTAACCTGGCCTGTAAGGCAAAGCCCTCTTCTCCTGTTCCCAGGTCAACTTCAGTGTCTACAGAGGTTCCTTCCGGAAGTTTGATTTTTGCAGCAGCGGCATTGTGTTGCATAGCGCCGATGAAACAGGCAGACCAGCCGGCAGCGAACAGTTGCTCGGGATTGGTACCTTTGCCAATACTTCCCGGAGTAGACAGCTCGATGTCTAAACGCCCATCTGTGCTCTTTGCTTTACCTTCTCGACCTCCGGTGATGTGGACTTTTCCAGTATATAATACTTTAGTGATTGCAGATCCGCCAGTGGCGGTTAAAACTGTTTGATTTTTCATTGTATTTGAATATTTAAATTTTTGAATGATGATGATTGTGAGTTATTCATGTTTATCGGGCCCATGTGGCAACCTCAAGGATAGCATCCGCGAAAGCTTGCGGGGCTTCCTGCGGAAGGTTATGGCCAACGCCACCGTTAATGTTATGGTGTGCATATTTTCCTTTAAAGCGAATGGCATAGACGCTCGGATCGGGATGCGGCGCTCCGTTGGCATCCCCTTCCAGGGTTACTGTAGGCACGGTAATGTAAGGAGCAGTAGCGAGTTTAGATTCCAGGGCATCATATTTAGCTTCTCCTTTAGTGATCCCTAATCTCCAACGGTAATTGTCAATCACAATTTGTACGTGATCAGGGTTTTTGAAGGATGCTGCAGAACGGCTATAAGTCTCCTCGCTGAATTTCCAGGTGGGCGAAGCCGTCTGCCAGATCAGTTTATTGAACTCAGCGGTATGTGCCTGATACCCTGCCTGGCCACGATCTGTAGCAAAGTAGTACTGGTACCACCAGGACAGCTCGGCTTGTGGTTTAAGCGGCGCCCTGTTACCAGCCTGGCTGCCGATCAGGTAGCCGCTCACAGAAACCAGTCCTTTCACGCGCTCTGGCCATAATGCGGCCATGATATCTGCGGTACGTGCACCCCAATCAAATCCGCCGACGATGGCATTTTTGATTTTCAAAGCATCCATAAAGGCAATCATGTCCACGGCAAGGGCAGATTGCTGACCGTTACGTGGCGTTGCAGCAGACAGAAAGCGCGTGCTGCCATAACCGCGCAGGTAAGGGATGAGCACCCTATAGCCTTTAGCGGTCAAGATTTCGGATACCTCTTTGTAACTGTAAATGTCATATGGCCAGCCATGAAGGAGCAGAACGGGCTCACCATTGGCCGGACCCGCCTCTACATAACCAATATTGAGTACACCTGCCTTTATTTGTTTGATGTGATTAAAAGGGTCCTCGAGCTGCCTGAGCGTACTGTTCTCAGCTATCGTGATTGGTTTTGCTGTAGCTGAAGAAAATAAAATCAGCTGTAGCGCTGCAAATATAAAGGCTAGTCTTCCTAAGCAGTGGCGAGGGGATATAGATTGATCTTTCATTGTATTTTATAGTATTTGTTGATTGATAAGGTAAATTTAGTGCTGCCGGGACCTGAGAAAAATCATAACCGGGCTGAAGTAGACAAGCTTAAACGCCAACCAGGCATTTGGGGGGTCGAACGTTTAAGTTCAATTTACTCCGATGGTCGTTTTTTCTTTTTCAACTGAATGGTGATCATACCGCAGCTTTGTGGATCCCGTTCAAATCTCGCCGTTGATATTGCGAGTACGGAAGCGAAGGCGATCATAGCTGCCGCAAGCCGCCTCCTGATTTCAACTGCCAGGTCCCGGGCCGAAAATAAGATGATGCTAATTTTCATAATTACTGTTTATTAGGTGATTTGATACCCCAAAACTACCAGGACAGGCTATGAAAAAACGAGTAAAAAACCTTGGGTCAGACAAATCGGGCCATGACCCAGACAGCCTGGTGGCTGAATTTTCTCCGAAAGCAATCTTCAAAAAAATCCCCCAAGGGATTTTCGATTTGGCTTCTTTATAGGAATATATTAAATTTAGCAACGACCAACTTACAAAGCCAGTTAGCATCCCCACCGTTTATGAAATTTTTTGTACTATTTATTTTGTCTTTCCTATTGGTATCTGCCCTACCATTTCTCTGGAATCAATTTTCATTTGTTAAAGCAGGCTTTCCCTTTCCCTACCTGCAAAGAATGACCTTTKAGAATTCAGAATTCACATCCACAACAATCTCGTTTGTAAGGGTAAATTTTGCGTATGATTTGATTTTAGTAGGGATTTTTGTTTGGGCATTCTATAAATTCAGCGCAACCATAAAAGGTAACACTTCATCTAAGCGTCCTTTTGAGAAATAAATGAATGAGAAAAACCTTAATTTTAATTTTAATTGCAATCGCCACAATTGCCTCAATTTATACCCTGGTCCATTATATTAAAATGGATGGATTTTCATTCTCCTGGATTCTGAACTTCATGTTGATGTTGTTTGTGGTTGTTTTTACCGCAGTACTAAAAAGTCCACTTGGTTCTTCCTACTTTAACGAAAAGGAATGGGAACGGAGAGGAAAAACATATGAATATCTCGGAATTAATTTTTTCAGAAAATTATTGGTTTGGATTGGCTGGGAAAAGGTGATCAGAAAATCAAACCCCATAGAAAAAAACACCAAAGCTTTAGTGAATTTGCATTATCAGACAAAAAAATCTGAACTAGACCACTTAATTATTCTGCTGATCGTCCTGGGGTTTAATGTTTTTGTGGCATTCGAATATGGAGTGCTCAAATCTTTATGGTTACTCATATTAAATGTCTTACTAAACCTTTATCCCATTTTCCTTCAACGATATAATCGGCCAAGAATAAAACGAGCTATAAATTTAAGCAAACGAGCTATCTAATTTGATCGCCTCTTTTAAAAGCTTTTTTATTGGATTTTCATCAATTTCCTCTGCGGTTTGATAGATTTTGTAAAAAATTTGCTTGTTTGTTCCATGAGACAGAAAGTGATCATAGTCATTTAATTTATGCCCATACCAAAAACCTAAAAGAACGCCTTTTTTGATACCTCCCCTGGGAACAGTTGAAGGCCAAATAATACATATCCCTTTGTTGCCATAAAAAAACGGAACATTGTATGAGATTTTCTCTTTACAGTATTCGGGAAGGGACTCAATAATTATCTGTCGCAATACGTCGACAATTATTTTTTCTTCTTCAGGAAGGATAGTAAACAGATCAACAAGGTTTCTGATTTTCATTGGAATTGGTTTTGCTACATGTATTGCCTATTCAAACTCAGTGATAGATTATTTTTTCAGCGATCCTAAATGCTTATAAGTATTGAGCAGCACACCTGTTGGTGTGGTCGATGTGCTAACGAATTCGAGCTCACGCGCGTCAAAGCTGTCAGAAAGAATGCGTTTGCCTTTACCCAGTAATACCGGGTATACAATCAGGATAACCTCATCTATCAATCCCGCGTTGAGTAGCAAAGGTGTCAGTGATATACTTCCGGAAACGACCAGATCGGGCCCGTCGGTCAACTTGAGTTTGCGAAGCTCCTCGATGAAATCTTCTCCAAGATCTTTCACTGGTCCCCATTTAAGGCTTTCCGGTCTGTGCGTCACTACGTGTTTGGTTGCAGCGTTTATAGCGTTCGCCATCGGAAAGTCTCCGGCATTTGGCCAATAGCCCAACCACTCATCGTATGTGCGTCGGCCAATTAGCAGGTCAAAACCAGGACCGTATGCGTCAAGAAGCATAGCCAATCCGTCAGGGGTCCGGTATGGTGCAGTCCATGCGCCATATGCATAGTTTTTGTCGTGCTCAATCACGCCGTCAAGCGAGATATGTTCGAAAATTCTGATCTTTCTCATTTTGATGCTATTTAGTATAATGATGATTCAAATTTAAAGAGGACAGGCTACCTGTGTGAGGTGTAATTGCGACAATATGAGGGTGTTTTTCTCCTCTAACGCGCAATATCCTTTAACACCCAATCCATCTCCAGGTCCTTATTTGCTAAATAATCCTCAATAGTGTAGGAAATTGATACATCAGGCATTAATCCACGCCCGTCAATGTTTGTAATGTCACCAAAATAGGCCGGCATGTTGCCATAAGCGAGTGAAAGTTTACTGGTGGGAAGCGTCATATTTTTGATTATCCCTGCAGTCCAGACATTTTTACTGCCTCCGGTTTCTTCACCAACAAAAGTTACGTTTTTTAGGTTTCGCATATTTGCTGCCAGTAAACTGGATGCCGAAAAACTACCACCATTTATAAGTACATATATTTTGCCTTTAAATATGCTGGTATCAGGTGTAACAATGGGATAATTTAATTTAGATGCCTTTTTAACCCAGTCCCGTATTTTTGGATTATCATACAGTAACTTTTGCCGGCTTATTTCTGCCGGAAGCTTGTAGAAATAGGTTGGCGTATCTATTAAGAAACTATATATACTTGATGCCCAACCGATTTCTCCTCCGGTGTTTCCGCGCAGGTCTATTATTAATGTTTTTAATTTTCTCTTTTGAATGTCCGCAAAAATACCGTGATACCCTTCATAATTAGCGCCATTAAAAAAGGTCTGGAGTTTAAGGTAGGCAATGCTACTATCAGCCGTTAATAATTTATACGCTGTATGTGGGGGCAGGGCAACACTACTGCTATCATAACCAGGTTTTTGAAAGGCATTTAGTGTGATTTGTTGCGTACCTTTATTGGAACTGAGCTTAAAGTTCAAAGGTTCCCTTTTCGGATATAAAAAACGATAACGTTCTGCAAATAGGCCGCCGTTCATCAGGAACTCTTTATAGGTAGTATTATAACCATCTGAGGTAATGTAGTGGCTCAAGCTATCTATCAATTTAGCGGCTGGAACATCATTAATACTTAAGATCTCTGTACCCTTAGCTATTGTGGAATCGACAGATAAATTTTCGCTGATAAATAGCCTGTGTGCTATTACCCGGTAATTAAATTGATAAATAGGGTGCTGTAATGTTGGCTTCTTTAAAAATGCAATATCAGAGGCGGTAAATTTCGAGTAGTCTATGTTGATGGTTAAATGACCATCGCCGATATAACTGATAACGCTTAATAGTTTAACATATAGACTTATGCTGGTAAGTGGTTGTTTTATGGTCATCCTTAAACTATCAAATTTATGGTCAAGATCTTTTTTACTGATATATAGATAAAGATTTGGATTTTCTTTTTCTAATGTGTTTTGCACGAGGTAAACATCTTTTTTAAGATCAGCGGGTTGATGCAGTTTTACAGACATTTCATCAAGATATTGCGCTTTACTATACGTACTTAAGAGTAGCAGGCAGATAACTGAGATAAAATAATTCATCGACAAAATGGAATTTATTAAAGGTAATAATTATGGCAGTTTTTTAATACATGGACTTTGTTATCCACAAAACTGTATCGGCGCTCCGCAAGTTGCGGAAAAATGCAACAGTATAATAAAACGAGCTAATCAGTAAACTACTGTAAATCAACCCCGTGCCAAAACAAATGTAGTTAGGCATTATTATGTAGCATACTCTAAACATAAATAACAAGAATATTTAATTGAACTTTAATATAGTAATTATGAAAAAGATCATTTTATCAGCAGCAATTTTAGCTGTAGCAGGATTAACCTCAGTAAAAGCAAGCGAAATCAAAAATCCAGTGATGATTAGTGTTCATCAGGATAGTACAACCAAAACTCCGGTAGAATTAAAAGATCTTCCAGAACCAGTGCAAAAAACTTTGCAAACAGATCCAGTTAAAGAATGGACTCCAACAGCTGCATTTTTGGTAACAAATGCAGATAAATCAAGCTTTTACCAAATCGATGTTAAAAAAGGTGAGGAAACATCATCTTTGAAAATTGACAAAGACGGTAAAATAGTACAATAACATTTCATCTTAGTCAGAACCCCTGAATAGTTCTGATAAAATATAATCACAACAGCATTCCCTTAGTGATTGAAAAGGGCTGATGATGATTGAAAGGGGCTGCTTTTAAGCAGCCTTTTTTATGCATATATATTCCGATTAAGTGTTTACCAAAGATGACTACTTCACAAAATCAATACGCTGCACCAGATAGGCCTTTCCAAAGTTAGCTGGATCATGGGTTACTGTAGCTTTGATGAACTTCCATTTTGCTCGGCCTGACTGGTGGTTTAGCTCCCAGTTGTTACGTATTTCTAAAGCATTTTGCCATATTTTCTCCAATTGGTCTTTCACCGTCTGACTTGCGTAAGTGAGTTCCAATTTATCCCGGATATATTCATACTTATCATTCCATTATGCAGCAAAACCTGAATATGGAATTTCCAGATTATATCATAACAATGGAAAAAAGAAGCAATGAAAACCGCATGATCATAAAAGACGTAGATGACTAGTACATATTTTATGATAAATGAAATAAAGTTATTAGACAAAATACACTTGCAGAAGTATTTGCATCTGTTCTCGATGTTAAATTCCGGAAAAATTGAAATTGCCGAGTTCGAACAATTGTTTCTTGAAATCAAATCTCAGGATGAGTATGGGCAGTTGGGAAAGTTTGACGAGAGAATAGGAAAGGTTTTAGATACCCTCTATCTCGACATCAGATATTACTCACTGGCTTACTTGTATGATCCTGATGATTTTGTTAATGTTAATTTAATTAATTTTAATGAATGTGAGTTAATAAGAAGAGCAAAAGAGGCTTTTAAGAAGTTACAGAAACTGCAAAGCGTTAATAAAATTTAAGCTCAAACGTTCAATTTTTTTGCCTTCTTTTTGGGAGGTGCAGATCGTTAAGATCTGGCACTACTCTAGTCCCCTACATATTCGGCTCTGGTCGAACAAGGTTCGAACAATTTCGGTCTCAGCGTGTAGCAAAAGGTGACTATATTATGTGTAACACTACCTGGACCAAAGGCCACCTAAGGCCTGATACTCGATTTTCGGTGACGGCATGATAACCGTGCTGTACAAAACGTTTCTTTTATTTTTCATATCATTTCTAATTGATTAAGCGAAATTACTTTGACATATTTCAGCCTGAAGAGCTTAGATTGCAAATAAAATTGTAAACTTTGTAAATAAAATCTTGACATTATGCATGTTAACCGAAATCTCCTGTCCGGGAAACGCAAGTACCTGTTCGGGTTGTTGCTACTCTTGTTTATTTCTGTAATCTGCGTGGCTTTCAGTAGGAAGGATGGTGACGACTTTGATATCGCCAGGAGAGAAGTTTTGCTACGAAGGCTTGGACATGAGATACTCTTACAGTCGGGCGACAGTACATCAAGAGTGCTTCCGGTAAAAAAGATCGCAGAAAATGAATACCAGATCAGGTTTGAGAATGAGCTTACTTTTCAACCGGACTCGCTGGTGAATACTACTCAGCGCTTGTTGGGCAAAGATCAGCTGGCACGTGATTATGTTGTAAACGTAATGAACTGTAGCAATGCCAGTGTAGCCTATGGATACGCAATATCCAAAAATAAGAAAGATGATATTGTAGCATGCTTAGGAAGAAAACAGCCTAGAGCATGTTACATGATCAACATCAAATTTAAACCGCCGGGCATAAGTGTAGCAAAGAATGAATATTTTTTGGGAGGTCTGTCATTTTTAGCAGTTGTTGGGTTTTTCTTTTTGAGATCTGTTAAGCCTCGGAAGGCCTTACCTAACAGTGGGCATGCTGATATGTTCACTTTGGGCTCAGTGTTGTTCGACGTGAAGAATCGTAAGCTCATGACAAATGGAGAGACAACAGACCTGACCGGAACGGAAACCCGTGTACTGCGMATTTTCGCCTCGTCTCCTAACGAGATTATAGAGCGAAGTCGACTGCAAAAAGAGATATGGGAGGATGAGGGTGTTATTGTAGGTCGCAGTCTGGATATGTTCATATCAAAACTTAGAAAAAAATTGGAAATTGATCCGAATATCAAAATTGTTGTTGTTCGCGCCAAAGGATACAGGCTTGAGATTAGTTCTTAACAAGACTGAATGTATTTGCTGCTGTCGGTATCCAGGAAAAGTACTGCCCCGTTATGTTTTCGTAATACAGTTGACGGAAAATCGCTACATATGGGCTTGGTTAGTGTATTTAACACAGCCTGTGCTTTTGCCTGTCCGGGTACCACACAATTGATAATCTTTGCACTCATTAGAACGGGGATTGTTAATGTTAGCGCCTGAGTAGGTACATCGTCTAGACTAGCAAAACAACCATCATTAACCTGCTGCTGCCTGCAGGGCAAATCTAATGTAACCACCTTTACGATTTCAGGATCACTAAAATTGGCAACGGGCGGATCATTAAAAGCAAGATGCCCATTTTCACCTATCCCCATACAAACGATATCAATCGGATGATTTTCAAGTAACCTCGAATAACGTTTACATTCTGATTGAACGTCATCAACATTTCCATTCAAGTAGTTCACAGACTTAAAATTGAACTTATCAAATATGCGCTCTTTTAAAAAATTCCCAAATCTTTGGGTTGCATTTTCATCCAAATTGATATACTCATCCATATGAAAAGCATTTACGTGCTCCCATTTAATGTCCTCGTAAAAAAGCGCGCTCAAAAATTCATTTTGTGAAGGAGCTGCTGCAAATACGATATTAACGGAATCTTTATTTTTCAAAACAGCATTAATCTCGATGGCGAGCCGGCTCGCTGCCGCAGCTCCCATTAATTTTCTTGACTTGTAAACCCGAAGCTCAGGCATGCTTAACTCTTTTTTTTTCACCACCAGATATAAATTAAATTGATTTTACATATATACTTTTCCCAGACACTATGGTTTGCATAATGTTTACATGATCATCGAAGATGACAATATCAGCGTCCTTACCTGCCACCAGTGATCCTTTTCGATCTCCTATGCCGATTATATTTGCCGGACTAAGAGAAGCCATTTTAACGGCATCTTCCAGGGTAGCATCAGCCATTTCCACCATATTTCTAACCAGCTTATCCATCGTAGCAACACTACCCGCAAAGGCAGTTCTGTCTTTCAATTTAGCCACGTTATCTTCAACAATAACTTCCAGGCCATCACGTCGACTACCAAGAATACTTGGCCCTGGCGGCATACCTGCGGCGCGCATTGCATCAGTAACCAGTGCAGTTCGGTCTGCCCCTTTAATTTTGAGGACAAGCTTAAGTAACGGCGGAGGAAGATGAATGCCATCAGCAATGATTTCTACAGTCATTGCATCAAGCAGATAGGCACTTTCTATCACTCCCGCATAACGGTATGCATTTCGCCTCGAAACACCCGACATACACGAGTAAAAATGTGTAGCATGAGTAAAACCTTTTTCAAATGCCGGCAATACCTCTTCGTATATCGCATTGGTATGTGCAATGGATGGCAAAATACCTTTTTCAGTCAGGTATTGAGCAAATTCTAAGGCTCCCTTAAGCTCAGGTGCTGCACTCCAGCGTTTAATAGCCTTAGAACCCGCAATAATCTCCTGATATTCTGCCGGATCCGGCGCCCTGATATATCTTGGATCTTGTGCCCCTCTTTGCTCCATAGAGAAATATGGTCCTTCAATATGTATCCCTATAAACTGTGCGCCTTTAACATTTCTGACATCGGCAGTTTCATAAACACTTAAAGTATCAAGCAAATCCTGATGCTCACTACTTAATGTTGTAGGCATGAGTGCTGTTGTACCATGTTTAGCGTGTAATTCTGCAATTGCCAGAAAGCCATCCAGCTCATTGTCCATAAAATCGTGACCACCACCACCATGAACGTGTAAATCAATAAATCCAGGTGCAATGTAATTACCCCTTGCATTTATTTCTAATGCCCCTTCTACATGAATATCTGAGGTGCTTACGTCAAGAATCTTTCCTCCTTCAATAATGATACACCCCCCGTTAATTATACGATGGGGAGTAATTATTTTACCATTATATAGCTTAATCTTTTCCATTTTCTTTAGTATTATTTAAGCCTCTTCAGCCTATCCAGCAATACCTTGATTTTCGCATTTCTAAGCTCATTTTCCTGAGCAATTTCTGAAGGGTACATGATCTCTGAATTGAGCGCTATAAACTTCTTATCCAGTTCTTTAGTAGGTAGCGCTTCAAGCTCAGGAATTAGTACCTTAAGCTTTTCGGCGGTCATTTCCGGAGCATTTGCCCGGGATTCTATCGACTGATAAGTAAGATATTGTATACGGATGGCTGCCATTAAGCGGTAATGTTCAAACTCTTTTGCATTTTTAACGGGCTTAAGCTTCAGGAGTATAGCAGATGCTTTTTTGGTACTATCTAACATTTGATCAATACTTAAATCCGTATTGATCGGTTTTCCTTGTGTAATCTCGAAAGGAACCGCCGAAACCGCTTTCCAAAACGCATTAGCACTGTTTTCATCAAAACCATATTGCGATTTGGCATAACCGTAAATGAACTTTTCTGTATCAAGTGCCTTCCCGGACTTTATGGATTCAAGAAATGCCGCGATAAGCATATTAAATCCGCTGATAGGATAAACACGTCGGATTGCATAAAGATCTACGATATCCCTGGTGGTTTCAAACACGGGAGAATACAATCCGGAGGTAGACCAGGAAGTCATAATGATGCCTTTGTAGCCCAGCTCTTTTGCCAACGGAACAAAATCAGAAATATTTTTAAAGTGTTTTCCCCATTGGGTGAGAAAGTAATTATCGGGATGACTCCTTATTGATGGTGCTCCCCATACTTCAAAACCACTATGCATGAGTTTTTCATGGTCACCAAACATATTGATGTCCCATCCATAATTCCAGTCGATAAAAATGGTCTCTTTTGGTAAACCCTTTAATGCCTCCGGATATTTCAAAGCGATGTCTGCCCAAAGTACCGGTCTCTTACCCAATCCAACTACAACATCGCAAAGCATTTTGATATAATCGCCATATAGCCTTCCGATACCGACTGCTTTAATCTTCTTTTTGGATTCTTCTGAGTGTCCCAGCAGATAAGTCTCATCACCACCAATATGGATATAAGGAGAATTATGTGTAGAAATCAAGTCCTGATAAAGCGTGGTAAAAAGCTTTTTAGCCTCAGCCTCGCGAATTGGATTGACCTGAGAGTAATCTTTCTGATCTTCTCTCAGGTCTTTGTATTTGGGATTTCTAAGAATGTATTCAACATGTCCAAAGCTCTGTTGAAGTGGTATGACATCAAGTTTTATAGAAGCACCGTAAGCAATAAAAGCCTTTACTTCATCTCTTGTATAAGCAAAACGATTAGGAATCAAAGGTTCGTCCTGAAAAGGATAAGTTGCCTCCCATTCCATAACCAGCGTATTAATGCCACCCTTAACCAATTGCAGCGCAAGTTTTCTAAGAGCGGGCATAGGAATGGCCTGAATGCGCAAATCGAGATGAAATCCCCTTACCGGAAATGGTGAAACCGGATCGTTTAACCCTTTTTGAAATGCATTTGCATAGTCAAAAAATGTAGTTAAAAGCATTACAAGAAATACTGTTCTTTTCATAATTTATATTTTTGTTCGGACTTACTGATTTAAGCAAATGCCAGGCAAAATCTATTTAATTGCGATATCCAGGCTGATGTCTGATTTAAAATACCCTCCGTTATGATCTCTTGCCTCAAAAATGATCTTATCCGTATTGCCCGATCCCCCATATAGGTATTTAATGGCTCCTTTTGCAATATCAGCCTGCGAAAAAGAGGCATTTGCAGCAAGCGGAATCCCATATTTAACTAAGAATCCGGCCGTAGGAACCTGTTTTACGGAGTAGGTAATGTTATGATCAGTTGTACCTTCCATTTTCAAATTAGCCAATGTTAACGGTGCAATCTGCTCAAGGGCAGAAACATTAAGCACACTTACCTTGCCGAGTGTTAAAACTGTTTGCGGTGGAGAACTAATAGTAATATAAGAACTGTAAAGTCCATTAGAGAATTCCCTTGGGCGAACCTTAATAAAATTATCAACATTGTGTTTTAAAAACACGTTGATAAAGGTTTCATTATTTGCGTAAAGCTGACTAACTGCTGAGGTAACATCAAAAGAAACCCATCCAACTGTTTCTCCGGGAATAGATAAAGTTGACATAGGAACAGAATTGTAGGTCGGAGCATTGTTCCAGGTGATTGCATTTTCCGCCCAATCTTTATTTTCACCTAAATGTGCAGAAAAGGAGAATGTGGTAGCAGGCGTTAACCCTGTGGTATACACATAAACATACATCTTTGCGGCGCCAATTTTGTCGCCAAAGCTTGGTTTTTCCAGTGGGTACTGCATTACACCAATACGACCAACAGTAGCATCTGCGGAACTTACCGCTTTTAAATCTATGGTTGCCACATCGTTGAAATTGGCATTTGAGTTACCAGAACCGCCGCGAACGTAAACGTCTTTAGCCACATTGATTTTTTGTGTAATCACATTCCCCCCCTCATCGGCCTCATCCGGTTTATCGTCCAGCAACCTGTAGAAAGTAAACTGAGCAGTAACCTGGGCTACGCCGTTGTTAAATTCCAGATCCTGCGACCGTACCACTGCCGCCGTGGATCCTAATGTTGAATTCTGATTAATTCTCAGCACATATTGATCAGATGCGTTTGATGTTCTGGAGTAGTAAATATAGTTTCCATTAATGGTTTCTATTTTTCTTGTCTCATCAAGACTAAGATCAGTGGATTTTAATTTCCCTTTTATGATCAGATCGCCCAACAGGTTTTTAAGAATAATGGGAGGTACCTGATCAACACTGGTATACCCTACCGTTGCCAAAAGCTGTTTAACCGCGGGATTGGTGAGCAGTACCATAGTATAATCCTCGCTTTTACCCAGCATATCCATCAAGCCCGAACGTTTCACTGCTGAAGCAAAGAGATCAAGTTCGGTTAAATCTGAACTGTGGTCTGCAAGTAGAAACTGTTGTATGGTTTGCTCCTTAAGGTTAGCACCTGCATCAGTTCCGTTACTATCTTCATTTTTCAAAAGCTCGAGTTTGCCACAACTTACAATTGTGAGCACACACATGCAGAGAAAAAGTACTTTTGGGTAAAGATTTAATTTTTTCATCTTTAAATATTTTTTATTGGTAATATGAATTTTGATCCAACAGTGGGTTTAATCTGATTTCGGTAAGGCTTAATGGCCACAGGAAGTTTTCAGTCTGACTAAGGCCATTGATGGGCTGCATTACTTTAATGGCCTTGCCTGTACGTACCAGATCAAACCATCTCTTGCCTTCGTAACAAAGTTCTCTGGCACGTTCATCAAGGATAAGATCTTCTATTTGATCGGTGGTAAATCCGCTGTAAGAATCTTCCGCATATGGCTGGGCCCCGGCTCTGCTTCTGATTTGATTTACCAGTACCATTGCTCCGGGAATGTTGCCGGTTTTATTGAGTGCTTCAGCACGTAACAACATGATATCGGCCAGGCGATAAATGATAATATTCTTATCGTCCTGCGTACCACGCACAAATCCAGATTTCTCAAAGAATTTTACGATACCCGAATTGGTATCGAAATTAATCTTTGAACGCAAATCCGTTGAGCTGAATTTACTAGATAGGTAACCACTGGCTTTGAAGAACGGCTGGAAACCAAGATCACCATATACCGTAATCAAAAATGATCGTGTGGCCCGCTCCGCAAAATTGTAATCGATTTCGAAAATTGATTCATTAGAAGCTCCTTTCGTAAACATCTGCGCATAAGCAGTATTGTCAATTAATGCCGGATTAACATTATAATCTACCGTTGACGAGGCACTATAAAGTGAGGCAAGTGAATAGGTTGAGCTGGTCAGAATTTTCTGTGAGGCCACAAGTGCATTCTCATATTGATGACGCCACATATAAAAATCAGTATACAAAGCATTAACTGCACCTAATGTAAACTGGGCCCGGGTTGCCGGAGCCGTTGTATAAGATGCAGGGATTGGCGCTAATGCTGCAGAATCAAGATCTGCCTGGATCTGGGCGTACACCGCAGCAGTATCTGAACGTGCAATGCTTACATTTTGTTTCGCATCTACAAAGGGTTCAGTTACCATGGGTAATTTACCCCAAATACGGGTCATGTAAAAGTAACAGAAAGCGCGAATGGCAAAGGCCTGCCCTCTTACACTATTATATTCAGCAGCTTTCCCTAAATAAAGTCCTTTACCCTTCATTTCCAAAGTGTTCTTTAGGATTAAATTACTTTGATTAACAACCTGATAGAAACCACTCCAGTTTGCAATAGGCAGACTTGAGTTGAGGTTGTTTGTTAACAAATTCAAGGTCTGCGAGCTCAATGCCAGTGGATTTATGACTACATTATCAGCCCTTCCTTCGCCGTATAAAACAGACTCCGGCGCCATTGCTCCTTGTAAAAGGTTGTATGCACCATATAAAGCTGCMGTTGCCTGAGGCGTTTCGGTCCAGAAATTCGAACTGGAATAAGAAGTTGTTGGATCGATTTCTAATGCCTTCTTACAGCTGGATAAGAAAACCAAGGTGATCAGCATAAAGCTGTATATTTTATAATCTCTTCGTTTCATAGTATTAAAGACTAAAGTTCAATGACAAATTATATGTTCTGGTTCTTGGGAAAGATCCACGATCTACACCAACGGCAAGTGCATTAGTTGATGAGCTGACCTCGGGATCATATCCGGTGTAAGAACCAAAGGTTAGCAGGTTGACTACCGAGAATCCTACAGTAGCATTGTTTATTTTTAGCTTGTTCAATACTTTCGTCGGAATTCTATAATTGAGCGCAAGATTTTGAACTCTGATAAATGAACCATCTTCTACAAATCTGCTTGAGATGGCATTGTTTAACATCGGGTCAGTTTTAACCAATCTTGGAACATCTGTTACATCACCCGGTTTTCTCCATCGTCTAAGCTGATCGGTGGTGAAATTCTGATCATATGGTGTAGCATCCAGGTTTCTTTTAACCTCATTAAATACATCATTGCCAAAACTGTAGGTGATTAATGTAGAAAGCGTGAATTTTTTGTAATTGAATTCGTTTTGAAAACCTCCAGTAAAATCAGGATTTGGATCACCAATTACCTGCAAATCGGAATCGTTAATGATACCATCGCCATTTATGTCCTCCCATATTACATCTCCACCTTTATAGATCGATCCATTTGCGGATCCCTGACGATAAGGAACAACAGCTCCGGCTGCATCCCGCTGATATACATTATCTGTGTCATAAGCATACACGCCCAAAGCTTTAAGACCGTAAAATACGCCTGCAGTTTCCCCTACCCTTGCCATATTATAAATATTTGGACGATAATCCTGATTGCCAGGAAGAGACAGTACCTTATTTCTGTTTAGTGAGAAAGTGAATGTAGAATTCCATTTAAATTCCTGGTCTATGTTAACCGTTGAAAGTGTAAATTCAAGACCTATGTTCTCTAAACTACCGAAATTGGCAGGAACTGTAGCATAACCTGTAGTGCCCGGAACAGCTACATCAAATAAAAGCCCGGTTGTCTTTTTCAGATAAGCATCTGCGGTAAAGCGAATTCTATCACGTAAAAAAGAGAGGTCCAGACCAATGTTTGTTTGTTCTGTCGTTTCCCATTTTAACGATGCATTTGGAACTCCGTTAGAAACAATTGCTACATTACCTAGATAAGTACCGATGGTACTGAGTGATCCCTGCCATGCATAATTACCGATCGACTGGTTACCTGTAACACCAAAACTTCCCCGGATCTTTGCATCTGAAATAAAACTGATTTTCTTAAACCAATCTTCTTCTGACAATCTCCAACCGGCCGAGAATGAGGGGAAATATCCAAATCTGTTATCCGCTCCAAATCTTGAAGAACCATCAGCTCTCATTACCGCAGAGAAAAGATACTTGCCTTTGTAGTCATAATTTGCCCTGGCAAAATAAGAAAGCAGACTGTATTCTTCGATGTTCTGATTATAAAGCGAAACAACAGATGTACCATTGATAGAGGTAATGGTTGCATCAATTAAGCCTCTACCTATCACATTGACGTTGTTGTCTGTAAATTTCTGGTAAGACTGTCCAAGCAAAAAGGTAAGGTTATGATCATTAGCAAGGGTTGTTCTGTAGTTTAACGTATTCTCATTGATAAAGGAATAGTTTTTCCCTGTAGTCAGGTAAGATGAACTGACCTGACCCTGTGGTAAGAGCGTTTGAGGAGTGAAATTTGTTTCCTCTGTATTCGAATAGTCAACTCCTAAAGTTGTCTTGAAATCCAAATCTTTTAAAATTTTCACTTTAAAATCTTGATTACCAAACATCCTCCATCTGTTTATTTTATTAGCAGCCAGCTCAGAGATAGCTATCGGATTGGGTTTACTTCCCTCCAGAAGTGGAATAAGTTGTCCTGTGATGGGATCATATGGTGAATAAACAGGCATGGTACTTAAAGCCTGATATATCGCACTCTGATTGCTTAGTCCGCTGAGTATTCTGTTGTAATTATTGGTGGATATGTTGAAATTCGTATTTCCCGTAATAACCTTATTTACCGTGTAATATACCTTTGCCGAAGCGTAAGTTTGCTTAAATTTAGTATTGATGATAATCGGGTCTATATCTTTATAGCCTGCACTAACAAAATAATTCATATTATTATCTTTAGAAGCACCTTTGATACTGACATCTGCTTTGTACTGATATGCCGATCGGTACATCAGATCCTGCCAATTGTTAGATTTAGAATAATATGGATGAAGTGAATCTATCACAGAGACTTTAGTGGTCTGGGCTCCTGTAAAATTATATATCGCATCTATAAATGCACTTCTGAACTGTGGCGCATTTAACACTCCAATTTTTCGCGTGATGTTTGCAATACTTCCATTTGCTGAAAACTGTATCTCTGGTTTGCTGGAATTCTTTCCACTTTTAGTAGTAATGATAATTACACCATTCGATGCTCTGGAACCGTATATAGATGCAGTTCCGTCTTTCAATACCTCTATAGATGCTATATCTTGAGGGTTTAAATCTGCCAGGGGACTAAAAGTCGATGCATCATCTACCAATCCACCACCGTAAGTATCTGCATTTATGGGAACACCATCTACGATATATAATGGCTGACTGCTACCGTTTACTGAGGATGCCCCACGTATTCTTACTGTGGCACCGGCACCAGGCTCTCCGGAATTACTTGTAATTTGAAGTCCGGCAATCTTACCCTGCAAACTCGAATTCACATCCCCCAGGGCATGAGTATCCATCTGCTTGGCCGTAATTGATCCGACAGCACCAGTAACTTCTTTAACCTTCTGGGTACCATAGCCTACATTAATGGTTACTTCTGAAAGCTGCCTTTCGCTTTCAGCCAGCTTAATATTTAAGCGTTTACGCTCCCCTATATTAATTGTCTGATTTTGGTAACCCATATAACTCACCAAAATAACAGCTCCGGGAGTTACCTCTAAACTAAAATTACCATTCTGATCTGTTGCCGTGCCTTTATCTGTTCCCTGCACGCGGATTGAAACCCCAACAAGGGTTTCATTAGTTTTTTCATTAGTTACCTGCCCAGTTAAAGTAAATAATGTCCCTTTAGCGGGGCTGACCTGGGCAAAGGTACTCAGCATGGAAAATGCGACCATCATGGTCATTAAGTATATCTTTTTCATTGGCGGTTTTATAAAACGTTTACGTACACGATTAAAAGTCAAAAAAATTACTATTGAGCTGGTGTAAAAAATCTGTTCATCTTGTTTTTGGTTTTTAGGTTGGTAAATAATAGATTGAAATCCTATCCGGACAAAGACTACAACTATCTAAATGCTAATATATTAAATAAACGGGTACGTACACGAATTTATTTTAAAAAAAACACATTTGTCATTTAAAACTATTTAATTCAGCTTGCGCAGGCATAAATTGAATGGTTCCAAAATGATCTGGACGATGAAAGTCAGGTATAGGGGATATCACCTTATTCCAACATAGAAAGTGAGGATTTGGCAACGCATCACCACATTTATAAAAGTTAGCTTTCGCAGTGATGCCTTCAAAGTTTTGAATTTGATGGAATATAAATACATCTGCAGGTATAATCATCGTCATCTCCCAGTTAAACTCCCCTTCCTGAGCATCTGATTTTGTCCAGGTACGAATTTTCTGCACTACAGAATTCTGGAATAAAGTTCTTTTAGCTTTTTGATTACCATAAGCCATTTTTCCAATCCCAAGGCAATTGAACTCAATATTATAATATTGATCAGACTGGTCAAAAGCGATAAAAAACTCTACACAATTATCAAGATGAACTTCGCTGTTAATCGGTCTTTCTATAGATCGGAAATAATCATTGGATATGGTAAATTTTAACAGAATGTGTTGTCCCGTATGGGCGATAGAAAAATCGGCTGTGCAAATTACTGGTATTTGAGGCCATGAATCATTAGTCAAACGATTTTGGGGATAGTTAGCTAGTTTCTCTGAAAGTTGATCTGGTGCGGCATTGGAATCTTCATTGAGGTAAAAGACATTTAAGTTCATTTTAAAATTTTATAACAAATAAAAAGGGTGATTTCTTTTTAACCAATCCAGCGCTCGAGTTTGTACCCTTTGTAGGCATAAAATAGCAGGTAGAGATAACACGGTAAAAGCACGAAATAAGCATTTTGCAGACCATAAATATCGGCAAAGTGACCATATAATAGCGGCATAACGGCATTTCCGGAAAGTCCCATGATTAGAATAGCAGCGCCTATTTTTATAAAACGTCCGAGTCTATCCATAGACAATGGCCATATTCCAGCCCATATCATTGAATTTGCAAAGCCCAATAATACAATGAACCATATAGAAATATCTGCCCGATGCCCCAATATGACAACACTACCGTTACAAAAAATGATACATAAAGTAAATACAACCCCCAGGATGATGCATACACGCAAGGCCAAGATCTGAGAAAGGTATTTTGGAATCAGCGAAATTCCAAGGATATAACCAACGATTGTCGCTGTGAGTGTATACGAAGGAAATACCTTTGCTTCTAAAAGAGAAATATTCATAGAATGGGCATAACCAATAATGGTATCAACCGCAATTACCTGTGAACCTACGTGAACAAATATGGCAATTGCGCCAAGGACAAGATGGGGAAACTGAAAAATATTACGTTTCCCTTTATTTGATTCGGCGGTAACCTCATCTTCCTGCTCGGTATTAATTTCAGGTAAAGAAGAAAAGCGCACCAGAAAACCTAGTAAAACCAGAATTAAACCAACACATGAATAAGGAACAATAACCCTCCTGATCAGTTCATCAAGAATCGATGCCCGTTCAACTGCTCCCATCGACTTTACTTGTTCAAACAGTGCCTGATCGGAAGACTTAAGTATAACCGCAGCAAAAAGTAAAGGAGCAAGAATTCCTGCAAATTTATTGCAGATCCCCATAATACTGAACCGCATTGCCGCACTGTTTTTTGGGCCTAATATGGTTACGTAAGGATTTGCTGCAGTTTGTAAAACTGCCAGTCCTGCCCCTAGCGTAAAAAGGCCAACTAAAAATAACAGATAATTACGTAATAACGCTGCTGGTACAAATATAAATGCACCGATAGCCATCACGAAAAATCCAATCATCATACCATTCTTAAAACCAAACTTTTTAAGCAATATGGAAGCAGGAAAAGAGATGAATAAATAAGAAATATAAAAAGCAAAAGCTACAAAATAAGACTCGAGATTATTGAGCTCACAGCAAATTTTGAAGTATGGGATAAGCATTGCGTTTATCCATGTGACAAAACCGAAGACAAAAAAAAGTACCGCAATGATATACAAGGATTTAATATAAGTCTTCTGGTCCATATGGTTTGTTTTACTTAACATTAAACGTATGAGAATGATCAACGTTAACGTACACGAATAAACAAAACATTTTTTGGAATTCCAAATCAGGGTGGTGATATTGCTTTTTGAAAAAAAGTAATAATCAATGAAATAATGGCTTAATTGATGTAGAAGTCACAGTTCTCGCTTGTGATGATATCGATCGGCATAAAGTTATTTTTTTCACCAGTTTTGGAATGCACGACAAACTGATATAAGGCCATTAGCCCTTTGTACCCCTGCTCTCTGGGCTTCTGACAGATTAGAAAATCAATGTCCCCCTCCTTAAGGAAAGCAAGATTCTCTTTAGTATAATCAAATCCGATTAAAATTCTATGTTGATCTCCAGTCTTTGCCAAATATTTGGCAACGGTTGAAACCCTCGAATTGGTTGCGAAAATAGCAGCAATCTTATGGCTTTTTAACACCTGCTCAAGTGAGTTGCTTATATAGGTATAGTCAGTATGCTTGATATCAATTTTTACGATGACATTTTCAAGCTTATTATCGCTAAAATAGTTCCTGAATCCTTGCTCTTTACGCAATAGATGATGCTGGTTATCTATTTCTTGTGAAATGTTAACGATTAGAATCTTATCTTCCTTTTTAAGGAGGTATTTCATGAGGTGGGCAGAAAGGTAACCACTTTGATAAAGATCAGGACCGAAATAACTTAAGCTTTCGTGCCCCTGAATATCTGAATTGATGAATACATAAGGTATTTTTCTGATTTCAAGCTTCTTTACAAACTGTTCAGATTCTTCAATAAAACTTGGCGCCAAAAGAACACCCTTTACCAAGGAAAGATCTATCAGTTTGATCTGCTCAAGGAAGGAGTTTTTATCGTTGACATCATATAAATATTTCTGTAAGACAATGCCGTAAGGACTGATCTCTGCTCCCGCTTGGTCTATACCAAGAAGTGGTGCCTCCCAATAATTGGTTTCTTGTGAAATCTTTGGAATCAGAACAGCAAAAACAACCTGCTTTTTAGACGCCAACCTTCGCGCGAAGATATTAGGTTGATAATCGAGCTCTTTAATAATTGCATTAATCTTATCCTTGGTATTTTGCGATACCCCTTTGCGATCATGGATCACACGGTCTACTGTTCCAATTGAAACATTTGCCCTTCTTGCGATTTCCTTTACACCTGTTAATTCAATATCTTTTGCCGACATATGCTTAAAAAATTATATAAAGATAACAGATTCTATTTTCAAAAGTTCAAATTGTCTAGTCGTTCATACATTGCTCGTCATTGAAGCAAAGTAAAAATCAAAGCAAAAGAAACAAAGGCTTATTCTCTTGCATCACCAAAAGAACAAGATCCTGTGGCTTTGAAATTAAGAATACGATTTTTCAGATTAAACCCCGGCAACCTTATTAAAATCATCCACTTGGGAACAACAGGCTAACATTTCAGATAGAGTAAAAAAACTTCTTTATTAGTGAAATGAGTTTATGATAATCAGTCGTTAAGGTATCAGGATTTGGAAGTGTTAAAGAAGATATAACTCAAATATTTCTAGCCAGCTTATTTATCAAATATTGAGGGAATAATTGTTATACCTTTCTGTTAAAAAGTGTTAAACAACAGTTAGTCAGCTACCTCGGCTTAAAAGTTTCGGGTTGTTTTGTTAGATTAGAACATTAAAAATATTTTGAATGAAAAAAGCATTACTCACAATATTGTTAATTGTGCCTATAATTAATTCAATTGCGCAGAAAAAACCCTCTGTCACAACAAAAAGCTTCAAAACATACACTTCTGCATTGGATAATAATCGGCGCATTGCTGCTGACAATAAGAACTACATTGAAGCAGTTAGTCTCATAAACGAGTGGTTGGTTAAATATGAAGAAGCTGCTGTAGATACCCAGGCTACTGTTAAAAACTGGTACCCGGGCATGTACTATAATCTTGCCTGTTATCAGAATTTGTTAGGAAGTACTACACAAGCCCTTGCTGCGTTTGACAAATGCGTAAAATTGGGATATAGCAATTATTACAACACCATACAAGATACAGATCTAAAAAGCCTCCATGGTAACAAACGCTTTGAAAAAGCCCTCTTAAGTATCCGGGAAAGGGGCGACATGAATTATATCTTAAAAACCTCACCCCCATATCTCAATGGTAAAGTAACGGCGTTGCCCCCTTTTATTTATCAATCTCCAGATTCAAAGGAGCTTGTGGACTTAAAAGTTAAATTTAATTTGGATTCAGTAGCAGGCAACGGTAACGAGATCAGCAAAATAAAAAGACTATTATTTTGGGCTTACAATATAGTGCCCCATCAAAACGGTGACAATCCACCTTCTAGAAATGCAAATGATATAATTGAGGTGTGCAAACGCGACAAACGGGGCGTGAATTGTCGAATGAAAGCGACCATTTTAAAGGATGCGTTGCACGCTGAGGGATTTAAATCCAGGATGATTACATGTATGCCAAAAGATACTGCCGACACTGATTGCCATGTGATAAACGTTGTGTGGTCTAAAACCCTTAATAAATGGCTATGGATGGATCCAACTTTTAATGCCTATGTGAGTGATAATAAGGGTGAATTATTAAGCGTCGAAGAAGTGAGAACTCACTTAATTAATAATTCGGAACTCCTTTTAAATAAGGATGCATTTAGAAACAAGGAATTTTATCTTGATTTTTATATGTCAAAGAACCTTTATTGGTTACGCTGCCCTGTTAATAGTGTTTGGGATGTGGAGACTTACTCGAAGAATAATACTGTGGTTCAGTATGTTAATTTATATCCTGGTCGTTTTAATACTGTTAACTCGTCCAGAAAAACTTCGAGTGATACCAAGGTATTTGAAATTACCAATCCAAATTATTTCTGGCAAAAGCCTCTTGATAATTAATAGCATTTGGAAAAAGAAAAATAATGGCTCATTAGTTAAATAGACAACCTTGAGGTTGGCCATAAAGTACACGTTGGTTTTCTTGTTAAGGCAGGTAAGATGATTCCTCTGAGCAAACAGCTTTTGAAGAACCGGAACTGAGATTCGGGTCTTCAAAAACTTCGATAATATTACTTTAGGAATTGATATAGCAGGTAAATATAGATTTTAATTGTCCATGAGCTAGGAAAAGCTACGCACGACACAAACTGTGAAAAACTGTCTCTTAGAAATAAACTTCAGCCCTGCAACAGAATTTAACTTTGTTCTTAGGCTGGCATCTCAGATTCAAATAAGGCCAATAAGTTTTGATAGGTTCCAATTATCAAAAAAAATGTGGAATAATGATAATGAGTTACACGAATACCTTCGTTTTTCTGTAATGCAAATTTTAGACTTATATAAGATCTTTGTCTATATGTTAGTTCTAGCGAACGGTACCTTTAGCTTTTCGCTCAATTACCCCATCTTTTAATTCAATGGTTTCTTCGAGTTTTATTTTTTTATAAATTCAAATATTGAACTGAAAAATTCCTGAGGTTGTCTTTGCCATTGCCAATAAGTATATGGCCAATCCCAATCAGCACCATTCAGTTTACCCTTTGTTATCATGTCGTGTCCGCAATCTTTTATGGTAACAACTTTATAATCCACGCCTGCATTTTTCAGATAAGTTTCCATTTTATTTTTGTTTTCGGCTGGTGGCACTAATACATCATTCTCACCAAAAACACTCAATACCGGGCATTTTATTTTATTTAAGGCCTCTTTGGGGTCATACCGATTTTTTCTCCACCATAATATGTCGTCTCCAGTTTGCGATTGGGGTATATCAAGATAATCTATCCATTTTTTATCTTTAATTTTCGCGGCATATCCTTTAAGCGCATCCCAATCTTTTGTCTTGTTACCCTGAACATATTTGAAAAAAAGTGCAGAATAATGAAGTGCAGAGTCAATAGATTCTTTTGAATAACCTTCGTCAGTCAAGGTATATTGAACACGATTAATATCTTGCTCATAAAGAGAAACTGCAGGGCCAACTATTAAAATTGCGAAGCCACAGCCTGAGACTTTATTTGCAGCCAGCGGTGTTATCCATCCTCCCTGGCTTGCACCAAGAAAACCTATTTTGACATAATTCAAATCTTTTCTTTCTTTTAGATAATTAAAAGCAGAAACAGCATCATCTGCCAGATCATTGAAATCCGCAGATGAAAAATTACCAGTTGATTTACCGGTTCCACGTTTATCATAAAGTAAAACGCCTATGCCCTTGCTCGCCAAATCGTAGGCTAACGAATGATACCACGGGGTATCTCTGTCTTCCCATCCTGATCGATGTACTAAAATCACATACGGAATAGGCTTTTCTGATTTTTTGGGTTTAAACAAAACTCCTGCAAGCGAAACATCTGCATTAGTAAATTTAATTTCTTCCTCTGAAAAGCTCTTTTCTTTCGCTAATGCTTTTTTCAGATGAATCCGGATTCTAGGATTTATATCCTTGCTTATACCTGTTACATCTCCTGTTTTGGGGTCTAAAAAACAATAGAAATCTCCGTTGAATATCTTCACATTCAAAGTGTCCTTGCTCCGAGATATTTTTTCTGTAGCCACATTCATATAGCCAATTTCAGGGATATCGTAAGTTGTTTTATCTATATGGAAATCGAATGAAATTAATTGAACAGATCCATCCCGTGTCAAGGCACCTTCATAATGTCCCTGCGGTGTTTGACCGTATGCGATTTGTGCTATTGTAAGCAAAAGAACTGTGTAGAAGGATTTCATAATTTTAAATGATAAATTTAAAAACCAAGGCCATTCATTGTGCCAACCTAAATAACAAGCTTTAGAAGTACAATTAAACTACTTATTTGGTATTACGAAAAACCCACCTGTTCATAAGTGAACAGGTATGCGCGAAATTGAACAGGAAAAAGCTTAATGTACCATAAAAGGAATATTTGCTGTAGCCACATGATTATGACCGTCACTCACATAAACAAACAAACGGTAAGCGCCAAGCTTTGCAGGTACGCTGAGCAATGCATTTGTCAGGGAAGTTGTCGTTACCATATTGGGGATTGGTGCAGGCCTGCTTTCCCTGTCACCACCCTGCCCAAGATCCGTTGCTTCAGGCAACAGCTCCCACCTGATCGTTAGTTTGTCTTTGTCCGGATCTGAAACAGAGATCACCACTAAATATTTCTCCTCGGGATTGAGATGAATAGAACTACGTGCACTTTTGCCATCTACGGTAAATGAACTGATATTGGGTGCCCGGTTTTGAGGCCATTTGCCACTCCATTCATATTGCATGACGTCAAATACTTCTGACGTTTCCCCCGCTTCTGTAAACAGACCATACCATGTAGGTGTACGCTCCTGTTTCTGCCCCCAGAGAAATACATAGGAACCCAGACAATTCTTATCTTTCAGGATGGATGCTTCGTATCGTGTTTTGTAGACTTCAGCTTTTTCCGAACTAGTTTCTTCAACCGGGGCACCCCATGATGTTTTCGGACATTCCCAATGCCCTGTGGGTCCCCACTCAGTGACCAGGTAAGGACCATCCCAGCCTGCGGTCTGTAGCTGATCAGGGACTTTGGCCAATCCGCCATATACCTGCACCGAAAGGAAATCAAGGTCTGGACATTTAGCTTTGATGTGGTCTATTTCTATTTGATTGATGCCTGCAAGCATAGTAGTGGCAGGATGGTTCGGATCTTCCTGATGGATCATTTTTGCAATGTCATTCACAGCACTCCAGACATTGGGGTTTTTATAGTCCAGGTTCAGTTCGTTTCCGATGCCCCAGGCGAGTAAAGCCGGATGGTCCTTATACTTCTGCACTTCTTTACGCAGGTGATCCAGTTGTTTCTTTACCGCAACTGCGTCATTGTAGTCAAAACCATGACGTTCACGTGCTACATTCAGCCCCATCGTAACAGTTAGTCCAAGTTTTTCTGCCTGCTCCAGATTTGCCGCTCCGTGTTCTGTATCCCAGGTTCGGAAAGAATTTCCTCCTGCAATTTTTATGGCTTCGGTTTCTGAAGTCCCGCCTGCCCCTTTTACAAAATAAGGTTGTCCGTTTCTGATGAACGTATAACCCGTCGCTGTTTTCTTAATTTCAACCTTTAGTGCTTTGCTGTTTTGTAGGCTTACATGAGTAGTCAATCCAGGACGAATCAATTTTGCATTATCTGCTTCAATTTTGTGTAGCGACCTGACATTTACTGACGCCGAGGATGACGCACTGAAACCCGCGGTCAGTAAACAGCTTATGCCTAAAATAAGGAGATTAATACAAATGATTTCTTTCTTCATAATGCAATATAATGAATCCGTCTCTGATTTTGACTTTGATAAAATGGAACGGGATATAGCAGATAATTTAAATTCATTGCTGTTCATTTGATTCCTTACTTTCATTATTATTGTAATACTTTGTAGCGGCTTTAAATTAGTAAGAAACCATGTATAGAAAGCACCTGATTATTCTTGTCCTTTGGCTAATCTCTGGAAGTACAGTCTTAAACGCTCAGGATTCCCTATCGGTGTGGAAAATCGAATACCAATACTTGTACAAGTCATCCGATACACTTATTAAGCGAGATGCAAAATTTGCCGATATAGCAAAATATGGAAAGGCAACACTCTATTATACAGATTCAGCCTACCGGCTCCAATACGCAGCAGATCACTGGGAAATTGGCGACTTCAGCGCCCCTCACCGCTATAGTATTTATGACAACCTGGCCAGAGAAGGGCTTTCCGCCGCACAGCAAATGCCAGACCTTTATGAACTTTCAAATGATGAATTTCCGATCATTTTATGGGCTAATGACTATAAGGCGTTGAAAGCTGAAGGAAATTTTGAACTCTTGGGAATGACATGTAATAAGCTTGTTTTTCATCCTCAAAAAAAACTTGTGGATGCCGCATATGAGGTTTATGTATCGGAGAATATACCCAAAACTCCCTGGTACCTTTTTACATTCATTGATCAGGTACCCAACGGTTTTTTAGGTTTATATAAAAAAAATGCGGCCAACACATTATTTGAAGGCATGGAAGCAAAGGAAATCAAGCGGGTCAATGTCCCATTTGATTTTTTCCGCGTTCCCCAAACCATGAAAATTAAACGGATGATTGCTCCACCCAAGCTAAATTAGTATAGATTAAAGCAGGGGTTTTTATTTCTAAAACCTAAATGCTTTCAACGCTATTTTATTATAAATTAATGAGGGAATAGTGAGATTTTTTTATTGATGTGAGACTAACATTTTGCAACTTAAGCTGTGACCGAATTATTGTATTTCTTTCCGCCCAAGTACAAACATAATTATAGAATAACAACCTCCTCCAGAATGTGCCATTAAGCCCATTGCCTCTACTTCAGATGCACCACATAAAATACAAGAGTCCTTTTCAACATAAAAGTCGCCTTGTACATTTACCTAGTGTAAAAGTCATGACCTATAAAAACTCCCAGTAATTATCCCTGTTAATTGCAGATGACGTTTCAGGGCTGTATTTTTCCATAAACGAAGTAGGAAATTTTACTTTCACTTTAGAATTCCATTTAAGTTCAAAAGCACTTAGTTTATTGTCCTGCTCCTCTAGGTAATCAATCTCGGCTTTATCCACTGTACGCCAAAAGTAGGTATTGCCATAAAAGCCGGTGTAAGCCAGATTCTTTTTGCGTTCACTAATAATAAAGTTTTCCCACAAAGCACCAATGTCATTACGCTGTGCAATAGGTGCAAAATTGTTAATGATGCTGTTCCTGATCCCATTGTCGTAAAAATAGATTTTGCGGGAAGTACTGATCTCATTGCGCAAATTTCTTGCAAGTGGATTTAAACGAAAGATAACAAACGACTTTTCCAGCAAATCAATGTAATTGTTAACTGTGGCCTTGTCTATACCCACAATCCTTGCAAGTTCATTATACGAAACTTCATTACCCACCTGCCATGCCAGTGCCTGTAAAAGTTTTAATAATGCTTCTGGCCTGCGGATGCCACCTGACTCTAAAATATCTTTATACAAGTAGCTCCCAGCTAGGTTATTTAAGGTCTCAATTGCACTATCAGGATTGTTAATCACATCAGGGTACATTCCTGTTATTAAAAATTCTTCCAGCCTTGAATGAACTTTAGCAAAGGAATATTGGTCTTTTAATTCTCTCCAGGATAACGGATATAACCGATATTCCCATTTACGACCGGTGAGCGGCTCATTGATTTTACTGGCTATTTCCAATGCCGAGGATCCGGATATAAAAAGTTGTATATCTTTTTTCGCATCAATAATCATCTTAGCACTAAGGCCAATATTTTCAAGACGCTGCGCCTCATCAAATACAACTACTTTGTAACTGCCGATGTAATTATTGATAAAAGCCTGTGTAGGATTGTTCCACGCTGTTCGTGTAGCTGGATCATCTCCATTGATATAAAGATAATTCTCATTTAATGAAGCTGCTATCTTAGTAATCAGCGTAGTTTTCCCCACCTGCCTCGGCCCTAATATCACAATAGCTTTTTTAAAATCAACCTTACTTTCTAAGGTCTTTTGCAAGGCTCTTTTAATCATGACACAAATTCTATTCCCCAAATATAGCAATATTAAGGGAATACAATCCCCAAATATTGCCTTTTTTAGGGAATTTAAACATATTATCATAATGGGGTTATTGAATAACATACCCACAGTTCCTAAAAGGTTAACTTTCTGAAATTATTCATAACTCTGAAGCGAAGAAACAGCTCTGCCCATTTGGGAATCTGTACTAGCGGCAATTTCCCAAATGGAATCAGATTACCTTGTGCAAGCATAGAACTCCTTATTCTGTTTTATCATAAGAAAATTGAATTCCGCAGCATCCAGAAAACTGTATAAGTAAAATTTGGGGTTAGCATATAGACCAATAAGGGTCAAAAAATACTTAAACGCAAAAAAAGCCTTAGATTTCTCTAAGGCTTTCAGTGCCCTTAGATATACTTCGAACACACCAATTTCTTGAATAATTAAAAATCGTAATATTATGGATTACGATCTGGCAAATGACAAAAGTAATGCGTAGTTCCCATTGTCTGCGGCCTTTAATGAATTGAGGTAGATATTTCGATTTTCGCTTTCTTTAGAAAGACTCCCTGCTCCCCATGTAAATATATTCCCATTAAACATTTTTTCGATAATAATATCAGCCATCAGCCGGCTATGTCGTCCATTTCCATTTGAAAAACAGTGAATACTAACTATACGGTGTTTAAACCGAACTGCTATTTCATCAGGAGAAAAAACATCATTATCAATCCAAAATCTGGCATCGTCTAACAGCGACTTTAATTCAACAGCGACTTGCCATCTGTCAACGCCAATGTTCTTATTTGTTTTGCGGAAATCCCCTGCCCATGCCCAAACATTCCTATACATTCGTTTATGCACGTCCTTGACAAAAGCTTCTGTAAGGAGGCTATTTCGTTTAAAATTTCTGCTCAAAGTCCATTGTATCGCTTCTTCGATATTCTGCTGTTCAAACTCATCCAGCTCTTCCCTGGTTGCAATGGCAGGGATTAGCAAACCTTCTTTTTCMTCTTCGTCCAATGGGGTTTGTCCATCAATATAAACTATATCTAATCCCATAAAATTTTAGGCATGTTATTTTTTATATCTTCGGTTCTCTCCTTTATTGCTTTTTCAATTCTTTCCTTGGAATTCTCCTGGTCTTCTAATTTCATGGTGTTTGATGTACGTAAAACGATTTTCGAAGCTAGCTCCATTGCCTTTTTTTCTATTAAAGTATCTAACGAACCATCCTTTGGTATAAAGCCATAAACCAATTCCATATCTAATACCCTTCCCACCTCTCTTAAGGATTTTAGCGTGATCGAACCATCCTTTTCTCTTTTTTCAATGTCCAAAATACCTTGTTTGGTAATCGACAATTTATTCCCCAATTGTTGCATTGACATACCTAGAGTAGTACGAATGGCTTTAATCCAACCAGTCGGTGGAACAGCAACCTGCTTTAAGGTAACAAAGCTTAGTAATTTATTATTAAGCTGTTGAATCATTAATGACTGTTTTCCCATATAAGTAAAGTTTTAACTTGACAATCTACCAATAAATGTAAGCATATAACTTTACAAAACTAAATAAAAGTAAAACTATAGCTTAACCTATTTTTTTTACCTATATTTTAATTAATTACAAATGACTATTAATCAACTCGCCTCACGAAGTAACGGAATAGTGAGAACAACAAAAAATTGCATTTTAGGAATGCGCTTAAGCTTTTCTAAAAAAAGAGTTAGAATAAGGTCATTATTAGTAGAACCAAAATTCTCTAGTTAAAAATCTGGTAGAAATAATCTGAGCAAGGATGCAGTAGCTGATGACTAAATATAAAATGCAAAGCTATATTCTTAACCTCTGCTCCACAAGTTTTAGGATTGACCCTTTTTATGTAATACCGTAGTCGCGTCAAACTGAGCTTGTATCAGGTGTCAGGCGAATGGCCATGAAGCAAAAAAGCCTCTAGAGATCATCTAAAGGCCTTATAAAGATTTTCAAGAATCCTTCCCATATGGGAAACTTTGTTTGTGCACTTGTAGGGATTCGAACCCCAAACCTTCTCATCCGTAGTGAGATGCTCTATCCAATTGAGCTACAAATGCGTTTTTTTGTTATAACTCCGTTTCGTTAACGGACTGCAAAAGTAATGCTTGAAATTCAAAATAGCAATATTTTTTATAAAATTATTCAGAGCATTACTCTTGCAGAACTGTATTATGCTTCTACTGCTTTCTTAATCGCATCAAAATCAGGCATATTACCAGCATCTTCTAAAACTTCTGAATGGATAATTTTTCCTTCTTCGTTCAAAACAAACGCTGCTCTTTTAGAAACGCCCTTTAAATTGAAGACAAAATCTTCGTAAAATGCACCGTAAGCCTGAGATATTTCTTTATTAAAATCAGAAAGTAACGGAAATTGGTAAGCTTGATCTTCTTTGAATTTAGCCAGGGTAAAAGGAGAATCAACAGAAATGCCAACAACAGCAGCATTCATTCCTTCATAATAGCCAAAGCTATCTCTCATTGTACATAATTGAGCAGTACAAACACCTGTAAATGCCATAGGAAAAAAATGAACAACTACTTTTTTCCCTTGATAATCTGAAAGAGACACCTCTTTCAACTCAGAACTAAATAATTTAAAATCCGGCGCTTTATCGCCAACTTGTAATGCCATAGTATAATTAAGTTTATTGTTCAAATATAAATCTGTGATCCTCTTCTTTCAAATCAAATACTAAAGATGAGAAAACACTGACCCCTCTGCACCTACTTCTTTAATTGCTGATCCAGAATTATCAGCCCTTCTTCAAAACTGTGTGGATTATAACCCAGGTCTCGAATAGTCTTGTCTAAAACAAAACCTGTTCTTACAGGTCTTTTTGCTGTTTGATTAAGTGTTTCTGCACTGATCTCATTGATCATGCTTTTATCAAGCTTCCAATAATCAGCTACTCTTGCTACCAGTTCAGAAATACTCATCATATCCTTCCCCGAAGCATTGTATATCCCCTGTGCATCCTTCTCAACTGCAAGCAGGCAGCAATCAGCCAAATCCTCTGCAAGTGTAGGCATGCGCCATTGATCATTAACCACGTTTATTGGTGAACCTTTTTCTAAAGCTCCCTTTGCCCATAGTACGATATTACTGCGGCTCATATCACTTACTATACCATATACTAATATAGTACGCAAAATTGCCCATCTGCAATTAGACGCTTTAATAATGTTCTCTGCCTCGACCTTCGTTTGTCCATAATAACTTAAAGGATTTGGGTCAGCCTCTTCATCGTAAGGGCCTTTTGCCCCATCAAAAATAAAATCGGTCGACAAATGCACCAACTGGATATCATGTTCTTCGCAAACTGAGATCAGTGTTTTTACCGATTCCACATTCAACTGATAAGCCAATTCCTTTTGATCTTCGCAAGTATCCACGTTGGTCATGGCAGCAGTATGAATGATGGCATCAGGCTTATAATGCCCGACAACTTCCTTCACGTTCTGCGGATCCAGAATGTCCATTTCGGCATACATATATCCATCTTTAACAGGAAAACGATCAGCCCCTTTTGATGTTGCAATTAACTTAAATTGCTTCGTAGCAGATAACCGCTCTGTTATTTTCTGACCCAAAAGGCCATTACTTCCTGTAACTAGTATGGTTTTCATTAATGTTTATTTACAATTTTCAACAGCTGCCAATGCAGCAAAAATCACTATTTAATGCTTTAAAAGGCATAATTAAAGCCTCAATAATACCGGCTAAATTATTGATTAAAAAACTGTGGAAAAACTTTTTATTTATATATGTATTTCTTGTATAAAAATTTTAACTTTGCAAACCGAATTGTAGGCCCATAAAACAGCCTTTAACAAATTGATATTTATAATTTTACCCAAAACAATATATGCCTAACATTGGAAAAATAGCGCAGATTATAGGACCGGTAGTTGACGTGAGTTTTGCTGACGATGCTCATTTACCTCAAATTTTCTCTGCATTAGAGATTGAAAAAGAAAACGGACAGAAAGTCGTTTTAGAAGTTCAACAACATCTCGGTGAAGACCGCGTACGTGCAATTGCAATGGACTCGACCGATGGTTTGGTTCGTGGAATGAAAGCATTAGATACTGGTGCTCCTATTCAAATGCCAGTTGGTGATCAAATTAAAGGTCGCTTATTCAATGTTGTTGGTGAAGCTATCGATGGTATTAATACTGTTAGCAAAACCGGTGGCAGACCAATCCACAATGCTCCTCCTAGATTTGATGAGTTATCAACTGAAACTGAAGTACTTTTTACAGGTATTAAAGTAATCGATTTATTAGAGCCTTATGCAAAAGGTGGTAAAATCGGTTTGTTCGGTGGTGCTGGGGTAGGTAAAACGGTATTGATCATGGAATTGGTAAACAACATTGCGAAAGCATATGCTGGTTTATCTGTATTCGCTGGTGTAGGTGAGCGTACTCGTGAAGGTAATGACCTTTTACGTGAGTTTATCGAGTCTGGTGTAATCAACTATGGTGAAGACTTCCTTCATTCAATGGAAAAAGGCGGATGGGATTTGAGTAAAGTTGATACTGAAAAATTAAAAGAATCAAAAGCAACATTGGTATTCGGTCAAATGAACGAGCCTCCTGGTGCACGTGCTCGTGTAGCATTATCAGGATTAACAGTTGCTGAATATTTCCGTGATGGTGATGGCGAAGGCGCTGGAAAAGATATCCTTTTCTTCGTTGACAACATCTTCCGTTTCACTCAGGCTGGTTCTGAGGTATCTGCACTATTAGGCCGTATGCCTTCTGCTGTAGGTTACCAACCAACCCTTGCTACTGAGATGGGTTTAATGCAAGAGCGTATTACTTCAACTAAACGCGGTTCAATTACTTCTGTACAGGCTGTTTATGTACCTGCGGATGATTTAACTGACCCGGCTCCGGCTACAACTTTCGCCCACTTAGATGCTACAACAGTATTATCTCGTAAAATTGCTGAGCTAGGTATCTACCCTGCGGTGGATCCATTGGATTCTACCTCACGTATCTTATCTCCGGCTGTTTTAGGTGATGAGCACTACAACACAGCTCAACGTGTTAAAGAAACATTACAACGCTACAAAGAATTACAAGATATCATTGCAATCCTTGGTATGGACGAGTTATCTGAAGAAGATAAATTAGTTGTATCACGTGCACGTCGTGTTCAGCGTTTCTTGTCTCAGCCATTCCACGTTGCTGAGCAATTTACAGGCTTGAAAGGCGTATTGGTTGACATTAAAGATACCATCAAAGGATTTAACATGATCATGGATGGTGAAGTTGATGAATATCCTGAAGCTGCATTTAACTTAGTTGGAAGCATTGAAGAGGCTATTGAAAAAGGTAAAAAACTATTAGCTGAAGCAAACGCTTAATTTTTAAAGCGTACATAATATATATATGACATTAGAAATATTAACCCCAGATAAGAAAGTTTTTGAAGGTGACGTAACTGCAGTTACTGTTCCTGGTACCATGGGATCTTTTCAGATACTACATGACCATGCACCTATTATTTCAACTTTAGAAGATGGACCTGTAATTATTAAATGCAAAACTGGCGATCAAACCTTTACTATTAAAGGCGGTGTAGTTGAAGTTTTAAAAAACAAAATTATTGTGTTAGCCGAAGGGGTTGCTTAATATTTAATCATACAATATTCTAAAAGCCCTTTGAAATTTCAAAGGGCTTTTTTTTTATTTATAGTTTTTTATTAATACTCTCGTCGAGATGACGAAAACTTGAAAAATCCCCTCTAAAAAAATCAAAATTTCAACCAACTTTTTTAAGGTTTTCCACATTTTAAGAAGAATTTGCGCAAATTTATAATGCTAGCATAACACCTATACCGAATACCGATTTCATATTTGGTATAGCGACCACCATGTTAAGATATGAATTTTACATATATTTAAGAATTATATTCTTAAATATATGTAAAATAAAGAATTATATTTTTTTTCATTTATTTTCATTCACCTATTGATAGTTTAACCGCCAAGAGGTAAATTGGATTCTATAAAACAACAAGAAATTAAACAACGATATGAATCTTTCAGTCAACGTCTTATTTACTGTAATTGTCAACCTAATTCTCCTACTGATTATTCAGAAGGATAAGGCGCTATAAAGGAATATTGAATACTTAAAATATACTAGAGCGCCACCACAAGTGGCGCTTTTTTAATGAAACATCTAAAATACAAAAACATACCTGACAAAAAATGCAATATTTCAATTCAAATACCATACTTTACTTAAACGGGCGGTTCGAAAAAGCGGCCGACTCAAACGCCGATTTGTATGGTCAGTCGTTACACTACGGCTATGCAGTTTTTGAAGGAATAAGGGCCTACTCCACTCACAATGGCACCCGTATTTTTAAGGCAAGAGAACATTTCGAAAGATTAAAACGCTCTGCAGAATTAGTTCATATTCCATTTACATGGGACATAAATAAATTAATTAAACAAACCTACAGGTTATTAGAAATCAACAATTTAAAGGATGCTTATATCCGTCCTTTAATATACTGTCCACCTGCTATGTCATTGGTTGCTGCAAAAGAAGCTTCAATCATGATCTGCGTGTGGGATTGGGAAGCTTATCTTGGACATAAACTGCTTAAAGTTTGCGTATCAAGTTTTGAACGTCCAAATCCTAAATCAACTCCTATTGAGGCTAAGGTTAGCGGCAACTATGTTAACTCCATACTAGCCACTACAGAGGCCAAACGTAAAGGATTTGATGAGGCCTTGTTGCTTGATATGTATGGCAACGTTGCTGAAGCCCCGGGTGCAAATATCTTTATCGAAAAAAATGGCAGGTTATACACCCCTCCTCTTGGAAACATTTTACCAGGTATTACCCGTGCTACAGTAATTGAACTATGCCATATTTTAGATATAGAAATTATTGAGAAACACTTATCAGTAAAAGACCTGAAACATGCGGATAGCGCATTTTTCTGTGGTACAGCTACTGAAATTGCAGGAATAGGATCGGTAGACGAATATACTTTCCCATTAAAATGGACCGATAGCGTTGGTGCAACCATACAGCGTACCTATAAATCCCTGGTATTAGAAAAACAGAACTACGAAGTAATCATATAACTACTACATAATATAATAAGTAAATAACAAAAAAGACCTAACCACATAATATGTCACAAACACCAGAAATCAATCGCTACAGTAAAACTTTTACACAAGACCCAACACAACCGGCTGCACAAGCAATGTTGTACGGAATTGGTTTAACTAAAGCAGATATGGATAAAGCTCAGGTTGGTATTGCCAGCATGGGATATGATGGAAACACCTGCAACATGCATTTAAATGATTTAGCCAAAATCGTTAAAGATGGTGTATGGAAAAATGACATGGTCGGTTTAACATTCAGCACTATTGGTGTTAGTGATGGTATGTCTAACGGAACAGATGGAATGCGTTATTCCTTAGTTTCAAGAGATGTTATTGCCGATTCAATTGAAACCATTTGTGGTGGGCAATACTACGATGGATTGATCACTATACCTGGCTGCGACAAAAATATGCCGGGATCTATCATGGCAATGGGCCGTTTAAATCGCCCTTCTATCATGGTTTACGGTGGAAGTATCCACTCTGGGAACTACAAGGGTAAAGCATTAAACATTGTGTCTGCTTTTGAGGCATTGGGTCAAAAACTTGCAGGTAACTTAGAAGAAGAGGATTTTCAGGGTGTAATCAGAAATGCTTGTCCTGGTGCAGGTGCTTGCGGAGGTATGTATACAGCTAACACTATGGCTTCTGCTATTGAAGCCTTAGGTATGAGTTTGCCTTACAGCTCCTCATATCCTGCATTAAGCGAAGAAAAAAGAAATGAGTGCTTAGAAGCCGGTAAAGCAATCAGAATTCTATTGGAAAGAAATATCCTTCCTTCAGATATCATGACAGAAAGGTCATTCCACAATGCTATCGTTACTGTTATGGTTTTAGGTGGTTCTACCAATGCAGTATTGCACTTAATTGCAATGGCTAAATCGGTAGGCTTAAATTTACAACTTAGTGATTTCCAAAAAATCAGCGACAGCACTCCGGTACTTGGTGATCTAAAACCAAGCGGAACTTACCTGATGGAAGATCTGCATGAAATTGGCGGTGTCCCTGCGGTTTTAAAGTACCTGATAAAAGTTGGTTTAGTTCATGGCGACTGTATCACTGTTACTGGTAAAACATTGGCAGAAAACGTAGCAGATGCTGTAGATCTTGACTTCGATAATCAAAAAATTATATTCCCTGTAACAGAACCGATTAAAGAAACCGGTCACTTACAAATGCTTTACGGGAACCTTGCAACTAAAGGTGCTGTAGCTAAGATCAGTGGTAAAGAAGGCGAAAAATTTGTAGGCCCTGCCCGCGTGTTTGACGGAGAGCAGAAGCTGATTGCAGGAATTCAAAGTGGAAAAGTAAAGAGCGGAGACGTTGTAGTAATCAGACAGGTTGGTCCTAAAGGAGCTCCGGGTATGCCTGAAATGCTAAAGCCAACTTCGGTTATTATAGGTGCAGGATTAGGTAAAACTGTGGCTTTAATTACAGATGGTCGTTTTTCGGGTGGTACTCATGGTTTTGTAGTAGGCCACATCACTCCTGAAGCATGGGATGGCGGAAACATCGCATTAGTTCATGATGATGACATCATCACTATTGATGCAGTAAACAATTCAATTGATGTTCATTTAACTGAAGAGCAGCTGGCTACCCGCCGAGCGGTTTGGAAACAGTTGCCACCACCCGTCACAAAAGGAGTGCTCTATAAATACCTTAAACAAGTAAGCAATGCCAGCGAAGGCTGCGTTACTGATGCCTACAATGATTAATTAATTAGAAAACCTATACCCTAAACATACAACAATGGATACAGCACACGAGGAAACAACAACCTTAACAGAACCTAAAAAAACAACAACTGTTTCAGGCTCTGTGGCTTTATTGGAAGGATTAATAGCTGAGGGTACCGATACCATTTTTGGTTACCCGGGCGGCGCCATCATGCCAATTTATGATGCGCTATACGATTACAAAGAAAAATTACAACATATTTTAGTACGTCATGAGCAAGGCGGCACACACGCTGGTCAAGGTTATGCACGTACTTCAGGCAAAGTCGGTGTTGTTTTTGCAACCAGCGGTCCTGGCGCAACAAACCTGGTAACAGGTTTGGCTGATGCTCAGATAGACAGTACTCCTATGGTTTGCATCACAGGCCAGGTTTTTGCACACCTTTTAGGAACAGATGCTTTCCAGGAAACTGATGTAATTAACATCACCACTCCGGTTACAAAATGGAACTATCAGGTAACTGATGCCAATGAAATTCCTAGTGTTCTTGCAAAAGCTTTTTATATCGCACGCAGTGGAAGACCAGGTCCGGTTTTAATTGATATTACCAAAAATGCGCAGTTACAAATGTTCGAATACGAAGGATATACTCCTTGCGAACACATCCGTAGCTACCGCCCTAAACCTTTGATCAGAAAAGAATATATTGAGGAGGCTGCAGCGTTAATTAACGGAGCAAAAAAACCTTTCATCCTATTCGGACAAGGTGTTTTATTAGGTAATGCAGAACAAGAATTTAAAGCTTTTGTAGAGAAAAGCGGTATTCCGGCAGCATGGACAATACTAGGTGCCGGTGCCATCCCTACAGATCATCCGTTAAATGTTGGTATGCTTGGTATGCATGGTAACTATGGCCCTAACGTACAAACTAACGCTTGCGATGTTTTAATTGCAATAGGAATGCGTTTCGACGACCGTGTTACAGGCCGCTTAGATAAGTATGCAAAACAGGCAAAGGTTATTCATTTGGATATTGACCCGGCCGAAATTGATAAAAACGTAAAAGCAGACGTTCCTGTTTGGGGCGATTGTAAAGAAACTTTACCATTCTTAACTGCTTTGGTTGATCAGAAATCGCATACTGAATGGGTAGAGGAATTCAGGGCTTTTGATAAAACTGAGCAAGAAACCGTAATACAAAAAGAACTAAACCCGGAAAGCGGAGAGCTTACCATGGGCGAGGTTATCAATAAATTAAATGAGCTAACCAAAGGTGATGCTGTTATTGTTACCGATGTTGGCCAACATCAAATGGTTGCTTGCCGCTATGCCAAGTTTAACCAAACAAGAAGCAATATTACCAGCGGTGGCTTAGGTACTATGGGCTTTGGTTTACCGGCTGCAATTGGTGCTAAATTCGGTGCTCCGGAGCGTACAGTAGTTGCCATTATTGGTGATGGTGGTTTCCAGATGACTTGCCAGGAATTAGGAACCATTATGCAAAGTGGCATCGACGTTAAAATCATGATTTTGAACAACAGATTCTTGGGAATGGTTCGTCAGTGGCAGCAGTTATTCCACGAAAAACGTTATTCTTTTGTAGACATCACCAGTCCTGATTTTGTAAAACTTGCTGATTCTTACTACATCGCAGGCAAAAAAGTTTCAGAGCGTGAAGACCTTGTTGCAGCATTACAAGAAATGTTAGACCACAAAGGTTCTTACCTTTTAGAAGTAATGGTTGCCAAAGAACATAATGTGTTCCCTATGGTTCCACAAGGAAGTAGTGTAAGCGAAATCAGACTTAAATAATTAAAGATCATGAGCAATTCCAACGATATAGAAATAACCGGAAAACAGGAATTTACGATTACTGCATATACCGAAAATAGAATCGGCATACTTAACCGTATAGCCATCATCTTCTCCAGAAGAAAAATTAACATTGAAAGTTTAAACACCTCTCCTTCAGAAATTGAACACATTCACCGTTTCAATATTCTGATCCATGAAACAGAAGAGGTGGTTCGTAAACTGGCCCGTCAGATAGAAAAGCAGGTAGAGGTATTGAAAGTATATTACAATACTAACGAAGACATCATCTGGCAGGAAATGGCTTTGTATAAAGTACCTACAGATACGATTGCAGAAAAAGTATCGGTAGAGCGTTTGCTTCGCGAATATGGCGCAAGAGCAGTAGTGATCCGTAAAGACTATACTGTTTTTGAAACCACCGGACACAGAGAAGAAACTGATAAACTGATTGAGGTGCTACAACCTCACGGACTAATTGAGTTTGTAAGAAGTGCAAGGGTTGCCATTATTAAAGACAGTGAAGGTTTTAACCGCAAGCTTAGAGAATTTGAGCGCAGAGAACCAGGCGAGGATGTGATTGAAAATGAATTCCTTGATAAAGAGAAGAATGTATTTAGCATGTAATTCGTAGCAGGCGAATAGGCATTACAGAACTAATAAAATGGAAAACACTCTTTTTAAAACGATTATACAAACCAGGAAAAACTTTATTGAGTTGATAGAAACATCAACGATTGAAGAGGTAAATGAGGTGCCCGCAGGCTTTAACAACAATATAATTTGGAACTTTGGCCATATTATAAGCAGTCAGCAGATACTTTGTTATAAACTGGCCAATGTTGCCCCTGTTATAGAGGCTCAGTATATTCTGGATTATCAAAAAGGAACAAAGCCGGAAAAGTTCATTGAAGCCGAAGAAATAAACATTTTAAAAGACCTGGCGCTTAGCACTATTGATAAGCTGGCAGAAGATCTGAACAACAATGTTTTTGTAAGTTACATAGTGCGTACTACAAGCTATGGAATAGAACTAAAAAGCACAATTGAAGCAGTACAGTTTTTTCCGATACATGATGCTTACCACTATGGCTGTGCATCATCGATTAAGAAAGCATTAAATAAAAAGTAAATAAGAACCTTATAACAAAAAACCGATAAAACGATGTCAAATTATTTTAACACATTACCTCTTAGAGAAAAATTAAACCAATTAGGTGTTTGCGATTTCATGGACAGTTCAGAATTTCTTGATGGCGTAAATGCACTAAAAGGAAAAAAACTGGTAATTGTAGGTTGTGGAGCACAAGGCCTTAACCAAGGTTTAAATTTAAGAGATAGTGGTTTAAATGTTGCCTATACTTTAAGAAAAGAAGCTATTGAAGGCAAAAGAGATTCATGGAAAAATGCTACAGAAAACAACTTTACTGTTGGCACTTACGAAGAATTAATTCCTACAGCTGATGTAGTAATTAACCTTACTCCTGACAAACAACATACTGCAGTTGTAACTGCAATTATGCCGCTAATGAAACAAGGTGCTACTTTATTGTACTCGCACGGTTTTAACATTGTGGAAGAAGGAATGCAGATCCGTAAAGATATTACGGTGATCATGGTAGCACCTAAATGCCCGGGAAGTGAAGTAAGAGCTGAGTATGTAAGAGGTTTTGGTGTACCTACCCTAATCGCTGTACACCCTGAGAACGATCCGGAAGGAAAAGGTTTAGCACAAGCTAAAGCTTACTGCGTTGGAACTGGTGGCCACAGAGCTGGTGTTTTAAAATCATCTTTTGTTGCTGAAGTAAAATCAGATTTAATGGGCGAGCAGACTATCCTTTGTGGTTTGTTACAAACTGGCTCAATCCTTTCATTCGACAAAATGATTGAAAAAGGAATCGATGCTGGTTATGCTTCTAAACTTGTTCAGTATGGTGTTGAAGTAATTACTGAAGCATTAAAACATGGCGGTGTTTCTGGTATGATGGACAGATTAAGCAATGTAGCTAAAGTTAAAGCTTTTGAAATTTCAGAAGAATTGAAAGACATTATGCGTCCGCTATTCCAAAAACATCAGGATGATATCATGAGCGGTGAATTTAGCCGTACAATGATGGAAGACTGGGCTGCTGGTGACAAAAACTTATTGGCATGGCGTGCAGCTACAGGAGAAACTGCTTTTGAAAAAACTCCTGCCGGCGATGTAAAAATCGGCGAACAAGAATATTTTGACAACTATACTTTAATGGTTGCTTTTGTTAGAGCAGGTGTTGAATTGGCTTTCGAAACAATGGTTCAGGCTGGTATTAAACCAGAATCAGCTTACTATGAGTCGTTACACGAAACACCACTTATTGCCAATACCATTGCGCGTAAAAAGTTATTCGAAATGAATCGTGTGATCTCTGACACTGCTGAATATGGTTGTTACTTATTTGATTATGCTTGTAAACCTTTGCTAGCTGATTTCATGACTAAAGTAGATACCGATTTAGTAGGTAAAAACTTTAACGAAGGTAAAGATGGTTCGGTTGATAACAGAACGTTAATTGCAATTAATGAGGCGCTTCGTTCTCATGAAGTTGAAATAGTTGGCGCTAGATTAAGAAAAGCGATGACTGCAATGAAATCTATAAAAACAGCATAATAATATTAAATGTCACAGCCCGTCGTCCATATCACAAAACTAAATTTAAAGTATCGGCACAAACCCGTGTTAATGGATTTGAACTGGACTATAAATCGTAACGAGAATTGGTTGTTGTGTGGAACAAGCGGAAGTGGCAAAACATCATTAGCTAAAGCTATGGCCGGTATAGGCCATAGCTACAGTAATATTGAAATCAACTTTAATCCTCAAAGCAGTTTACCTGCTATCGCCTATTATGTGGCCAATTGGTTTCAATTTAAAGACTTGGAAGGCCAGTCTAATTTCTATTATCAGCAGCGTTACAATAAGCAATCAACAGAAACTACAGCCACAGTAAAAGCTGAATTGGAAAGTTTCGGCAAAAAACATTCACTTTCAATTCATGAAGTAGATAGGGTTCTAGCCGCACTAGGGTTTTCGGAATTAAAAGACTCCACACTTATCCAGTTATCCAGCGGAGAACATAAAAAATTACAATTGGTTAAGGCCTTATGGTTAAAACCGCAGTTGTTAATACTTGATCTTCCTTACAACGGACTGGATGTACTTTCCCGTAAAAACTTAAACGCTTTACTTGAAGAAATTTCTGAAGCAGGAACACAGTTGATCTTAATCAGCAACGAAGCCGAGCTACCTGGCTGCATCAATCGCATTGCGACAATTGAGGAAGGCAAATTAGTCGAAATTTCTGCTGATGAACGTACCTGGAATGATATAGAAGCGTCTGATAAACCTGTTCCTACATTTTTGAGTGAATCGGTTGTAAATGCTTCATCTGCAGAGATCATTAGAATGATCAATGTAAATATCAGCTACGGCGAAAAACAGGTGTTAAAAAACATCAACTGGGAAGTTAAAGCGGGTGAAAAATGGGTGTTGCATGGCCATAACGGCTCTGGAAAATCAACTTTGTTAAGTTTAATCTGTGGCGATCATCCTCAGGCTTACGCCAATGATTTTCATTTATTTGGAAACAAAAGAGGAAGCGGAGAAAGCATCTGGGAGATTAAAGAACGAATTGGTTTAATATCACCAGAATTGCACTGGTATTTTGATCCTTCAGCAACTGTTTGGCAAAGTATTGTTTCTGGCTTTTATGATAGTTCAGGCTTATTTTGTGATCCGGGATATTCAAAAAAGGCTAAAACCGATGAATTAATTCATTATTTCGGCCTGGATGAATATAAAAATACCTTGATGAACGAACTTCCTCTTGGTAAACAAAGACTGGCATTATTGGCCCGTACCATTGTAAAAAACCCGGAGCTATTGATATTGGATGAACCTTGCCAGGGATTAGACCAGCAACAAACATTGCATTTTAACAAACTGGTAGATGAATTGTGCAAAAATGGTACAACATTGATTTATGTTGGTCATTTTGAATCACAGATACCGGGCTGTATTGAGAAAAGAATTTTATTAGAAAACGGTGAAGTAAAATCCGTCGAAACCTTATTAGAGAGCGTACTATGAAGAAGAATATCTTAGTAATACCCGGCGATGGCATCGGGCCTGAAGTAACCACATGGGGGAAAGCCATTTTAGAACAAATAGCCGAAGATTTTGGCCATGAGTTTACCTTTGACGAAGCTTTAATGGGTCATGCTGCTATTGAAGCAACAGGCAGCCCATTACCAGATGAGACCCTGGAAAAAGCCAAACAAAGTGATGCAATCCTCTTTGGAGCTGTAGGGCATGCCTTGTATGATAACGATCCTTCGCTTAAAGTACGCCCGGAGCAAGGTTTACTTAAGATCCGTAAAGAATTGGGTCTTTATGCCAACCTACGCCCTATTTTATTGTTTGATGAATTGTTAAATGCATCAAGCATTAAACCAAGTATACTAAAGGGTACAGATATTTTATTTTTCAGAGAGCTGACAGGCGACGTTTATTTCGGAGAGAAAACACTTTCTGAGGATAGAAATACCGCGTCGGATTTAATGATCTATCACCGATACGAAATAGAACGAATAGCACATAAAGCTTTTCAGGCTGCAATGCAGCGTAACAAAAGGTTATGTTCGGTAGATAAAGCTAACGTACTTGAAAGCTCCAGGTTATGGAGGGCAACCGTACAGGCTATCGCTAAAGAATACCCTGAGGTTGAAACCGAACATATGTTTATAGACAATGCCGCAATGCAACTGATCAAAGATCCTAAGCGCTTTGACGTAGTACTAACTGCCAACTTATTTGGTGATATCCTTACAGATGAAGCTTCGCAGATTGCAGGCTCAATGGGGATGTTAGCCTCGGCCTCAATTGGTGATGGTACTGGTTTCTTTGAACCAATTCATGGCTCTGCACATGATATCACCGGAAAAGACCTGGCCAACCCGCTGGCTTCTATCCTATCCGTAGCGTTAATGCTAGAAATAGGTTTTGGACTAAAAGAAGAAGCCAAAACAGTAGTTGCTGCAGTTGACAAAGTACTCAAAGAAGGCTTCAGAACTAATGACATTGCCGACGGCACCACAAATCCTTATAAAGTATTAGGTACTAAGGAAATGGGTAAACTCGTCTTAAAATATATTACACAAAAAACCTATACTAACTAAAAACGAAAATTATGTTACACGATCCAAATAGAGTTTATGTGTTTGACACCACGTTGCGTGATGGTGAACAAGTGCCGGGTTGCCAATTAACAACCCCAGAGAAAATAGAAATTGCCAAAGAATTGGAAGCGCTTGGCGTGGATATTATTGAAGCAGGTTTTCCGATTTCAAGTCCAGGTGATTTCCAAAGCGTTGTAGAGCTTTCTAAAGCGGTTTCTGAGCCGATCATTTGTGCACTTACACGTGCAAATAAAGGTGATATTGATTCTGCTGTTGCTGCATTGAAATTTGCAAAACGTCCGAGGATCCATACTGGTATCGGCTCGTCTGATATGCACATCAAACATAAATTTAACAGTACAAGAGAAGATATTTTAGCACGTGCAGTTGAAGCCGTTAAATATGCCAAGCAATTTGTAGAGGATATTGAATTCTATGCAGAAGATGCTGGTCGCGCAGACGTACATTTTCTTGCCCAGATGGTAGAAGCAGTTATTGCAGCCGGTGCTACTGTAGTAAACATACCAGATACAAATGGTTATTGCTTACCAGATCAATACGGAAGCAAAATCAAATTTTTGAAAGAGAACGTAAAAAACATTGACAATGCCATTATATCTGTGCATTGCCATAATGATTTAGGTTTAGCTACMGCAAATTCAATTGCAGGCTTACAAAACGGTGCCCGTCAAATTGAAGGTACTATTAATGGTATCGGAGAACGTGCAGGTAACACCTCTATTGAAGAGGTCGTCATGATTTTAAAAACGCACCAGACATTAGGTTTGCATACCAATATCAACACTAAAAACTTTTATGAGTTGAGCCGTATGGTAAGTTCGCAAATGCGCATGCCGGTACAACCAAATAAAGCAATTGTTGGAAGCAATGCATTTGCACACAGCTCAGGTATCCACCAGGATGGTTTCTTAAAAAACCGCGAAAATTACGAAATTATACGCCCGGAAGATGTTGGTTTCCCTGATGCAAGTATTGTACTTACCGCACGCAGTGGCCGTCATGCTTTAAAGTTCCATTTGGAGCGCTTAGGCTTTAATTTAAATAAAGAAGAATTGGGCGAAGCCTACCATCGCTTCCTTACAGTGGCAGATAGTAAATTAGATATTAATGATGATGATCTTTTGTTAATGATGGACAAGCAACAATTAGCTTAACCTTTATCTCACAAAAAGAATTCATAATAAAAAAAGAAAAAAATGAGCAAAACATTATTTGATAAGGTGTGGGACACTCACGTGGTACGTAAAATAGAAGGTGGCCCCGATGTGCTTTTTATTGATCGCCACCTTATCCACGAAGTTACAAGCCCTGTTGCCTTTTTAGGTTTAAAAAGCAGAGGAATAAAAGTTTTATACCCTGAACGTACATTTGCTACGGCAGATCATAACACCCCAACAATTAACCAGCATTTGCCGGTTGCAGATCCGCTTTCGGCTAACCAGTTAAAGGCATTAGAGTCTAACTCTAATGAATATGGTATCAGCCACTGGGGACTAGGCCATCAAAAAAATGGTATCGTACACGTTGTAGGTCCTGAGTATGGAATCACACAACCTGGTGCTACTATTGTTTGTGGCGATTCACATACATCTACGCATGGTGCTTTTGGTGCTATCGCTTTTGGCATTGGTACTTCTGAAGTAGAAATGGTACTTTCTACACAGTGCATTATGCAGCCAAAACCTAAAAAAATGCGCATCAATGTTAATGGTAAATTAGGTGTAGGTGTTACGCCTAAAGATGTTGCATTGTTCATCATCTCTCAGCTTACAACTTCTGGCGCAACCGGATATTTTGTTGAATATGCTGGTGATGTTTTTGAAAACATGACTATGGAAGGCCGTATGACGGTTTGTAACCTAAGTATTGAAATGGGCGCCCGTGGCGGTATGATCGCTCCTGATGAAACTACTATCAATTACGTAAAAGGTCGTGAGTTTAGCCCTAAAGGCGAAGCGTGGGATAGAGCATTAGCGTATTACAAAACGTTAAAAACTGATGCCGATGCTGTTTTTGATAAAGAATTGACTTTCGACGGTTCTTCAATTGAGCCAATGATCACATATGGTACAAACCCTGGAATGGGAATGGGAATTTCTCATGATATCCCTGACGCTGCTCACGCAGAAGGTGGTGCTGCAACCTATGCTAAATCATTAGGTTATATGGGCTTCTCTGAAGGCGAATCTATGATCGGTAAGAAAATAGATTTCGTTTTTGTTGGTAGCTGTACCAATGGACGTATCGAAGATTTCAGAGCATTTACTTCTATCGTAAAAGGCAGACATAAAGCTGACGATGTAACCGTTTGGTTGGTTCCGGGTTCTCATATTGTTGAGGCTCAAATCAAAGAAGAAGGCTTACTGGATATTTTAACCGAAGCTGGCTTTGAATTACGCCAACCTGGTTGTTCTGCATGTTTAGCTATGAACGACGATAAGATACCTGCTGGAAAATATGCGGTAAGTACCTCGAACAGAAATTTTGAAGGAAGACAAGGTCCTGGTTCAAGAACCATGTTAGCCAGTCCGCTAGTTGCTGCAGCTGCAGCTGTTACCGGCGTGGTTACAGACCCAAGAACATTAATTGAAGAACTTGTCTAAACACACTTAAAAGATTAAAATGGCCTACGATAAATTTAATATACTAAAAAGCACCGCGGTTCCACTTCCAATAGAAAATGTGGATACCGATCAGTTAATTCCTGCACGCTTTTTAAAAGCTACAGAACGCGTTGGGTTTGGCGACAACCTTTTCCGCGACTGGAGATATAACCCAGATAATACACCAAAAAAAGACTTTGTATTAAACAACCCTGTTTACAGTGGTAAAATACTTGTTGGTGGTAAAAACTTTGGTTCAGGCTCATCAAGAGAGCATGCTGCCTGGGCGGTTTATGATTATGGATTCAGATGTGTAGTATCAAGCTTTTTTGCTGATATCTTCAGAAACAACTGCCTAAACATTGGTGTATTACCAGTTCAGGTTAGTCCCGAGTTTTCTGAAAAGATCTTTGCTGCAATTTTTGCTGATCCTAATACAGAACTGGAAGTAAACTTACCGGAACAAACCATTACGCTTTTAGCAACAGGTGAAAAAGAGAAATTCGAAATCAGTTCGTATAAAAAAGACAATATGCTGAATGGTTTTGATGACATCGACTACCTGCAAAGCATAAAACCGGAAATCGAAGAGTTTGCGTTGCAGCTTCCTCTTTAAGAAATTACCCGTCATCCTGAGCTATTGCCTGTCGTGAGACTAAGCATTAAAAAAAGTAATGATGACAAATAATCGTCATGCTATAGCACACCTATAGCACCCCTCGTCATCTCGACGATGACGGATAATTAGTATAAAAAAAGTAAGACCCGATACATGGAAAGAAGGAAAATAGAGATAATGGATACTACACTCCGCGATGGAGAACAAACATCGGGTGTGTCTTTTTCCATTTCAGAAAAGTTAACCATAGCCCAGTTATTATTGGAAGAACTCCATGTTGACCGGGCTGAAATTGCTTCTGCACGTGTATCTGACGGAGAGTTTCAGGCAGTAAAAGCAGTTTTAAATTGGGCGGAAGCAAACGGATATGCAGATCGTATAGAAGTATTATCTTTTGTAGACAACGGTGTTTCTATCGACTGGATGTTAAAAGCAGGTGTTAAAGTTCAGAACCTGCTCACCAAAGGTTCTCTAAACCATTTAACGCACCAGCTTAAAAAAACACCAGAACAACATTTTGCAGAAATTAAGCATGTTATTGATCTGGCAATTGCCAACAACATCGCCACCAATGTTTATTTAGAAGATTGGAGTAATGGCATGCGTAACTCTCCGGAGTATGTGCTTCAATATTTAGATTTTCTGACTACACAGCCCATAAAAAGAATATTATTACCGGATACACTGGGCATTTTAACACCTGGCGAAACCTTTAAATTTATTACTGAGCTTAAATCAAAATATCCGGATACCCATTTCGATTTCCACGCACATAACGATTATGACCTTGGTACAGCCAATGTTTTAGAATCTGTAAAAGCTGGAATAAGTGGTTTGCATTTAACAGTAAACGGGATGGGCGAAAGAGCAGGAAATGCAGCAATGGCTAGTGCTATTGCCGTAATTAATGATTTTGCGCCTGAGGTTGAAGTACAACTTAGAGAATCTTCGATTTATAAAGTTAGCAAGCTGGTTGAAACATTTTCGGGTGTTAGGATCCCTTCGAACAAACCGATTGTTGGCGATAATGTATTTACCCAAACAGCCGGAATTCATGCTGATGGGGACAATAAAAATAACCTGTACTTTAACGATCTCCTACCTGAACGTTTCGGCAGAAAACGCAGTTATGCATTAGGAAAAACTTCCGGCAAAGCCAATATTGAAAAAAACCTGCAAGAATTAGGCTTAAAACTAAACGATGCCGACCTGAAGAAAGTTACTCAAAGAGTTATTGAATTAGGCGACAAAAAAGAAACCGTAACCAAAGAAGATCTTCCTTACATCATTTCGGACGTGTTGGACAGCAGCCTTTATGAAGAAAAGGTTATTGTAGAATCGTATGTATTGATGAATGCAATGGGCTTACGTCCATCTGCTACTATCTCTGTAGTAATTGAAGGGGAAAAGTTCGAAGAGAATGCGCAAGGCGATGGTCAGTTTGATGCGTTTATGAATGCATTAACAAGGGTTTATGCAAAAAAAGAAAGGAGCTTACCAAAGCTGATTGATTATGCTGTAAGGATAGCGCCCGGAAGTAATTCTGACGCTTTATGTGAAACAATTATTACCTGGGAAACCGAACAGAAAGTATTTATAACCAGAGGCCTTGATTCAGATCAGACAGTGTGTGCGATTAAAGCTACCCAGAAAATGTTGAACATTATTTAAAGGTAAATTAGCATCACAAATCAAAACTGGTTATAATTAAAGAAATATTAAAAAACACAACTAAAAATATATGAAACTTAATATCGCTCTTTTAGCGGGAGACGGAATTGGACCTGAGGTTATTGATCAGGCAGTTAAAGTATCAAATGCCGTAGCACAAAAATTTAATCACGAAATTGTATGGACTTCTGCCCTAACCGGCACTGCTGCAATTGATGCTGTTGGCGAACCTTACCCAGATGCAACACACGATATCTGTATGGCAGCTGATGCTGTTTTGTTTGGCGCTATTGGTCATCCACGTTACGACAATGATCCAAAAGCTACCGTTCGTCCGGAACAAGGACTTCTAAAAATGCGTAAAAAACTGGGCTTATTTGCAAACGTACGCCCAACATTTACTTTCCCATCTTTAATCGATAACTCTCCATTAAAAAGAGAGCGTATAGAAGGTACAGATCTTATTATCCTTCGTGAGTTAACAGGTGGTATTTATTTTGGCGAAAGAGGTAGAAAAGACGATGGTAACACAGCTTTCGATACTTGTACCTATACCAGAGTAGAGGTTCAGCGCCTTGCTAAATTAGGCTTTGAAATGGCGATGGCCCGTGGTAAAAGACTTTGCTGCGTAGATAAAGCAAACGTATTGGAAACATCACGTTTGTGGAGAGAAACCGTACAGGACATGGAAAAAGATTTTCCTGAGGTTACGGTAAGCTACGAATTTGTTGATGCAGTTGCGATGCGTTTGGTGCAATGGCCAAATTCATATGATGTATTGATCACAGAAAACCTATTTGGTGATATTTTAACTGACGAAGCATCTGTAATTTCTGGCTCTATGGGTCTTATGCCATCTGCTTCAATTGGTGTTCATACGTCTTTATTTGAGCCAATTCACGGTTCTTACCCTCAGGCTGCCGGTAAAGACATTGCCAATCCTTTGGCAACCGTATTGTCTGCCGCAATGATGTTTGAAGATGCTTTCGGATTAAAAGAAGAAGCAGAATTGATCAGATCAGTAGTAAACAAATCTCTTGCAGAAGGAATTGTAACTGAAGACCTATCTGGAAAAAATAAAGCATACAAAACCAGCGAAGTTGGTGATTGGTTGGCTAAAAACATATAACAGCTAACCACTTTTTCCTTATCAATTAATTAAAACACTCGTCATCCTGAATTTATTTCAGGATCCCGCAAATCGCATTCGCAACTTCTAAAGGGGGATCCTGAAATAAATTCAGGATGACGAGCGTTAAATGCTATAGCCCCTTATATATTTCAGAACATGACAGAGAATCCTGTTAAATTAGACTCAAAGGCTGCGTCACAGCGGTTAGCAGATGTTGTAAAACATACCCCACTCATTTACAATTCCAAGTTATCTGAAAAATACGACTGCGAAATATATCTGAAACGTGAGGACCTCCAAATCGTGCGATCGTACAAATTACGCGGTGCTTACAATATGATCAGTCAGCTAACGCCAGAAGAATTGAGCAGAGGGGTTGTTTGCGCAAGTGCTGGTAATCATGCTCAGGGGGTTGCTTTCTCTTGCGATAAGCTGGGTACAAAAGGTGTAATTTTTATGCMTGAAATTACGCCTAGACAAAAAGTAAAACAAACAGAAATGTTTGGGAACGGCAGCGTAGAGCTTGTTTTAGTTGGAGATACTTTTGATGATTGCCTTATGGAGGCGCTGGCCTATACTAAGGAGCACAACATGACTTTTATTCCACCGTTTGATAATTACAGCATTATTGAAGGTCAGGGTACTGTTGGTGTAGAGATATTCGAAGATCTGCCGGGCGTTGAGGTGGTAATTATGCCAATCGGCGGTGGTGGTCTTGCTGCAGGTGTAGGAAGCTATTTAAAAAACGAAAATCCAAATATACAGTTGATAGGTGTTGAGCCTGAAGGCGCCCCGTCTATGTTAAAAGCATTTGAGCATGGTGGCCCCATAACATTACCTGAAATAAACCGTTTTGTTGATGGAGCGTCGGTAAAGCGTGTAGGTAACTTAACTTACGACCTTTGCACAAAGGTGCTAGACAATATGTTACTGGTTGCAGAAGGAAAGATTTGCACCACCATATTAAAACTTTATAATGAGGATGCTATTGTTGTAGAACCTGCAGGTGCATTATCTGTTGCTATTCTGGATGCTTGCAAGGATAAAATAAAAGGAAAAACTGTAGTTTGTGTGGTGAGCGGTGGCAATAACGACATCGAGCGCATGCAGGAAATTAAAGAGAAATCTTTACTTTATGAAGGACTTAAACATTACTTCATTGTCCGTTTTCCGCAAAGGCCAGGAGCACTTAAGCTTTTTGTGAACAATGTGCTTGGTCCGCATGATGACATTACCCGCTTTGAATTCATTAAAAAAACCAATAAGGAAAATGGCCCTGCTTTGGTTGGTATTGAGCTTACAGATCGCACAGATTATGATGCTTTGGTGCAAAGAATGAAGGAATTTAAGTTTGAAATTATAGAGCTTAACAACGACAAAACACTATTTGAATATTTGGTTTAATTCGGCAGTAAATAACAATATTCTGCATAACATTTTAATTACAGAATAAGCAAACACAGTGCTTTAATTTTTATGGCAATAAATTTGCTTGATTAATTTCAAAACACACAAATCACATGAAAAAGCTATTATTTTTAATCCTATGTACCACCACGCTAGGCTTGGTGTCGTGCAAAAAAGACACCATTATAAATGAAACGCCGAACAGGACTTTCATTTATACGATCCAGCCAAACTCCTGGACTTTAAATTCGGCTAAGGACACGTACACAACTATTTTAGATATCAATGAAATTGATGGGGTAACAATGGATGATGAGGGTATTTTGATTTACATAACAGATCCAAATAACCCCAATGTTCAACGTCAATTGCCTTTTGTATATAATCTGGATACATATAGCTATGAATTTAAAACAGGAGAGATTAAAATCCACATTCAAAGTCCTGATGCCCAAGACACTGAACCTTTTGCCCCAACAAAACCAATTACAGCAAAAGTGATTATCATTCCTTCAACTTTCCAACCGTAAACACAGTCGGAATAGCTTCAGGATAAAGATTAAAAATCAATTATATTCTAAAAACCAGCCCTTATCAAGCGCTGGTTTTTTCGTATCAAAAAAGTTACCATCCACATATACTAGCGCCTTAATTAAGTTCAAACTATATTATCTATATTAGAGATAACAACCAAATAATAAACGACTTCTAGAACTTTAGAAGATATTTAATGGCCTAAATCATCCCGATATGCCTAAATATTACTTTAAAAGACTTGAGTACCTGAACGCGCTCATACCAAAAAGAATCATTGATCCATTTAAGGGATCAACTGAAAATTCTAATGCCATTAGGCGACACCCGCCTACGCCCCAAGAAATTTTAAGAACTCATCCCATGCCGTAATATTTTAACGACTCTCACCGTCGTGCAATTCATTTAATCTAGCCATCCCCTATTAAAATGAACACAAACGTTAACGCTTCCTCCACCCCTAGTAAGATTGCGATGCTAAAAGGTTTTATTGACAATAATAAAACCCTGACAACAATCTTATTCTTAATTTCTATAAGCTTATTGGTTTATTTTCCTGTGCTTTCGCATAAATTCCAGATGCGTTGGGACGACCAATGGGTTGTAGTTAATGCCTACACAGAAGATGGCTTAACACGAAGCAACTTATGGGCAATACTGACCGAGTTTTACAATGGTCAATACGCTCCGGCGAATCAGCTGTCTTACACATTACTTTATTCTGCATTTGGATATAATCCCTTCTGGTTCCATCTCCTAGGAGTTATTATACATATAAGTAATGTAATTCTGGTTTATCTTTTTATCAAAAAGCTTCTAAACCTTTCTAAAGGCTTTAAAACAGAATCTKTAACCCGGATCGCATTTCTTACCGCCATAATCATGGCAGTACATCCATTTCTTGTGGAATCTGTCGCCTGGTTATCCGCCTCTAAAATTCTCATTTATAGCTTCTTCTATTTAATCGCTATTCACATTTACCTAAACTACCTCGTTTCTAAAAAGATAGGCCATTATTTATTGGTCGTTTTGTTTTTCATTTTGTCATTTGCCGGGAAGGAACAGGCAGTTACTCTTCCGGTTTGTCTTTTATTAATAGATTATGCGGTAAAAAGAGATTTCAGAAGCAAATGGCTATGGTTTGAGAAGCTACCTTTATTTATTATTGCTTTCATTTTTGGATATATTACCTTACTTTCTCAAAGTGCAGACAAGGCCGGTTTGCTCTCCGAGGCGCCACGCTACCCATTTTACCAGAACATCATATTTGCCAGCTATTCTGTTACCGAATACCTTGTAAAATGTCTAATCCCAGTTAAATTAAGCTACTTATATGTGTTTCCAAATGCCATAGGCAGAGAAGTTCCCATGCGTTTCTGGATGTACCCGGCAATGCTATTAATTATATGTGTTTCGTTTTGGGGTTTCTGGAAAAAGCATTGGGTCTTTTTTGGAATCAGTTTTTTCATTGTCCATCTTGGGGTTTGTCTGCATGTCATCCCGATTTCCAGATTCGCGATAGTTGCCGACAGGTACGTATACGTAGCCTCAATAGGGATCTTTTTCCTTATGGCCTACTTCGTGGATAAGGCCCTAAACAATTTAAAATACAAAAACTTAACAATTATGCTCACTTTCTTGTATGTGCTCTCCATAGGCATTTATGCCCATCAACATAGTAAGATCTGGCATGACAGTGACAAGCTAAAACAAGAGCTGAAAGAGTTGCTTAAAAAAAGAAATGACTTCCAGAAACACAAGGCTAACAAATGAAACTAACTTTTATTAACATAGATTTCGTCATCCTTATTCCACCTTTAATCAGGGTCGAATTATTTCTGTTGCAACATTGGTGACCCCGTTGCGGGGTCTTATAAATGCAATCGAATCATTAAAAATTAACCTAATTATAATTTGTTAAAATTAAAAAACATGAAAAAAACACTTAAAATAGTAGGAGTTCTGGCTGTTGTGATCACATTGGTTTGTAATCTCCAATATGCATTCTTTGATTATGACGTAACAAACAACTCAGGAGCAGCGAATGCTGCATGGACCGATGCGAACGGTACTATGTATTGCGGAACCACAGGCAATACAAGTTACAGAACGGGTACATGGGTTTGGCAAAATGACAATTACTACAAAGTTGTTGAAGGCTGGTATGGTTACGACTATGGTTATTATGAATTTTTCCCAAACAATTCGGGAACTCAATGCGGTATAGGATACAATCCTTACAGACCTCATAATAACTATCATGATGTTACCAATATCGTACCTAGCTGGCCTGAATACTAAATTTAAAATCCGCCACCTTAAACAGGTGGCGGATTATTCAATATTTACTCAAAATCAAATATCTCATCAATGAAGTACTATCTACTTTTCCCTTTATTAATTCTACTTATTTCATGCTCACAGGAGAAAAAGAAAGAGAAATTCGATTTCCCTGTAACGAAGATTAAGATCAACCCTGCAGAGAACAAAAAAGCCTTCATTGAGGATATTGCTGATAGTGTTTATTATGTAACCCTAGAAGCCGAAAAGGACTTTTCTATTAAACATATTTCAAACTTTTTTGTAACAGATAGTCTTATCATTATCGCCGACCGATCGCAAAGTACTATTTTTCTTTTCGATCAAAATGGTAAGCCTAAAATCAAGATAAATCACCTGGGTGATAAACCTGACGAGTATGCGAATTTAACAGACATATTTTATGATGAATACAGCCATCGGATAGAACTTTTAGATCTGAGCTTAAACAAAATTTTTAGGTATGATCTTGATGGAAAACCGGCAGGTGTTCTGGATATTGTAGGCTCCAGGTACTTCGGTTTAACATTTGCAAAAACCAAAGATGTCTATGTAAGTGAGATTCTTAACAATAATAAGGATTTAAGAAGGCTTAGGCTTTATAAGGAAGGAGATGGAATGCTTACCTACCATTCTCAGGAACTTTTCTTCCCTCGCCTAATTAAAGAGCTGGATCTGGGTTTTCCCCATCAGTTTGATATCTACAAGGATTCCGTTTACTATTACCCGCTACTTGACGATAAAATCTATACCGTTGGCATTGATCAGGTAAAACCCGTATATCAAATCGAGGTTCCCGAAGAAAATAAAATAGGATTCGATATTAATTCTGCTAAACCGGCAAAAGATCATTTTGACTACTGGAAAAAAATGGAATCAGCTAAAATAATGTACGACAATAACTCGCTTTTTGTTACCGATAAATGGGTCTCTTTCAGATATAATTTTGGCTCAAGAACTGATCCTAGAAATGCCTTTTTTTCGAAGAAGGCAGGTAAAACACTTCAATTTGTTGAATTAAATAGTAAAAAGGATCCCAACTTCCGTTCAGGTAATAAAATTGCAGGCAAACTTGGTGACTACTTTATAACAATGGTGCCTTTTGAAAATGCAACAAAATCTCAGACAAAATCAGGTGAAGATAAGGATATTGTCTTTAAACTGATGTATTTTAGATTGAAGGAGTTATAACATCAAAATGTATTACTGAATCGCACACTAAAGAATGGTAACCTTTCCAAGATATTGACTGTTACTTCTATTTTTCCGATCTTCTGATACAAAAGCCAGGTAAACATGAACCTCCCGGCCGGAAAAATTCTTTGTCAGTGTAAATGTCCCTTTCTTAAATAACCTCTTAGTGGCCGAAGTATCAAATTCAGCCACTCCATTTTCTATGTCATACACTAAAAACATTGCCCTGTCATCATAAACATACCTGCCTCCATCCCAGCTAAAAGTTAAAGTATTAGTGCTTTCTGAAACTGCGCCTGCTGTTATAGCCGGATCAAGTTTACCAAAACTTACTAAAGCTAATGCGGGCTCAATCACAAAGCTTGGGTATTCACCCCTAACTGCATTTTTAGATATGTAAGACTTGGCCGCAACAAAACCTTCAAATTTAGGGGCATAATCCTTAAAGCCAACCCTTAAAAAATCGGTAAGCGGCTTCAACCAAAACTGAACATCTGCAAACTTCTCTCTATTTGCCAATTCGGCTGGGGATGGGGGTCTTTCTGTTCTTTTTTTGCCTACATCCCGCATTACATACTTGCCCCTCAGTTCGTAACCTACAACAGTTCCAACTTTTCCGTTAAAAGGACCTAAAATTCCATTTCTATACGTTCCCCTGTCAATAGTTTTATTTTAGTTAAATATTAAATATACAAAATTTAAGTATAAAGCAAAGATTTACAAAGGATTACAAAAGAATCAAATAAGGAAACCTCCCTATCAACCCCCTATTTGATCCTTATTAGATCCGTATATTTTTTATATAATTTATTTTACTAAAATTGGATTGGGAATTAATCTGGTCAGTAAATCTGCTAGTCCCTCTTCTGCTGGTAGCTGATAATTTAAACTGCCAAAATAAGCGAATTCTTGTAGTTGCTCTTTAAAAAGAAGTAAACGGTCTGGTTCTTTTAAAACCTCCGGGGCATCAATAGCCAGTACAAACACTTCATCTCCTTGTTTGATTTCGGCATTAGTTATTGCAGAGCCATCTGTTTTTAGATATGTTATGCTTATGGGGGCAGTTAATAATGCTCCTTGCTGATTGGAATTGTATAATATAAGATTTTCATTTTGTGCCAGTACACTGATTGTTCCTCCTGTTAGCACATCGGCGATAGCAGCAAGCGAATAGTCAAAGGCCCCTTCTTGTTTATTTTGTATACTTTGCACCTTGCCATGTMCTACTAGACAAGCTTTCTTTTCATTTACAAAATGAAAACATGCAGAATCAATCTGAAGCCCTTTCATTAGGCAATCCATCAGTTCTCCACAAGCCATAGCATAACTTAATGAATTCTTGATACTATGATTTAATAATTGATCTATCCTTGATGGCCATAGGGCTAAACTTCCGGAATTTCCAAATAGTGCAGATCCGGTTACAGGGCGAAGCATACTATCCATGTCAGCTACCTGATCAATTTGGAGCAAAAGAAAATCTCCCTTGTCATTTGCTATTACGGCGGGTGAGGGCGGTAATTTACCAAATGTTGCAAGAGATAAAACAGGGACTGCACGACCGGCGCCATCAATATCCAAAACCGGTACGCCGTAACGCGCGGCTACCACAAACGGCACTATACTATTCTCGGGGCCAGTTTCGATTGGCACAACAAAAGTTAGGTTAGTTCCTATGGTGCGTTTCAATTGCAGTGACAACTCGTTAAAAGCTGTAGCAATTGCCTCATGTTGTTTCTCCTCCTGAGCGGCATTGGCTCCTATGTCGGCAATTATACAGCCCATGGCAGAGGAATCAAAAAGATGGTCTTGAGCACTCAATAGCTGTACTACTCCCGAAGGTGCTGTTTCCACAATATAACTGGCTAAAGCGTAAGCCGCAGCCTTGTTCCCTCCACCTCCGCTGCCTATTAATGCTGCTCCTTCAATCAGGTAATAAAGTTTCTCAATGCCTATTTCCATAAAATGAATTTTTAACAAATTATATATTTTTTTTTACTACATGTGATGCTTTTTTTACACATTTGAATAAAGCTAATCATGGATTTATTTGTAGACAACAATTGGTACCTGCATTTCCGGGAAATAAAGGACGACTTTCAAACAGGTGACATATTACTAGTTCATGGACGTTATGACTTCAGCTTTGTTATTGAGGCTGTTCAATGGTCTCCATTTTCTCACGTTGGAATGATTGTAAGAGCCGAAGACATTGGACTTGCAGGCAAAACTCCTGATCTGCTCCTTTGGGAAGCAAATTCGCTAACTAATTTACCAGATGTCATTACTGGACAGGCAAAACCAGGACCTATGCTAGTTGATTTAGAACAGCGTCTTAGTGCAACGGCCAAAGACTTTGAAGATGTGAAATTTGCATTTAAACCGTTATACCTCCCAAAAGAAACAGCAATCGGAACTATTTTACAGCAGTTAATGCCAATTGTGAATCAAGCTGGTTTTCCATCTGATGAAGAAATGGCTAATCGCTTTGTTGAAGGCCGTTATTACAATAAAACGGCCCCAACGGATGCTTTTTTCTGCAGCGAACTCCTGGCCCATACATTCATGGAAATGGGCTTACTCGGAACCAAATATCCAATGAATGCTTATGCACCTAAAGACTTTTCTGATGACGGAATAGTACGTTTACACAAACGTGCTTATTTTGGCAACGAACGTTTCTTTAACATGCAATTATAAATGTTCTATATAGCGCCCGACAGGTAATTTGAAGGATAATAGCCAAAACCAATTTTATTGTGATCATTCAAATTCTTCAACGTTGTTTTTGGATTAATAACCGCATAAATCGAGGTGTACCCATCCACCAGTAAGCTTTCTAAAAAAGATGTTTTTACTGTAAAAATACAATGTCCTGCTCCGCGGGCGGGCAAACCATTTATGGTTTGAATATCCCCAATCTGAGTACCGTTCTTATGCGGATCTTTATTATACAAAGCCAGCTCGATTTTTGTGGTAGGTTTTAACGTGTCATTATGTACAGTAACTAATATAGTTGTTGAATCATTATCACTTTGAACAAATTCAATATCACGGGTAAAGAGTTTATACCCATCTGTTATCCAGGGCAAATGAAAACATGGATTAGATTCATTATATTTTTGTGTAAACCATGTGCTGCCCTTAGGTATAAAAACGGCATAATCAACCTTTAAATAATTCCCTGTTTTACACCAGTATACATAAGGTTTAACCGTATAATACATAGTTTCATTTAAGCCTGCAGGAGTAATAGACATATCAATATTTGTTGATTCTGTAAAATTGATAGCGTAATTAGAAGACTCACTATTACTATAAGTGTTGTCATAATTGTGATTGATACCTAAACTGAATCCACACAAAAAATCTGAAGACACATTTGCGGATTGCTGATTACTGATGTGAGTTGATTGATTTACTGATTTTTGTTCTGATTGGTTATTCGAATTAGACCAATTCGCACTTATAGAAGTAGGTTGACTGTCCACAGAGATAACTGCATTACAAAAGCTACCTTTCATAGCATCATAATCTTTAGGGTCTGCAGAAGGATAAGATAGAATATTACCTATTAAATGTGCCGGCTTATATAATGATGACAGGTCTTTTCCTGATAATGTTTTAATATTGCCACTTGATTGGGGGAAAACAACTAATATATGGCCTTTATGTACCCCATCTTTATAAACCGGATATTCCCATGTATTGAATATATTTACATTCAGGAGTATAACATCCTCTTTATCTGAGCTTACATTAAGAGAGGTGGTTATATCAGCAATTTTATCTKTCGATTTACTAAAATCCTTGCCATGAGTTTTATTAATCGAACTGGTAAAGGAGAATAAACTTGATATTCCTAAAGAACTGCCAAGACTGTCAGATGTACTATAAGAACGGTGAGTACTAAGCCCCATTGAGGTTGAATTCCCTTTGGTATCGCTAAATGAAACTTGACCGACACAATTAAATTCTTCGGTGTTTTGAAACTCTGAGGGTATGGGTGGGAAATTAATGATAGCAATAATCGAATTTACATCTTCAATTGTACTTTGTTTCGGGCTCCCTACACATATATTGGTTCCATTAAAATCGCCATGTGTGAGTTTAATTTTTAAATTTCCTAAATTTTTATTGCTGTCGTAAGCAATATTACCAGAAAACAATCCGGGTATTGCTGCTGGTTTTTCTTTATATCTGATGGCAAAATTAAGTTCCGGATCTACTTTTATTACACCCAAACTTACCCTTGCATAACCATTTTGTGGCATTAAAGATTTTTCGGCCCCCAATGCGGCAATAACAATACCTGCACCAATGTAATTATTATCGAGTCCCGGTGAACTATGATTTTCTAAATCTGCAATTGCCAACTCAAAATCAAAAGAAATAAAGTTGAATGAATTATCACCATACATTCGGCCTGTTGAAGCAGGACTTAACTTTAACGTATTCTCGAACCTATATACTTGCAAAACAAGATGCCCMTCTATCAATTCATTAGCAACCCTCCCAACTACCAGTTCTTCTACACCATCATCATTTATATCGCCTACTGCTGTTCTGATAAGGCCACCTTTTACTGCCAAATCTTTAGCTGCATCTACCATTTTTAAATCAAATTGGTTATTAGTTTTTTCAGTATTTGATTTATGACATTCCCACATCTGCAGCTGGGCTTTATCTGTTTCTTTTATTGCCCAACTCAAAGCCAACCCATCTCTAACAGTATTAGCAAGAAAAGCTCCTGATTTAACATTTAGTGTATAAGGAGAATAACCTTCATCTGTGGCTCCCACTATTGCTGAGCTTATAAGCTTACTCTTCTGATTAGCAATACAATATACGCTTACAAAAAGATTATTACCGTTACTGTCTTTTTTACCTTCATAAAAAATTGCTATTTCGTTATTTCTTTGCCCGGTAAAAGCACCAATCGCAATATCTGCTTTTTTACTTTCACTGGTCTCCGGTCCTTCAAATAAGAATGGCTCTCTTTTCGTATCATCAGCAATATTGTCGCAGGTCCATATTTTTACCTTGTTACTTTTATCAACCCATGCTATTATAGGTTTTTTTATTTCGCCTTCATCTGTATAACTACCCCATATAGTAGTCTGATCTCCTATTTCAGCTTCAATTATAAATCTGGACAACACGGCGTAGTTCGAAGTTTTCGCTCCTTCCTCATATTTTATAACTTCCAACCACAACTCATTCTTATCATTTAAATACGCTACTATAATTTCATCCTTTTTATTACCATCAATATCGGCACTAATTGTAACCATTTGCTTAAAATTACTTCCTCCCTCAATTGATAATGAAGTTTCATCAGAGATGGCCACTCCTGATCCGTTAGTTTTATCTGTATAAGGCTGTGCAGTAAACGACATCAGTTCCAGGTTGTTATTTACTCCCTGGAATGATGCCATTATGCTGTCTAATTTCACCACGGTATAATTGCCATTTAAAGGATCTGAAGTTTGGTCCGACCCACTGTTGGCTATTTTTCCTGGCGGGCGATCAATATACCTGTGTTTACTTATTAAGCCTGGTTTGTGTCTGAGCACAAAGTTATTTACTTTTTCCATTTCGATTGAAATTAGAGGGACTATACCCACGATATGTTTATCGTTTCCGGCCCCTGATTAATTATATGTACACTGGTGGTTCCATGTGGAATTGGCTGCCCCCCATTTCCAAAAATTTTATGGTTATTGGTTATCTGAAAGGTAACACTGCCGCCGCCACCGCCTGGTTTCATGAAAGAGACATGTACTTGAGTGCTTCTATTTTCCGTATGTGTTCCAGGAGCTACGGTTACTGTATGAGGTCCGTCAATCGTATGATTGTTATGAGCTGATAATGTTATTAGTGGCATAATTTTAAGGTTTAATTTTATTTAATATTATTGTTAACTCTATTTATAAAACTTTGAAATACCTGCGATGATTGATTATCATCTACCAAAGCTGTACCTACATTAATTGCTTCCTGATCGTCCTTACAAAAAGCCCTTATTTGTACTAGTTTCAGTTCGTACATCTGATATTTGCCATCATCTCCATCTTCGATATTATCACTAATTGAATGTGAATCATGGTCTATTAGTTTCCACTTATCCATGCCCGAATGCCAGAATATATAATATGGTAAAGACGATGGATGAATATCTGAGTTAGACCAACCGAGTTGAAAGTTGAGATAAAACATACCGGTATCATTGCTGCCGGAGGCAGTAATTTTACACGATAACGAGGTACTATCCAGATTATACCATACCTCTGCCTTATCATCTCCTGGCTCCTTGCCAAATCCCTGATTAAATTCAAAGTAAAACTGCTGAGCAGATTTTGCATTTACATTATCAGGAGGCCCCCAGGCATTCATTTGGTAACCAGGTCCTCCCTGAGTTTTTCTAACATTCATTGGAGTGCCATTGTAAATTCTTAGCATTGCACCTTGTCCCATAATTTTAAAGATTAAATTGTTAATTAATCAAGCTTCTGTTTAACAGCTCTCATGCTATTTCAAAAGCTCATTTGCTGTATATCAAAGTTGTGGAGAAGATGAAAAAATGGCTATCAGATAACGGACAATGACTCGAATATATCAGACAATTTTTACATGCGGAGCCCTCACGGCCTTAATATTCGGACATTTTCTCTCAAAAAACGGACAGGCAGTAAAACTTAATAATTTATCGCGCGCGTTTGTTTAATAAATTCTGAAGGTGTAATCCGGTATTGCTCTTTAAAACACTGGCCAAAATATGACACGCTTTCAAAGCCCGACATGTAGGCTGCTTCGGAAACAGAGAAACCTGTAGTTAGAAAAGCAGCAGCTTTTTTTAAACGATAATTCCGAATCAATTCGCTGGAAGCCATTTTTGTGAGGCTATTTAATTTGCGATTTAATGTTCTTGAACTCATGGCTAATTTATCGGCCAGATCGGAAATGGAAAAATCAGGATGATCCAGAAATTGATCAAGGATGTCATACAGCTTAATCAAAAAAGGATGGGTAGCCTCATCTGCCTTAAAATCATTCGTAGCGAATACATGTTTATGGTAGTATTCCTGAAGTGTGCGCTGATATTTGATCTGATTGTCGACCCTAAATTTCAGTTCGGACAACAGGAAAGGTTTCGTTAAATAATCATTGGCTCCCATGTCCAGACCTTTCAACCTGCTATCTATAGTTGATTTTGCCGAAAGTAAGATAATTCCGATATGACTTGTCAATGCGGAATTACGTATTAGCCCTGCTATTTCATAACCATCTTTTCCCGGTAACATAATATCTGATATCACTATATCCGGCAAATCCTGCTGAATGATGTTCCAGGCCTGTTCACCATTATTACAGGTATTTACCTCATAATACTCCCTAAAAAAATTTGCAATATATTCTGCAAGGCCAGAATGATCATCGATAACCAATATTGTGGGAAGGTTAGTTGACAGGTCATCTTCAGAAGTTGTTGGTAAAGTATCTGCTTCTGTATTACCTGATACGTTTGACAACTCTACCTCTTCAATCAATTGAACCGGAAGTGTAACTGTAAATGAAGAACCAATTGTCTGTTTACTTTCGACTTCAATCGTACCGTTGAGTAAGGTAACCAACTCTTTAGTATAGGCTAATCCAAGTCCGGTTCCATTTGGATTGAGGAAGGAAGTACCTGATGCTTGATAAAAAGGTTTAAATAAATCAACTAATGTTTCATCAGACATACCTATGCCGTTATCTGACAGATTCAATTGAAAGTAGTTCTTATGATCAAATTGCTTAAAACTTATTTTTAACGTTACAATGCCCCCCTCCTGAGTAAATTTAATTGCATTTGACAAAAGGTTATTCAGTATTTTCTCGAGCTTATCTCCATCAAACAAGCAATAACTGTCCGGTATATCCTCTTCAATAAATTTCAGCGTGATATGTTTACCGTCGGCAAGTGGCTGAAATGAAAATAATATCTCATGGCTAAGCTCTTTGATATTACCTACCATTTCCGTTTTGGTCAGTTTACCGGCCTGAGATTTGGATAGATCCATCATTTGGTTAATAAGCCTAAGTAAATGGCTTGCATTTCTGTAAACAGTGTTCAATAAATTCTTCTCTTTGCCATTGGTACTAAGTCTGAGGAGATATTCAGTAGGAGCGGTTATAAGTGATAATGGGGTCTTAAATTCATGGGTAATGTTGGAAAAAAACTTTGACTTTAAGGATTCAATTTCAATCCGTTCCTCTGCTTCACGACGACCAAGTACCATTTGTTCATAAGCGATATTGGATTTAGCAAGTTCTGTAGCCAAGCGCTCTGAGTGGGTAAGTGCCCCTGTAAAACGAAGTGCAAGAACGATTGCCTGGAGTAAAAGCAAAACCAAAAAAGCAAATGGTAGCAGGAAGCCGGTATTAATGAGCTTAGCCTCATATAAAGAATCATTAAGCAGGCCGATAAAACAGGCTAAAATGCCAATTAATAGCAGGGTATTATTCAGAGGATGATCTCGTAGGTGTTTGGTAAGAAAGTAAACTGTAAAGCAACCCATCCACGCCGCCATGATAATCACAACGATTAACAGATTTCCATATACTTGGTTTGGGCTAAGCCATACCAAACAGGTATATGCTAATCCAATAATCAGGAATATGCGTTTCATAAAGAGTGGGAAGCGTACAAGTTCTGTAGAGGTTAAAAAGTAAACAAAGCCCAATAAACAGACCGGAAAAAGAGTATACAAAATCTTGAGCCCGAGTGAATAGCTAAATCCTGGTAAAAAATAAAACAGGAGTGGTGTCATCGAAAAGCAGGCTCTCAATGCTAGTGCCAGGCATAATATGGCAAAAAAAAGTGCAGCCTTTTCTTTTCGGCGCATTGCAAATATAGCAAGATGGTAAATCCCCATAATAAGTAAACTTCCCACCAAAAATGCATCTGCAATAAAAGATTTATCACTGATCTCTGTTATCTTCTCTGGGCTGCCGATAGTTATTGACGACCACATTCCGCCAGATGAAAAATGGTAATTGGATAACTGAAGCAGCAAAAAGACTTTATCTGATTTTGCAGTAAAATACACAAGTTTTGAAACGCTTTTGGGAATCATATTGGAACTGGTGTCCACTTCCCCCATCGTTGCTACAAGTTTTCCATCTACAAACAGCTTATATGCTGAGGGTAATGGGGGTAGCAAAAGTGCCCAGTTTTCACCAGCTTTTGGTAGCAATATGGTAAGGCCATAAGTTGCGTAACCAAAACTCTTGTTAAAAAAATTTGCATCGGAATTAAATGGTGTCCAATTTCCCGGAACTGTTGTGTATTTTTCTGCAGTTTTCAATTCCGCCTCACTCGCAAGCTTCTTCCAGGCAAAAAGCCACTCACCTGATAATTTTATCGGAGGATCCTTTTCCGGACGGTAGGATTTTAAATTAACAACGCCGTTTACACATAATGGTGAAGTTTGAGCACTTACTGAGTTTATAAGAAGAATAAAAGCAAGAAACAATAGGCMGCTAATTAACTTCATATAAAAATTTATAAGTTATTATCTAAACTTCATAAAATTAGAAAAATTAACAACAAGGAAAGAAACAAAATTATAGGGTTCTAGATGCCGAATTCTAAAAAATGACCAATGTTCGCTTGAACATGGTCATTTTTTTTATGTTCTCCCCTATTCAATTGAATTGCTCGTATTTTAACTCCGTTTCTCTCCAAAAGCAGCTCTTCATAGAAACCTTTATAATAAACATCCTTCACCTCAAAGCGCCTGCTGTTCCATGAGCTTTTTAGCTCAACCCATTCCGGATAAAAAACTACGTGTTCTTTTGTTGCATCAATCCCAAGTTTCAAGGCATCATCTGCATTTAAAACTACGGCATTACCCAATATTTGGGCAGTATATATGTGATCCGGATGATGATAGATGTGTGACGGTTTTCCTGTTTGTAAAAGCTGACCCTCTTTCAGAATCAATAGTTCATCTGACAAAAACAAACCGTCGGCAGGATCATGAGAAACCATGATAACGGTAACTCCCGTATCAGCAGCAATTCGTTTGATATCAGCACGCAACTGGTTTTTCAATAATGCGTCTACCTGACTGAATGGTTCATCCAGCAATAAAACTGAGGTATCGCTTACCAATGCTTTCGCTATTGCAACACGTTGCTGCTCTCCCCCACTCAGTTCAGTAATTTTCTTTTCTTTAAGATGCATGATGTGCAAATGCGCCATCATGGCCATCGTTTTATCGTGCTTGGATTGCACGTTTGTGTTCGACAGCATGGAAGCAATATTATCATACACCTTGGCGTAGATATTAAGGGAGAAATCCTGGGTAACCATTTTCATTTGCTTGTGACCTGGTATCAGTTGCTCATCGGGGCCGAGGATTCTTTTCCCTTCAAAAAGCACTTCACCACTATCTACCTTTAGTAAGCCATAGATACATTTCAGCAATGTCGATTTCCCGCTACCGCTTTCTCCAATAATGGCTACAATATTTCCCTTTTTAATATCAAAGCTAATATTTTTAACTCCAGAAGCCTGTTCAGTCTGATATTGCTTGGTCAGGTTTTTTACGCTAATGATCTGTTCTTCCACAATTCAAAGATAATATAAAAGTGTTGGTCAGTAAACAAAAAAATCCCGCAGTATATACCGCGGGATTGGTTTTATTTGTGTGTGTTGTGTGTTTTAATTTAAGCCAAGCGTAACGCCGAATGCCATATTTTTTAATCCCTTTTGAGCTGCGCTTGCAAACATGTCACTAGCAGAGTATTTAGCAAATACACCGAAAGCGCCATAACCTAACCTAACTGTACCGCCATAACGGAAGGATTGAAAGTTGTAATCATCACTAACTTTTACTTTTCCTCTTTCGTTACTGATTTGTTTTACTTTTCCATTTAAAAGGAACCCGACTTCTGGCCCGAATACAAAGTAAAATCGGTTGCCATGATCGTTTTCTTTAGTGCGTAATTCAAAATTGAAAGGAATGTGTACATAGCTGCTAGAGAAACGATTTTTAGAGAAATGAATATCTTCCTGAACATAAGTAAGCTCACTTGCATTTTTCTGCATGGTGATATCTTTGTTCAACCTGATGTGCGTCCAGTCGAAACCACCTGCCAGATAGATCTTAAAGTTTGAATTGAAACGATAGCCAAACTGGATGATATCGAAAGAGAATGTACTTGTTTTACCACCTCTGTAATCCAGGAAGTCATTTTCAGGAGATAAGGTAAAGCTTCCATTATCTATTAATCTTGAAAACCCAAGGTCCACTCTGGTTATGGTTATTCCGCCAATAAAGCGGCCCTTAGACATATTGGTTTTCCCAGTAGAGTCCTTTTTGCCGATGGTGATACCAACGCCAAGGTCCATATCGAACTTTTTCATTTTACGTTCTTTGGTTACGGTAGTATCTTGTTGTGCACTGGCAGTTTGAGCTATAGCACCGGTAAGTCCGCTTACGATAAGTGCTGTTAATAATAGACGTTTCATTGTATGTATTGGTTTGTGTGTTTCCTAATTCTATTTATCTGACTTTTTATTAAACTTTATGAAACCTATGTTAATGGACACTAAAGATGAATTATCGTCATTGGTATCAAACTGTATAAATTTCTTTTCTCTCTTATCTACTTTGTTAACTACAAAATTCACCAGATCTCCTACATTCCTAATCCCCTTATTCTCTTGATGTTCAGGCTCAAGAGCAGCGTCTGTATATTCTGAAGGGTCTGCTTTTGCGATCATCACTTCTTCTTTGGGAGCTTCTTCTTTTGGTTCAACTTTAGCTAACGTGCTAACAACTTCCGGTTGCTTAATAACAGGACGATCGCTTGTTGCTTTTGGTTGCAAAGCGGCCAATTCTTTTTCTCTGTTGCTTAATTTTATGCGTGGTGCAATAATTAGCGGAGTACTTTCAACCTTGTCTGTAACCGCTGAGCTAACATTGCTTACTTGTACCGGAGTTTTAACAACAGTAACTGCCGGAACCGGAGAAACATCGTTGCTTGCCACCTCGGGTGCCTGCAACCTGATCTTTTCTGTTTTTTGCATCGGCATCAATAAACCTATAGTTACCGCAATTACAGCAACTGCTGCTGCCATCCAGTAAACCGGTAAACTACGTTTAGGTTTGGGCGACAGTTGCTCCGAAATACCGTTCCACAGGTCTGCTGAAGGTTGCATTTCCGCCTCCTCAAACTTATCTCTCAACAACTGATCAAACGCTTTATCCTGCATGTGTTGCATAATTTATGCCCTCCATTTTTATAATTTCTTCTTTTAATATCGCCCTTGCTCTAGACAATTGCGATTTGCTTGCTCCTTCAGAAATGCCCAATGTTTCAGCAATTTCTTTATGAGAATATCCTTCTATGATGTACATGTTAAACACCACTCTATAGCCATCGGCTAACTTTTGAATCACTTTTAATAAATCCTGCATTCCCAATCGGCTAAAATCAAAGCCTGTTGATGGCTGATCATAAGCATCCTCAATTGGAACAACATTCATAGTCCTTAAATTTTTACGGTAACTTTCAATTGCTGTATTTACCATAACTTTTCTAATCCATCCTTCAAAAGCCCCATCTCCCCGGTATTCATTTATTTTCTGAAAAATTTTAATATAACCCATTTGCAATACGTCTTCTGCCTCCATCTTATCTTTTGCATAACGCATACAAACTACAAGCATCTTGGGCGCAGTTTGCCTGTACAGGGCCTCCTGCATCTTCCGGTTGCCTGCTTTGCATCCTTCTAATAATTCATTTATACTATATTGCGTCAATTTCATTTGTGTGTTTGGTATATAGTAGATGAAGCAACTATAGAAAAGGTTGCACGCAGTAATAAAAAAAATTAAAGGGGGTTAGCAATCGTGCTTTTTGCGGTAATGTTTGTACCATTTTACGGCAAGCATAATTACTACTGAAAATATGACGAGCCCAACKAGGCCATAAATCCAGTTCACGGCGCTTTTTAGCACGACTGTAAACACAATAGCTACAAGTAGGATTGTTGCTACCTCGTTCCACAACCTAAGGTTAAACGAGCTTATTTTGCATGTACCTTGTTTCAGCTGCTTCATTATATTCTGGCAAATAAAATGATAAACCAGCAGGGCTGCTACAAAGCCAAGTTTTACATGAAACCAGGGCGTTTGCAATAAACCGGGGTGTATGCAAACCATTCCTGCACCTGCAAGTACAGTGAGTACCATTGCAGGTGTAGTAATGATATTCCAAAGTTTGGCTTCTATCCTTTCGTATTCCTTTTGCAGGATATTACGCTCGATTTCGGGCCTGTCTTCGGCTTCAGTATGATAAATAAACAGACGAACACTATAAAACAATCCTGCCATCCAGCTTACAACAAAGATGATGTGAACAGACAGAATGTAATAATAGTACTTCTCCATTTTTAGATTAGTATTTAAAGTCTTTGATTACTTCAATCGCATATTTTACGTTGTCGAACGGAATATCAGGCATAATACCGTGGCCAAGATTAAAGATAAATCCATTCTCTCCACGCATACGCTCAAACAAGCGAAGAATCTCTCTCTTAATAACGGGTTTATCTGCATACAGTATATGCGGATCCAGGTTACCCTGAACTGCAATACCAGCTGGCAAACTTTTTTTGATATTTAACAAATCCGCGTTCCAGTCTACCGAAACTACATCTGGTTTGGCCTCAGCCATAATAGGCGCAAATACAGAACTTCCTTTACAAAATGAAATTACGGGAATGTCTTTTCTGTTTAAGTTCGCAATGATCTCCTGAATATAACGATGAGAGAATTCCTGGTAATCGTTCCAGGACAACGCCTGTGCCCAGCTATCAAAAATCTGGATGGCATTCACACCTGCAGCAATTTGAAGGTTCAAATAATCGGCAGTAACTTTTGCTATTTTAGCCAATAGTTTGTGTGCAACCTCTGGTTGATTGTGAATCAATAGCTTGGTTGTTTTAAAATCTTTTGATGAACCACCCTCAACAAGGTAGCTCATAACAGTAAAAGGAGCACCGGCAAAACCAATTAAAGGAATGCTTCCGTTTAAACGTTGTTGTATAACTTTAATAGCATCTGCTACGTATTGCAAACGGTCTAAAACATCAACCTCAAGTGCATCTACATCTTTTAATGTACGTACTGGGTTGGCAAACTTTGGTCCAACACCCTGGGTAAAGCTTAAATCTCCGCCCATTGCCTCGCCTGTTACCAAAATATCCGAGAATAAAATAGCAGCATCGATACCCAGTAAATTAACCGGTAACATAGTTACATCAGCAGCAATTTCAGGTGTTTTGCACATTTCAAGGAAGGAGTACTTATTTTTGATCTCCCAGTATTCAGGCATAAAACGGCCAGCCTGACGCATCATCCAAACTGGTGGGCGTTCTGTTTGCTTTGAAAATGCTGCATCTAAAAATAACGTGTTCATGTAAATCTATTTTGTTTATAAGTTGTTCGCTTCTATCTCAATCTTGTTAATTATATCTTTTGCTTTTGGGGTACTGGCCAATTCTTTTGCTTTCGCGATATAGGCCCTGCTCCGCTCACCATCTTTCTTTCTAAGCGCAAGATTGGCAAGATGGATCAATACAAAAGCTTTATCATTTTTTCCACCCAACGGGAAACGACTTGCGATCTGAAAATGATGTTCTGCAACATCATATTCTTCTTTCTTCAGGGCAATATTAGCACGCATAAACTCGTAATACCCCCTTCGGTTTCTTGCAAGTCTATCCGGATTTGGCACTTCAGCCAATATGCGTTCTGCTTTTTCATATTCGCCATTCTTAAAATATTTGGAGGCAAGAAGCACAGAACTGTGTTTAAAATGACTCCAAAGTACAAAGGCAAAGAAAAGGCCTGCCAATGCGGCAAGCTGATACTGATCATAAAAAAGGCATGCTAAAGCGGCAATCATAAAAATTGCCATCAGTGCATACCTGCCTTTGGTATTGTACATTAATGAATATCAGTAAATTTATAACCTACCCCTCTGATAGAGTGAAAATAAACCGGGTTTTTCTGATCTGGCTCAAAATACTTACGGAAGGTTAATATAAAGTTATCGATAGTACGTGTTGATGGATAAACATCGTAATTCCAAACTGTTTCTAAAATCTGCTCACGCGATACTGCTTCGTTTTTACGCTCAATCAGTAATTTTAACAGCATGGTTTCTTTTTTTGTTAAAGGAACAATAAGGCCATCATCCTGTTTTAATTCAAAAGAGTTAAAATAGATGGTCTTATCTCCTATTTTATAAGAGTTAAGTTCTTTCAGATCATCAGCTTTCATGCTGCGTTTAACCAAAATACCTACTCTTAAGATCAGCTCTTCCAAATTAAATGGTTTAACCAAATAATCGTCAGCACCTTTTTTCAGACCCATAACACGGTCTTCGCTTGTATTTTTGGCCGTTAGGAAAAGGATAGGAACTTCAGTGTTTTCCAAACGAATTGTTTCACAAACCTGGAAACCATCCATTTCAGGAAGCATCACGTCTAAAATAATCAGGTTAAAACGCTCTTCTTTAAAAACCTTTAAAGCAGTTTTACCGTCTTTTACCGCATGAACTTTATAACCTTCAAGTTCAAGGTTTAATTTTATTGCATCTAATAAGTGGTCTTCATCCTCAACCAGTAATATTCTTAATTTCTGTGGCATAATCAACTAAATGTTATTTCAAAAATTGCACCCTGTGGTGCGTTATCTTTAACGCTGATATCAGCGTCATGGCTTTGTAGAACTTCTTTAACAATAAACAGGCCTAAACCTGTTCCTTTTGATTTTCTGACATTTTCGTCACCTACACGATAGAATTTATCAAAAATAAGCATCTTTTCAGCGTCAGGGATACCTGGCCCTTTGTCAGTTACCCTTAAAAAAGGATGCCCATCTTTATTTGTCAATTCCACACCAACCTCTGCACAAGGTCCAGAATATTTAACTGCATTTTCAACCAGGTTAGTTACCACAGACGACAGCGCAAACTGATCGCCCACTACCTTAACCCCGGGCTGTATTTTTGGATTTATCAGCTGTTCACAACCACACGAATGGATCTGCAACCTATCAGTGATTCTTGAAACCATTTCCGAAAGATCAAATTCTTCTTTAGGGAACGAATAAGACCTGTTTTCGATCTTGGTAGCCAACAACATGTTTTCAACCAAATCATCTAAACGTTCAATATCCTTTAATGAATTATTCAGTAAAGAAGTTTGTCTCGCTTTATCCAGGTCACGTTTAACGATGGTTTGTATAGATAATTTTATAGCCGCCAAAGGCGATTTTAACTCATGTGTTACCGAGAGTAAAAAGTTCTGCTGCTGCTCTCTTAGCCTGTCTTCTTTTTTAATAGATTGATGCAAAAAATACGCTCCAATACACAATAAGAACAGAAATACAGATCCCTCGCCCATTACCATAGCCATCCTGGACGGTTGTAATTTAACTACAAGCGTGCCCCAGGAAATTAATTGCACTAAAGAGTACAACAGCAGGAAATAAAATATAACGATTGATTTCTTCAAGACAGTTAGTAGTTTATATTATAAATATACCCAAAATTTACTTATTCCTGAAAACAACATCAAGGCTATCAAATATAGCTCTCTTTGCTTTTTCAAGCTCTATTTTAGTATGCGCAGCAGAAACAAAACCTACCTCATAGCCCGACGGGCCAAGGTAAATACCCCTGTTTAACAACTCTCTGTGCATTACTTTAAATTTCTCCATGCTTGCCGGATCAATATCCTCGGCACATTGAATTTTATCTTTGTCCGTAAAAGCCAGCCAGAAAATAGACCCTACATGGAATACTTTTAATTTGTAGTTTCTTGCAGTTGCAAAACGCTGTATGCTCTCGGCAAACTCAGAAGCTTTATTGTTTAAATCTTTATAAAAACCAGAACGTAGTAGCTCCGTCAACTGGGCAATACCTGCAGCCATGGCTACGGGATTTCCAGATAAGGTTCCTGCCTGATAAACACCCCCATCAGGAGAAATATGAGACATGATTTCGGCCGATGCGCCATACATTCCTACAGGCAAACCACCACCGATAATTTTACCATAGGTAACTATGTCAGGCTTTATGCCATAATGTCCTGCAGCACCTTCGAATCCCAATCTGAATCCGGTGATTACTTCATCAAATATTAAGAGTGCTTTGTTCTCTTTACAGATATGCTGTAAAAACTGAATATATTCTGCATCCTGCATCAGCAATCCGTTGTTAGCAGGAATTCCCTCAATAATGACGGCGGCTACTTCATCTTTAAATTGTTCGAATGCTTTTTTCAAAGCTTCGGTATCATTCAAAGGGATTACGATGGTTTCCTGAGCAAATGATTTTGGAACGCCGGCAGAAGAAGTTTCGCCAAAGGTAACCAGACCTGAACCTGCTTTTACCAATAGTGAATCGCTGTGTCCATGATAGCAGCCTTCAAATTTGATGATCTTATCACGACCTGTATAGCCACGCGCCAATCTGATGGCCGACATTACTGCCTCGGTACCAGAACTGGTAAAACGTATCTTTTCTACAAGTTTATTGTTTTTAATAATCAGTTCTGCAAGCTCGTTTTCTAATGCAGTAGGTGCGCCAAAGCTCATCCCGTTTTGCATTACTTCTGTAACCTTTTCACGAACTTTAGCATTGTTATGGCCAAGAATTAATGGACCCCAGCTACYGCAAAAATCTATAAATTGATTTCCATCAGCATCCCATACAAAGCATCCATCGCCCTTTTGAATAAACAATGGTGTTCCGTAAACCGATTTAAAAGCCCTAACCGGAGAATTTACGCCTCCAGGAAAATAGTTTTTAGCCTTCTCGTACAGCTCTGCCGATTTCTCTCTGGAAATATCCGGTTTACCTCCTGTATTTACAGGCATATCACCTTCATTTCCCGAAAACATTTTTTTTAAAGATTCTAACATATTACATCCAATTCTTTTCTACTATATCTCTTATATGGTAAGTTGTTATAATGCTTGCCCCTGCGCGTGCAAATGCATGCATGGTCTCCATCACTACTTTTTGTTCATCTATCCAGCCTTTTTCTGCAGCTGCTTTTACCATAGAGTACTCTCCTGATACATTATAGCAGGCTATTGGCAAATCTGTGTGCTGTTTTAAGTTATGCATTACATCAAGGTAAGCCAAAGCGGGCTTAACCATTAATACATCTGCCCCCTCACTTTCATCAAGCAATGCTTCTCTTAAAGCTTCATTGCCATTTCTAAAATCCATTTGATAAGCTTTTCTATCTCCCTTACTTGGCGCGCAATCAGCAGCCTCTCTAAAAGGCCCGTAATATGCTGAAGCAAATTTTGTAGCATGCGACATGATTGCCGTATTTACAAAACCTGCACCATCAAGTACACTTCGCATTGCACCAACCCTGCCATCCATCATATCTGAAGGGGCAAGCATATCAGCACCTGCCTGTGCATGGGTAAGTCCCATTTTGGCAATTACTTCAACGGTTGCATCATTTTGTACATAGTCATTTTCTAGTATGCCGCAATGTCCATGTGTAGTATAAGAACAAACACAAACATCCGTAACTATGTATAAATCGTCGCCAAAGTTTTTCTTAAGCAAACGAACTGCCGAAGGTACTAAAGAATGATCATGATATGCTGAATGGGCATCCTCACTTTTTTCATCTCCTACACCAAACAACATGATTTTGTTTACACCTAATTTAAGTCCCTTTTCAACATCTTTAACCAATGTGTCTTCAGAGTAATGGTTGATTCCCGGCATTGCGTCTAAAGCATGAACAACATTTTTACCCGGTACAATAAAGTACGGATAAATGAACATATCTTTCGACAACCTTGTTTCGGCTACCATTTCCCTAACTACAGGGTTTTTCCTCAATCTACGTGGACGGTGTAACATATCAACCTCTATTTAACTTCCTTTATTTTATTTCTATTCCAAACACAGCCTCAGCCAATCCGATCTCATCCGGCGAGTAAGGTAAGGTATATTTTATACCCATCTCATCAAATTTTTTCGCTGTTGAATTACCAATAGCAATAATCTGTTGTCCGGGATCTAATAAGTTCTCCACAAAATAGGCATCAACGTTAGATGGGCTGGTAAAAATCAGCACATCAGCGTAAGTCTGATCTATATCATCTTCAAATACAGTCTCGTAAATAGGTAAGTCTATTACTTTTGTATCTGCTGTTAAAGCTTTTTGAATGGTCAATAAAGAATCTTGTGCTCGTGGAAACAATACCGTTTTTCCGGTAACTTCTTTAGCAAAAAGTTCAGCTACTTCCTCAATATCACCACCTTCTCCTTCGTAATCAGCCAGATAACCAGCTCTTCTTAACGAATCTTCAGAACCTCTGCCAGCAACGCCAAATTTAACGTGCTTAGGCAGTACAGGTTTTAGATTAAAGAAATAATCTACCGCATTTCTGCTGCTAAAAAAGATCCAGTCTACATGTCTGAAATGATATTGATCCAATACCGTTACAATAGGGAAAGTACGGATCAGTGATCTCGCGTCAATTTCTATATTGTGTTTTGCTAAAGCTTTTCTAAAATAGTTATGCTCCCCAACTTCTCTTGAAATAAATACTCTTGATGGGAATTTCCTATCCGCGGCAAATCTGCTCACAATCTTTTCAGCTAAACCATCAAGGTTTTCTACTCTATAAAATAAGCGATCAGGGAAATCTTCTTCGGTTTCTGCTTTAGAAGTCCAAACCTCATATAAACCATCTTCTTTTTTGCAGTAACAGCCTAGTGGCATGTGACAGCCACCTTCAAACAGGTTTAATACTTTTCGTTCAATTGCAATTTCCTCTGCAGTTTCCGGATCGTGTATTTTTTGAAGTAGTTCAAATAGTTCGGTATCGTTTTCTCTGATCTGAATAGCCAAAGCGCCTTGTGCAGGAGCCGGAACCAGTTCTGTAGTATCAACTACTTCTACATGGAACTCCGAAAGGTCAATTTTTAAACGGTTCACGCCAGCTTTAGCCAGCAGAATCGCGTCGTAATCTTCATCTCTTAATTTTTGGATCCTGGTCGGTACGTTCCCTCTTAAATCTTCAATATTTAAATCAGGACGTAATGCCAATATCTGCGCTTTACGTCTGTTAGACGATGTCCCCACCATTGCACCTGTTTTAAGCGATAATTTTTGGGTAATGTCTACACAATCTTTTAAAATTAAAAGAAGCTCTGCCGGATCTTCGCGTTCAGTAACCGCTGCAATTGTTAATCCTGCGGGGTGTACTGTAGGTAAATCTTTATGAGAGTGTACTGCTATATCGATGGTTCCACCTAAAAGTTCTTCTTCAAGCTCTTTAGTAAAGAACCCTTTGCCTTCCAGTTTATCTAATCTTAAGTTTAGAATCTTGTCGCCCTGCGTTTTGATGATTTTCAAATCTGCCTCAACGCCAATTCCTGCAAGTTTATCTTTAATGAAGTTGGCTTGCCATAAAGCCAGGTCGCTGCCTCTTGTACCGATAGTAAGTCTTTTCACGTTGATGCTAATTTTTTGGCAAATTTAGCTATTCTTTACCAATATCTCTTTTGCCATTACCATTGGTACGCTGATGTATTTTTTTTCCATATAATCCATCACGCGTTCCAGTACCAATCTGGAGTTTTCATCCAGGTTATTGATCTCTTCGGCAAAGATACCATTKATAGCAGTATGCTTAATTTCCTTGATTTTCTGAGGAACGCCACTCATGGCTATCTCAATTTCACGCTGGCGTAATACCAATTCAAAATCTTTGATGTTCTCTTCGATGATGTGTTCTGCGTTAACCAGTTCATCATAGCGTTCTTGTATATTTTTGCGGGCAACTTCTTTTAAAGATTCTACCTCTATGAAATGTATCGGGAAGTTTTTCACTACTTCAGGAGCAGTGTCGTTAGGGATGGCAAGATCTACAATTACCTTTTTACCAGTATCACCATTTAATAATTTCTTATAGATGGCTTCAGTAATAATAGGTTCTGTAGCACCGGTACAGGTAATAATTACATCAAATCCCTGATCGTAATTTTCTAGTTCTGAAAGTGGATATGCAGTGCCATTTAAATCTTTGGCCAGCGCTTCTGCATGTTCTAAAGTTCTGTTGAATACAGAAAAGTTAGAGTATTTATGTTTTTTAAGATATTGAGCGATGTTTTTGTTGGTTTCTCCTGCTCCGATGATGAGCAATTTTACATTGCCACACATTTTTAGGTCACGAAGTTTACGATAGGCAAGAGAAACAATGGAGACGGGGTTCTTGGAGATGTTGGTATGTGTGTAAACTTCTTTAGCTGTTTTTACCACACGGTTCATGATCATCCGCATATAATCGCCTGTAAATCCTGCAACCCTGCAAGCTTCATAAGCCTTCCGGATCTGGGCAAGAATTTCCTTCTCTCCAACTACCAGACTTTCTAAGGAACAGGATGTACGAAGCAGGTGATTAAACGCCTCGGCCTCTTCATAAACAGAAACATTTTCTATGAACTTATCCATGTATTGATCAGGTAGTCCCATATCTAACACAGTAAGAAAACGACTGATAAAATCTCTGTCGACTTTTTCTGAGGATGTGAATACGAATTCAACACGATTGCACGTTCCTACGTAGAATATTTCTTTAACTCCTAACTCAGATTGAATGTTTCTCAATCTGTCGTCCAGCGTCTGCTCACATATCACCAATTTACCTAAAGATTTGAGGTCAATCTGTTTATGCGTAAAAGCAATGATCTTTAAATATTCCAAAATCTATTATCCTGTTTATTTTTAGCGAAACAAAAGTAATAAGACGCCCTTGTTCCACTGTCATTATGCTGTAATTAAGAGTTATTTAGAAAGATTTTAAATAAATAGATTCATTTAAACATCCCGATATAAAAATTGTTATATTGGCTAAACACCATAAATGCAGACATATATGATACAAAAGGAGCAATTTACAATAAAAGGAGCGGATGAAAAAAACATATTTGGCGACACGACATATGACGATAAGAACACAAACATTGGTACCATAATATTTGTTCACGGCTTTAAAGGCTTCAAAGATTGGGGTGCTCACAACCTAATTGCCCAATGGTTTGCTAAAAATGGCTACCGGTATGTGAAGTTTAACCTTAGTCATGGCGGCGTAACAGCGCAAAATTTTAATGATGTAACCGACATGGAAGCCTTTGCTGATAACACATTTAGCAAGGAACTTTTTGATGTTGACCAGGTGGTTAACTATGTTTCAACAACCTACCCATCTTTCCCTATTTACCTTATCGGACATAGTCGGGGTGGCGGGCTATCCATTATAAAAGCGGCTAATGATGAAAGGATTGATAAACTGATTACCTGGTCGTCTATTTCAGATTTCTCGAGCCTTTGGAAAAAAGAGCAGGAAGAAGAATGGACCAAAACAGGCAAAATATATGTAGAAAATGCACGGACTAAAGAAAAAATGCCACTAAACAGCACTTTATTAGCAGACTTTAATGAGCACAAAGAAGCGCTAAACATCGTTAAAGCTGCAAGAAAGATAGACATACCCTGGTTAATTCTGCATGGCGATGATGATGTAAACGTAAAGTTTAGTGTTGCACAAGAGCTGGCACAAAACCAGCTTAACGCAAGAATACTAAAGATTGAGGGAGCCAATCATGTTTATGGGGCATCGCATCCGTATGCATCGGCAAGCTTACCTGAGCATTTGCAGCAAGTGGTTGAAAAGACACTGCGGTTTATTAGTACATAAAAACAGCGGGTATCATCCATATGGATGATACCCGCTGTAGCTTAAATTACTTACCTGCTATTTAACAGTAAACGGCACTACAACATTACCCCATAAAAGGCTAACTTTTCCTGATTTTTCAATCTTAAAAGTCATTTTTTCAGTTGCAGAAGCAGCTTTACCAGGTTTTACCGCTACACGAATTGCGTCATCTGCCTCAGTGTAATCAGTACCCCATTGTTTCCAGGTTTTGTTAAAGATAATTGTCCATTCTTTTTCTCCTGGAATTGTATACAAACCATATTTACCTGCAGCAAGGGCTTTACCTTCTACCTTTACATCTTTGCTTGTTTCAAATACAGTTGCTTCATTTGCTCCGGTACGCCATACCTTTCCATAAGGAGCAATATCGGCGCCTATTTTACGGCCTTTAACCGAAGGCTGACTGTAGTCAATGGTTACCACAGCTCCAGATGCAAGCGTTTCTTTTGCTATAGCTGGTGGGCTAACTCTTTTGGACTTGTCATCCTGAGCAGAGCTGGTCAGCGTGGTAAACAAACCAGCAATTAATGTTAATACAAATAACTTTTTCATAAAATTGAGTTTTTACCTCCAAGATAAGAAAATATGTTTAATAAATGCCCAGACTTCACCTGAATCAAAATGAAGCCCGAGCGGATTTAATTAAAGGATATAATAAAAAAGCCATTCATCCTTTTCAACATTTGATTGCACCAAACCAAATGACTTTACTTTCGCTTATTGTGAAGAAGCAAAGTTCTTTGTTATAAAGTTGAAAGAGAGCATAGCAGGTCCTTCGCCATCAACATCCTTATCCCTGATTACACCCAGTTGAAGCGTATTTTCATCAAGAGATAAAATCTTATAGGTTGTCCAGTTACTTATTCCCGTAATTCCATTCTTTGCAGGTTTGTATCCTCTAAGAATTGACCCTCCATTAATGGTCAATATTTTCGAGTTCACATTTAAAAAATAAGTGCCGTTTTGTGTAATTCCATTTTCCATCGGTTTCACTGCTTTAAAAGAAGCAGTTCCTTTCAATCCAAACGTCATTACCCCATAATCACCTTTAGCCATCATATTTGGATAAATATCATTAAGTCCCGGTCCCCAATTCCAACAATCAGCACCATAGCATCCTGTGGTATTGGCACCCCATGGGCCGCCGTCTTTAAGCCAACCAATATTTACTCCATAAAATGCAAAAGGTCCTGCAAAATAAACCCCTTCCGTATCCAACACCCATTCTTTCTCATTACCCACACCACCAGAAAGCGCTATCCAAAGAGGGTCGTTCACGTAGTTCAAATTATCTTGTGTTACTTTTACGACTACAGAATCCATCTTCACTTCTAATCCTCCGCTGAGTACAGAAAATTTAATCACATAATCTCCCTTAAAGGCAAATTTAACTGTGTCTATCATCCTTCTGGAGGTTCCTGTTCCATAATCCCACATGGATATAGTTCCGGGTGTAGCGTTTTTAAGAATTACGGTATTTCCACCGGCATCTGCCTGTAAATCCTGGGTCACAGTGTACTGAATTTCTGATTTATCGAGCGTCCTGTCAATACTGTGCTCATTTTTTTTACACGCACTGAACAGCAAAGGCATCATCAGCACTGCAAATATTTTTATATTTAGTTTCATTTCTTTAATGATTAAAATGGATGATCTGTTACCAACCTGCATTTTGTTTTAACGTTCCATTAGAAAGACCGATCTGGGTATATGGTATTTGCTGCAAACCTTTTGTAGCAATGATATTTGCAGCAGATATTTTTTTCTCTGCACTTACACCACCATTTAATACCGTTGAAGTTTCGGCAATTTCCTGAGCTGCTTTATCTATTCCCTGACGTAGTAAATCATAATAGCGTATTCCTTCAAAAGCAAATTCCAGTCTGCGCTCTCTAATGATATTAGCCTGACTTATCGCCAGCGGAGTAAATGCACCCTTATATGCACGTTGCCTAACAGCATCAAAATAGGTTTGCGCATTTCCACTTCCCAGCTCTGCCGCCATCAACAATACGTCAGCATAACGGATAGATACATAATCCTGGAACTGGCCAATCTGGAAGCTGGTATTACCATGTGATTCTGGCAGAGGCTTGCCGTCTAAACCGATCATTGGGCTATATTTCTTTACATAGTAACCAGTATATTCTCTTTGGCCTTTTTGATTGGTGAAGGGCAAATTTTCGTCTACAATTGAAATGATAGAGCCTGCTCTTCTCGTATCGGTAGGCAAGTATGCATTCCACAGTTTAGGGTTTACTGTTTCAGCACCCCATCCGTTTCCATACGGGTAAAGTGCCTGCTCACGAATACCTGTCATTACCATCCAGTGGTTACCGTCGGTATTTCCTTCATAATCACTTGTATAAGTATATTTTATTGCAAAAATGGTTTCTTTATTATCCTCACCTGCATATGATGTTAATGATGCAGCAGGCCATAGGTTTGCAAAATTTTCAATTAAACCGTATCCACCTTTAGTAATTACATCTTCAAGATATGCAAGGGCTTCTGGTTTAGATACAAGACCAACTAAATCTGCCTTTGCATAGTAACCCGTATAGAACAAGAATACACGGCCTATCAGCGCTTCAGCAGCATACCTGGTAACCCTACCATGATTGGCAACAGCCTGAGCCGGATAAGCAACTTCCGGTAAATTTGCTGCAGCGAATTTTAGATCGTCAGCAATTACCTTGTAAACTTCATCCGGATTACTCTGTGGTAAATTCTCGGTAGATGGAGCTGTTAACAGTGGAATATTACCCCAAAGTCTAACCATATCAAATAGCAGGTAGGCACGCAGAAAGCGGGCCTCAGATTCGTATGTTTTTCTCAACTGAGTATCGTTACCCCATTCTATCTGATCCAATTTGCCCAGAAGGGTGTTGCAACGAAACAGCGCTTTATAATACAAAACCCAGTTTCCATTATATAAATTTTGGTCTGATGGTGAACGCGACTTATCAAATTCATCAATCATCTGATAACCAAAACCATCGGAATTTCCGGTTGCGCCAAAAGTATTATCAGACATTACTTCGGCTGCAACCGGCAAGGCAATACCCTCAGACCACACAATTTGCAATCCGTCATAACAACCAACAAGTGCAGTAAATGCATCCTTTGGTGTTTTGTAAAAATTTTGATCTGTTACTGCTGTCACTTGCTCAGTATCCAGAAAACCTTTTTTGCATGCACCTAACGATAAAAGGCTTAGTGCAACAGCATATATTTTTATAGCTTTCATATTTTTATGATCTTGTAGTTAAAACTTAAGATTGGCTCCTATCATGAATGTTCTTGGTCTTGGATAATAACCTAAGTCTATACCCGACGCGAATCCTCGAGTACCATAACCTATTTCCGGATCCATTCCATCGTATTTTGTAAAGGTGTAAACGTTTAATGCAGCAGCATATAACCTTACCTGTTTCAGGTAGCTCTTTTTAAATACCTTACCAAGATCATAACCAACAGTGATGTTACTGATCCGTAAGAAATCACCTTTTTGAATATACAGATCAGAGAAATTACTCCAATTCCGGTTGTCTTCTGTTAAACGGGGAATGGTATTCGATGAACCCTCTCCGTGCCATCTATCGAGTATTCGGGTGGTATAATTACCGAACTGACTAGACGGATTTCTGTAAGATTGAACAATATCATTTCCGGCAACCCCAGAAGCCACAACAGAAAAATCGAAACCTTTGTAATCACCCGAAAGTGTGATACCAAATGTATAATTCGGGTTCGGATTACCAATCATGCCTCTATCCAGATTATCTATCATACCATCTCCGTTAACATCTACATACTTAACATCTCCAGGAGCAGCAGTTGGTTGTATTACCTTACCATTGGCAGATCTGTAATTTTGAACCTCGGCTTCATTCTGAAAGATACCGGCTGTTTTTAACCCCCAGAAATAACCAATTGGGAATCCGGTTTGAGCACGATAGAACTCAAGTGCATTGTTGAACAGTTCATTCTCTCCACCATGAATAATTTCATCGGAAGTAGGAATATTTGTAACTTTATTTTTATTGTAAGCACCATTAACCCCAACAGAATAATTAAATTCACCCACCTTGTTTCTATAAGTAAGTGCCAGTTCGAGACCTGTATTCTTCACATTACCACCATTAATAAAAGGAGGAAGGGCTCCAGCTGTGGCAAGAATTGGTACGTCTATTAACCAATCTTTGGTAGTTTTATTATACCAGTCGAAGTTCAACGCAAATTTGCCTTGCAAAAAATTAGCATCAAATCCGATATTAGTCTGTTCTGAGGTTTCCCATTTCACCGCGGGATTGCTGATTCGTTCCTGGTAGCCGCCTGGAGTAAGCACACCCTCATCAGGGCCAAAAATATAGTTTGTATTATTTAGCTTAATTGGTGCCAGATATTGAAAAGCAGCTATGTTCTGACTTCCTACCTGCCCCCAGCTGGCACGTACCTTAAGAAAGTCTAACCAGTCCTTTTGTCCCTGCATAAAACTTTCGTTTGTTACGACCCAGCCTGCGGAAACAGAAGGGAAATACCCCCAGCGGTTTGCCGGGCCAAAACGTGAAGAACCATCAGCTCTGAAAGTGGCATTTAACAGGTATTTTTCTTTGTAGTTATAATTTAACCTGCCAAAATAAGATAGCCTGCGATCCGGCTCGTTAGGTCCACCCCCAATAGTAATACCTGCTACGGTTTTACCGGTTGCGTTACTTAGCCAGGCATAATCAAAACCATCAGCAAACAAATTGGTATTGGTTCCAAAAATATTAGAACCATCTGCACGATATGCAGAACTACCCACCATGGCTTCAAAAGTATGGTCATTATTTAAGGTAAATTTATAGCTCAATAAATTATCCCAGATCAGAGATTTACCTTTATTCATCGACTGGCTGGCTTTGTTAACAAGGTTATAAGTGTAAACCGAAAGGCTGTAGACAGGGGTATAAGAACGACTTTCGCCTGCACTGTAATCCATACCTAAGCTGGTTCTGAATTTTAGATTTTTAACCGGTTCGATTACCATATAAATATCACCCAGTATACGCTGAGTATTATTTTTGTTCTGGCTGTTATATACCATAGATGCATAAGGATTTGCCTCAGCATTGTTCCATGTAGACTTACTGTTGTCGAAGAAGTTTCCATCCTCATCATACATCTTCAAAAATGGGCTGGCACTAAATGCTCCACGAAGCGTGTTATTATACTGATTACCAACACTTATACCATTATTTTTAATATCTGTATAGGTTAAGTGCTGACCGATTTTGATGATATCTTTATAAAAATTATGCTCAGAATTGATTTTAAAGCTGTAGCGTTGGTAATTAGACAAGCCTTTGCCCCCTACTATACCTTCCTGCCCGGTATAAGATAAACCCAAGGAATAAACTGAGGCTTCAGATGCACCGGATGCACCAAGTGCATAATTTTGTGTAAGCGCATTGTCTACAAACATCTCGTCCATCCAGTTTGTACCTTTGCCAAAAGCTTTTATCTCATCATTAGTGAACAGTGGTTGTTTCCCCCCGTTTACAGCAGCTTCGCTCATCATAGCTGCGTATTGTGAAGCATCAAGCAACTCTAATTTTTTTGCAACATTTTGTACACCTGCGTAAGCATCAAAAGTGATTTGTCCTGTCTGCCCGCGTTTACCTTGTCTTGTGGTTACCAACACAACACCATTAGCCGCCTGCGAGCCATAAATAGCCGCAGATGCAGCATCTTTTAAAACATCGATCGATTCTATATCTGATGAGTTTAAATAGGTGATATCGCCGGTAAGCACTCCATCCACAACATATAGCGGCGATGCATTGCCAATGGTACCTAAGCCTCTTATGGTTACTTTGATGTTTTCGCCAGGCTGACCAGAAGTAGATGTAATCTGTACGCCGGGAGTTTGCCCCTGTAAACCCTGCAAGGCGTTAGTGGTACTTTGCTTTTGCAGCGTTTCTCCTTTAATCTGAACTGTGGCGCCGGTTACCAGTTTCTTTTGCTGAACGCCATACCCCACTACCACTACTTCGTTGAGGCCCTGGTTATCTTCAGCTAAACTAATGTTGATGGTGTTTCCTTGTCCAACTGTTACTTCTTTGGCTACAAAACCAATAGAGCTAACCTGTAGTACATCCCCGGTTTGGGCATTAATGGTGTATGCACCATCATTATCGGTCCCTGTTCCGCCAGTTTTTCCTTTTACTTTTACCACTGCACCCGGTATGGCGAGCCCATCCGCTGCAGTTACTTTTCCACTGATCTGACGCTGCTGTGCAAATAAAGATTCGCTAAAAACAAGCAGTGAAAGAAACATCAGCAGAAAAATATGTTCTCTTTTAATCATAGAATTCTTTTTCATGCCGTTCATAAAGATTTAGTAAATAATTGATTCATTTTATATTGGTTTAATTTTAGTTAGAGCTTTATTGTAGTAGCCTTACCATTGTAAGTAATACTATGATTCGCCTTTTGGTTAAAGTCTAATGCCTTGGCTGATTTAGGGGTAATCACCACGATCTTAAATGTTCTATTTTCCAGCATTCCCTTAAAACTTCCTTTGCGATCACCTACTGTAAGCGTTTTGGTTTTTTCGTCGTAATTGAAATCTACCGTAGCAAAAGCACCTTTCTCATAGTTGTAATTGGTACCCTCATCCTCATAAAGAGAGAATGAAGCATTTTTTCCGGTATACACAAAGAGTGTTATCGGATCAGCAGGTTTCTCTGAGGTGTATTGTAATTCCGGGCCTGTAGGAACAATAGATCCTTCTTTTACATACACAGGCGTCTTTTCATATGGCGCATCAGCTTTAATGGTTTGTCCACCCTTAAAGTACTTGCCCGTATATAAATCATACCATCCTTGTCCTGAAGGCAGATACACATCTCTGTTCCTGTCTTTGTACTTATAAACAGGATTAATTAATAGCGAAGGGCCAAAAAGGAATGCATCCGACAAATTAGAAGCTTTAAGGTCCTGAGGAAAGTCCATCATTAAACCGCGCATCATGGTATAATCGTGATGATAAGTGTTGCCGGCAATTGAATAGATATAAGGCATCAGTCTATATCGCAACTTATTGTAGTACAGCATGCTTTTATAAGCAGGGTGACCCTCTGGCGCAATGTTATAGATCTCTCTGAAAGGAAACTGTCCGTGTACCCTAAACAAAGGAACAAAAGCGCCAAACTGATACCATCTGGCATTTAGTTCTCTCCACTCTTCCAGGTCTTCTTTATTAGGTTTCTCATACCGTTTTTCAACAGAAAAACCACCAATATCCATGGTCCAGTAAGGCATACCCGAAAGCGAAAAGTTTACCCCTGCACCGATCTGGGTTTTCATGTCTTCCCATCTCGAAGCGATATCTCCGCTCCAGGCCGCAGCAGCATATCTTTGCAGGCCTGCATATGCCGACCGTGTTAAAATAAACACCCTGTTCTCGTTGTTTACTTTACGTTGTCCTTCGTAAACACCTTTGGCATTAACCAGTGGAAATGCATTGAAATAAGTTGTAGACGATCCTTCATAAGTTGGATTCATCAGGTCTTTTCTAATCTCCACCGGTAAATTCGAATGCATATCCGGTTCTGTAGCATCCATCCACCAGGCATCTATACCTTTGCTATACAACCTTTTGTTCATCAGCTCCCAAAATGCAGTTCTCGCTTTAGGATTAAAAGCATCGTAAAATGTATTCGAATATCCTTTGCCTATCCAGTCTACACGGCCATCCACTATGTTTCTTTTATAAAGGAAATTTTCTTGGTTTAATTTATCATAGATATCGAAACCCTTATTAAACTTAGGCCAAACAGAGATCATCAGGTTCACATTTTGTTTGTGAAGAGATTTGATCATCCCATCAGGGTCAGCAAAACGCTCAGGGTCAAACTGCTGACTACCCCATTCCGGCTGCTTCCAGTACGACCAATCCAATACAATATTATCAAGTGGAATTTTTCTGTCGCGAAATTCTTTTACCGTTGATAAAATCTCATCCTGTGTTTTATAGCGTTCTCTGCTTTGCCAAAAGCCCATAGCCCATTTTGGCATTAATACCGCTTTTCCGGTTACTGTGCGGTACCCGCTAATTACCTGATCGGCATTTGCACCCCCAATAAAATAATAGTTAATTGAGGCACCAGATTCGGAACTAAGCGCAAAGGTATTTTTTAATGATTCTGGCAAAGGAGGCAAACAGGTTATACCCAGATATGATTCTCCTCCATCTGGTATCCATTCTATTTTGATTTTGGTTTTCTTATCTTTTTTTAATTCCAGATCTAGTATTGCCGATCCTGAATTCCAGGCCTGACGCCAAAAATCGGCAACAAGCTTATCATCAAACCAAACTTTAATATAACCTGCATATTTTAACTGAAGCTGATACAGCCCTTCAAGTTCGCTTCCCACGGCTCCCTCATAATGCACCACGGCATCCTGCATTTTTATGCTTGAAGGAAATTTATGCTGATCTGTTAACCAGTTTATAGATAATTCAGATATAGGTTGCTTAAGCAATACCTTTCCGGGTTCAGTTTTTGAAGTATAGGAAGCGGTAAGCCATCCTTCATCCCCTTCTTTAGAAAATAATTTCAATGCAGTTAAAGGCTGGTAATCTCTTATGTCGCCAGCGCGTGTAATTGAATAATTATCCCAAAGCAGGCCATAACCTTTATTAGAAACAAAAAAAGGAACACCTATTTCTGTATTGTACTGCACAAGATCTACCCTGCGTCCGCTATAATTTACCAGCCCTTGCTGGTGCTGCCCCAAACCGTAATATGCTTCATTTTCCTGCGCATCGAATAGCTGAGAAACCTGATAGGATGGCTCTCCATTAAATACTTTAGGGATAAGTGAAAGCCCTTCTGTTTTTGTTTGGGCCAGTAACACCTTACCGTTGGCATCACGATAAGTGATTAAACCTGTTTTAGTAGATACTTCAACTTTTAACGATGAAGTACTTAAGGTTACCTGGTCGGCTGAGTTGGTTGTTGTAAATTTAACAGCAGCATCTGAAAGCTTAACAGCCATTAAACTTTTGTCGCCAGGAAACTTGTCTGTCGCAATTGCAGTTACATGAATGATCTGATCGGATACTGGCTGAAGTTTTATTTTTTTAATTCCTGAGGGAGAATGTTGAATGGGAATTTCAATTCCTGAGGTTGTTTGCACATCATCTTTTACTTGCCCGTTTACATTTATATATAGTAACATACTACCTATAAATATTACGGCGCTCACCCTAATTTTTCGCATAGAAATAAATACTGTTTATACTTGGTTTATTTATTTCTAAAGGTATATGCAAGCAAAAAAAGGCAGGGCATTCAAATGATAACAATTAGGTATTCATATGTTAACAAATCTGCTAAAATGAGCATTAAACAGACTCTTGATCGGGTTTTGTTAAGGCATACGCTGATGGCAGCATATTGAATTCCTGCTTAAAATATTTACTGAAATGTTTAGGGTTACTGAAGCCAACTTCATAGGCTACCTCGGCAATGGTCATTTGCGATTTCAGCAACAAGGGTTTAGATTTTAGCAACCTGTAAGAGCGTATGTATTCTACAGGTGATTTACCTGTTAGCGGAAGTACTTTTTTATATAAACCTACCCTGCTCATATTCATGTCTGCACTTAACTGGTCGACAGTATAAGCGGAGTCTGACAAATGTTTTTCTATATGAATAGACAACTGTCTGATGAACTTATCGTCAACAGATTCAATTTCTGTTTCCAGTGGTTTAAACTCTACCTGCTTTTGGTAGGTCTTTTTTGAAAGCGCCTGCTGCTGCAGTAAGTTCCTTATTTTAGACAAAAGGATCTCAAAGTTAAAAGGCTTGGTCATATAATCACTTGCACCGGTTTCAAGGCCCATCAATTGTTCGTCTTCGGTAGTTAGCGCGGTAAGTAATATCACAGGCAAATGGGCCGTACGCTTATCCGCTTTAATTTTCCGACAAAGATCAATACCGTTCATTTCAGGCATACTCACATCACTAACAATCAAATCAGGATGTATCGAAAGTATTTTTTGCCAACCTTCTTTACCATTGGCTGCCTCGGCTATCTGGTAGTATTCTTTTAAATTATCCTTTAAATAAAACCTAAAATCCTCATTATCTTCTATCAGCATGAGCACCGGCTTTTTACTTTTCCATACAAACTTGGGATCGCTTACCGAATTTTCATCTACCCCAGCGGTAATGAGCAGGTCGAGCTTAGGTTCCGGATCGGAAGTTTCCATATCCGTTTTAGGAAAAACAAGGTAAACTGTAAATTCAGTGCCTTCATTCACAATACTATCAACCGTAATATGCCCACCATGCAACCTTACAAATTCCCGGGTAATCGACAAGCCTATACCACTCCCCTGGTTAACAATGGAATCGGGAACGTCATTTTGAAAAAACCTTTCGAATATCCTTGCCTTGTTATCTTCTGGAATACCAATACCCGTATCAGAAACTTTAAGAATTAACTGGGTTTGTTTTTGTTCATTAATGGTAGTGAGCAAACTTACTTTCACTTTACCACCCTGTGGTGTAAATTTAAATGCATTCGAAAGCAGATTAAACAGTATCCTTTCAATTTTATCATGATCAAAAAAAGTAATCAGGCTCTTTCTATCGGTTTGAAAACTAAAACTGATGTTCTTTCTGTCGGCTATATCACTAAAGGAAAACGACAGCTCCTGAATAAAAGAAATGATATCTCCTGTTTTAGGATGCAGTTTTAATTCGTGCACTTCCATTCTTCTAAAATCCAGCAATTGATTTACCAGATTCAGCAAGCGGCGCCCGTTCCGCTGAATCATCTGAAGTTGCGGTCTCTCTGAATCCTGAGCTTGTTTAATCAGTTTCTCAAGTGGCGTAATGATCAGCGACAAGGGCGTTCTGAATTCGTGACTTACATTGGTAAGAAATTTTATCTTAAGCAGATCCAGTTCATGCATCCGTTTCGCTTGTTGTCGTTCCTGTTCTATTAAAAACTCCTTCTTTATCCGTTGAATGCCACGATGCCGGATAAAAAACAGCGTACCGCCAATTAGCAATACGTAAATGATATAGGCTAGCGTTGTTCTCCAAAATGGAGGCATAATGGTAATATTAAGGCTGGTCTCATTGTTCACCCAATTTCCCGAAGCATCAGTAGAAACCACTTTAAAAGTATATTCACCCGGATCAATATTGGTATAGGTTGCCAATCGGTTATCCCCCTGAAGTTCCTGCCAGTGCTGATCAAATCCTTCCAGCCTATACCGGTATTTTATTTTTTGAGGATTAAAAAAGTTCAGTGCTGCAAACTCAAGTGCAAATCCATTCTGGCTATGGTTCAGCTTTAAATCTTTTGTAAAAATGATAGACTTCTTTAATAAAACCCTTCCATTTACCTGGTCATCAATGCCAATACTCCTGTTAGAAATCTGCAGATCGGTAAAAACGATAATAGGCCTGGTATTGTCATTTCTGATATCGCCCGGTTTAAAAAGATTAAAGCCATTTGCCCCTCCAAATAAAAGTTCTCCCGATTTGGTTTTATAGCCTGCATTGGCATTAAACGCATTGCCCTGCAAACCATCATGTTCATCATACTTACGAAAGGTATAAGAGAATTTGTCTGTGCTTATCTTCTTAACAATGATCTCAAACAAACCATTCGCCGTGCTTATCCAAAGATTTTTGTCATTATCTTCAACCACTTTTAATGTAGTCATTTCAGTGAGGCCATCTTTACTGTCGAAATTCTGGAACTGCCCTGATTCAGGATTTAGCCTACTTAAACCATCACGTGTAGATATCCATATAAAACCATAGCTATCCTCCATCATGCCATAAACAACATTATTAGTCAACGATTTTTTATTGCCTGGTTTATTCTTGTAATGAACAAATCTGCCATCCTGTTTCATTTCATCAACGCCTTCAGAGGTACCTATCCATATATTGCCTTTTCTATCCTCTATTAAACAGGATAGCGAATTTGAAATTATACCATTCTTTTCTCCTACCTTTTTGTGAAGAAAAATGTGTTTGTTTCTATCGAATTTATCCAGCCCACCACCTAAGGTAGCAATCCATAAATTTCCTCTCCGGTCTTCAAGAATGTCCCACACCCGGTCATCAGTCAAGCTATTTGTATCTTGGCTATTGTGTTTATAATTGATGAACTTTGTACCATCAAAGCAGCTTAACCCGCCAAAATAAGTACCTACCCATAGCTTTTTATCGCGATCTATAAACAGGCTTACAATGATGTCGTTACTTAAACTGTTTGGGTTGCCGGGCTCATGCACATACCTTTTAAACTGACCTGTTTTTCTATTAAAATAAAATAGTCCGCCTCCATTCGTACCAATCCAGATGTTACCCAGTCCGTCTTCTGCAAAACGGTTTACATCATCATAGGTCAGCCCTCGGGGATTTGCATTCTGGTGTTTATAGAGCGGGAATTTGAGGATCTTTTCATGATAAAAGCTAACGCCCCTTTTAAATGTTCCTACCCATATTATGCCCGAATGGTCTTTATACAAGGTTAAAATGGCATTTTGACCAATACTTTTAACGTCGTCCTCTTTATTAACAAGATACCTGACACTAAAATTTCTTTTATCCAGCAGGTTCACACCGCCATGATCGGTTCCTATCCAAATCAATCCTTTATCGTCCTGAATGATACTGCTAATCAAGTTGTTATTCAAACCATTTGGTGCCTTGTCTATGAATCTGGTTTTCCCGGTTTTGGTTTCATAAAAATCTACTCCTCTCTGGCTATTCAGGGTATATATCCATAGATCGGACGCATTATCAACAAACAATTTAAAGTTTTGAAAAGCCAAAGGGTCATCATGCTTAAACACAGAGATACGCTTTTGCACTTTACCGGTAGAGCTATTGAGCAGTTCTACGGTCTTATCCGTATGAATAATCCAAATGTCTCCATTAGGCCCTTTCTGTAATGCAGAAATTGGAGAACCAGCCAGTGATGCAGCATTCCCGGTATTCAGTTTTAGATGAATACTTTTTTTGCTCAGTGTATCATATTTAAAGACGCCTTCGTCACCCGCGTTGAACCAAAAACCGCCTTTACTATCTTTTACTATATCTATGATCTTTTTAGCAATAATGTTTAACTCCTTCAGGTAAGGTTTCACATCCCTTATAAAACTTTGGGTTTCCGCATCATAGATATTTGCGCCGTTCTTGGTTTCCAGATAGAGCTTGTTATCTGGCAGTTCAGAAATATTGACGATAAAATCGTCACTTATTGATTTGGTATCTCGTGGATCGTGCTTAAAAATTTTTATCTGCTGACCATCAAAACGGTTTAATCCGGAAAGGGTACCAATCCATATAAAGCCCTTGCTGTCTTTAAAAATTGTATTTACCTGGTTATGAGAAAGCCCATCGGAGAGGTTTATACTCGAAAACTGAATCTGGTCTTGCTGCGCTAGCCCAACAAATGAAATCAGGAAGAAGATTAATGTAATTATGGTTTTCCTTGCAAACATTAAAGATTCATTTTATAAAATTCATGCATGGTATTCTTTAAATCAGAATAAAGCGTTTTAAAGATCCTAAAATTCCTCAAATAAACCTCACCATTATTAGGGTTTGGCTTAACCATTTTTGGCGTTTTATTTACCAAATCGGAATAATCATGAATCAAACCAAGGGCTTTCATTGCCAACAGTGCAGCACCAACTGCCGAAGCATCTTCTGATTGTGTAATCACCAGGTCTTTTCCGGTAATATCAGCCATTATCTGCATCCAGATATCCGATTTTACAATGCCTCCGCTAATATTGATCTGTTTAATGGGCTCAGCATTTTCCTGCAAGGCATCAAGCACATCGTACATCGCATAGCATATACCTTCCAGTACAGCTCTCGAAAAATGGGCTTTTCCATGTTCCAGCTTTACACCAAAGAATACGCCACAGCTTTCGCTATCCCATATCGGTGCCCGATCTCCGGTTAGATAAGGTAAAAACAGCAACCCATTACTTCCAGCCCTTATGCCTGCAATTTCTTCAAAAAGCTGTTCATAATCGGTTTCTCCCAAGTCATGTTTAATGTTATTTTTTATCCACCATTGTAAGGCAATGCCGCCATTATTTATCGGGCCGCCGCAAATAAAAGTATCCTTATCAAGGATATAACTAAATGTCATCGCCTTTTCATTCGGCAAAGGCTTATCGCTGGCTATTCTTACCGCACCACTTGTACCTATGGTCATCACAGCAATACCGGGTTTAATCCCTCCACTCCCCAGATTGGCCATACAGCCATCACTTGCACCAATTACAACAGCAATACCAGACTCAAGAAACTTAGTATAATTAGTTTGTACAGGTTCAGAAAGCATTTTACTATCTATCCCTGTGATATTAAGGGAATCTGTATGCCAGTCTAGCAGATCTATGTTAAACAAACCAGTACAAGAAGCGATTGAGTAATCTATCTTAAACTCTTTGAAAAGCTTGTACCAGATGTATTCTTTTATGGAAATGAATTTATGTGTTTGGCTAAACAAATCCGGATCATTCTCCTTTAACCAAATGATTTTGCATAAAGGCGACATGGCATGCAGCGGTGTGCCTGTTGCTTTATAAATGGACAAGCCAGTTTCAGTGCTTCTTAATCCTTTAGCAATTTCAGAACTTCTGTTATCGGCCCAGGTTATCATTGGTGCCAGCGCGTTACCATTTTCGTCAACCGGTATCAGGCTGTGCATGGCACTGCTTAGGGATATTGCTTTTGGCACATTGCCAATTTCAGCAATCAATCCATCCATGCTTTTCTTAAAAGCATTCCAGATTTCTTCCGGATTCTGTTCATGATAACCGGGTTGTGGCGAGGTAAAAGCGTAATGCTGCTGAAAAGCACCAAATGAGTTGCATTTGGTATCTACAGCAACCGCTTTTACACTCCCCGTACCGATATCTATTCCTAAAACATAATCCATAATTGCAATTTAACGTTGCAAGATAGAAAATGAATTATAACTATTTCTTTCTGGCAAGATCCAATGCTGCAGTAATTGTGTAATATTTTGCAATCATATTGGGTACTTCCCATGCAGGCAGATCCTTATTTTTAAGGTAACTCAAAAACTTTTCAGTTACCCTGGCAAAATGTGCCTCGTGCCCTTCTTTGTATTTATCGGGAATATTAACCCACCATCCGGTTTTGGTTTTTGTAAGCGAAATACCTGGAAACTTGCCCTGTAAATTTTTAAGCTGCTCATTTAAAGTTGCTTCAAAAGCGGCATCTTTTGGATTCACAGGATCAATATATAGTTCAGGTTTAAATTTCTGCTCTGCTCCCTGTTTTATAATCAGGTTGGCCTTTGTGCCACGCATAATGGAGTAATGTGTATCGCCAGTACCTTCGGGTGCTTTATAATTCCATTTTACGGAAACTTTAGCATGCACACCACGGAGTTTATAATTGATCTCTCCGTTTGAAAACACCTTTAGCACACTATCGTTAACCACATCTTTTTTAAGATAATCTGGAAACGCAGTCGACTTGGTGATGGTATTAAACTGGCTTAAAGTTAAATCTGTACTTGATCTTTTAGCCGACACCAATTGAACATCGGTTTTATAATCGAGCGTCTGATCCGGAAAACATTCCCATTGCACCAGGTCAACCAAATGCGTAGTTACATCAACAATCCCCTCTCCTTCCTGGGCTACATCCATAAACCATGCAGGTCTTACCAAAACACTTCCTGAAACATACTTATAAAAATAATGAACACTTTCTTTGGTAACAGCAGGGTTATCAGGCGTGCCTTTTTCAAGCATACCGAAAACTTCGGGTATCATTGAGAACTCTCTTTGCAGCATGGTAGTAATCTCATAACGCTCCGTCATGATATCATACAACAACAGCTGCTTTTCTGCTGCCGTTTTAAATGCACCTTTCAAAACCTCAAAACTAGCCCCATCAATGGCCATTGGCTTATCAGCCAGCACATTCAATCCGGCTTCAACCGATCTTTTTATGTAGTTTGTTTTCTTCTGGTTATTTCCTGCCAATACCAATACATTCCCTTTCTTTTCGGCAATCATTTTATCCAGGTAATCATCGCCCAGATAAACTTTTTCATCCCATGTGGTTGGATTGTCCGGACGCTTATTGTAGGCTTCAATTTTTGACAAATGCAACTCCACATCGGCTCCCTTAGGTGCATACACATGCACGGTAGAATCAACCCCGCGATACATTGATTTTTGCACTAGCGCAGCATGAAAATGTCCGGGATCAAGGGTGATCAGCTTTACAGCATTATCTTCCTGTTTCTTAGGCTGACTGCATCCTGCCAGCACAATTAATGGGATCATTATTAGTTTGCTTTTCATAGTTTAACTCTTTTTATCGAGAATATAGTTGGTACCATAAGGATAACGCTGTGGTCTCGATAATAATTTATTGGCTTCTGCATTATCTTTAAAAACTTCTTTGTTCGGATCCCAATATAGCTTTTTTGGAGATCTCATTGCAGCATGAGCTACTAAACATGCACTGCAAGAACGATGCGCAACTTCTGCAGGGCTAATTGTTGCCTTTCCGCTTTCAATACAATCCAGCCAGTTGCCGTGTTGTTCAGGACTTTCGTACAGATGAATTTCATTGGCCTCTATTTTAGAGGTAAGAATAGCCGGATCGCTTGCATAAAATGCTTTATTATCTTTACCACCCGACCCAGGGTCTGTACTGGTAACCCCTACGTTTCCTCTTGATACAAAGATCCAACCGTTACTGCCTTCAAACCTTACCCCATTAGGATTTTTACTATTCATCACCATGTTTACACCATTTGCATACTTGGCATGAACCTCATAATCGCCATGTACATTCCACAAACCATTTTTAGGAAATTCGGCACGCGCCTCAATTTCAATCGGGCCAGTATGCTCTGTATTCATTCCCCAGTGAGCAATATCAATGTGATGTACGCCCCACCCGGTAATCATCCCGGCACCAAACTGTTCTAATCTTAACCATCCGCCCCTCGATTCCGGATCTGTTTGTGAATGTACACGATCCTGCGTATAGTAAATGTAAGGTGTTGAGCCAAGCCACATATCATAATTGAAATTTGCAGGAATTGGCATCTCTGTAGCAACCCCACCCGCAGGATCTGAAGGCAAACCAACCTGTACACTTTGAAGTTTTCCTATCCTTCCATTTCTTACCAGTTCACATGCTCTTTTAAATTGAGGCCAGGGGTTAACTGAACGCTGCTGACTACCTAACTGAAAAGTAACTCCAGATTTTCTGACCATATCACTCATCATCCTACCCTCTTCAATAGTTAACGAAGTTGGTTTTTGAAGATAAATGTGTTTGCCTGCAAGCGCTGCTTCAATTGCTGGCTGGGCATGCCAATGATCAGGGGTACTGATCATCACCGCATCAATATCTTTATTGGCCAGCAGGTCATGATAATCATCATAAGTTTTAATATCTATATAATTGGAATTACCTGTTTTTTTGGTATACCAGCCCTCTACCAGCTGTTTTCCACTTTTCAGTCTGTTACCGTCTAAATCTGCAATGGCCACAATACGGGCTTTATCATATTTAAAAGTTTCGGCAAGGTCATGTGTCCGGGCAATTCGGCCGCAGCCGATCTGGCCTATATTAATTTTATTGCTGGGTGCGTTTTTACCAAACACAGAAGCAGGAACTATAGTAGGAAAGCCAGTCATGGCAACAGAAGTAACAACAGCACTCTTAACAGCCGTTTTCACGAAATCTCTTCTGCTATATGGAAGTTTTTCATTTTCGCTCATCATATCATCTAGGTTTATTAGGTTAATATTTGGTTAGTAGCGCAGCGGTGTATTTCGTGAATCTGCGTATGCTTTACTGTAATCTATTTTTTTATACTGGCCGGCAACATAGTTGATGCCCTGAAGGATGTGTTTGATAAAAACCGGGTCTTCATAGTTTTCTTTATCGTGTCCAAGAGCGGTAATCCAAACATTTCCCCCATCAAATTGCTGGTACCATACTGCAGGATATAACTCCGAAAAAGGAGCAGAAAATGTTTTTATTTTCTCCGCATCTGCCGGATCAGATGAATTTAAAGAGGTAACATCATGTGCCATGATTACTTTAATGCCAGGATACAGTTCTTTGGCAAAATAACATTCATCTTTTCTTTCCCAAACTTTTGGCAAGCCTGCAACAGAGGGATGCGAAGGGTCAATTACTTTTACAGTAAACTTTTGGTTTCTGGCATGCCAGGCAAACGTGCCTCCCAGCATTTGCTTAAACCATTGCCAGTTTCGTTCTGTACCGGTTACAGAGTGTAAGCCAACAAATCCGCCTCCGGCTTCTATATATCTTCTAAAGGCTAACCTTTGTCCATCGGTATCAAACACATCATTATTAGTGCTTGGAAAAATCAGCAAGGTATACTGCTTTAAATTTGCCTCTGTAAAAACCGAAGGATCATCAGATACATCGGTGTCAAATCCATTCTCCTGGCCCAATTTCTGAATGCATTTTACCGCATTAGGGATATTGTCATGAACATACCCCTTCCCGTTTTTGGTGTACACCAGTACTTTTACTTTTTTCAGAAAGGTGTTTTTTTCAGCAGCCATTGCAAATGGGATGCACAATATCCATAAGGCAGAAAGCAGGATACTCGCTTTGAATTTAAATCTTAAAATTGATACGCTCATTAGTTTGAATTAAGTTGGTTTAATTTTATTTTAACTACGGGAGGACTGGCAAAATCACCCCAGGCGGCTTCGGCACGCTCCTTAGAAGTATGGCCATTGTACACCAGGAACCTGTATTTTAGGATATAGGTTTTCCCCTTTTCCAATAACCAGTCTTTATCTTTTGTTGGCGAGAAATTGGCATACACATCTCCCCTTCCGTTCATGTTTTCAGGCCATATTCTTAATGGTTCCGGATAATTATAATTGGTAGGATAAGACATCATTACCGCACCGGCATAGTCATCATCTATTTTTCCCTGCAAAATCACCCAACGTGCTTTGGTGCCATCCGCATCTTTTCTTGTTTTTCCTTCGGATGTCAGGGTTTCGCTATTTTMTTTATTCCATTTTTCGGTAGCCCGCCAACCCAAGCCGCCATAACGGTATTCTTTAAGTAATACCTGTTCATCAGTAGCGCAATTGAGCTGAATAGTGATATCAGCAATATAATAATCCTGACCTTTTTGAGGTTGGAAGATCCTTACCGACTGAAGCTCGTTGAGTGCTACCTTTTCAGTTCCGTCTTTTTTAAAAACCACATGATCGTGCAGTGTCTGATATTCTGCATATACCGGACCTGCGTTTACAGCAACAAAATCTACAAACCTTACCGTTCCTTTCCGGTCTTTAAGGTTCCAGAAGTCTACAGTATCACCTTCAAAAACCACATGAGTCCATGGGTTCCACAATCCATAATGATGGTAATGATCGGGAGCCTGTATCCGTGTTAATTCTTGTCCGTGCGGAGACCATAACGGATGTATAAAACCGCTTCTTTTAAAGGCCGTATCTATTCCCTTTGGTGGATAAACCGTTTTGTAATTGTAGCGGAGTAAGTTTTTATTCCCGTTACTTATTGTTAACTCCCCGTTTTCACGGATAGCCCTTATGTGATCCGCAGGCTTAAGCGGTTTTCCTTTTTCCAGGGCAAATATGCTTGTGGCCAAAGAAGGTTTTACCAGCCAATGCAAAACCCGTTTTCCGTTGTTTTCTACCTGATACGCTACAGGGGTTTGTTTGTTTCCTTTTACCTCTATTAACCTGATAACGCTATCAGGCAAAGCAGTTATTGCATCCAGATCTACCTGAACATGAATCTCTTTATCTGGCGTTCTTTTCTTCAGGTCTACCTCCAGGGTAGCAATTCTTTGGGCATACAAGGGTGTTAGCATTGCTGAAAAGGCAATAAAAGATATGCAGGTTAGCCTCAGGGAATTTAACATCATTATTTCTTTAATCGTATTTTAAAAATATGGTTTTTAGACAGTAAGATCACTTTAGCCTCTATTCTATTTTATCAATCGGTGGTACATTACCCTCTGAGCCAGAATATCCTTTGTTTTGATTTATGTGACCGGATACATTTGCCCTGATCGCACTTTGAGGTACCGGCCACAATACATGATATGGGCTCATGGTATATTGATCTCCATGATTTGTTTTAACACCATTTTTATAGAACACATTTTTTTCTTTTACCCTATCATAAAAGAAATTGTTTTCCGAGAAATTGGTTAAAGAATATACTTTACCATTATAGGCAGTTTTACCGGTAAGTGCAAAAATGTAAGCAATTCTGGTCAGCTCACATTTTCTTGGCTCCTCGTAATAAAGTTCGCGGGCTCTTTCATCCAGTATCGTGCCGATGTTGATCGAAGCAGGAGTATAGGGTGCTGCTTTTGCACGTGCCCTTACCTTATTGATATCAGCGGCAGCGCTGGCCAGATCGTCTTTCCAATAATAGGCCTCGGCGCGAAGCAAATAGGTTTCTGCTATCCGGAACACATACCAGTCTGTATGACCACCTTGCATTGGCGCATTTTCAAAATCAGGTATAAATATCTTATACTGCGGCCATCCAAAATAACTCCTTATGGTATCAGTAACGGTAAGGCCGCCTGCAGCATTTCGCAATTGTATCGGTTTATTGTAGTATGTAGGGTCGCTCTTCTTTAATGCGGGCTCATTATAAACAAGGTCTTCCATGTTCATCCAATTGCCTTTTATATGCCTTAAGTCATTAGGATCGTCCCAGATCGCTTGTGTGCTGTAAGATGTTCCGCGACAGCGGCCTATTCCTCTTCCATAAAGATTAGACTGTGTGATCTCCAGATTAATTCCATCGTTAGTACCTTTTTTTCCATTTGGCGTATTGATGTTTGAACCCCAGTTCGGTACTGCCTGACGCATAATTTTCATCCCCCCATCATAACCTCCATCCATCTGCCTGTCAATCACCATAAATATACCTTCCCTGTTCTCACCCAACGACTTGTTCTCCGGTCTGTGAAGGTCCCATATCAGGTTTCTTGTTTCATCTGCTCTTGTAGCGCCGAACCGGTTGGTCATTAGTGCATACGGACTTCCATTTATTACCGCATTTGCAGAGGCTATGGCATCGTCAAATTTTCCGAGCGCTAAATTCACCTTGGTAAGCAAATGATTTACCGCTCCTTTGGTTACCTCACCCTTATTCACATTATCAGTTACCCATTGCGCTGCAAATTCCAGGTCTGTTTTCATCTTCTGAAGAATGACCTCGCGCTTAGTGGTATAAAAATCTACCCTTGGCGTGGTTACTTCATTCAACAACAAAGGCACGTCTCCAAATTGATTTACCAAACGGTAATAACGGAATGCTCTGTGAAAATAGGCCGACCCCAGTATCGAGTTACGCTCCGCTTCATCTTTAAAATTGGCAGCATCAATACGGCTAATCACTGTATTTGCATATTTGATACCCTTATATCCCTCGTCCCAATAATATCCAATTCTGTTAAAGTCAACCGAATTTAGATTCGCATCAGGAGTAATCAACAGGTTTAAATCCTGAGCAGGACCAGATTTATCTGTTGTACCATCAACTGCTATCTCAGAGAATATTTGCTCGGTAATCCACGGCGCGCCATCACCAAAGTATTCATTCCGCAAATTTCTTGCACAAGCTACTAATGTAGCCCGCAAAACTGCAGGGTCTTTATAATCTTCATCTGTGTAAAAGGAAAGCGGTTCGGGTTCTAAAAAGCTTTTTTTACATCCAATTCCGGCCAGTATAGTGATAACTAAACAGACAGGTAATATTTTATATAGATTTTTCATGATCATCGATTTGATTTATACTACAAGGTTACATTTAGTCCTAATGTCACATACCGGGGCGTTGGGTTTTTATTCTGTGGATCCCAATAATCCCAGTCGGGTGCATAAATTGCTGCGTTTTGAACAGTCGTAAAGATCCTTACACTATTCAACCTTCCTTTTTCAACCAGTTTCTTTGGCAAAGTGTATGCTAACGAGACATTATCTATTCTGATAAATGATGTTTTACGGTATACATTATAGTTTGCACTGCCATTGCTTGAGTACAATCTTGCATAATCGTTGATTGGATTTTCTGCAGTCCAATAAGGCACTTTGTACGAATTCTGTCTATCCTGAAAACCGGAATTATTCTTAGCCTCATTAAAATCTGTCATGGCTCCCCAGTTGGAATACATAGAGAAAGAAAAATCAAACTGCTTAAAAAACGTAAATTCATTTCTCATTGAAGTGGTAAATTTAGGATTTCTGGATCCCAGGAATTGTTTATCCGCATCTGTGAATTTGAAATCCCCATTTACATCCTGCAGTTTAAAATCTCCCGGTTTCACGCCGTATTTAGCGGCTTCCGCAGCTTCGTTTTGCTGCCACACACCTAAAACTTTTAAGTCCCAAATGGCATTTACATCCTTGCCTATAAACCAACCATTTCCAGGATCATTGTTTTCAACTTTACCTATTACCTTTCCTTCCTTATCCAACTGATTTACCTCGCCGAATAAATGAACAATCTTGTTCCGGTTCAAAGAAAAGTTAACAGAGGTTTTCCAGCTGAAGTTCTCTCTTTTAAAATTGTTGCTGTTTAAGGCGATTTCTACACCTGTATTGGTCACATTACCAAGGTTGGATGCTATATTAAAGAAACCAGTTACACTTGGCAAGGCTCTTAACAAGAGTAAATTGCTTGTATTTTTCTTGTAAACCTCTACCGATCCGTCTATTATATTATTCAGGATTGAAAAGTCCAGACCTCCATTAAATGACGATGTAGATTCCCATTTAAGATCTCTGTTTATCATYCTATCTACATACAATTGCGCGATAGGAAAAACTGTCCCTGATGGAGAAACATATAGATATTTACCTGTATTAAGATTTGAAAGCGCTAAATAACCGTCAATATCCCTGTTCCCTACCGATCCATAAGACAGTCGAAGTTTTGCATAATTAAGCCAGCTTACAGATTTCATGAAACCTTCGTCGCTGAACACCCAACCCAGTGCTAATGAAGGGAAAGTTGCCCTCGGATTTCGCTGCCCGAAAGCAGAATACCCATCGCGACGAATGGTAGCTGTTAAAAGATATTTACTGTTAAGGGTGTAGTTTAACCTGGCCATTAATGCATCGCCTGTAGTTACCAAATCGTTACTGCTCACAATCGGTTTAATTCCTGAACCTATGTTATGATAGCTTAATTTATCATTCGGATCAAACCCTTCGTTTTCTATTCTCGAAGACGTTTGTTTTAATTTTTCTGCGTTCATCAAGAACGTAACATCGAATTGATGAATTTTATTAAACGTTTTATTCCATTTCAAAACGTTATCAATTTGCCAGTTAAAACGGGTAGTTTCTGTACGATCAGCATATCCTTTTCTGGCAACATAGTCTGGATGTAATGCAGAAAAGTGATTAAATTCCCTGGTCTGATCATAACTTGGCGTAACGTTTACGGAGTATGAAAAGCCAAATGGCAATTCGCCTTTTACATACATGGTCGAAAAGATGGTGTTATATTTCAACATCCTTTCGCGGTACACATTATCCAGAAAAGGGTTACGGTTGTTACCTAAATCGTCATTTGGACTTGGTCGTAATGTAATTCCATCATCCTTGTATTTAGATCCCAAAGGTGAAGCATTTCTAATCTGGCCAAAGTCAATAGGAACAGCACTCTCATCGCGACTGGCATATTGAAAGTTAACACCTATTGTTGCGAATTTTGCAGCTTTACCTTCCAGATTAAGGCGTGCCCGGGCATTTTTATATTGATCACCAACAGTTAATCCTTCATTATTGGTATAGCCTAAAGAAAGGTAATAATTAACCTCCTCTTTTCTTCCGGAAATACCAAATGTATGATCCTGTCTAAATCCATTTCTGTAAATCAAATCTTCCCAATTGGTACTTTTACCTGCCTTATAATTTTCAATCTCTATCGGAAACATTTTCAACCTGGTTAACCAGGTATCTATCGGATCGGCAGTTATAGGCGTATTATCGTAAGCATACCATTGCGCAAGAGTTACGTTGGATGGAAGCGTACGCGGATCATTAAAACGCGATGGTTGTGTACCAATCGTACCCGCATTTATGCTTTTTAATACGTCTGTACGCCAGTTAACAAAGCCATTGGCATCATAAACATGCTCCGTAACCTCGCGTGAGGCCATCCCGATTGTGGTATTTAAAGTAATTACAGGCTTGTCTGACTTGCCTCGTTTTGTAGTAATAATAACCACACCACTTGCGGCCTTTGCTCCATAAACTGCCGCCGAGCTGGCATCTTTTAATACATCAATTGTTTCGATATCACTAGGATTAATATCACTTAACTGACCTGGATAAATTACCCCGTCAACAACAAGAAGGGGTGTTACACCAGCTATCAGCGAGGATTTTCCTCGCACCTGAAGGTCGGAGTTGTTTCCACCTTTGGGTGAGGCTGAAAAAGCGACATTTAATCCCGGAACATTTCCCCGAAGCAGATCTTGTACGCTATTTGGATGTTGATTTTCAAGCTGTACAGCCTTAACCTGTGATATGGCACCCGTTAAATCCTTTTTTGATCGTGTACCGTAACCCACCACCACTAATTCATTTAAATCATTTGCGGCTTCTGCCAACACAACATTAACAGTTGTGCCCGTTACCGGAACTTCTTTAGAGATAAAGCCAAGTGAGCTAAAAACCAATATTCCGCCATTGTCTGGAATATCCTTAAGGACATAACGTCCCTCCGCGTTAGTTACAGTCCCATTTTTAGAACCTTTTAAACGAACACTCACACCTGCAACAGGGAGTTTCTTTTCGTCGGTAACTGTACCTGAAACCGTTTTGACGAGGACATTTTCATATTTGTTATTAAATCGATCGTCAAATTGCTGGTCAGGGGGAAGCCTTGTCCATTCATTTATTGTTGCGTAAGACCATAGCGGACAACATATTGCTACTGCAAAAATTGAGCGTAAGAATCCTGTAACGCGCATTTTATTGCCGTTTTGTATATTTAGAAACATAATATGTATTATTTATTAGGAAATGAATAATTTTAATTACACTGCGTGTATTCTAAAATTCAGGAGGTATCCCGGTTAAGTTTAGGTTTCATATGGTTTAGTTTAAATTAGGTTAGTAAATTAAAGTTAGGAATAATATTTAAAAATGCAACCGATAGCATAAATGTTTTTAAATTTGTCTATTCATACCTGGAAGGGATTAAGGAATGAATAAAACCACAAAAAGCATTCAAAGATGATAAAAATGGACTTTTATACGGAAAAACACATCTTTCCAAGGCAACAAAGCAGACAAAACTATCAGCTGGGCAACTGCCTGGATCACATTTTTCCCGCAGAAAAAAGCAATAAATATGCATCCGGTTTCAATTTTAAATACAAAATCATTACATCAGGCTCCATAAAAATCTAAAGAAATGCACTCACAAAAAGACGTAACCATTTACGATATCGCCGAAAAGCTCAACCTCTCGCCTACAACTGTTAGTCGCGGGCTGAAGGATCATCCTGCCATAAGTAAAAAAACAAAGAAGAGAATTAACGACATTGCTGCAGAGCTGGGTTATCGCTTCAATACGTTTGCAAGCAACCTCAGAAGCAAACGCACCAATACCATAGGCGTAATCATTCCAAGAATGAACAGTAGTTTTATGTCGGCAGTACTGGCTGGAATGGAAAAAGTTGCAAATGAGGCCAGCTATAATTTAATCATCAGCCAATCACTTGAATCGGCAGAAAAAGAGGCGGTAAACGTAAAAACGATGTTTAACAATCGCGTAGACGGTTTAATGGTATCTGTAGCTTACGACACAGTTGGCGTTTCGCAATTCGAAATGCTATTAGAGAAAGGCATCCCGCTGTTATTTTTTGATCGCACACTTGATCATCCGCAGTGCACCAGTATTGTTATCGACAATTATAAATCCGGGTACCTTGCAACGCAGCATTTAATAGCGCAGGGATGTAAAAATATCATCCACATCACCGGAAATCTGGCCAGGAATGTTTATGCCGATCGCCAAAGAGGATACGAGTCTGCACTGAAAGATGCAGGGATCCAGACAGACCCTAACAATACTTTCATTAACGTACTGGATGAACAAGCGGGCATAGATTGCGCCCAAAAGATATTGAAAATGAACCCATTACCTGATGGCGTTTTTGTAGACAACGACACCTGCGCGGTTAACTGCATGGCTATCCTTATGAATAATGGAATTAAAATACCTGAGGACATTGCTTTTATTGGCTTTAACAACGACCCGATATCAAGGGTGATCAGACCAGCATTATCAACCATTAACTATCCGGGGTTTGAAATGGGAGAAATAGCGGCGCACAAACTAATCGCACATTTAAACGGGCAACAAAGCATAAATTCAACCAATTCAATTATTTTACGATCAGAACTTATCGCAAGAGATTCATCTAAAAGGATTAAATAACAAAAAGGCAATCCAGTCGAAAAATAATTATGCAACCGGTTGCATAATTATGAGTTTTTTAACTACATTAGTTCAATTTTATTACCTCGAAATCTCAAACCAATACCATCCATGAAAGATGATCAAGAAAGAAAAATCGCACTAGTTACCGGCGGTGCATCAGGATTAGGCTTTGCCATAGCTGAAAAGTTTGTACAGAACAACATTTTCACTATCCTAATTGGAAGAAACGAACAAAGATTAGAAAAGGCATGTGAGCAACTGGGTGAACTTACAACTGCTATAACTTTTGATCTGAATAAACTAAGCGATATACCTAAATTGGTTTCAGATATCAAACAAAAGTTCGGTAGAATTGACATTCTTGTTAATAACGCCGGAATAAATGCAAAAAAACCGCTCATAGAAGTTACCGATCAGGAATTTCATGAGGTGATTCTTACAAACTTATCTTCCGTATTTTCATTAACTCGCGAGGTTTCAAAAGTGATGCTTAAACAAAAAAAAGGCTGCATCATAAATATCAGCTCTATGGCAGCTCAATATGGCATACCCAAAGTAATTGCTTATACTGCTGCCAAATCAGGTATCGAAGGAATGACAAAAGCAATGGCAGTAGAACTTTCGCCCGATGGTATTCGCGTAAACTGTATTGCTCCTGGCTTTATAGCCACAGATATGTCGGCCAAAGCACTAAACAATGATCCGGACAGAAAAAACAAGGTGCTTTCGCGCACCCCAATGGGAAAACTAGGCCTACCATCCGACATAGGAGATGCCGCTTACTTCCTTGCGTCTGATGATGCTAAATTCATTACGGGTATAGTTATACCTGTTGACGGCGGAAATTCAATAGGATTTTAAACAAAAGTCTAAAGCTGATATGATTAAAATGGAACAAACCTTAAGATGGTTCGGCCCTAACGATCCGGTTAGTCTGCAATACATCAAACAAAGCGGCGCAACGGGCGTAGTTACCGCGCTGCATCACATTCCTGTTGGCGAAATATGGACTATTGATGAGATAGCGCTGAGAAATAAAGAAATTTCCGAAGCAGGATTAACATGGGCAGTTATCGAAAGCTTACCTGTTCATGAGGACATCAAAAAAAGAAGTGGGAACTATAAAACCTATATAGAAAACTATAAAATCAGCATGCAAAATGTTGCTGCCTGCGGCTTAAAAGTGATCACCTATAATTTCATGCCCATATTGGACTGGATGCGCACCAATGTTTCATACGAACTAAGTGACGGCAGCAAGGCCCTATATTTTGAAAAATCGGCTTTTATAGCATTTGATCTTTTCTTGTTAAAGCGACCAAATGCCCAAAACGACTATCAACCAGGCGAGATTGAAAAGGCAGAAAAACGGTTCAGGGAAATGAGCAAACAGGAAAAAGAAACCTTATACAACAATGCATTACTTAGCCTGCCAGGATCAGACGAGCCTTTTACCCCTGAGCAGATTTTAAGCGCGCTGGAAACTTACAGGAATATCGACAACAAGAAACTAAAGGAAAACCTTTATGAATTCCTTAAAGAAATTATTCCAGTTGCAGAACAAACAGGACTGCAATTGGCCATTCATCCGGACGACCCTCCCTACTCTATTCTGGGCCTTCCAAGAATCATGAGTACTGAAGCCGATGTCCAGGACATGCTTACCGAAGTTCCATCGGCCAATAATGGCATATGCTTCTGTACAGGTTCATTTGGCGCGCGTGCCGACAATGATCTACAGGGAATGATAAAAAGACTTGGCAACCATATTTTCTTTCTTCACCTCCGTAGCACCCAAAGAGATCAGGAAGGAAACTTTTACGAGGCCAATCACCTGGAAGGAGATGCCAACATGCCTGAAGTTGTTAGAGAGGTGGTTGCACTTCAACAAAGACTCAATAGCTCTATTCCGATGAGACCCGATCATGGTCACCAAATGTTAGATGATCTGAACAAAAAGCATTACCCGGGTTATTCTATTATTGGCAGGCTAAAGGGTCTGGCAGAGTTAAGAGGACTCGAATCCGGGATACTAAGCAGTCTTGATTCTTAAATTGCATTTTCAAACCATTTCCAGTCCCGTTTGTTAGTGATAAGAACACTAATATTTTAAAAAATGGGATTATTTAAAACTGCCTTAATCGGCGCCGCAATATATGGCATAGTTAAGTATGTAACTAAAAAGGACATTAATGGCCGCTCAATAGCCGACGACATCAAAGAAAAAGCACCAGAATGGATGGAAAAAGCTAAAAACTTAAAAGATGATTTAAAAGTAGAACTGGAAAAACAACGGTATTAGTATTGTTTTAAGTCACTTACTTTTTCGGGGCACCCAAATAAAATAAACCGGGACCTTTTTGATATCCTTTGGCAATCCTGTAGATGATTTCCGCCAGCGCTTTTGTAGTTCCGATGGGGATATGGTTCGAAATTCCGGTGTTATTGATATGCCTTTCATAAATCAGTAAAATTAGATGCATTAAAATTACTAATATTTTTAGTAAAACAGAAGTGAATTTTTCAGTTCTCTGAATGAGATTGTATGACCACTTGATCCAGACATAATGTGCACCTTGTTCACACTTTCCTCACAAACAGGTACCTTTTTGTGAGGAAAGTGTGAACAAGTCTCGAACAAGCCCCGAGCCAGCAAAAGTAAAATAGCTGGCCGCAGAACACCAAACTAATCTCCAAAGACATTAGGACAATGCAATTTTTTTTAAAAATAAATTTGTCATTACAACTATATATCGTAATATTGCGATGTATAATTATGGGACTTACAAAAACAGAAATATTTACTGAAGAACAAAACCGCCTGGCGGTGATGCTGAAAGCAATGGCCCACCCTGCACGCATTGCTATTCTACAGCAGATCATTAAAGCAAATGCCTGCATCTGTGGAGACCTGGTTGAAGAACTTGGGCTTGCACAAGCCACCATTTCGCAACATTTAAAAGAACTGAAAAATGCAGGCATTATACAGGGTACAATTGAAGGTGTAAGTGTTTGTTACTGCATCAATCCAACGGTATGGAATGAACTTCAACAACAACTCTCAGCATTCTTTTCTACTTATGAATTAAAGACAAACTGCTGTTAAAAAAATTTGACCTAATACATCGTAATATTGCAATTAAACAATTAAACAAATTATCATGAATACAACGGAATTAATCAACTGGCAAACATTTAAAAGTAAGCTACAGGACAATCCTGAACTTACTTTACAATTTCAATATGCTGAGGACAAATGGGTAGATGCTTCATATCACATCACGGAAATTAAACAGGCACCCATTGTATCGGTAGATTGCGGTGGGGTTATGAACTCGTGGACAGAAATTATAGTTCAGCTGTGGGAACCATCTGCCAAGGATAATGAAAGAGCAATGTCGGTGAGCAAAGCACTGTCAATTGTTAAGCTTGTCGAGAAAAGCCTGCCATTAAATCCACTGGCCGTGGTAAAAATAGAATTTGGGAACTCTCAATTTGATACTCGCCAGATGTATCCCGGAGAATTTATTATTGACAATGGGAACTTTATTGTAAACCTAAGCGCTGATTTTACACAATGCAAAGCCATTAATAGAGGAGAAAGTTGCGGCTCAACAGAAACAGTTACTTGCACCCCAGGTGGCGGTTGCTGCTAGTTAAAATATGAAAAATATACTTGTATTATGCACCGGCAACAGTTGCCGCAGTCAAATTGCCGAAGGCTATTTAAGATTCTTTGCAAAGAATAATGCTGAAATTTACAGTGCCGGGATAGAAACACATGGCGTAAATCCGAAAGCCATTGAAACGATGAAAGAAGATGGGATTGACATCTCATCACATACTTCAAACAACATCAATGAGTACATGGATGTTGATTTTGATTATGTAATCACTGTGTGTGATAACGCTAAGGAAAGCTGCCCGTATTTCCCTACAAATGCACAAAAATTCCATTACAACTTTCCAGATCCAGCTAAAGCAACAGGAACAGACGAGGAGGTTAAAACACAATTCAGAGGAGTAAGGGAGATGATTAAACAGTACTGTCAGAATTTTATAGAAAAGAATATTTAATGGAAAGGAAAAAATTAGGCTTTCTTGATCGTTACCTTACTTTATGGATATTTCTTGCTATGGCTGTTGGTATTGGAATCGGGTATCTGGTTCCATCTTCCGCTACCATTATCAATTCCTTTTCCAGCGGAACAACAAATATTCCACTGGCAATAGGGTTGATTCTGATGATGTACCCTCCACTAGCCAAAGTTAAGTATGAAAATATGGGCAGGGTATTTAAGGACACGAAGGTGCTCTCTCTGTCTTTAGTACTAAACTGGATTATAGGCCCTGTACTCATGTTTATTTTAGCCATTGTTTTTTTGCACGACTACCCTGAATACATGGTAGGCTTAATTTTGATTGGCCTGGCCAGATGCATTGCAATGGTAGTTGTCTGGAATGAGCTTGCAGAAGGCGATAGAGAATATGCAGCTGGCCTGATTGCCCTGAACAGTATTTTTCAGGTCTTATTATACAGCGTATTTGCGTATATTTTTATTACCGTTTTACCTCCTTTATTTGGATTAAAAGGATTAGAAGTAAATATCACGATAGGCCAGATTGCCGAGAGTGTGGCGATTTATCTTGGGATACCGTTTGCATTGGGTATCATCAGCCGTTATACATTAATAAAACTTAAAGGAGAAACCTGGTTTCAAACCAAATTTGTACCGTTAATTTCACCTGTTACACTAATCGCCTTATTATTCACAATTGTGATCATGTTCAGTTTAAAGGGCAATCTGATCATAAAAATTCCTATGGATGTAATACGAATAGCAATACCATTGGTCATCTATTTTGTGATCATGTTTATCTTCAGCTTCCTTATGGGCAAATATTTTGGCGCTGATTATTCTAAAAACACAGCAATTGCATTTACTGCTACAGGCAATAATTTTGAACTGGCAATAGCTGTTGCAATTGGCGTTTTCGGCATCAACTCGGGGCAAGCATTTGCAGGTGTTATTGGCCCACTGGTTGAGGTCCCTGCACTTATTGCCCTGGTAAATGTTGCTTTTTGGTTTAGAAAGAAGTATTACCGGTAAACTACTGCAGCACCCTCACTCCTTCTTGTTCGATTTTCTTTTTCAAAGGGCCCGTTAGCTGAGCATCTGTAATTAAAAAGTGTATCGATTTCAGAGTTCCAAATTTAACATAAGCATCTTTCCCAATTTTTGAGGAATCGGTAAGTAAATAAACCTGTTCCGCATTCTTTAGAAAAGCTTTTGTTATTTGGGCTTCCTTTTCGCTATGTGCTGTTAAACCATTTTGTAGTGATATGCCGTCGACACCTACAAAAGCTTTAGAAACGTGATAAGTATCGATGTGCTGAACCGCCATATCCCCGTGCACTGCCCTGCGTTCTTTATCCAGCTCACCCCCTATCAGGTTAATACCAATACCAGGTGTATCTATTAATTCTGCTACTATTGGCAAAGAATTGGTAATAACCTTTAGCTTATTAAGCTTCTTTAAATGAGCACACATAGCAAACACCGTACTTCCGCAATCCATAAATATTGTATCCCCATCTACCACCTGAGCGGCAGCTAATTTTCCTATTTCCTGCTTGCTTTCTGTATTAGCAGTTTGCTTTTTATGGAATGCCACGAAGGGCAGATTATCTAGCTTCATGGCGCCTCCATGCGTTCGCTGCAGGAGCCCCTCTTCAGAAAGATCTTGCAAATCTCTTCTGACCGTAGCAGGAGATATTGATAATTTCCGAGAGATCTCCATTACAGATAAAGCCTCAAATTCATCAAGTATCATTAAAATCTTTTTCTTTCTTTCCTGAAAACTCATATAAATAGCCTACATTTGATCAAAAATAATCATTATTAATCATAATTGATCATGAATAGTACAATAAATATAATCAAAGAGGAAATTTTATCAGACGACTGGTATGTTTTAAAGAAAACAACATTCAACTTCTTGTCTAAAAAAGGGATACAGGAAACGCTAAGCAGGGAAACTTATGATCGTGGAAACGGGGCTACAATCCTTCTTTACAACCGATCACTGCAAACCGTTATTCTGATTAAGCAGTTCCGATTCCCCACATACGTTAATGGCAATGTTACCGGAATGCTGATTGAAACATGCGCAGGTTTACTTGACGAAAACAGTCCGGAGGAAGCTATCCGCAGAGAAACAGAGGAAGAAACCGGATATGTATTGTCCTCCGTTCAAAAAGTATTTGAAGTTTATATGAGTCCTGGTTCCGTTACAGAAAAACTGTATTTCTTTATTGCAGAATACACGGCTGATATGAAAACGGAAATAGGAGGCGGCGTAGAAGATGAGGATATAGAAGTACTGGAATTACCATTTAATACCGCAATGAAAATGATTGCAACCGGCGAAATCAAGGATGGAAAAACAATCATGCTACTTCAGCATCTTGCACTATCAAAAATCATGGGGTAAACTCTTTTTTTAAAGAGCCTACAGTTTTAGCGGTATCTTTTTACCTGTTTTAGCCGCCAGATAAATGGCTTCAATAATTTTTAAATCTTTTAGCGCTTCTTCTCCGTTAACAGGTACTATTGGCTCTTTGCCTTCTAAAATAATGCCTGCCATTTCTTCCATCTGTACAGTTTGGTGGGTAGCGTGGGGTTGTGTTAATTCACCTTTATGCGTACGCCCTTTTATTGGCCCGTAGCCGGTTGAAGGCTGCATCTCGGCAAAACCTTTCTCTCCGACAAGATAAAACCGATCAAGATAGTTCATATTATATGTCGACAGGTAAGAGGCTACCGCCCCACCCGGAAATCCCATCTGGAATTGAATGGTTTCATCAACCCCTTCTTTAAATATTTCAGTATTTGTTTTTCTTTCTTGTGCGGTTACCCATGTAGGTTCCTCGCCTACCATATATCTGGAGCCGTTGATGGCGTAAATACCTATATCCATCATTGCTCCCCCACCTGCAAGCTGTTTATTCAATCGCCATTGTTTTGGATCGCCTATTTTAAAGCCACATTGTCCTTGAAAAAACATGATCTTTCCAAATTCACCGGCATTTCTCATTCGGATAACTTCGAGGGTTTTGGGCTCAAAATGCATCCTGTACCCCACCAGCAACTTCACGTTTGCTTTTTTACATGCATCGATCATTTCTTGCCCTTCTTTAGGACTTATTGCCATTGGCTTTTCGCAAATTGCATGCTTACCCGCTTTGGCAACACGAATAACCTGATCATGGTGAAGCGCATTAGGGGTAATAACATAGACCGCATCAATATCAGGATTGTTTTTTATCTGATCAAAGTTCTCATAGTTATAACAGTTCTTTTCCGGAATACCATATTTGGCTTGCCAGTCTTTGATTTTAGATGGTGTTCCACTAATTACACCTACCAGTTTTGCTTTAACGCAGGATTGCATTGCTTCTGCAACGCGACTACCATAGCCGCCAAGGCCCATAATAGCTACCCGTAAGACTGGTCCATCGTACAATTTATCAGTTTTTGAAGCTGACCATCCCGAAAGCGGTATAAATGGTAAAACCAATGAAGAAAGTCCAAGTTTCTGTAAAAAGTCGCGACGTGTATCCATAATTTAAATCGTTTTAAACCCAATTTACATATTTTACACATAAAAAATAGAAGTTTTATAGACTTAACATACTATAAACAAAAATGTTGGCTTACATTTGGTTATAAAAACGACCAAACCAATTATTGTAAACGATCTCTTATATGCGCCGTTTTCTTATTTTAATTGCCTTTATACTTTCTGCTAAATTTCAGGCCATTGCTCAGGTGATTTATCTTAACGACAACACACCTTACAGCAATATAGGTAAACAGGTAACTTATTTTGAAGATAAGGATGCATCATTAACGATTGATGAAGTTAAAACTTTTGAAAAGGCCGGAAAATTTAAACCCAGTGAATCAAACGTACTAAACCTCGGAAATACAAAATCTGCATTTTGGATTAAAATTAACTACGTTAATCAAAGCACAGGAAAAGCTTATTTAATTGCAGACATGCCCAATATTGAATACATTGATTGTTATGCAGATAACACTGACGGAACCTGGGTTCAATTCAAATCAGGCTTTTTAATACCTTCGAGCACCAAGGTAAAATCAGAGAATCGTTATACCTTCAGCTTACCTCAAAACAGCAACCAAACCGATGTACAGCACATTTTTATAAGGGTAAAATCTGACAATTACCTACCACTGCCATTAAAGATGGCTACCTCTGACACTTTAGTTGCGGGCCCTACTTTCAGAGACTACCTGGAGATTGTTTTTATGGGTGTTCTGCTTTCTTTATTTGTGTATAACATTTTCTTATACATGAATATGAGAGACAAATTGTACCTGTATTATTGTCTGTATGTGCCTGGTCTATTTATTTATGTTTCTTTGTATTTGAGGGGATATTCTTACCTTCTTAATTCTGAGATAAGGAAAATCATCAACCTTTATCCCCATGCCTTCCTGTCCGTAACAGTTATTTTTGGAATTTTATTTTGTAGACGTTTCCTCAATCTCCGTGTAACTGCACCAAAGTTTTTAAAGATTTACTTGGCACTTATTTTCTTTTGTGTCATCCTGTTTTTTGTCAGCATTCTTGGATACAAGGGAATAGCAGCTAACTATACGCAGATCTTGATGTTTGTTTCTCCTATCATTTTATGGATTTCAGGATTTGTTGCTTACAGAAGTGGGCATACTCCAGCTAAATATTATATTCTTGCCTGGAGCTTCATAGCTCTGGCGATCTTGATTGTCATTTTAACCTTATCGAAGATTCTTCCTTTTACAGATTATACTTTTGATCTTTTACCAATTGGATCAGCAATTGAATTGTTATTACTGTCATTTGCAATGGGATATCGTTATAATCTAGTAATTAAACGGGAACAGCATACACGAGATGAAAACCTGATGCTGGTAAACGATCAGAACCTGCGTTTGGAGCACATTGTTAAGGAGCGTACATTAAAACTCAGTGACACGATAACGGAACTGGAACTTTCCAATTCTGTAAAAAATAARTTATTCTCTATCATTGCACATGACCTTAGAAGTCCTTTTAACAGTCTGACAGGCATCTTTGCGCTTAAAGACATGGACATGCTAACTCTCGAAGATTATAAAATGCTGTTAACAGAGAATCAAAAGCACATTGAAACGATCAATAGTTCTTTAAATAACCTTTTATATTGGGCAAGACGACAAATGGAAGTGGTAAATAGTGTACCCACTACATTTGATCTTAAACCTTTTATAGAAAAATTGCTTTTGGTTTATCTGCCGCTGATCCATAAGAAAGGGATCCTGACAGACATCAATTTATCGGATTCTTTTTCAGCTTATGCAGATGAGGACCATGTACAGCTCATTCTACGAAACCTGATTGACAATGCGATAAAGTTTACTCCTACCGGCAATGAAATTGGAATCGCCCTAAAAAACCATGGCAATATGGTAGAGATCTGCGTGTGGAATACCATCAATAATCCAGAGCAATTTGACGTTGAAGATATTCGAAATCCAAAAGCGGGAGGCGCAACCTACGGAACGGAAAATGAGAAAGGTATAGGTTTGGGCCTAACGCTGATCAGGGAATATATAAAAGCCAACGACAGCAAACTGAACATTGACCTGCTGGGAAATAAAGTGTCTTTTAGTTTTGATTTACCTCTATCCAGTTCCCGTCTTCTCTGATCAGTTCAATCAGATCATCAAGGGCACGGGCAGCATTTACATTTTTCTTGACCACTTCTTTTCCGCGATAAAGCGTTATTTTATCAGGGCCGGTCCCTACATAGCCATAATCGGCATCAGCCATTTCACCCGGGCCATTTACAATGCAACCCATGATACCAATTTTGATTCCTTTAAGATGATCGGTACGTGAACGGATCAATTGGGTAGTTTCCTGAAGATCAAAAAGTGTTCGTCCGCAGCTTGGACAAGAGATGTATTCTGTTTTAGAAATGCGGGTACGTGTTGCCTGTAAAATACCAAAACTTGTGGCATTAATTAGTGATAAGCCTACGGTTTCGTCAGCACTGATCCATATACCGTCGCCCAGTCCATCAGTAAACAAAGCACCAAGATCGGTAGCCGCATACAGCATCAGATCATCAGCACTAATGCCTGAATATGCTCTTTTTACTACAACCGGTATTTGCGAATTATGCTTCATTAAGGATACAAAAAACTCCCTTTGCATAGCCATACCATGTGCAGCATTAGTTTCTAATACCAAAACTACATTTGACTGCAATTTAGAAAGATCTATACCGGCACCCTCTTCTGCTTTTATACTAACAAGATTTAAATACTCATCTTTAACATCGGCAGCAATGTATTCTTCAAAAGAAAGTAAGGGATGGCAATTGTTCTTATCCTTTAAATTTAGCCAGGTTTGATAATTATAAATCTGCTTTAGATTACCCGGAAAAGAGAATGAAGGCAATGCATCTCCAAGATATACCATATCGGTTGCCTGATCGGCCATGTTGTATTTATCCAGACCTGCACTATATTTATAGCCAACTGCTGTTAAAAAGTAAGGGTCTTTTAAGTTTTCTTTAGATGCATCAATGATCACTACAGGGTGATGATGATCGCCAATATGTTGTACAGGTTCTGTATGCCTGCGGTTGTATTCGTAAGGATTATAGGGCAGGTCTTTTACAGTAATGCTTTCTGATTTTTGTCCCGCAATAATTTCATTATTTAACAGTGCCCTGGTTTCATATCTTGAAGCCAATGCTTTTGCAACAGGAGCCTCAAATTCAGGATCCTCGGTTAAAGAAACCCTAATGGTATCGCCCAATCCGTCTTCAAGTAATGTTCCAATACCAACTGCCGATTTAATACGGCCGTCTTCCCCATCGCCAGCCTCAGTTACACCAAGGTGCAAAGGATAATTCATGCCTTCTTTTACCATGGTCTCTACCAGTAAACGGTATGCCTGAACCATGATCTGTGTATTACTGGCTTTCATAGAGATAACCAGATTGTAATAATTCTGGTCCTCGCACATACGGATAAACTCCATTGCCGATTCAACCATACCTCTTGGAGTATCGCCGTAATGGCTCATGATCCGATCTGACAGCGATCCATGGTTAGTACCAATACGCATTGCTGTTCCGTATTCTTTACAGATCTTTACCAGCGGTGTAAATTTCTTATATATGCGCTCCAGCTCTGCCTGATAGGCTTGCTGCGTATATTCAATGTTTTCGAAGCGTTTCTTATCTGCATAGTTACCCGGATTTACCCTTACTTTTTCTACGATTCGAGCCGCAGCTTCAGCAGCATTTGGCGTAAAGTGGATATCGGCAACCAGTGGCACATTGTAACCCCTGAATCTTAATTCTTTTTTAATGTTAGCAAGGTTTTCTGCTTCCTTCATACTTGGGGCAGTAATACGAACATATTCGCAACCAGAGTTTACCATTCTAATGGTTTGCTCAACTGTACCCAAGGTATCCATGGTATCAGTTGTGGTCATAGATTGAATACGGATTGGATTTAATCCTCCCATAGGAATATCCCCGATACTAACCTCTCTGGTTAGAAATCTTGAATATTGGGTTAAACTGTTACAATACCCGCCATTTAACTCTTTCTGTAACGCGCGCTGATCAAATACTTTTTCCATGACTTGCTAATGTGCTACAAAGATAAAGATTATGTTTATAACTGTTATGTCAGATCAACCGGTCTTTTATAACCAGTGTATCCGCTATCAGATCATGAAAGCACTGTTGCTTCTTATTCAGAAAGCTGTACAAGTAGCCCAAAAAGAAAGGAGCTACAGACAATATTTTAGCAGCATTTCGGCCATAAGCATTATTTAAACTGATCCTGTTTCCACCCAGATCTGTAACTTTAATATTAATTAACCGCTTACCAATGGTTGCTTGCTTATCAGATGCTTCGGCAATGCTGCTATAAATAAATTTAGCAATAGAAATGAGGGGCAATCCTGCCAGTGAGACCATTATCCGCTGCGTTTTTTCTTCTACAAAGATGAAACTGATTAATACCAGCAGCACATAGCCCAGTGTTAAGAAAAAATAATCTATAACGGAGGCCAGCAAACGCTGATCAAAGGAAGCGAAGTATTGAGGGGCTGTTTTCTGAAAGGTAAAACCAAGAAGCTCACGTAGTTCTTGCAACTCGTGAGCTTCTTTATAATCGTCCATCCCAGGCTTCCTGATAAAAGTTCCCGGAAGGATATTTAGTGACTTTAATTGTTCTAATTGATATGGGCCTTCCGGCTTTCCGTTTATGACAACGGTATATTCAATTTCGTTCTTACTTTCCATTCTAAGAGTTAGCTTGTCGCAATTTAAGCGCGATAAATCGATTAATAACGATTTACCTCAAAGCTACTCAATCCTCCATCTAAATTGATAAATATCTTTTTAGCTGAAGCTTTATAATTCGGAGTTTCGTAGGTGCCATCTTCTAATTTGGTAAAACCTGTAAAATCTTTTGATGAAAGTCCGGTTTTGGTTTTGATTCTACATCCTGAATTTGATGGGATCTTAATTTTAACATCTGCTACACCAGTTTTTACATTTACATCTGTAATAGGCAGCAATTCTCCGATCTTAATATCAAGCGCAGCGGCACCACCATCAAAGTTGAAAGCGCGCACCTTGTATTGTGAAAGGTCAAAATTCACTTCTCCGGCCCCCATGTTCATATGGATTTCCCAGGTAGGTTTAATGTTTAATTTCATTTTAACATCGTTTCCACCGTCACCCATATTCCATTTCGAGTTGCCTTTCATTTTAAAGTTCACTGTAGTTATACTATCAGTTTTTTCTGTTTGTAATGAAAAGGTTCCTCCTCTTTTTTCTACATCTGCAGTAATTAAACTGTCTGTAGATCCTTTCAGGTCGAAAGATGTTCCACCTCCAGAAACATTCAAAACAGTTTTAGTAGAAACAGAATCTGTAAAAGGATGAGAGAAACTCAGGTGCTCGGTATCGTTGTTATCAAAATCTACACTGTCTTCAATGTTCACATCAGCCCATCTTTTACTCTCAGGAGCTTGCTGACCTTTGTAAAACAAAACGCCTAAGGTTACAACAAGGATTGCGATAGACACTATTCCACCTATCTGTGATTTATTTCTGTTAAAAAGAATATTTACACCTGCGATAATTAAAAATATTGGCCAGAAACGCCAAACATTGCGCCAGTAAAAATCAATTATATGAAAATTTTCTAAAAGGAGCACCCCACCTATAAAAAGCAGTACTATACCCCACATTATTCTATCCAGTTTCATCTTATATATCTTTTTTGGTGAATCTATCGTCTATATTGCTTTCGCCAGTATTTGAATTTCCTGGTATGTCTGTTGGTGTAGGTGCAGGGTTTACAGGATCAGTAGTTTGTCCTTCCTGAGGATTTTGTTTTTTCCATTCTTCCCAGGCATCTTTTCTTTTAGACTTAAGAATAAAGCTTACTCCTATTGCAACAAATACCAGTGGCCATAACTTGCCTATACTAAACCAGAAAGGAATGATATTAAACTCGTTCATCAGAAAATACAGGCCTATAACCAGTAAAAACAATCCCCCTACAGTTCTTCCAGTATCACTTTTCTGATAAGGCTTAAATTCAGGTTGTTTCGGCTCAGTTGTAAAACCTGCATCACTTACTGTAGATGAAGTCCATGCTTGCGATTGCGATGGATTTGATGTTTCAGGGTTTTGATACGGCTGTGAAAACGCGTTTGGTGAGTTAAAAGGATTATTTTGTGGTCCTTTATAAAACTCATTAAATTTTGAAAATCTTTTTGTCGGATCGTTATTTACAGGTACGACAATCCACATGATGATATACACCAAAATCCCTGTTCCAACTAAAAAGATGGTTGAGAGTACGAACAATAATCTGATTATCGTCACATCCACCTCCATGTACTCCGCAACTCCAGATGATACACCTGCAATTACTTTCTCATGCTCATTTCTAAATAATCTCTTGTCCATAATATATTTCCTCCTATATTTTAAAACTGTATCGGCTTTATAGTTATCTCATCAACATTTACGCCACTGCTTAAATTTAAAATGGTGTATATGGTATTCGCAATATCTTCTGGTTGTACAAAACGATCAGCGGGGATTTCTGTTCCCTCCCACGATGATGTTAGTGTTGAACCTGGCAATACAGCTGTTACCTTAACGTTGTATTTTGATAATTCCTCCCTAAATACACTATTAAGACTTAGCAATGCTGCTTTAGTTACACTATAGCTACCTGCATTTTCTGCATTTTGTTTACTGGCTATCGAACATATGTTAAAAATGTGGCCTGATTGCTGTGTGCGCATCATTTTACCAAAAAACTTTGACAGGTAATAGGCTGCGTTAAGGTTCAGATTTATTTGCTTTTCAAGCTGATCATCAGCTTCATCAAGTATAGATCCCTGCAAAAACATACCCGCATTATTCACTAAAACATCAACTTTGGGCATTTCGTTTTTTACAGCATTACAAAATGCATACACATCTTCTTTAATGCTGCAATCTGCCCGATAAGTAAATATCCTAACACCTGTATGCCTTAACTCTTCTGCAAAACTATCCAGTTCAGTCTTTTTTCTTGAACACACTGCTAAGTCATATCCACTCTGTGCCAGCTTTATTGCAATGGCCCTTCCAATACCTTTAGTCGCGCCGGTAATAATTGCATTCATTGTTTAAACATCTTTATTTAGCACAATAATACAAAAAAGCACCGCATGGCAAAACATTAATAGCCAAAGATTGGTTAGAAAAAGGGATTACAACGATTTCAACTTTTTATTGTTTCTTTGTAATAATATTGCACAAATACTATAGCTAATTTTTCATTGAATGAATTTCACCAATTTTGGCAGGTACCTACTTTTATTGAAAGCGGTATTTAGAAAGCCCGAAAAGTTTAAAATATACTTGAAGGCCATCTTTAAACAAATGGATTTTGTAGGGGTAGGTTCCCTGGGGCTGATTGCCATTATTTCTACTTTCATAGGAGCAGTAATGACATTACAAATTGCCTTCCAGTTGGTTAGCGACTTTATCCCTAAAACCATTATCGGTTCTGTAAACAGAGATTCAAGTATTCTTGAGCTTAGTCCTACCATTACCGCTATTGTTTTGGCCGGTAAAATCGGGTCTGCAATTTCCTCTGAAATTGGTACAATGCGTGTTAGCGAGCAGATTGATGCACTCGAGATTATGGGAATCAACTCTCCCGGTTATCTTATCCTGCCAAAAATCATTGCGGGGATTACCATGGTTCCTTTATTGGTAATTATGTCTATGTTCCTCAGCATTACCGGTGGATACATTGGTGGTACTTTATCTGGAGCTGTTTCTCCTGCCGAATATATTCAGGGTATCACTACTGATTTTAATCCTTATACCATTGTTGTAGCCCTTGTAAAGGCTTTTGTATTTGGTTTTATCATCACTTCGGTTCCTGCATATGAAGGTTTCTATGTAAAAGGCGGTGCACTCGAGGTAGCCCAGGCAAGTACAAGAGCTGTTGTTGTTAGCTGTATTACGATATTGGCATGTGATTACATTGTAACCCAGTTATTATTATGATCGAGATTAAGGACATACACAAATCGTTTGGCAGCAACAAAGTACTACAGGGAATTTCAGGTAAGTTTGAAGCTGGTGTAACCAACCTGATCATTGGAGGCTCCGGTTCGGGTAAAACCACACTACTTAAATGTATGATTGGCCTGCACCATCCTGAAGAAGGAAGTGTAGAATACGATGGGCGTGAGTTTACTACCATGAACTTCGAAGAAAAGATAGAGATCAGAAAAGAGATAGGTATGCTATTTCAGGGTTCCGCTTTATTTGATTCAATGACTGTTGAAGAGAACATCATGTTCCCTTTAAATATGTTTACCGATCAGGAACGTAAAGAAAAGCTGGAGCGCGTTAATTTCTGTTTGGAACGTGTAAACCTTGAAGGAAAAAACAAACTGTTTCCCGCAGAGCTTTCCGGTGGTATGAAAAAACGTGTGGGTATTGCCCGCGCTATTGCCATGAACCCAAAGTATTTGTTTGTTGATGAGCCAAACTCTGGACTTGATCCTAAAACTTCGATTGTAATTGATGAGCTGATTAAAGAGCTTACTGAAGAATACAACACTACAACCATAGTTGTTACCCATGATATGAACTCTGTAATGGGTATCGGCGACTATATTCTTTTCTTGCACGAAGGCAAGAAATTCTGGGAAGGCTCTAACAAAGAAATTGCCCATACTGAGATTCAAGAACTAAATGATTTCGTTTTTGCAAGCCGCTTTATGAAGGCTGCAAAAGGAAAGTTTTAATATATAATTATGATAAGCCTGCTAACACCCACGCATTGGAAAGATTATGAGCTGATTGATTGTGGTGATTTTGAAAAATTAGAACGTTTCGGTAACCTGGTACTATCCAGACCTGAGCCCCAAGCGGTATGGAAAAAGACTTTGTCTGATCAAGACTGGAAAAAACAAACACATATCAAATTTAAAGGTCGCTCTGCTACCTCCGGAGAATGGATTAAAAACTCCGCCCATTTACCAGATCGCTGGAATGTTGAGTACAAAAATGATGATGTAAGTATTAACCTCCGCTTAGGATTAACCTCATTTAAGCATGTTGGTGTTTTCCCTGAACAAGCTGTGAATTGGGATTATATCTCTTCATCGATAAAGAAATTTAAAACGGCAAGCCCTAAAGTATTAAACTTATTTGCTTATACAGGTGCTGCATCGTTAATTGCAAAAGCTGCCGGAGCAGACACTACTCATGTTGACTCTATTAAACAAGTAGTAAACTGGGCTAATGAAAACCAGGAACTTTCTAAGCTTAAAGATGTACGCTGGGTGGTTGAAGACGCACTAAAGTTTGTAAAAAGAGAGCTTAAACGCGGTAAAAAATATAATGGAATTATCTTGGACCCCCCTGCTTTTGGTCATGGACCAAATGGTGAGAAGTGGAAACTGGAAGACCACATTCAGGAAATGATGCAGGATGTTGTTCAGTTGCTGGATGAAGAAGAACACTTTCTGATCTTAAACACTTACTCTTTAGGTTTTTCTTCTGTTATTGTAGAGAATCTGATTAAAACTTCATTCCCTCAGGTAAAAAATCTTGAGACAGGAGAATTGTATTTGCAGGCAACTTCGGGTATTAAACTACCATTAGGTGTTTTTGGCAAGTTCAATACTTTCAAATAAAGAAATTCAATATTTTCAATTAGGAAGTGGCGTACACCCGTCATCTCGAAGGAGAGATCTCTTGAACTACTAAACAAGAGATCTCTCCTTCGAGATGACGACAGCTTTAAGATGGAGGAATAGATTTTAAAAATAAAAAAGGCGCCGGGACCTAAACCGACGCCTTTAAACACACTTAAACCCAGTAACACCTTACTGCTTAAGTTTCTTTCGCTGTTTATGCAATTACAGCTAATTCATTTGCGATCATTCTCCAATTCTCATTTTCAGGAATACCAGGTTTACGCTTTCCAAAAAACTGAACAATGATGTTTCCTTCTTTATCAAATACTTCAATACTGGTTACAATACCATCATCTGTTGGCTTTTTAACTAACCATACGTTTGCAATACCATCTTCACGAAGGTGCATGTTAAATTCAGGATCCAGGACGTTAAACCACGGGCCTGTTTGAACAAGCTTCTTTACCAAACCAGTATGGATCTGGATACAGCCGGCATTTGAGGTAAAAACCATTATTTCAAGATCAGTTTCTGAAGCCCTAGTTAAAATTGCTTTCAGAGAATCGGTTGTAATTTGTGTAGCATGGCCTTCAGGTGCTAAACGCAAACCCTGAGTGCGACTTAATCCATGAGTTCTTAACAAACCATGAAAATCGTGCGTATCCTTTAGCGCCAACCATTCCTTTTTAAATGTTTCTACATCAACTTCCTGATCTGGTTTTTCTACGGCAGCAACTTTCTCTGTAATTATCTCTAATGCAGCGGTCTGATCGTCTGCAGTATATTTTTCAACCAATACCTCATAAGCGTCAGCATTGCTCGTATCGGTTAAGTAGATTTTGTGTATCGCCTGTCCATCCTTACCAAAAAACTGGAGGCTTTTACGGTCATTCTCATTAACCGCAAAGGCCGATTTCCATGCGCTCATAAATAACCTCAAATCGATATCAGGATTTACTGCCAATCCCATCATTCCTTTAAAAGATACTTTTTTATAGATTCCTTTACGTTCATGAACACAAAAGTCATTACGTGTTAAGGCCATTACATAACCTAAGCTTTCAACTTCTTTTAATATCTCCTGGAATTGGTCCTGCAAACGGATAGCTGTTGAGTTTACAGTTGTTGCGATTAATTCGGCTTCGCTGGTACCAAGTTGTTTTGCAGCATCTCTGATACGGACTTTTGGGTTTTCTGTTTTGAATGCTTCCCACTGGCTTTTTAAATCTAATATCTTTTCCATTTTATCCTGTTTTAATTAATTCGTTCTATTTTAAATTGAAGTGTATTCATGATACACCTTTTTTAGCTTACACTAGTAGCTGGTATAACCAGCGGACAATTATAATCTTCGCATTCCATTAGCTTTACTTTAATGCTAAAAGTCTCATGAATATTATCACAATTGATCACTTCAACAGGCAACCCTTCGGCTACTTTTTTACCATTTTTTAACATCAGTATTCTATCTGCAAAGCGAGAAGCATAATTGATGTCATGCAAAATGCAGATCACGCAATACCCTCTGTCGGCCAGTTTACGAGCCAACACCATAATCTGCTGCTGAAACTGAATATCAAGACCGTTTGTAGGCTCATCCAATAACAAACAGGCATTCGGGCTGTCATAAACCTGTGCAATAACCCTCGCCAATTGAACCCTTTGCTGTTCACCACCTGACAGCGTATTATAATCTCGGCCCGACAAATGGCTTATTCCTGTATCCTGCATCACTCTTCTTACCACCGAAAAATCGTTGGCAGCTGGCTTCTGATCAAAATGTGGATATCTTCCCATCATTACCAGTTCATCAACAATAAAAGAAACTGAAATCGTATTGTGCTGAGAAAGCACAGCTCTTGTCTTTGCCAGGTCTTCGAGCCTGTAATTCATCAGCTCTTTTCCCTTAATAAAAACCTTACCTGCCGATGGCCTTATCTCTCTGCAAAGCAATTTCATTAAAGTACTTTTACCGGCACCATTAGCACCTAAAATAGCCAGCATTTCACCAGAGTGAGCCTCAAAGCTCAACCCATCTACCAGTTTCCTGTTTCCTACTTTATAGGTAAGTTCTTCTACTCGGATCATCTATAGGTTGTTTTTATTTTTCTCAGAAATAATAATATATATAAACACAKGCACACCAATCATTGCAGTTAATATGCCTATTGGAAGTTCCGCCGGAGCAACTATTGTTCTTGCAATAAGATCGGCCCCGGTTAACAAAGCCCCACCAAGCAATGCTGATCCAGGAATTACCAGTCTATGATCAGCAGTAAATGTCATCCTTATAATATGTGGAATAATTAAGCCGATAAATCCAATAATTCCGGCCATGGCAACAGAAGCACCCACAGCCATGGTGGCCAGAATAATAATCATCCGTTTAACTACTTTAACATTTACACCCATATGCAAAGCCTGGGGTTCTCCAAGGACCAATGCGTTTAAAGATTTGGCAAAAAAAGGAAGCGTAACAATAGGAATTAAAACAAAGGGTAATAATGCACTAACAGTTTGCCAGCTAGCCCCGCCTAGACTTCCAAGGTTCCAAAATGTAATGTTTCTTAATTGTGCATCGGTAGCCATGTACGTCATTAATCCAATAAACGAATTTGCCAATGCATTAATTGCCAATCCGGCCAGTAATAAAGTTGTGATAACTGTTTTACCATTCTTCATCGCAATGCGATAAACAATCATCGTAGTAATACCGGCACCAATAAATGCTGCAATAGATAAGGCGTAAAAACTTAATGTACCTGTTAGATTTTTAAAAATATTTATCTCAAGCACGATCATAATTACAGCAAACAATGTGGCACCCGATGATATTCCTATTAAACCAGGTTCGGCAAGGGGGTTGCGAAACAACCCCTGAATGGCAGCTCCTGAAACGCCCAATCCGGCGCCAATAAGGCTACCCAACAGCACTCTTGGCAGACGAAGATTAAAAAACACTGATTCCTGTTGCGAAGTAAAGCCCTGATGATCGGATAATCTTGTATGGTAACTTATGATAGATAGCAGTTCAGAGAAACTGATATCCACAGCACCAATGCAGGAAGAAACCACCATGGTTACGACCAGAACTACCGCAAGCAGTACAATAATATATCCTGTTTTTTTAATCACCTCTATTTTCTCTACTTAACTGCGTTGTTGATTTTACCAGACAATTCTGTTATTGCCTTGCCTAAACGCAAACCGAAACCGGTTAGCAAAGCACCATCCATAGTGATGAACTTCTTGTTTTTACCTGCATTTGTTTGCGCTATACCCTGAACTGTTTCCAAACCTTGCGTACCGCCTAAACTTTGCAAACCATCATCAAACAACAAGATTACATCGGGGTTGGCTTTAACAAGTGCTTCGGAGGTTAAAGGCTTATACTCAGAAAATCCTGTTACCGCATTTTGTGCTCCGGCTAATTCAATCACTTTATCAACTTGTGTACCTAAGCCGCCAACCATCATTGTTCCTGTGCCTCGGGCATAAATAAACAGTACTTTAGCTTTTTTTGTATTTGTTATTTGTTTTTGAGTAGCCGCTACTTCCGCATCAAATACCTTAATTAGGGAATCTGCCTTGGTCTGCTGCAATAGGCTATCGCCAACGGAACGGATTAAGTTCTTAGCCCCATCTATTGAGAATTCTTGTTTAAACAATACTAATTTAATGCCCGCGGTTTTAAACTGGGCGGCAAGTTGAGGAGATACTTCTTTATCAATCGCCACAACGATATTAGGTTGAAGCGACAAAACACCCTCAACATTGACCTTACTACTGTGGCCTACCTTAGGCTTGCTTTTTAAGCTTTCGGGATAGCTGCTTGTTATATCCGTTCCTACAATGTTTTTTTCTAAACCCAGTCCGGCAACTATTTCACTTACAGTTCCATTTAAAGAAACAATTTTCACACTATCCGGCAATTGCCTGACAGTGTTATTTTCGGTAGTGTTCCTGCATGCACTAAACATGGCAACAGCTACCATCAGCAATCCTATTTTTTTCATAATAAATGTTTAAAAAGAGGAGCTTCCGGGGGGGCCGAAAGCATCCTCATCTAACCAAACTAAACCAAACTTTTATCCTTTTTTAACGAGTTTATATTCTACTACAGGCTTGCCGCGCACTCCACCGTCGCTTGCATGAAAACTGTTAAATTTCAATTTGTATATATTACCGGCGCCATCTTTTACAACGTAAAACGAATCAGTTTTTACACCTACTGCGGTACCGGTTGTATTTCTCCATTTATCACCAATTGCATCTCGGTTTGCACTGAACGATAAAGCATTAAGGTTCGACTCAGAAAAATCTGCGTAACTTACTACCGAAGTTTTAACTTGAGCTACCTGAACACCATTTAGGCTATTGGTAAAAACGATATCAGAAAAGCTATATGGGAAAATACCATCCGCATTTGTACCATAATACATGGTCCAGGTCCATACCAGATCCCAGTTGGCTTTTACAGGCTCCACATTTACACTTTTTCCATCAGTAAGAGAGAAAAAGCTATAGTTAGAATTTGCATCCTTAACAATATCAACAGATTTAAAAGTAGTTTCCTTTAGCTTAGCATATTGCAAAGTATACCCGTTGGCCTTACGAAGAACCCTTACTTTGTAAACGGTCTCTGCACTTATTACTGAGCTATGACTACCACCAACCGGACTAACTATATAGACCTTATTTTCTGAATCTGTTGCAGAGATGGTTTCAATTGCAGTTTTATTAAGGATGCTGGCTTCTCTGGGGTCATCAAATTTCTTAAATTCAATTTCAGCTTTAGCACCTGTCTCGCCAAGCGCAATCGTTAAATCAGACAGGTTAAAATCTGCTTCAGTTACGGCATTTAAATCTGTCTTATCTAGCTTCTTTGCCGATGCCCCTGAAGTTCCGTTCAGAACAACTTTAAAATCATTACCAGAATAAAAACCTAAAGCCCAGCTGTTACGAAGCACGGTTGTTTGTTGGGCTCCACTTAAATCTACATAAACACTGTTGGCAGCACTACTGCCTGCTTCGGCACCAGCTATTCCATTTAGAGTTAATGTTGTCCCATCAGATACCGGAACCTCCAATATTGGATCGTCATCTTTACTGCAAGAAGTAAAGACTGTAGCAAAACACAATAGGGCAACGAGTTTAGTAATTTTGTTCATGATTTTATACGTATTATAATGATTAATAATCTAATTCTTGTTCCAATTAAAACTTAACCCTACAACATATGAGCGTCCATAATTCAATGGAACCGGGCCACCCGTTGAGTGTGCCGAACCAGTTGCAACTGATGTGCTGCTAATGGTAGTTACATCGAACAGGTTTTTAACTCCTGCATTCAGATTAAGAGATTTRAATATCTTTTTATTGATCATCAGATCTGCTGTACTATAAGAACCGGTTTTCTCAAGTGTTACCTGCTMTATTCCATTGTTCGTATTGAGCTGATAAAAAGGCCTTCTTCCTGAAAATTTATAGGCCAGATTTACAGTTGCACCAATTCTGGAAAAGGTGTAAGTGATGTTGCTGTTCACCTCAGGAGTCCATGCAAATTCATCAGATTCACCAGGTTTTGGAGCATCGGCTACGAAACGGTTATTAATACCGATATAGGAAAGGCCCAGAGAAACCTGAAAATCATTAAGCGTTAAAGTATTTTCAAAAGTTCCTCCAGTTGTTTTGTAGCGAGAAACGTTTATAAGAGTAGTAATTGTAGGATCAGCAGCAGAAAGGCCAAAATCTATTCTGTTTCTGAAAGTATTATAAAAGCCACTTACAACTGAGCGGAAATCAGCATTTTCATTATGCGACCTGGTAAAAGTCAGCGATCCGGTCAAACTATGTGACTGTTCTGCTTTAAGGTTTTCGTTTCCTAAAATAGAATGGCTGGCATCAAAGAAATCGTAATAAAGTTCGCGTAAGGCAGGCGAGCGGAAACCACTTGCATAACCCAAACGCAAATCAAGATCTTTATTTAACCTGAATTTTGTATTAAGTGATGGAATTACAGGGGGGGCATCGTAAACTGAGTTTTTAATAAAGCGGGCACCCGGTCTTATGGTTATACCATCTGTAACCTTCCACTCAGAAGATATAAAGAAAGCATAATCATGAATAGAGGGATCTCCTTTAATCCTTGCTCCACTTGAACCATCCAGATTAATCTCGATACCAGGTTGAAAAGACCATTGGTCTGATAACCTATACTGAGCTGTTGCTCGGACCGATGTAGATTGGAATTTAGATACATCTTGTTCGCCGGCACCGGTAGACAATTCTTCCTTTCCTGTAGAATAGTCATGCAGCACACTTCTGGTAGTACGTTTTAAGTTGGAATAACCAAGTATTCCACTAAGCTGCAATTTCTCAGTTAGCTTATAATCGCTTTGTATTTGCTGGGTATATCTATTGGTGATGTATTTTTGATTAACAGACTTAAAAATGTTTGGGTTATAGCCACCCTTGCTTAAAATAGTCTCATCAGCATAATCCATTCGGTACCATACATTTAACTTATCACTATTATAACCCAGACGGCCATTTCCCAACCATTGCTCTTTAGGTTTCCACCTATTAATATCAGCAGCGATCTGCGCTGCAGTAGCCAAAGCAGGTGCACTGTTAAAACCATTAAAATCGTTATGGGTTACACCTCCAAGAACACTCCAACGCTTATTTTGCCAGCTTGCTCCTACGTGTTGCAAGTGGGAACCTTTTTTACTGAACGCTGAGTACTCATCCCCCACTGTTTCCTCTTGCACCCTCGCATTAAGGCTTAATGTTTCTTTAACTGCTTTTTTTGTAATGATATTGATTACACCAGCAAGTGCATCGGTACCATAAGAAACCGAGAGTGGCCCTTCTACTATCTCTATGCGCTCAATGGAGTTGATGTCTATTTGGTTTAAACTTTCTCTGGTATCTCCCCTGTCTATCATTGGCACACCATCTAAAAGGATCTTAACGTTTCTGCCCGACATGCCCATTAAAGTTACGTCGCTTGTACCTAACGCCATGTCGTTAGAAAACCTGAAGCCTAATTCTGTATTTAATACTTGCTGAATATTTGTTGCAGCACGCAAGCGAATACGCTCTGAATTAATAACACGTGTTCTGTAAACTGAATTTCTTAATGATTGAGGTTGATATTCGCCCGTAACTACAACTTCCTTTAGGGAATTAGCTGTGGTATCGCTTTTCAATTCCTTGTCGGCACCTTTATCTTGTGCTTGTGTAGTTGAAACGATAAAAAATACAGCCATTAACAGTAAGCCAATTCTCATTAACAATCTATTTAGAATAATTTTAAATAACACCGCAAGTATAAGAACTTATTTAGACTAATTACAAATAATAAATAGAAATATTTTAATTAACCCTGATAACCAGCTTTTTTATTACTATGTATAGTGGTATACTTGTAAAAAATTTTATTGTTGGCTTGGAACTGACATTTACATCTTATCTTACCATAAAAAACAAGTATAAAAAATGAAATTATCTCATCTAGCAGGGATGCTTTTAGTCGGAATGGCTTCAATTGGTGTATTTATAAGCTGCACCTCGGACGTTAAAAAGGCCAATGGCCAAACAAAAAATGCTCCTGGAGATTCGACAGCAACCGAAACAAAAGAAGATTTGCGGGGACCGATTGACACTGCAAAGTATGATGCAATTATGGCAAAGTTAGCCAATGGTGATACCACTGGTAAATGGCCGGTTAAAAAACAACCATACCCACTTGCAGGTGCTATACTTCCATTTAAACGTATTGTTGTTTATTATGGAAATTTACACTCTAAAAAAATGGGTGCCCTGGGCGAATATGCTCCAAAAGAGATGTGGAAAAGATTGGATGCTGAAGTTAAACATTGGGAAAAAGTTGATCCTACTACTCCCGTACAGCCAGGTTTACATTACATTGCTGCTGTAGCAAGTGGTACGCCGGGCAGAGATGGGAAGTACATTAACCGTATGGCCAACTCACAGATTGACTCTGTATTAAGCATTGCTAAAATGCGTCCTAATACTATTGTATTTCTAGATTTACAGGTAGCACTAAGCAACATCAAGGCTGAATTGCCGCATATAGAAAAATACTTACAATTACCATTTGTGCATCTAGGTATAGATCCTGAGTTTTCTATGAAAGATGGTTCGCTTCCAGGTAAAAAAATCGGAACTTACGATGCTGCCGATATCAACTATGTTTCTCAGTATTTAACTAATCTTGTAAAGAAATATAACTTGCCTCCAAAAGTATTTGTGGTTCACCGTTTCACAAAAAAGATGGTTACCAATTCTCAAAACATAAAACTTCGTCCGGAAGTTCAAATTGTAATGCATATGGACGGATGGGGTGAGCCAGAACTTAAAAAAGGAACTTACCGTCACTTTATTTTCTCTGAGCCTGTTCAGTTTACGGGCTTCAAATTGTTCTATAAAAATGATTTGAAAAAAGATCCTAAGCGCTTAATGACTCCAGAGGAATTGATGAAATTGAAACCAGTTCCGGTTTACATTCAATACCAGTAAACTGTGTAAAGATTTAATTAAAAGGGAGCAGTTGCTCCCTTTTTTATTTAGGATTAATAAGAAAACGCGACTGATTTTTCCGGGTTATCAAGTTTGGTACTTTTTCGCTTTCCATTAACTGTAGCATGAATCATATTGATCTGTGAATCGTGCTGTTCAAACAGTATGTCGTTTTGAATCTCTAGCTTTTCGATGCTTTCTATTTTTTCACTTTCAAAATAGCACCATGCGGCATCCTCTTCAATTTGATATCCCAGGTACTTTAGCGTAAGCGATTTATTATTAGCCTTAATCTGCAGGTGGCTTTTTATGTAATCGGAAATAAGCCCGTCTACCTGTTTACGATCTTTAGGCTTCAAAATATTGATACTTGTTTTATAACGCTTATCAAGCGCATTTTCAAAATCATCAAAAAATACACGCACACTTACCTGAACAGTTTTTGTTTTTTGATTATGATCTATCTCGGTTACGCTAACGTAAAATGGATGAAAAATATTTAACCAAAAAAATAAAATAAGTTGTAACATTTTGTATAGGTAGATATAAAATAGAATATTTCTTGCTATTCTGTATTCAAAATTACAACTTTAAACTATAATGCAAGATTTCAATCTCTATTTTGATCTTGGCTGGCACCATATTTTAGACTGGAAAGGCTACGATCATATACTTTTCTTACTTGCTCTTTGTGGTGTATACACCCTCTCCGATTGGAAAAGAGTACTAATTTTGGTTACCGCATTTACCGTTGGCCACAGCATAACTTTAGCCCTAAGTGTGTTAAATGTTGTGCACGTAAACACCGCACTTATAGAATTTTTAATTCCGGTTACAATTATGATAACTGCGTTAGCCAACATCCTTAATAAAAAGCCCAAGCCCAAGGCCATAAGGTTAAAATATACATTAGCACTCATCTTTGGACTAATACATGGCATGGGTTTCTCAAATTACTTAAAAAGTCTGCTTGGCAAAACTACCAACATCGTTGTGGAGTTACTTGCCTTTAACCTTGGGCTGGAATTTGGGCAGATACTAATCGTTTTCGGTGTACTCATACTTTCATTTATCCTTATTATGATCGTAAAAATTAAGCGGTGGGACTGGAATTTCTTCCTTTCATCCGCTATATTTGGTATATCATTTGTAGTGGCCGCCGAACGGTTACCTGCAATCCTTAACTAACAAAATGAAGAAACCGTTACTTCTAACTGCCGCATTGTTTTTCAATGTCGGTATATACGCACAATCATTAAATAATCCGGGTTCAAACCACGGTAATAAATTTGAACAGCTAGGCACAATCCTTTCTGATCCAAACTATTACCGCTCTGCATCTGGCGCACCCGGCCCTGCATATTGGCAGCAAAGGGCAGATTATGAGATTAATGCAGAACTGGATGAAAAGAACCTGCGTTTAAATGGATCTGAAACGATCACTTATTATAATAATTCGCCAGATCCTTTAAGTTATTTGTGGGTTCAGCTTGACGAGAATCAGAACAAAGCTACAAGCGACAATAAGCTTACACAAACCAGCAAAATAAAAGAGAAGATGACATTAGATGACTTCTCTGATATTATTGGCCGCGATGATGATCTTGGTGTTAAGATCATTAAAATTACCGATGAGAAGGGCACTCCTCTTCCCTACGTGATTAACAACACCATGTTACGGATTGATTTGCCTGTCGTGCTTAAACCTAAGGAAAAGTATAAATTAAAAATAACGTGGAATTACAACATCTCTGATCGTAAGATTGTACATGGAAGAGGTGGATATGAGTATTTTCCTCAAGACGACAATTATTTGTTTACCATTACACAATGGTTTCCGCGTATGGCTGTTTATTCTGATTTCCAGGGATGGCAAAACAAGCAATTCGAGGGCAGAGGAGAGTTTGCCTTGGTTTTTGGAAACTACAAGGTGAACCTGACTGTTCCGGCAGACCACATAGTTGGTGCAACAGGCGAATGCCAGAACTATCCACAGGTTTTAAGCGCAACCAGCTTAAGGAGATGGAATGAAGCACAAACAGCAAAAGCTCCTCTGGAAATTATAAATCTTAGTGAAGCAAAATCCGCTATTACAAAAAAGGCAACCGGGAAAAAGACATGGACTTATGTGGCCGAAAATGTAAGGGATTTTGCATGGGTATCTTCAAGAAGATTGGTTTGGGATGCTATGGCAACTTATATCGACGGAAAAAAAACAATGGCCATGTCTTATTATGGCCCCGAAGCTTACCCGATATACAGCAGGTATTCGACCAAGGTGGTTGCGCATACTTTAAAATCGTATTCTAAACACACCATTCCCTATCCATATCCTGTTGCAATATCTGTTGAAGCCTCCAATGCAATGGAATATCCTATGATTTGCTTTAATCATGGCCGTGCAGAAAAAGATGGTTCATACACGGAGTCACTTAAATATGGTGTAATCAGTGTAATTATTCATGAGGTGGGTCATAATTTTTTCCCCATGATTGTAAACTCCGACGAAAGACAATGGACCTGGATGGATGAGGGCCTAAATACTTTTTGCCAGTTTATGGCAGAGCAGGAATGGGACAATAATTATCCCTCTCAACGAGGACCAGCACATAAGATTGTAGACTACATGAAAATGCCGAAAGACCAGCTGGAGCCGATTATGACTAATTCCGAGAACATTGTAAATTTTGGCCCTAATGCTTATGCTAAACCAGCCACAGCGCTAAACATTTTAAGAGAAACCATAATGGGCAGGGAGCTTTTTGATTATTCTTTTAAAGAGTATGCAAAGCGATGGGCATTTAAACACCCTACTCCTGCCGATTTGTTCAGAACAATGGAAGATGCTTCGGCAGTTGACCTTGACTGGTTTTGGAGAGGTTGGTTCTTTAGTACTGATCCCGTAGACATTTCATTGAACGAGGTGCGCTATTATCGCATGAACAGCATGAAACAAGCAGTTGAAAATGCAGAAAGCAAGAAAGCATATGAAAAAGACAACAAATATCTGGGCCGAGAACGCAATAAGGCCGAGGGTATAAAGTTTGCCATTGAGCAAGACACAAGTTTGCTTGATTTTTATAATAAGTTTGATCGCTTTGAAGTAAGCAAAACGGCCGACGAGCAATTTCAAAACTATTATAACTCGTTAGGTACTGAAGAGAAAAAAATCTATGAGAGCAAAAAGAACTTTTACGAACTCGAATTCTCGAACCTAGGTGGTTTAGTGATGCCATTGATCATTGAATGGACATTTAAGGATGGCAGTAAAGAAACAGATAGAATTCCTGCCTATGTATGGAGAAAGAATGAAAACAAGATAACCAAAGTTTTTGCTAAGGATAAGGAAGTTGTTTCAGTACAGTTAGATCCAAATAGAGAAACTGCCGATATTGATGAGAGCAATAACTCCTGGCCAAGAAAAAGCCAGTCTACCAGGTTTGAATTGTTTAAGGAGCAACAGATGCCTGCAACAAACCCAATGCAGCAATCTAAAAACAGAATTAATTAAAAAGCCATCTTTCGATGGCTTTTTCAAAGATACTAAAACAAAAAACTACCTATTTAGACTTCTCTTTCAAGAGGTTTAATTCTTTTTTGAGCAACTCAATTTCTGCCTGCTGCTCTTTAATAGCTGCCACGAGTACGGGAATCAGATTTTCTGATTGCACTTCGCTATATCTTGCAACTTTTGAATTGTTCTTACCCTGGTTGTACATTTTAGTAGCCTCATAAACCATAGCAGGGTATTCTGATTGTACGTTACTGGCGAGGAAGCCGTATTGCTCGCCAGCTGGTAATTTAAGATGTTTGTACTTCTGTACATCGTATTTAAAAGTTACGGGTTGCAGGTTTTTTAAGTGTTCAGTAGAATTAGAAATCTTATCAACGTTTACTTTTAACTCTTGCTCCTCAATTTTTTGTGCATTTACTGAAAATGCAGCTGCGCTTAATAAAATGCCTAATACGGCACCTTTTGATACTAAAGGATATCTCATAAAATAAAATTATTGTGTAATATTTGAATCTTAATTGTAGTGTATTTACAATCAGATTTCAGGAGGGGGGTATGGTAGCGAAATAACCGAGGTAACCGTAGGCGATACAAAGCTATAATTAACCTTTTTTGAGGTTAAGGTATGCGCCAGATCTACAATTGGCTGATGAATAAAAACATCATCCGTAAGCTCCAGATTTTTTAATTCTTTCTCTTCCTCTGAGTTCTCAGAGTCTTGATCAGTATGATGGATCGATACTGTTTGTTTATGGTCGGTTACAGTAAATAACGACACATGCTTTACCAGCAAAAATGAAAGTAAAATAAGAATGCCCGTTAATTTTTTCAACATAAACCTAAGTAGTATCTATCCTTTAATTGTGATGTGTAATCTGACAAATATATTTATMTTATTCAAAATCCGGCAATGCTTAGCCAGAAAATGACAAAAATTTAATGATCAAAATAACGAAGATCAGGACATTAAGACTAAAACAAGCCTAACTGCCCCTTATCGTCAATTTCTATATCGTCAGGGTTAGTGATCTCAAACTTAATTTCTTTTGCCGGAATATCTTTCTCATCCTTCTTTGTCTCTGGGGTTTCTTTAGCCATAGGTTTCGGCTGAGCTTTAGGCTCTTCTTTACCTTCAGGCTTGGCCTTTGATTCTTTTTCTGGCGTTTTAGGTGTTCCCCACGCTTTTTTTGGTTTTCCCTCTGCCGCCTCCTCAGATGGCTTTTCTTCAACCTTTCCTACAGGTTCTTCTTTTGAAACAGGCTTTGGTTCCTTGGCGACAACAAAAGGCTTTTTCGCAACAGGTGATGCCTCCTCTTGTTCGACTTCAGGTTCTTCCGAAACAGCTTCCGGCTCTTCCGGCTCGACATTGCTTTCCTCTACTTCCTGGATATTTTCCTCTTCCCCACTTGTAGCTACATCCGCTGTTGTTTCAGAAGTTTCTCCTTCAGCTTGCTCTTCATTAGCAGACGCATCTGGAATACTGACCTTGCTTTCCAGAACTAATTCCAGTTCTTCATGATTAGAAATACTCACATTTTTTACGTCATGTTGAGTGATCCTGTTTCCGTTAGCCTTTATACCCTTTACATCAATAAACTCTGCTAACACTATTTCTAATGTTTCCGGGATTTGCGTTTTACCTTTAAGTACATCAACCGTTAATACTGCTTCTGGATTGCTGGTCAGGTAAAGGAATCTCGAACCATTCTCTTCACTAATCAGAGTACCTTTTTTACCTACGGCAATTGATTCAAATACAAATCTCTTTATGAAATAATTTTTAGCTTTCCCCTCGTATTGTACAACAGTAAATGGTTTTTCAGGATCAAATTTCTGGATCAGTATCAGATCTGCATCAAAGTGATTGCTCAATTCGAATGTACTCAGCTCATACCATCCCTCTTTATGAACCTGTAATATTTTATCATCACCATCGAATTCACCAAGGTATTTCCCTCTTCCATCAACATTAAGTCTTCTAAGCAAATCGTCATACCATATCTTAAGGCCGGAAAGTGTTGATACTCCTTTTGTTTTTAACAGGATCTTTTTGATAGGATACTTAGATACAATATTACCCTGAGAGGCACGCCCTTTAATCGCTATTTCAGCATAATCAAGGTCAAATTGAAGTTTCTTAAGTTTAGTGTGTGGTTTTAACTGAACCGTAATCACTTCAGCTTCTCCATTTGGGTTGGCTGTAAAATACAATACTTTAGAACCTTTACTTCCTTTGGTGAGGTCATATTCCTTATCGCGGGTTACACCAACTACAGCGAAACGTTTAATGTACGAAACGCCGCTGGCCCCATCTTTATAAACCATGTTATAGATGGTCCGTTCATCACCCTTTTTAAACACCTGTGCATGCAGAATTCCTTTACCAACAAAGGTTTTATCTGCCACCTTGGTGATGATACATTTACCATCTTCTCTGAAGACGATTATTTCATCAATATCGGAACAATCTGCAACAAATTCATCCTTACGCAAACCAGTACCCACAAAACCATCTTCACGGTTCAGGTATAGTTTTACATTGGCTAAAGCCACTTTAGATGCCTCTACCCTATCGAATAAACGAATCTCTGTTTTACGCTCTTTACCTTTACCATACTTATCTCTAAGTTTCTGGAACCAGGCAATGGTATAATCTGTTAGGTGACGAAGGTGATTTTTTACAACTTTGATCTCATCAGCTAAAGCTTTCATCTGATCATCCGCCTTTTTAACGTCAAAGCGGGTAATGCTACTCATTGGTTTATCAATAAGTTTTTTGAAATCTTCCGGCTGAATCTCCCTATACAAATCGGGTTTGAATGGTTCGAATAAAAGATTCAATACCTCAACAACCGTTTCAAAATTACCAGAATTCTCATAGTCCGCATTTTTGTACATGCCCTCCTGAATAAAGATCTTTAGTAGTGAGCTAAAGAATATTCTTTCCTGCAATTCATGCAACTTAATTTCCAATTCTTGTTTTAACAGATTCTTGGTATTATGAGTATTCTCGATAAGGATATCATTAACACTCAAAAACTGAGGTTTATCATCCTTGATAACACAAGTATTTGGAGATATAGAAACTTCGCATGAAGTGAAAGCATACAACGCGTCAATAGTTACATCAGGTGAGATACCAGGAGCAAGATGGATGACAATCTCTACATTCTGTGCCGTATTGTCTTCAATTTTCTTAATCTTGATCTTACCCTTATCGTTAGCAGATAATATGCTATCGATTACAGAACCTGTTGTTGTGCTGTATGGTATTTCGGTTATTACGAGGGTCTTCTTATCTTTTTCTGTAATTTTTGCTCTTACCCTGATTTTACCTCCGCGCATACCTTCGTTATACGCCGAGAAATCGGCCATACCGCCAGTAAAGAAATCAGGGAGAATATTTGGTCTGGTTCCTTTTAAAGATTCGATGGAAGCATCAATCAGTTCCAGAAAATTATGAGGCATAACCTTGGTAGCCAAACCTACCGCAATACCTTCTGCCCCCTGGGCCAATAGCAAAGGAAATTTAACCGGCAAAGTAATGGGTTCGTTGTTACGTCCATCGTAACTCAATTGCCAAACGGTAGTATCTGGATTAAACACTACTTCGTTTGCAAATTTAGACAAGCGCGCTTCGATATAACGGGCCGCAGCGGCACTGTCGCCAGTTACCGGATCACCCCAGTTACCCTGGCAATCTATCAGCAGTTCCTTTTGACCAATTTGCACCATTGCATCGCCAATAGAAGCATCCCCATGAGGGTGATATTTCATGGTATTTCCGATAACATTGGCAGCCTTATTAAAACGTCCATCATCCATCTCTCTTAAAGAGTGCATAATGCGTCGCTGAACCGGTTTTAAACCATCGTTGATGTGTGGAACCGCGCGATCAAGAATTACGTAAGAGGCATAATCGAGGAACCAGTTCTCATAAAGCCCGTTGATAGGGATTACAGTATGTGTACTTTCTTCGTTTATGTTGTTTTCTATTTCGTCGCTCATCAAAAAAGGATTGGATTTTGTAAATATAAGGGTTGGAATGAAATATTAAGAACAGAAGTTTTTAACAGTTCTTAGTTAATAACCTATCTTTTTCGGGTTAATGGACTAGATTTTCATAATTTTCAGGCATTATTTTATGAATTGATGTTTTACCTTTCCAACCGCTCTTCAACAAACACAAAAGGCAATAGATTTTTAATCCCTTTTACTTTTATTATTTCGCCCCCTATACAGTAAAAAAGCACCTCAATTTCCTGCTTTTGCTTCTGTTCAAATTCGGCCATTACCTGCAAGCATGCACCGCACGAGGTAACAGGTTTCTGGATAACAAAATTACTGCTTTTTGCAGTAATTGCCATAGCCTGAACAGCCGCTTCGGGGTAAGCAGCACCAACTGTAAATAGTGCAACGCGCTCTGCACAAAGCCCTGAAGGATAGGCCACATTTTCCTGGTTACTACCAAGAACCAACTGCTTATTACTTAATTTTAAAGCTGCCCCAACCTTAAAATTCGAATAAGGTGAGTATGATGATTTCAATGCCTCTTCGGCCTTTAAACATAATTCCTGATCTGATGCACTTAGCTCATTTAAGGACTTAAAAGTTTGATAGCTAACAACAAAATTTTTCTGATCCATATTTAAACATACGTAATTTTCTAACAATAGATTAACAACAATTTTATCCCTTGATTTAAACAATTTAATTATTTAGATTGTAKATATAAGTAAGAAGCCTAATTTTGACGCCGATGGCATGGTTTTAGTGCTGTAATCATAGATTTAAAACCCTATTAAACGCATTTCAATTGAATATATATATTCGTAAAAGTCTTAAAATCATACTTTGGATAGTAGCAAGCATCATTATGCTGGTTGTCCTTATTGCACTTTCCCTAAACATTCCGGCGGTACAAAATTTTGTAAAGGATAAAGCAATAAATTATTTAAAGGATAAAACCAAAACTGAGGTAAGTCTGGAGAGTATAAAAATTGCATTACCAAAGGATGTGGTGCTGAATAAATTTTATATTGAAGATAGAAAAGGAGACACCCTGCTATATGCACAAAAACTTTCTGTAGACATTAACTTATTTAAACTTTTAAGTAATAAGGTAGAGATCAACAATATTTCACTGCAAAAAATAAGGGCCAATGTTACCCGCATAAACCCCGATACCTCATTCAACTTTTCTTTCCTGGTAGATGCGTTTATGTCTGAGCAAGAAAAGCCAGAAGAAGAAGTTGCAAAAGACACCACATCTACTCTCAAATTTTCTATTGAAAAGGTGGCTTTTGAAGACATTGGTATCGTTTATCGTGATGATGTTGCTGGAAATGATGTAAAATTAAACCTGGGTGAGTTTACTGCAAACATAAAAGATTTCGACCTCAATAATCAACACTATGTCATCAAATCTTTAGCCTTAAAAAACACCTCCTTAAAATACCTGCAGCAAAAACCGCTTACACAGTTACAGGCTCACTTACAAAACAGCATAGACACAGCAAAAACAGAATCCGGTAAATTACCACTTGTAGAGATTCAGGACTTTGCTTTCAACAATATAAAAATAGGATTCGACGATCGGATTTCGGGTATGAATGCGGATGTTGATCTGAACAAGCTAGCCTTAACTCAGCTGTTTATTGACCTTACCAATAGCAATTATAAAATTGACGATGCCAAACTAAATGATACCAAAATAAACTTCAGCTCCACAACTAATAAAGCGAATGTTAATGTTAATGACTTGTCTTTAACCAAGCTTCTGGCAGACGTTAAAAATGGCAGGTACAAAATAAATGACGCAAAGCTAAGCAAATCAAATATCCTGTTTGCATTAAAACCGGTTAAACCCGGGAAAGAGACAAAAGCGGATACTGCAGAGAAATCTTCACCCCTGTCATTACTGGTTGACAATATAAGCTTAACTGAGAACAATGTACAGTTTGATAATCTTGGAGCTAAACCTACTAAAGGAATGGACTTTAACCATTTAAAGTTTACCGGCCTTACCTTAGTAGCTGATGCGCTTGGCTATAGTGATACTGGTATAAAAATCAATGTAAAAGAAGGTGTGTTTAAGGAGAAGAGTGGTTTTCAATTATCTAAGCTAAGAGGAGATGTTGTATACTCCGACAAGGCAATTAAGGTGAATAACTTCTTACTAAAAACACCTAATACATCAATAGAAAACGTTACAGAATTAAATTACTCTTCTCTTGATGATTTAACCAAACATCCGGAAAGGGTAAAGCTTTCAATGGTTGTTAAAAACACAACTATTGGCTTAAAAGACGCTGCTTACTTTAGTGATGCGGTCCCGGAAAACTACAGAAATGAGAAGATAAAAGTAAATGCCAATGTTAGTGGCTATATGAATAACCTTGTAATTCCCCGACTGCAGATTTCGGGGTTAAAAAGCACAAACATTGATGTGAGTGGCAGGATAAAAGGACTCCCTGATATGGATAAAGCTTACTTTGACATGAACATCAAAAGGTTTGCAATGACCAAAAAAGATCTTTTGGTAGTTATCCCTAAAAAGACTTTGCCAACCAATATAGAGCTTCCTAATGTGATTGTTGCAAACGGAAAGTTTACCGGTTCAATGACCAATTTCAATACCGGTTTTAACATTAATACCGACATGGGATCGGCTAAGTTACTGGCAAGCATGAAAGGTCCTAAAGGCAAGGAGAGCTATGTTGCCAGTGTAAACCTGAATAATTTTAATGTAGGTAGATTACTTAAACAGCAAGCCCAGTTGGGCAAAATTACGGCTAAAGCCAGCGTTAAAGGAACCGGGCTTGATCCTAAAACTGCCTCGGCACAGTTTAAAGCACAATTAATAAGTGCATACTACAACAAATACACTTATAAGGATCTCTTTTTAAGTGGCGATTTCAAGCAGCAAAAATTGAATCTAAAAGGCAATATGGCCGACACCAATTTGAATTTTAATTTAACCACTGCCGTAAATATTGCGGGCAAATATCCGGCAGTAAAAGCAGACTTGGATTTAAAACAGGTTGATCTACAGAAATTAAATTTCAGTCCAGGTGAGTTTAAGTTAGCGGGGGTAATTAATGCAGATGTAAAAACTGCTGATCCAGATTACCTTAACGGTGATATTTTTGTAAATGGCCTGCAGGTAGTTAAAGATGGCCAACGTTTCAATGTAGACACCATTGTAGTGCATTCTGAAGCGAGCAAAACACACAATATGCTTACCCTTCGTTCTGAGTTTATGCGAGCCAAAATTGATGGTAAATATCAACTTACCAATGTCGGCAGCGCAGTGATTAACCAGATCAATAAATACTATCAATTTGGCGAGGTAACTAAAATCCCTGATCAGCGTTTTAGATTCTACGTAAATTTCTACAATCCTAAAATCCTTCAGAACTTTGTACCGGAACTAACCACCTTTGCCCCTTCCAGAATGAATGGCTTAATTGATACTCAGAAGGATAGTTTACTCATGAATGCCTCTTTTCCTCAGATAGTTTATGGTGGCTACAGGATTGATAGTACTAAACTTAATGTGAACAACACTGAGCAGAAGCTTAATTATAAATTACAAATAAAAAGTTTTCAGAGCTCTGCGGCTAATTTGTTTAATACCGAAATTAGTGGCGACGCTGTAAATAACAACCTTGCTCTCAATATTTATTTAAGAGACAGTAAGCGGAAAGACAAGTATATTTTGGGTGGTAATTTTAAATCGATTAACAAAGACTACCAGTTCAGTTTAGATCCTCAAAAGCTTTTGCTTAATTATGAAAAGTGGGCCATCGCACCTCAAAATTACATTCAGTTTGGTCAGTCGGGTATTATAGCTAATCAATTTAACCTGAGTAAGGGTAATCAGCTCTTAGGGATTAACAGTACTGATACTGTTGCCAACTCTCCTTTAAAAGTTGAATTTAAAGACTTCAAAATAGAAACGCTTACTAAGTTTGCCGAGCAGGACAGTTCTTTGGTTGGTGGTACTATTAATGGCACTATTGATGCAAAGGAGCTTATGGATACACCTAAGTTTGAGGCAAATCTAACAATAGATAGGTTAAGGTATTTGAAAGATGAGTTTGGAACCTTGCGTGTTGCTGTAAACAACAATACAGAGAATGCATATGAAACTAACATTGCCTTATCTGGTGTACACGAGTTAAGGGTTAATGGATTTTACTATACTTCACCACAGAGTGCCCTTGACCTTAACTTAAACATTGATAAAATTGACCTGAAAGCAATAGAGAGTGTGTCAATGGGACAGATTAAGAATGGCACGGGTACAATATCCGGAGAATTGTCTATCAAAGGCMCCMTTGATGCCCCCAAAATTTTAGGCGACGTTAAATTTAACCAGGCCGCATTTACAGCAACTTATGTGAATTCTTATTTCAGAATGCCAAATGAGTCTATAAGTTTTACTGATAAGGGGATAAACTTCAATAGATTTACCATTATAGATTCTTTAAATCAGAAGGCAGTAATAACCGGTGGTGTCCTCACTACTGACTATAAAGATTTTCGGTTCAACATGGACATGAGAACGAACAACTTTAGACTTATGAACTCTACTGCTGCCGATAACGACATGATCTACGGTACTGTTTATGTTACCAGTACCATTAAGGTTCGCGGCGATCTTAACCAGCCTGATGTAGACATGAACGTTAAAGTAGAAGATAAAACTAAGTTCTTCTTTGCTATGCCACCTGATGATCCCTCGGTAATTGATCAGGAAGGTATTGTACAGTTTACAGATTTCAGCGCACCGCCGTTTAATGGTAAAAAGGCACTGAACGTTAGCGATTCCGTAAGCAAAGCTCCAATCAAGGGACTTAATTTAAGTGCTACTATCGACATTGATCCGGATGCAGAATTAAATGTAGTGGTGGATCCATCTAACGGTGATGCACTAAAAGTTAAAGGGCAAGCATCTTTAACAGCAACAATGGACCCTAGCGGCAAGACTAGTTTAACGGGAAGATATCAGGTATCTGATGGCAGTTACAATCTGACTGTTGGTCCTGTTAAAAAGGACTTTAAGCTGCAACAAGGCAGCAGCATTGTATGGACTGGAGATCCTATGGAGGCCAATGTAAACTTAACGGCATTATATGAAGTTAATACAGCTCCTATTGACTTGATAGGTGATCCAACACAATATGAGGCTAAAACCAAACTTCCTTTCCAGGTATACCTGATGATGACGGGTGAACTTTTAAAGCCAAGCATCAAATTTAAATTAGACTTACCAGAAAATGAGCGGGGTGCACTCAATGGTCAGGTATATGCGAAATTACAGAGTGTAAATACGAATGAAAGCGAACTGAACAAGCAGGTATTTGCACTATTGGCGTTCAACAGGTTTATTGCTGACAATCCGTTCCAAAGTCTGGCCGGAGGTAGTAGTGTTTCTTCTATTGCCCGTTCAAGCGTAAGTAAACTATTAACAGAACAATTGAACAATCTTGCATCCGATTTGATAAAGGGTGTAGATATAAACTTTGGTTTAAATTCATCTGAAGACTATTCGGCATCAGGCAGCAAGTCGCAAAAAACAGATCTGGAGATCGGTCTGTCTAAAAAACTCTTGAACGATCGTTTAATTGTTACCGTTGGTAGTTCTTTTGGATTGGAAGGCCCTCAGCAGCAAGGTCAGAGTTCTACCAATATTGCAGGAAATGTTAATGTGGAATACCTTCTTTCCAGTGATGGCAGATACAGGTTAAGAGCTTATAGACGCAATCAGAATGAAGGCGTAATTGAAGGACAGATCATTGAAACAGGGCTTGGATTTGCTTTAGTGGTTGATTACAATAAATTCAGGGAGGTTTTCCAAAACTTCTCTAAAAAGAAAAGATTTAGAAATGAAGAGAGGCGTAAAAATGAGACAACAAATTAAATCCGGCTTATTTATACTTGCATGTTTAATTTTTGGCGCCTGTAGCAGTACCAAAAACCTTAAACCCGGGGAGATTTTATATACCGGTGCCGACATTAACATCAATCCTGATTCAACAGCAAAAATTGACAATCAGAAAGAGGTTAAAGGGGTTTTACTTGATAAAACACGACCTAATCCTAATAAGTCAATTTTAGGCATAAAGTTTAAACTTGCCATGTACAATCTTGCCGGCGAACCTAAAAAATCAAAAGGGATCCGGTATTGGCTCCGCAATAAAGTGGGCGAACCGCCTGTGTTATTAAGCGAGGTAAAAATCCCTTATAACAACGCTGTGCTTAAAAGTTATTTGATTAGTCAGGGGTATCTTCAATCTGAAGTAAACGGAGATACTGTAGTTAGTGGTAAAAAAGGCAAAGCACTTTATACCGTTGTTACCGGTGCGAGATATAAAATTAACAGTGTCGAATTCCCAAAAGATAGCACAGGTATAGTCCAAATCATAAATCAGAATAAAGATAAAACGCTATTAAAAGTAGGCGACAATTATGACCTGGAAACTTATAAAAATGAGCGGATCAGAATAGACAATGATTTAAAGGAACAGGGATATTTTTATTTTAATCCTGATTATTTGATTTTACAGGTTGATAGTACTGTAGGCAAACATCTGGTAGATATCAGAATAAAAGTAAAAGACATTGCCCCTGATGCAGGCCTTAAACCTTATACCATTGATAAAATTAATATCTACCCTAATTATTCTTTAAGAAGAGATAGCGCAATCAGAAATTCAACTCCTGAAGTATACAAGGATTTTAATATTTATGATACACGACACACCTACAAGCCGGGCTTATTTGACCGCTTGGTTTTCTTCAAAAAAGACGAATTGTACAATAGGCGTGATCATAACCAATCTTTAAACAGAATGGTTAACATAGGTATTTTTCAAAATGTTAAAGCAGAATTTTTACCTGTCGACAGTTTTAGAAACAATAAGCTAAACCTTAACATTTTCCTCACCCCTTTAAAGAAAAACTCTCTTTCCTTTTCACTAACCGGAACCAGCAAATCCAATAACTTTGTCGGATCAGAAGCTAAGTTAACTCAAACTACCCGTAACCTTTTTAGAGGTGGCGAGCAGTTGGATGTAAGTGTAAGTGGTGGATTCGAAACCCAGGTAAGCGGGCAGGCCAAAGGACTAAACTCATATTCTTTTACTACTGAAGCAAAGCTTACCTTCCCAAGGTTTATACTCCCTTTCTTTAACTTTAACAGTACCAATGCGTTTATTCCTAAAACCATTGCTTCTTTATCATACCAATCGCTAAACAGAGGTTCCTTATACGGTTTAAATTCCTTTAAAGGAGAGTTTGGATATAACTGGAAAGAGAATTTATATAAAGAACATAGCTTTAACCCTATCTCTATAAATTACGTAACATCTAACGTAACCAATGATACGGCAAGAAGGGATAGTCTCTTTAGTGCAAACCCCGGCTTGGAAAAGAATCTCGAACGCCAGTTTATTATAGGAAGCAACTATAGTTTCACATTTACCAACCAGATGGAGGATTTCAGAAGAAACAATATATATTTCAATGGAACTCTTGAAACTGGTGGAAACGTATGGGGCTTATTTGCAGGAAAAAACGATGAAGGCAAAAAGACTGTATTAGGCATTCCTATCAATCAATTTATACGGGTTGAAACCGATTTTAGAGATTATTATAAAATCACAAAGAACCTGATCTGGGCAAGCCGTTTAAATCTTGGATATGGATATGGATATGGGAACAATACATCTATCCCTTTTGTGCGTCAGTTCTTTGCCGGAGGCAGTAACGATATCCGGGCTTTTGCAGCCAGGTCATTGGGGCCCGGATCTTACAAACTGCCAAACCAAACTAATAACTATACCGACCAAAGTGGGGATATAAAGGCAATGGTTAACACAGAGTTACGTTTTAAATTATTTAGTGTTTTATATGGGGCTCTATTTGCAGATGCCGGGAACGTGTGGTTAAGAAAAGAAGATCCGTTAAGACCAGGGTCAGGCTTTAACTTTAAAGATGCACTTGATGAAATTGCGGTAGGCACCGGTGCCGGCCTCCGGGTAGATGCATCGATCTTCGTTATCCGCTTAGATGTAGCCTTCCCTATCAGAAAACCTTATCTTGAACCTGGAAATCGTTGGGTAATAGATCAGGTAGATTTTGGAAGCAGCACCTGGCGTAAAGAAAATTTAATCTATAACATAGGTATTGGGTATCCTTTTTAATATTGATTATGACATTCTTAAAAAAAGCTATTCATTTTGTTAAAGCAACAGCACATTTATTTATAGCCGCTGGAAAAGGGTTTATGGAAGACAGGGTGATGAAGCTAAGCGCGGCACTAGCCTATTACACCATATTTTCTCTTACCCCACTTATCATTATTATCATTGCTGCAGCAAGTTTGTTTTTAGGTGGAGATATTAAGCATACAATAGAAACCTCTGTAGATGGAACAGTGCAAGAATATAAAATGGATCCGCGAGAGGAACTCTTCTCTGAAATACAAGATTTGGTAGGTCCGGATGCCACTGCTCAACTCAAATCATTCGTAAAACAATCAAACGTTTCGGGAAAAAGTACATTAGGGCTAATTATAGGTATCACTACACTTATTATTGGTGCTACGGCTATGTTCATAGAGATTCAGGACAGTATTAATTTAATCTGGAAAGTAAAGGCTGTACCAAAAAAGGGATGGAAAAAATTAATCACCAACAGACTGCTCTCCTTTTCGCTAATTGCTTCGCTTGGATTTTTGTTACTCGTCTCCCTTGTTATAAATAGTATTGTAGTAGGCATAGGCGACAAACTTGTGGGGCTTGCGTCTAAAGTCGGTGTCGAAAAGGTATCAGAGCTATTTATGCTAATCCTTACCAATGCCTTAACACTGGCAGTTGTAACCTGCATTTTCGCAATTATTTTTAAGGTGTTGCCTGATGTTGATTTAAAATGGAAACCAGCAATTGTTGGGGCCCTGTTTACGGCACTGCTTTTTAGTTTGGGTAAGTATATAATTGGAATCTATATTGAAAAGGGCAACCCTGCATCGGCATTTGGCGCTGCCAGTTCTATAATTGTAATCCTGTTGTGGATCTATTACACCTCTATCATATTATATTTTGGAGCTGAATTTACACAGGCCTATGCAGAACGATATGATAAAGGTATAGCACCAAGTAAATATGCAGTGCATACCAAAATTGTTATTGTAGAAAAAAAGGTGGATGTATTGCCGCCACAGCATCCGGAAGACACAAAGATCCCTTAAATATACTTAAGCATCTGGTCCATCAATTCCTGTTCTAAAAACGGCTTTAGTACCAGATCATTCATTCCTGCTTTTAAGTAGGCTTCTCTGTTTTCCTGCATTACATGGGCAGTTATTCCTAAAATCGGAATTCCGGATTTCGCAAAATCCCCGTTATATCTGATTTCATGTGTAAGCTCTACCCCACCCATCACTGGCATCTGAATATCTGTTAACACAATATTGTAGTCATTCTTCTTGTATAATTCGAGTGCCTGTTTACCATCATAAGCAGAATCATATTCCATGCCCCACCGCTTTAATATTGTTTGAACCAGCAAAATATTCATTTTATTATCATCTACCAGCAGCACCTTCTTTCCTTTCAGCTTCTCAACAGTTGACGTTCCTTTATCAACATGTTGCTCCTCTGCAAATTCTGAAATAAGGTAGGGGATTTCAAAACTAAATACGGAGCCCTTACCAAGTACACTGCTCACATTTATTTTACCACCCTGCAGTTCTACTATCTTTTTACAAATTGCTAATCCCAGTCCAGTTCCCTGAAGTTGTGTTGTAGCCGATGAATAGATTTGCGAGAATTCAAGAAATATCAGATCAAGGTCTTCCCTGGCCATACCTATACCAGTATCCTCTACCTGTACTTTTAGTACCGCCTGTTTTTTCCCATCTATTACCAATTGAACCCGAAGCGTTATTTTCCCTCTTTTTGTGAACTTAATCGCATTGGTTAGCAAATTCATAACAACCTGTTTCAAACGCAAACGGTCGCCAATTAAATAAATATTTTTATCGATAGCTATTTTACTCTCTAATTTCAGATCCTTATTTTCTGCAAGAACATTCATGCTATGAAAAACTTCCGCAATCTCTGATTCCGGAGAGAAAGGCTCAGATTCGATATTTATTACGCCTACTTCATATTTAGAAAAATCTAGAATTTCATTAACCAGTTCGAGCAGCATCTCTGATGAACTGCGTATAGCGTCTACCTGCTCTCTCTGTTCATCATTCAGGTTACTCTTGCCTAGCTGCTCAGAAAATCCAACTACCGAATTTAATGGTGTGCGTATTTCATGGCTCATATTAGCAAGGAAACGACTTTTCGAATGCGAATCTTGAGCTGCCAAACCATTCAGGCTGATCAATAAACTTTCATTCTTATAAAGCTTATATAAATTATATAGAATAATTGCGACTAAACAAACCAACAATAGTGCATCTATCAGTTCCATTCCGCTTAATTTTTTAAGCTCTACTTCAAGCTCTTCGCCCAAAGTAACCCTTCGTTTAGCCACATACTCAATATCATTTTGCTTAAACTCCTTTAATACCGTAATAATATCCTGGATCAGTTTATTATTCAACAACAAAATTGCCTTTTCATTGCTCTTGATTTGGTTATTGTTAGCATAAAGCTTCCGGTAATAGGCTTCTACTTCTTCTAACAATTTGTTATTAAAAGTGGTAACCTCATCTACCACTCCCTCGTTCTTTTTGGTTTTAACAATTGTAACGGCACTATCTTTACTCCCTTTATTGGAAATTGCATCCGCTAATCGGCCAAAGAATTTTTTACGTGGTTTAACTGCTTGTTTAATCGTATCGACGGTTGTTACTGTTTTAAACTTTTTCTTTATTGAACCCAGATTAATTTTTGCCTGGGCACGCCTTTCTTCCAAACCAAGTTTTGAGAACCCGGCAAACAGGCTATCTGTTAACTGCCTAAGTTTCAAATAGCTCTCTGTCTTTAGCTTTTTCTGTTTTACAAGTTCTTTTAAATCCTGATTTTCCGTATTGTTATCGCCTAGGCTATTTAAATCGTTTAAAAGAAGAGAGATTTTATGGATACCGTCTGAGAATTGATTAAGATAATATTTATCTGCAGTTACGGCATACATGCGCGAATTATTCTCTGCCTGATAAAGGGTATAAATACAGGTATCTACTTCCGAATAACTTTTCTGAAGCATCGTTAGCTTCGTAATATCGTGCTTTAGCCCATTAATTTTATTATTCCTGAGGTATAACAGAAAGGCATAAATAAACAATGCAAATATCAAAAATGCTACTACAAAGTAACGGAATGGATCTCTTCTCTTAGCGTTAAACGACATATTATCTTATTATACTGCAGTTTTAATAACTACAGAACTTATCAAACAATTATATCAAAAGGGATCTGATTGAAATACAATAATAAACGAAAATTTTCACATAACCGATACTTTAATAAATCTTAAGCAACATCTAGTGTTGTTTCCTCAGGATCTTCTGCAATAACGAGTTCTTCGGGCAATAATTCCTCTATAGTATCTTTCTCTACMCTAAGGTTTCTAATGATGTGTTGTTGCCTGTCCGGGGTATTTTTACCCATATAATATTCCAAAAGATTTTTAATGGTCTGATCCTTTAAGATTACTGGATCTAACCTGATATCCTTACCTATAAAAAGTCCGAATTCATCTGGCGAGATTTCACCTAAACCTTTAAATCGGGTAATTTCAGGTTTGTTACCAAGCTTCTCAATTGCACGCTTTCTTTCATCGTCGCTATAGCAATAAATCGTTTCCTTTTTATTACGAACCCTAAACAATGGCGTTTGCAAAATGTAAACATGGCCTGCACGCACAAGATCAGGAAAAAACTGAAGAAAAAAGGTCATCATTAACAACCTGATGTGCATACCGTCAACATCGGCATCAGTAGCAATTACAATATTATTGTAATGCAAGCCTTCCAACCCGTCTTCAATATTCAATGCATGTTGCAACAGGTTGAACTCTTCATTTTCATATACCACCTTTTTAGTAAGCTCATAACAATTCAGAGGCTTACCCTTAAGACTAAAAACTGCCTGGCAATCTACATCTCTGGATTTAGTGATAGAACCGGAAGCAGAATCACCCTCGGTAATAAACAAAGTAGTCTCGTATCTCTTATCGTGATTACTGTTAAAGTGGACTTTACAGTCTCTTAGTTTCTTGTTGTGTAAAGATGCTTTTTTTGCCCTATCGTTAGCCAGCTTCTTGATGCCTGCAATATCTTTACGCTCTCTTTCAGACTGCAGGATTCTTTTCAACAATGCATCAGATACATCAGAATGTTTGTGCAGATAATCATCAAGTTCCTTTTTAACAAAGTCGTTAATGAATGTTCTTACCGAAGGCCCCTCGGGGCCCATATTCTGAGACCCAAGTTTGGTTTTAGTCTGCGATTCAAAAACAGGTTCCTGCACCCTAACAGAAATTGCAGCAATAATGGATGCCCTGATGTCAGAAGCATCATATTCTTTTTTATAGAACTCTCTTATCGTTTTTACCACTGCCTCACGGAATGCAGCCTGATGCGTACCGCCTTGCGTAGTATGCTGACCGTTAACAAAAGAGTGATAATCCTCACCGTATTGTTGTCCGTGAGTCATTGCAATTTCAATATCATTACCTTTTAAGTGAATGATAGGATAGCGTAATTCATCGGCTTTGTTAAATTTAGAAAGCAGGTCGTACAACCCCCTTTCCGAGAAGTATTTTTGATTATTAAAATTGACTGTAAGGCCTGTATTCAGGAACACATAGTTCCAGATCATACTCTCTACAAAATCAGAAATGTAGTGGTAGTTTCTAAAAATAGTCTCATCCGGATAAAAAGTAATTGCTGTACCATTGCGCTGAGTAGTTTCAATAATATCATTCTCCAAAACAATTTCACCTTTAGAGAATTCTACTTTTTTCGTTTTCCCATCACGATAAGACTGAACCACAAAATTGGTAGAGAGCGCATTTACCGCCTTAGTACCCACACCATTTAACCCTACAGATTTTTGGAAGGCATTACTATCATACTTACCACCGGTGTTTATTTTAGATACGCAGTCTATTACCTTACCCAAAGGAATACCCCTACCGTAATCCCTAACATTAACCTTGTGTTCGGATACCGTAATTTCAATTGTTCTGCCAGATCCCATCACAAACTCATCAATTGAGTTATCCACAATTTCTTTCAGCAAAACATAAATCCCATCGTCCTGTGCAGATCCATCGCCCAGTTTACCAATGTACATACCGGGACGTAATCTGATGTGCTCTTTCCAATCGAGGGAGCGTATACTATCTTCGTTATAATTCGGTTCAGCCATGATGTAAGTAAGTATAATACAAAAATACTATAATGCAGTAAATTTACTCGAATAAGCTGGGGAATCAATTACAAAGTTTCAACAAATGCACATTTTCATGTATATTCAAACAAATTAAATCATGCTCAATATGCGACCTGAAAAACAGCTCTCCATGCTTGACTTATCAATGATCGTTGTAAGTCTGGTAATAGGGATGGGCATCTTCCGCACACCCGTTAATGTAGCTGCAGGAGCGCAAATACCAGAGTTATTTTTTTTAGCATGGATTGTTGGAGGATTAATTGCTCTGTGTGGAGCTTTAACTTATGCCGAAATAGGATCTCGTTTTCCGGTTACCGGCGGGTATTATAAAATATTCTCTGCATTTTACCATCCTTCCATTGCTTTCGCCATCAACTGCATCATAGTAGTTTCAAATGCCGCTTCAGTTGCAGGTGTTTCAATTATTGGAGCTGAGTATTTAAGTAAGATTATTTTACCCGTTGAAATGCAAACCGAGTTTTCAAGAATAGCTATTGCAGCTATTTCTATTGGTCTGTTTTACTTCATCAATTTATTGGGACTAAAAGTTAGCTCTAAAACGCAAAACGTACTTTCGTTAATAAAAATAGGCATGGTGCTTATATTAATTGGCGCTGTGTTTATGGGGCCGGCAGCAGTAAGCTCTCCTYCCACTTTCAACACATCAGGTTCAACTACCCCAACCCTGTTTGATTATGGCAAGGCCCTGGGCATCTGTTTAATCGGCATCTCTTTTACCTTTGGCGGATATCAGCAAACCATCAACTTTGGGGGCGAAACAAAATCTCCGGGTAAAATTATCCCCCGCTCAATCTTTACCGGCTTAGCTATCATTTTTATACTTTACATGGCAATTAATTACGTATATGTAAGGGTCATAGGGTTTGAACAGCTAAAAACAGCCGAAAGCATTGCTGCAATACTTGCGGGAAAAATCTTTGGTCCCATAGGTTTTACTGTGTTATCCTGCTTAATTTACCTTTCTGTTTTAGGCTATGTAAATGTCAATTTACTAAGCAATCCACGCGCTATGTTTGCCATGGGCGAAGAGAAAGCATTACCTGCAATCTTTACTAAAAAGAGCAAAAAATCGGATGTCATGTTTGTGAGCTTAACTGTATTCACAATCATCTCTATCATTACATTGTTTTACGCTCAAACATTCGACAAAATCCTGAACTACACCATATTTTTAGATTGTATTGGTATGGCTACTTCCGCGGCTACCATATTCTTTTTAAGAAAGCGAACCCCCCATCTTGATAAAAATACCATTTACAGTATGCGCCTGTATCCCTTAATGCCATTAATATTTATTGCCGCCTATTTATTTGTAGCTATCAGCATTTATGCCGACGATCCGCAAGCCGCAATAAATGGTTTATTGATCTTTGCATGCTTTATTATCATCTATTTCATAAACCGATTTTACCAAAGAAACCGAACATAGCAACCAGAATTAACAAGCTCAATCCATCACCCTATATAAAATGCCGATAAAAGAATTACCCTTTAAAAAAGAAATTGCCTATGCAGCAGGAATGATGGGCTGGAGCATCATGACCAACATTATTATAGTTATGCTGCCCTATTTTTATCTTCCTCCAAACAATTCAGGACTCACTCCGCTGGTTCCCCAATTATTGGTATTCGGTGCCTTTAATATTTTATCACTCATTGCTGCATCCGGCAGATTGTTTGATGCCATATATGACCCGTTCATTGCCTCCGTCAGCGACGCCAGCGACAACCCAAAAGGCAGGCGCATTCCTATTATGAAATATGCAATAGTGCCGGCAGTGGTATGTTGCTCACTGGTTTTCTATCCTATGGTTAAGGGCGAAAGCATTACCAATGCCTGGTGGCTTACCATAGTACTTGCTGGTTTTTTTATTTCGGTTACCACCTATATTATTCCTTATAATGCACTGCTTGCTGAATTAACACACAGTGCTGATCAGAAAGTCAAACTATCTACCTTTCAGCAGGTGGGCTTTGTTTTAGGGATGATAATTGGAGCCATGTGCAATAATTATGCTGATCTGATACAGGATGTTTTTAAAATCACAGACAGATCCGAAGCCCTGCAATACACCATCTTTTGCCTCAGCATATTCTCTGGGCTGGTTATGATCTTACCGGTTATGTTTATAGATGAAAAAGAATATACCGATGCCAAACCAACGCATATCGAACTCATACCTGCACTTAAAAACACATTCAGAAACACCAATTTTAAGTATTACCTGATCTCTGATTTCACTTACTACATTGCCCTTAGTATCATTTCAAGTGGCCTGCTTTTCTTCGTTACCGTATTATTAGGTCTGCCGGATTCTGATGGCGGTAAATTTATGGGTACCATGGTAATTCTATCACTCTGCTTTTATCCCTTTATTAATTATGGAGCCAAAAGGTTTGGCAAAAAGCCCCTGGTACTAGTTGCATTTGCGATACTCAGCTTAATATTTGTCACCATTTATTTCTTAGGGCACCTGCCCTTTTCTCCTGCCGTCCAAATGTATATACTGGTAATATTTGCGTCTTTCCCTTTGGCGTCTTTAGGCATTTTACCTAATGCTATTTTAGCTGATATTGCTCAAAATGACACAAAAGAAACAGGAGAAAACCACGAAGGGATGTTTTTTGCCGTTAAATATCTCTTTGTAAAATTAGGCCAAACTATGGGAATAGCCATATTCGCTATGTTAACCGTATATGGTAAAGACCCTGGAAATGATTACGGGCTGCGTTTAAACGGGGTTGTTGGCTTTGTGCTTTGCGTCCTGGCCCTCCTGTTTTTTAGTCGTTTCAAAGAAAACAAAGCTTCTGATTTATAGCCACATAGCTATAAAACCGGGATATGAATAAAAGCCGGAAGTTTATATGTACCTTTGCAGCGAGGTGATATTCTTTTGCCTCTATTATACATTAAAATACAAATACATTGTTATTCGAAGAATTAAACCTGATTGAGCCAATTTTAAAAGCGCTGCAAACAGAAGGTTATACACAACCTACCCCAATACAAGAACAATCCATACCATCCATACTTCAAAACAGAGATCTGTTAGGGTGTGCACAAACCGGTACAGGTAAAACTGCCGCATTTGCTATCCCAATGTTACAGTTGCTTAGTAAACCTCACACCAATACGAAAATACATAAAGCGATAAAAGCATTGGTATTAACACCAACACGTGAGCTTGCCATACAAATTGAAGAGAGCTTTAAAGCTTATGGAAAAAACCTGCCTTTAAAACAACTGGTAATATTTGGTGGTGTTGGACAAAAAGCACAAACAGATGCGCTACACAGAGGTGTCGACATTCTTGTTGCTACTCCAGGAAGATTACTAGACCTGATGAATCAGGGCTTTATCAACCTGCGTGATATCGAGATCTTTGTTCTTGATGAAGCCGACAGAATGCTTGACATGGGTTTCATCCATGATGTAAAGAAGGTTATTGCTAAATTACCTGTTAAAAGACAGACTTTGTTTTTCTCGGCTACCATGCCAAAGGAAATCCAGACTTTAGCCAATACGATCCTTACAAATCCAATTAAGGTTGAGGTTACCCCTATTTCATCTACAGCAGAAAAGATTCAACAAGAGATCTTTTATGTAGAAAAAAACGACAAGAAAGATTTATTGCACCATATTTTAAAAGACAAAACCATTCAAACTGCATTGGTATTTTCTCGTACAAAACATGGTGCCGATCGCATCGTAAAAGACCTGATCAAAGTTGGTGTTAAAGCCGAAGCCATCCATGGTAATAAATCACAAAATGCCAGACAACGTGCATTAACCAATTTCAAAGCTAAAACCACACGTATATTGGTTGCTACTGATATTGCCGCACGGGGTATTGATGTTGATGAATTAACTCATGTAATCAACTACGAGCTGCCAAATATACCTGAGACTTATGTACACAGAATTGGCCGTACTGGTCGTGCAGGCTTAAGTGGTACTGCGCTATCATTTTGTGATTCGGAAGAGAAAGAATTTTTAGACGATATCGAGAAATTGATCGGCTTAAAAATACCTGTTACCGAAGATCACCCTTTTGCGATGAGCTGGCAAAGCCTGATGTCAGGTGCTGCTGCTGCAAAATCAAAAGGCAAAGCTAAGCCATCAAGAGGACAACGCCCCGAAAGAACAGAACGTCAGCCTAACTTAAGCGGTGCAAAAAGAACCCCAAGCAGTGGAAGCAGACGCTGGAGCGGCAACAACAAAAAGAAGTCAAATTAAATGATCTGTTTTCGGGTTGCATTAATTTGCGCTGAAGAAGCGCAAAAGAACGCTAGGCCCTCTTCCAGACATTGAATTTGTAGGAAAAAAATAAAAAAGGGCAGGATCTTCGAAAGAAGATCCTGCCCTTTTTTATGAGGTTTATCTTTTACATTGTTAATAACTATATCTAGTATTACTAACTCTAAAGGCTATTCTGATATCATTAATCACTACCATTTAGTGTAACCGTTCACAAGTGTTTGTAAAAGTTCACTGCCTTTCGTGCTTTTACTACTCTTAATTTGACTTTCTCAACTTAATAATCCTCATCCAGTGCATCACTTTCATGAGTGGATAAGTAGGATCAAACTCAAACCATTTTGAGGCAAAATTAGGGCTATTAGGTTTTTTGTGGTGGTTGTTCTGGAACAGCTCACCCAGCATCAGAAAATCAAGAGGCAAAGAGTTTTTGCTGTGATCATCATTATCATGATTGGAATAACCGTATTTATGTCCACACCAATTTACAATCGCACCATGAAGAGGTCCCATTAAAAAGTGTATTGGCAACAATAAAAACATCCACCATGCGGTAGCAAAAGTTACATAAAACCAAATGTAAAAGCTAATGAACACAAGACGTGTAATCCAGGAATCTCCTATCTTATCAATAAGTGGCCATGCAGGATAGTTATCACGAAACTGCTCTTCAGGCTCATGGTTATATTTTGAATAATTCAGATAAATGTTTTTTGTCTGAATCATCATGCCCCAAACATCTTTTACAAAATGTGGAGAGTGCGGGTCTTTTTCTGTATCACTAAAAGCATGGTGCATACGATGTAAAATCGCATACGCTCTTGGATTTAAGAAAGACGACCCTTGAGACAAAAAGGTAATTGCGTAAAAAAACTTCTCCCAAAAACCATTCATTTTAAACATCTTATGCGATGCATAACGGTGTAAAAAGAAGGTTTGAGAAAAAAGAGACAAAAACCAATGTGCCAGAAAAAATAATAAAATTATCATATAAGATATTAACGAGTATTATAGGTGTTTAGATACAATGATGTCATTAAATGACAGGAAGATGCATTATCTTCCGAAGTCGTCCTGAACCCTTACAATATCGCTCTCATCAGATGGCTTAGCTGGGTCTGTGTGTTGCCAGATTTCTGAAACAATACCCCAGTCTTCTAAACCTATTAAACGGTGTCTTTCACCTTGCTTTAATTTTATGCTTTGTCCGGGAGTTAATTGTTTTACTTCCCCCTGCTCATCGGTATCACTTGTGATCACACCAACAGTACCGTTAACTACTCTCCATATTTCAGCACGACGGTGGTGATATTGCCACGACAAACGTGTATTTGGAGCAACGATTAATATTTTAGGACTTAGTTTACCTGAAATTTTAAGATCATCAACATTTAAACCTTCAAAATAAACGTTTGCAAATTGCTGCGCCTGTTCTTCATCAATTACAAAAAAACCTCCCCACGGACGGGTCTCATCACGGTTAACTACATTAAATCCTTCAATCTTTAAGCGCTGTGCTACGCCTTCGAATATTTCTTTTTTCTGATCTGACATTTTATAAGTGGTATATTTTAAATCCCAAACTTACTTAAAACTGCTTAAGCTTTCATTAACAGAGACAAAAAAAATCAAAAAAACCAATAAAAGAGTTAATCTGTGAGCTTATCTATATCACCCAGATCAGTATTTAAGTCTATTATAAGATCGTATAACAGCGAAATATTTTTATCATCAGGATTTATCTTGCCTCTTAACAAATCCGAATACTTATCCAGAAACTCATCATACATATCCTCTGGTATTTCAACTTCATCAAGTTTAATTTGGCAAGTGGTATGATACAGCAGTTGCGAAATAGAAAAATAAACTGCGTTTAAATTGTAGAGCAGGTCTTTGTAACTTTTACTTTCCCAATCAATAATATAAGTATAGTAATTATCGGAAGCCAGCAGATTATACTCTTCATTTTCCATTACCTCCATTTCGTCAAGATTATTTATCAGAAAATAGGTTTTAGAACATTTTATTACCTTATCAATAGACCCAAGCAAAACGCGTACAACATCATCATCAACAGCCTCCAGCAGTTCAAAATCATCAGGTGAAATAGAATCGGGCTCAATCAGGCCTTTTAAATCCGATAGGTCCTTTTCATAAGCAATCATAAAGCCATTCTTGCAAAGCTCATTTATAATAAAACTCAATACATGTGGTACAAGTCCTTTAATGCTATCTTCCAAAATGCTAACTTTTAGATGCTATTCGTTGAAGTTAATTACTTCTCGACATATTACAAAATAAAAGATTATGTCCTATTTCAATTTTGTCAATCGTCTATACATAAAACAACTTTTAATTTAATTAACAGAACATCATGAAAATTGTCAAAGTAACTTATACTGTAAAGGCAGAATTTGCCAAAAAGAATCAGGAAAACGTAAACGAATTTATAACCGATTTAAGAAACATTAAAGATTCAGGCATTCGCTATTCATCATATCTTGCCGAAGATGGCAAAACATTTACGCATATTTCGATACATAAAAACGAAGCTGCCCAACAAAACCTGTTTAACCTGGAATCTTTTAAATCATTTCAAAAGGAAAGAGATCAAAGATTGGAAATTGAGCCGCACATCGATTTTTTGGAACTTGTGTCGTCATCTTTTGATATATTTAACTAGTCACATCGCCTTATCAACCGGTCGCAATACACCCTGTATATTGCCGTATCTGCACCTGTTATCAAAAGCTAAATGGATGTAACTTTAAGTTATAAAATCAAAACCCATGAAAACAGAAACCTTAAACAAAGTAACAGAAACAACAAACGAATTATTAAATGTCGTTTCCGCGCTATCAGAAGAGCAAATAAATAAAATCCCTTTTGAAGGTAGCTGGACTGCAGGGCAGGTTACAGATCACATCTCACAGTCCTTTGATGGGGTAATAAAAATAGTTAATGATAAAGCAGTACCAACCGAGAGGGCACCGGATAAAAAGGTAGAGCTCATTAAAGGTATATTTTTAGACTTTACGACTAAAATGAGTTCACCAGAGTTTGTGCTGCCCGCTCAGCCACCTCATAAAAAGGAGATATTGGTCGATAATCTAAAGTCCTTAACAAAACAGATGACTGATGCAATTAATAAACAGGACTTATCTTTTATCTATACAGATTTTGAGATTCCGGGATTTGGAAAATTCACAAGATTAGAGTGGATCAACTTTCTTATCTATCACATGCAAAGGCATACACATCAAATCAAAAACATACAGCAGCTGGTATAAAAAAGAAGAGGGCGGGTATCCTAAAGCAAAATGACATAAATAAAAAAGATGATCAACTTTGATCATCTTTTTTATTTATGTCTGTACTTATTATTACGCCAATTGCGAATTAATTCGTTTTACAATGTAATCAATATCAAATGGCTTACTGATGTAATCATTAGCCCCTGCATCTAAACTTTTTTGTTTATTCTGATCATTTGCAGACATCACTATAATTGGAATGTGTTTAGTAAAAGGATCACTTTTCAAATCACCACAAATGTCAGTACCATCGCCATCAGGTATCATTACATCTAAAATGAAAAGATCTGGCACACTGTCTTTTAATTTACTTTTAAGCTCAGTAAATGTAGAAGAAAGCTGTAATTCATACCCCTCATCTTTAAGGAGAACACCAATTATGTACCTTATATCTTCATCATCTTCAAGTATGTGTATTCTTTTTATCATAACGGATCTTATATTAATATGGTTTCCGCTAATGCTAGCAACAATATTGCCATATATGACAAAACTGCATATAAATGTTACTTATTAGTAAAAAATAACTTACGGTTTGGCTTTTATCCAGGTAGCGATATCTGTTATCAGTACATCAGAAACGCTTACAGGAGTTCTGTACTGCTCCATTGAGCCTTTTTCCGTTTGAGGACTTAAAAGGTGATTAAGTTCAGGATACAATTTTACCATAGCGCCTTTTTTCTTACCTATAGCAGTGTTCCATAAATTGTAATCAGTAGTTGAAACCTGAAAATCGTTTCCACCCTGTCCAACAAAAATACGCTGTTTTGCTAATTTCTTTGCCGCAGCAACCTGGTCGTTTACATTTATATCAACCCAGTAAGAAGCTGGCAAACCCAACAAAACAGAATCAGCCTTCATGGTTCCAAGCTTAGTTATTCTGGTTACCTCCAACTCCTTAATTACCGTATCAAGTGTTTTCTTGCCTGCTGCCGAGGTATCTTTTGAAAGGCCAAACATATATTTGTTTTGCTCAACCAAAAGATCTGTAAACTTCCTTGCAGGCGCAGCAAGCATTATAATCCCATTTAAATCGGGCGCCAAAGTAGCTATTCTTGGTGCAATCATACCTCCAAGGCTATGTCCAAGCAAATAGATCTGTTTCTTGTTTACTGCAGGTAAAGTCTTTGCAAGTGCAATTGCGGCAAGCGCATCGTCCATCACTTCCTCTTTAACGGTAAAAGCCTTTCCAAACTCACCGGCATAAATCATTGTTCTTTTTACATAACGAATAGAAGCTATTCCTTTTGATGCCAAACCAAGCGCAATATCCTTTAACGGCTTATTAGGGCCAACAGTCTCATCCATATCGGCTGGTCCGGATCCATGAACCAGAACCACAACCGGGTAACTGGAAAGCTTTTTCGGCACAGTTAACATGCCAACCAAAGTATGTCCGGGTGTTTTAACATTTATTTCAGTTTCCTTATATAAGGTCGTATCTGCATAGGCCGGGAGTACGTAAGTAGCTGCTGTAGACTTTGGTTGAAGAAAAAAACCAACTATCTTTTCAGCTTTATTGAAGGCCAAAAGAAAATTTTGATCATCATTAGTAAATTTCCCTTCCATCGTAACCACAAAAAACTCTCCCTGGGTTTTACTGCTGATCACATCTAATGTTTCAATTTTACCAAGTTTCTCTGAAATTTGCGTCCATAGCTTTTTTAGATCCTCTTCAGGAACTTTCGCCTGAAAAGTACTATCAAGATATCCGTAAGCGTCTGTATACTTTTGGTCTTCCAAAAGCTTAAAGAAATCCTGTGAACGACCTAATAAATTTAACACACCCTGTGAGAACGCAGTTGTTGTAACAAACAACGCAAAGATTAATAGAATTACTTTCTTCATTTAAATAATAATAATTGATTTTCAGGTCTTTCGTTTAGAGACTTCAAACCAAAGCTAGCATTATTTAGTAAAAAATACTTTTAATGTAACTTTTTGCTCCTAAAATCTGTTTATTGACAGGAATATTATATTTTCCCCATTTGAGAAAACAAAGTATATGAAGATACTATTGATTGAAGATGAACCCGGTCTAATTTCTGTAATGGTTAGAGGATTAACGGAAGCCAATATGGAGGTAAGTGTTGCGGCCGACGGAACTACAGGATTAGAAATGGCAGTAAAGCACCAATTTGATCTGATTATTCTCGACATCATGCTCCCCGGCGTTAATGGGATACAAATTTGCAGGGAAGTGCGTAAAGTCAATAAAAACGTGAGCATCCTGATGCTAACAGCATTGGGCAGTACCGAAAATATAGTAACCGGATTAGACAGCGGAGCTGATGACTACGTTGTTAAACCATTCAAATTTGCTGAGCTGGAGGCCCGTATAAGATCGCTGGTAAGAAGGAGAAGTACACCAGGCGAGGCTGGAAACAGCATCCATATTGCCGACCTTGAATTGGATTTTAATTCCAAAACCGCCAAAAGAAACGATAAACCCATAAGTCTCACTGCAACAGAATATCGCTTGCTCGAATATTTTGTAAAGAATGCAAATAAAATACTTTCGCGGATACAGATTCTCGAAAATGTATGGGATATCGACTTCAATATGGGCACCAACGTGGTTGATGTTTATGTAAACTACCTCAGAAAGAAGATAGATAACGGGACCGGGCAAAAGCTTATCCATACCGTTTTTGGAATGGGTTATATATTAAAAGAAGAAGCTTAACGAGGTTAAATTCTAGTGCCAGTTTGCGGTGCCAAAGAAAATTTATACCCAAATTTCTAATCAAATTCTAATAAGTATAAAAAACCCATCAAACAGCCCACAAAAACACCCTATAAAACAACAACTTACACATATAATTAAATATGATTTTCTAATCAAATTCTAATTTACCTCTTATCCCCTTTTAATCATTGGGGCCTAGTATTGCAGTATAACATTAACCATTAATTATTTAGTTATGCAAACAATACTTATCCCCACCGATTTTAACCCTGCATCGGTAAACTGCATCCCAACGTTATGCAAACAATTACCTGAACAGGAATTGAACTTTATTTTTATCCATATGTTCAAACTTTCCGACAGAATGGGTGATCTTTTAATGCTTTCCCGAAGGAACAGGGAATACAAATATGTAAGTCAGGAATTTTATGATCAGTGCGAACTCATGAAACAGACTTACTCCTTAATTAAAGCAATTAAAATAGAGTTTTTTTATGGAAGTACAGTAGGCATGTTTCGCGATTACCTTGAAAACGCCGGAGTTAATCAAATTCTTGACCCCTCTTTTTGCTCCACCGGTAAACTGAACAGTAACAGCATTGACCCTGCTTTGTTAGTTCAGCGTTCGGGCACTCCTGTAATCCATATTAATACCAACACGCCTGTTGCCGAGCTTCCAAAAAGAAAGATCATACTGGAAGCCGAAACATTGGAAACATTGTTAGCCTAAACTTAACGGCTATTACTTCACCTAAAAATTAATCCTATGCTATTAAAAGAAAATATTCCTATTAGCTATATAGCCGGTAAGATTCGTAAAGAGATCATTCTTGTAAGTGCCTACGCTATTTTAATAGCAATTGTATATAATAACTTTCATTTCACAAGGATTTCCATTCCTATTGCCGTTCCCACTATACTGGGAACGGTAATCTCTCTGTTGCTTGCCTTTAAATCTAACCAGGCTTACGACCGCTGGTGGGAAGCAAGAACCATTTGGGGGGCAATTGTAAATGATACCAGAAGTTTAACCCGGCAGCTGCTCACTTTTGTAGATACTCCTTACAGCTCGGCCGACGGAAAAGCATTTTGCGAAAAAATGGCAAAAAGGCAAGTAGCATGGTGCTATGCACTTGGCAGACATTTAAGGCGTCAGGATATTATGCCAGGACTCGAAAAATTACTTTCCGAGGAAGATTACAATCATATTAAAAGTTGTAATAATATCCCATTGGCATTGCTGGAACTGCAGGGGTTTGATCTCCGAAATGCACACAAACTGGAATGGATCAATACCTACCAACAGGTGGAAATAGATAAAACATTAACGCGTTTTTCCAACCATATGGGAGGCTGTGAGAGAATTAAAAACACCATTTTTCCGGCAACTTACAGTGTATATATTCATTTCGCTTTAGTCCTTTTTATCATGTTACTGCCATTTGGCCTGATAGAATTCTTTGGCATTGTAGAAGTACCATTGGTGATTGCGATATCCTGCTCTTTTTTTCTGATAGAAAAAATGGCCATTCATCTTCAGGATCCTTTCGAGAACAAACCTACGGATACGCCAACTACTACAATTTCCAATAACATTGAACGTGATGTGAAACAAATGCTTAAAGAAAACTACAGGCAAGAGGAAAAGCACAATACTGATTTGCTGATAAAATCACAATTGTTTTATATTCTATAAAATCATAGGAACTCATTTCGTTTTTCTCTAGTGAAGAAAGGAAAACAGCATGCACTCAATCTTTGTTGATCATCGCTGTTTTCCTTTGCATTTCCAATTCCAACCGAGGCTAGTAGCAGGCATCAATCAAATTTTGCAGATACGTTGTATTTATGCTGCATAAATTTTGCTATTTTATTGTCTCACCAAAAGAATAGCAAAAGAGAAGCAAAACAATAGCAAAAGAAAATTGTATTATAAACTTATTTTTTATTACAAAAAGCTGGAGTTATTGTATAACAATAGACCTTACTTTAACATCATTTGAGGCAAACATATCCTGATATTTTTTCTTATTTTCGTTTTCTTACAACGTCTTTCTTCGAAAAGGTAGGTACATGGAATATAATCATCAGGGAATTACAAAAAACTGGAAGCTCCTGGTCGAGGGTGAGAAGCAGGGTCTTTACACCTGCTTCAATTTATTCTATGACGACCTCTATCGTTTTGGGATGTCGCTGTACCGAAATCCGGAATTGGTTAAAGAGAGCATCCAAAACTTGTTTATAGAGCTTTGGCAAATAAGGGATAAACTAAGCCATGTACAAAACATTCAGCAATATGTTTTTACCGTCTATAAAAGGATTATGTATAAAACCTATCAAAAGGAAATCCGCAAGGATCCTGGTAAAGTTGTACACCTGGAGGACCTTAATGAACAATATGTTTCAGTTCATTCTTACGAAGCAATACTGATTGCGAGCCAGGAAGATGAGCAGCTAAAAAAACGCTTGGAGCATGCGCTGAATAAGCTTACTCCAAGGCAAAAAGAAATTGTACAGCTACGTTATTTTGACTGTTTATCGTTCAAAGAAATTTCACACAAAACGGAGCTTACAGAAAGAACGGTTTACAATACCCTTCATAATGCAGTCAACGTTTTGCGTGATTCTCTTCTTTCCATTCTTATTCTTATGATCCTGGGCGATCTCTAAATTTTTAACCTGATATTTCTTTTTTCCAGCAAACCTGTAACTGATACAATTAGCAAGGCATAAATCAATGATTTAAATAAGCCTGGCACCCCTGTGCGCATGACCTCCGGTAACTGCGAAAGTCCGAGTAGTCCAATTAATGCATAATGGATATAGGGTATCAAATAACAGGTAAGTGTGCTGGTACCGGCCGGTTTAATGTAGTTATACCAGCTCGCCACTTTTCGGATATCACTGATGTACACCATTACTAAAAACCCAAGAATTCCTATACCCGAGCAGATGGCCGTCCACGATGGTGTTGCCCTGATCTTAGAGATTCCCCAAACAGGGCGTGTAAGCAAACCAAATCCAATAAGTAGAACAGCAAACAGAACCATCAATATCCAGAATTTCTTATTTGCTGAACTAAGGTTTCGATACGCAATGGAAGTAATGATGCCTGCCATACTAAATGCAGGCATTGACCCATCCCCTGCGATCCAAACGTACTTTTTTATGCTTTCTATTGGCCCCAGCCAGTCGAGAAATGAGGCACTGCTAAAAAGCATAAAAAAAACAAGGGCAAGCACCTGAATCACGGGTTTTCCGGCCGAGAAAAGATAAACACAGGAAGCAATGAAGTAAGCCCAGCCAATTAACCCAAGTATACCCCACCAATGAATACCCATAGCTGTTATTCCATTGCCGGTTTCTGTTTTATAGAGGGCGGCCAATATAGCCAATAGTAAAACTCCCCCAGCCCTTAACAGTTTTACGGTTAATGACTCAGGGTTTTTATAGGCCATCCATATCAGAAAAAAGGCGGCTACCAATAAAATCATCCAGACATCCTTAGGCAAAATTGCATTATCTGCATAGCTTTCTGAATTGACAAGGAACAAGCCCATTACCAACAGTGCTATCGTTCTTGCTACAATATGAAAAAATACTGTGGTGTTTGTATCGCCCTTTTTGCTTCTGCTCTCTATTGCATAGGGCACAGATAAGCCTACGATAAATAAAAAAGCGGGAAATACAACATCGGCAAGCCCCATACCATCGGCATCGGCCGAAACATGTTCAAGCCAACCCGGAATGTCAATTAAGGTCCACAGATCGTTTACAAAAATCATCAATATCATCACTATTGCCCTGAAGGCATCGATAGAAATCAGTCTGGATAATGTTACCCCTGGCTTAGCTGTCATTTGAGTATCTTGCTTAATGTATTCATTAAGGAATTTTCGCCCACTGCATCATAGTCGCCTGCCCAAAGATACGCTCCTTTAAAGCCTTTTTCTTTTATGTAATTGGCTTTTTGAGTTACCAGCGGAATTCCATTGAAATATACACCTTTAGCTTCAACAGCTGTAAATTCTTTTTGAGCAGCCGTTGGGTCTTTTACTAATATGTCTTTAAACTGCATATAATCATAAGATCCCCAGCTCAGGTTATTACCGTCTCCATCTAATTCAAGATACCTTACACCAAAAGCTGGTATTCCTAGCACAATTTTGTTAGCAGGGAAACCTTTATTTCGCCAGATGGTTGCGCCATCATTCATAAAACTAAGTGATGACTGCTGTCCTAAAGGAGCTCCCGGGCCTACGTGTGCACCATCCTCAAATGCGTGAACATTTATCCAATCTGCTTTAGAAAGATCAGTATATTCCCAATGCATATAGTTTGTGGTTACCGTGGCGGTAACAATGCTTCCAACTGGTAATGCCGCCTTTAACTCTGATACGAAAGGGCCAACGGATTGAGCACTTTTAGCAGAGATATCGTAAACGTCGTTACTTAGGTCTGTCATCATGACATCTATTCCGTCCAGCTTTCTGTTTACAACATATTGAGTAAGGGCTTGTACCAGATGAGCTCTTTTTGCTGCATCGCTGATCACCAAACCAAAATCTGTACTGTTGTATAACGACCATCCATCTACTCCCGACAGTCGGCCAGTAACACCCAGCAGCACCGGAACGCCATTCATATGGCCCCGGGCAACAAGTTCATCTATGTTTTGATTCTGGTTTCCCTTCGAAAAATCAACCTCTCCATCGGGAAGCACCCTTGCCCCGCTAAAAGCCACATGGGAAACATTGGCCCAGGTAACATTGGCCGAAACCCCGTTTTCAGAAAGATAAGGCATATTTACAAATGGGCTAACTTTTGGTGTATAAGTGGATGGGCTAACCAGAACCTTAGATAGGCGTGTGGCAGTCTGTCCATTAAATGTGGCTTCCAGTTTAATTTCAAATTCACCTCCTGCCGTGGGGGTAAATGTAAAGGCAGTATCTGTTGAAACCTCTTTACCATCTACCTTCCAGCTTAATTTTGTTTTAGCTCCGGGAGCCGGGGAAAATAGCAGGCGGTTATAAACGGCCGATTGCCCTTCCTGTATAATTCTGGATGGCGACTGAAATACCAATCCCTGGTCGAAGATCCGGGGATGAAAATCTCCGCCAACCTCATCATTGTCTTTTTTACACCCGAGCATAAATATCAGCAGGGGAAATATAAGGTATACTATTTTTTTCATCTGAATATCTTTATTATTTTAAATAATTTCTCTTATTGGATTAAGGTATTTATGGCCGACAAAAGTGATTTATCTCCTGTTGCATCTCCCAGCAATTGCCAGATCATGATGCCTCCTGCTTTTTTATTCAAAGCAAAGCCGACCTTTTTCTTTATGGTTGGTAATCCGTTATAATAGATCGTTCCCTTATTGGGCACTACAACAAAATCAACAAGCTCTGAGCCTGGAAATCCTGTTACAATATCGCCATAAGAATAGCTCTCCTGAATTGAGGGGCCAAAACCATATCCATAAAATGGCAAGCCAAGTGTAAGCTTATTTGCAGGCACGCTTCTGGAAGTGTTCCAATAAGCAAAGTCTGTTTCTGCCGCTTCATAGGTTGAATGGGGGCCCGGTTTTTCTTTATTCCACGGACCCGTCTGGTCATAAGACATGATGTTAACCAGATCGAACAAAGCCAGTGCCTTATCTGATATTGCATTTCCGTTCCAGGTTGCTACTGCCGCTGTTAGTAGTTTTTTATGCGGCTTTAAGGCGCTCGACAATTCAACAATCAACCCTTCATAGTTCAAATCAATAAAGTCTCCTTCCAGGTCAACATCTACCCCGTCAAAATTATAGGTATTGGTTAGCTTAACCAGTTCCTTAATCAATTCAGCACGTTTAGCTGGTTTGATCAGTTCCTTTAAATGTTGCGGGGCATTCCCTCCTCCAATGGAGAACAAAACCTTTACCTTATTGTCATGTGCCCTTTTTATGGCTGCCGTTAAACCTGCAGATGGACTAAACAATCCATTGGCATCCGGATTTAAAAAAGCAATGTTCAAATGTGTGATCTTGCTGAAGTCCAGCTTTGCTGATTCCGCATCCAGGTCGCCGCTTCCAAATATATATCCAACAACATAAAACCCTTTATCTTTTTTGTCTGGCATACTCTGATCTGTTGCTTTTGATTTGGMACAGGACACTAATGCAAACAAGCAAATGATTTGTATAAAAATTCTTGACTTTCTCATCGTATGAAAATTAGGTTTAACATTATGGTTTATCCCACCAAACCCTGTTGGTCCAGGTATTACCACCAGGCCCAATTGCAGCCACCGCAGCAGCAGCATTCACTGCATTTTGCTCCAGTTCAAAAATTGGATATTCAAATCTTCTTGGCGTGGTTTGAACGGATGAGTCGTAATTAGTAGATGAAGCTAAGGCAGGAAAGCCTGTTCTTCTCCAGTTTGCGTAAGCTTCCGGTCCGTTTAAAAGCAATGCAATCCACAGCTGTTTGTTGATCATCTCAATTTCCCTTCCCGGAATCAGGTTGTTCCCTTTTATGAAATTGCTGATGTCTGTTGAGCTGATAGAAGGCCCGCCCGGGAAAAGGCTTAACTGCGAAATTGCAGCTTCAATACCTTTTGCATAATGTTCTGCAGCTGTGCCACCAAAAGTTGCGCCCCATCTTACTGTTGCTTCGGCAAGTAGCAATTCAACTTCGGCATAAGTCTGGTGAAGAAAAGGGGCATTGTTACGAATGAGGAAATTAGCTAGCTGCGCTTTTTGATCGTTGTTAACGGCCTCAGTTGGCCCAACACCTGGTATGTCAATGGTGATCGGATTCATCCAGCCATCCCAAATGTACTCATTAGGAGGTACCCCGTTATAACCAATCTGCGCTTTAACCTGATCTGTGATGTCTGTGCGTTCAAAAGGTCTGTTCACAATGTCAATATAATACCTCACCATATGTGAAAGACGAGGGTCGTTAGTACTTCTCAGTTGTTCTATGAAAGGGTCCTGAACACGAGGAATAACCTCAGACTGACAAAAAGCTGCAGACACGCCATTTCCTCTAATATCTATATAGCTGTTTTGTACATCCTGATGAACTATTTTACACATCTCCGCATTGCTGGTAAAAACACCCGCCGCAAATGCAGCCTGAGCTTCCGTTTTTGCTTTATCAGGATTAATCTTTACCAAACGCATGGCATACCTTAGCCTAAGCGAATTGGCGAATTTTTTCCATGAAGCAATTCCACCATTATAGAAAAGATCGCCTTTCACGGCATCCTTAGAAGCATCAAGTTGGGCCGAGGCCTCGGCAAGTTCTTTAAAAAAGTCGTTGTAGATTTCTTCCTGTTTATCAAACTTGGGTTGTACTATTCCATCTGTAAATGCTTTTCCCGCTTCAAAATATGGGATATCTCCATACACATCTGTTATTCTGGCAAATTCATACACCTTCATAATACGACAGATGGCATTCAGATTCGTTTTTAAAGGATCGTTTTTAGTCCGGTTCACCGCATCTACAATATTTACCACATCATTGTTGTACGTGTTATTCCATAAAGAGGAAAGGTAGTTTCGGTCGTATACGTAGAACTGGCCATTTCTATTCAGCCAGATTCCTCCAATTTGCTGTACAAGAGGCATTGTAAATACAAGACCCAGCTTTTCATTTACTTCCAGATCTCCTGAGAAGCGTAGTTGAACGTTTGTGAGCTGTAAAGAAGGATCAAGATTGCTTGATCTGGTAGGATCAATATTTACATCCCCAAATTTTTTACAGGCACTGAGCATCAATACCATTATGGCAAGTACGAATGCGTATTTTTTTAAATTCGTTTTCATGTTTATCTCCCTTGATGAATCTCTTAAAACTTAAAGTTTAAATTAAAGCCCCAGCTGCGTCTGGTTGGCAAAGAGCCGTACTCCAGACCCTGTCCGTTTCCATTATTGTAATTAGAATCAGGATCTACATTTGGTACATCGCTGAAAAGAATAAATGGATTTCGGCTTACCAGCGCTACCTGTATATTTCTAACTCCCCATTTAGCAGAGATTCTTTCAGGAATGGTATACCCCAAGGTGATCTCACGCATTTTAACATAAGTTCCAGAGTAGATATAAGGTCTGGCTACACCACCGCTTGATACGATCTGTGGCCAGTAAACTGAAGGATCAACGGCTTTTGTGTTTTTAACAAAGTTTCCATTCTCGTCTTTCACTACACCTTCAGGAACTAAGCCCCTCACCTTTCCTATTGCCTTCCATTGGTCAAGTGTGTAACCCTGGGCCTGTCTTTCTTCTTCCGATGCAATCCATTCTTCACGTCCGGCAAGTGTAGTGTTTAAACTACCACGACTGGCGGCAAAAAGATTAGTCATTGAAAACAGGTCTGACCCGAACTTCACATCGATAAGTGCACTTAAACTAAAGTTTTTGAAATAAACCGTATTGCTAACACCACCTGTCCAATCGTAAATTCCTTTACCAACTACTTGTCTTTCGTCGCTTTGCAGAGGCAAAAGTGTAGTAGGGTCAAGTATCACATTTCCATTGGGATCTTTCTGATAGTCGAACGACAAGATAGAGCCATAGTTTTCACCTGGTTTTGCTATTACCGCAACCCCCATCCATCTCGCCTCCGATAGGGTTAAAAAAGGAACACCATCGGCCAGAGATTCAACTTTATTGACATTACGGGCGAAATTAAAGCTCACATCCCATTTAAAATCTTTCTTGGCAACCGGACTTGCAGTAAGCAGTACCTCGATCCCTTTATTTGAAACCACTCCTGCATTGATCATCCTTGTAGAAAAACCTGAGGAGAAAGGACTTGGAACATTATTGATCTGATCTCTTGATCTTTGGTTGTAATAAGTAACATCAAGTCCAATTCTGTTTTCAAAGAACTTTAGTTCCGTACCTATTTCCCAGGAGCGTGTACGGGTTGGCAACAGATTGGCATTTGGCATTCTGGCCGTATTCAATCCTCCATAAGACATTCCGTTAAAAGACAATGGATTTACCGAATAGTATAGGTCCAGTAAATAAGGATCGGTATCACTAGCCACCTCAGAAATTGCCGCTCTTAATTTACCCATCGTTAAGACTTTCTTACTTAATTTAAAGGCATCAGAGAAGACAAAACTTGAAGACAGTGATGGATAAACATAGTCTTTATTCAATGTAGAATAAGCATCATTTCTAACTGTTGCATCCAGGTACAGATAACCTTTATAGCCTACACTAAGCAGTGCATAAACAGAGTTTAAGTTCTTTTTATACGGCACAGGGATAATACTTTTATCGGTAAAACTTGTAGGGGTAATTGCATCAGGAACAGTAAGATTTGTGAACTGCATAAAGTCTGCATTGTTGTGTACCCTCGAAATACTACCCCCTAAACGGGCGGCCAGATAAAGAGAAGGTGTAACCTGTTTTTGCCCGGTAATTAATACATCGGCCTCTGTAGTTACGTGCTTTCTGTTGATCTGATCCAGCGCTCCGGTTACTACACCCGGTGTAGTTCTTGGACTGAATTTTTCAAAATTGATATAGGTAAGGTCTGTTGATCCGCGACCTTGAATACTTAACCAATCGGTGATTTCATAGTTTAATTGCAGGGCACCTAACAGACGATTCTTTTTGGTTGTGTTCTTCATTTCGTTAATTACCCAATATGGATTTAAACGATACTGACCACCACCCCATTCGATATAAGAACCATCTGGGTTTTTATAAGTTTCTGCAAACCATGCCTGATCTACATTATTTGCAAGTCCTATAAAAGCATTTCCAATATTCCCCGGATCATCAGCCAAAGCAGGACGATTATTTACATTTTCGTCCATGTAAAAAGCCCTGGCTTCGAGAGAGAGCTTAGAACCAAATTTTGATGTACCATTAAAAGTAAATGAATTTCTTCTAATGCCACTTTCAGGAATGATGTCGTTATTTCTAAGATCAGTAGCAGAAAATCTGACAGATGATTTTTCATTGGCGTTACTGAAGGAAACATTATTGGTAAATGTAGTACCGGTTCTGAAAAAGCCACCAATATTGTCGCCAATCTTTTGGTAAGGCCTATACACATCGTCGTACGATACCACCATTAAATCAGGATCCAGTCTGGCACCAAAGTTATTAAACATTGATGTTCTTGCCTGTAAAGAGGAGGTATTGATGGTCTGATTACGGCCTTGACCATATAAGTACTGGTACCCATCGAAGGAAGTAAGCTGATTCTCAAATGATGCAGTACTGTTTACTTCTATACCAAGGTCAGAAGTGCCTTTACCCCGTTTCGTTGTGATCAAAATAACTCCATTGGCGGCTCTTGCACCGTACAAAGCCGATGCAGAGGGACCTTTTAATACGCTGATTTTATCAATGTCGTCCGGATTTATTGCAGATATTGCATCTCCGAAATCATATCCCTGAGCATACATCTCAGATCCTGTACCTCCGTAATTCGAGTTATCTATTGGAACCCCATCTACCACATACAAAGGCTGGTTATTGCCCGTAACTGTGGTATTACCACGAATGATCACTCTGGAAGATCCGGCAGGCCCACCTGCTGTACTGTTAATGATAAGACCTGCTACCTTTCCAGCTAAAGAGTTAATTACGTTTGTTTCTCTTGCTTTTTTTAATCCCTCGCCATTTACCTCAGAAACCGCATACCCCAAAGATCTTTCTTCTCTTTTGATACCCAGTGCGGTAACAACTGTTTCTTTCAGTTCAAGCGATTCCTCTTTCAGCACCACAGTTATATTTTTCTGTGATTCACTGGCAACAATGCCGGTTTGCTGAAAGCCCATCATCCGGAACCTGATGATGTCGCCTTTATTGGCTGCAATAGAAAACTTCCCGTTCTCATTAGTTGAAACTGTTTTGTTAGCCGTGGCATTAATCACAGAAACTCCGGGAATCGGGATGTTTTTTTCATCGGTAACCGTTCCGGTTATGGTAAATTCAATTTTTACAACCACCGGCTTGTAAGATTGGATCATTATCGTTTGTCCGTTGATCTGATATTTGATACTCACCTTTTTTGAAATGGCATCCAGAACGTCGTTAATTTTCTGTTTTTCGATATTCAGATCAAACCTTGCGTTTACATTTAAATCGAGTGGGTTGTAAGAAAAGTGCACTTGTCCCTGACTTTCTATTTGTTTAAAAGCATCCAGGATGGTGGTGTTTTTCCATTTAAATGAGTACAATTTATCTTTGGACTGTGCATATGCGGACGTTGACAGGATTAGAACAACGCATAAGCTTATTTTAAATAAAAGCCCATAAAAGAAATAATAGGTTGGTAAGTTTTTTTTCATATTGTTTGGTTTGGTTAGGTTGTTGCGGTTTAGAATGCCAGTGTTACAGTATCATTTTTTATAGTGTAAGTAAAGTGGTTAGCGAATCCGATGGCATTAAGCACATCAGTAAGATTTTCATTTTTAAATTGACCGGTAAAAGCGATTGGCTTTTTAGGTTGTTTTTCTGTTCTGATTTCAACTCCATAGATCTCCTTTAAAACCGATTTAATATCTTTTAAAGAAGCCATTGAGAATACGAGTTTTCTTTCTGCCCAGTTCTCTACTTTTTCCAGCTCAAAGTTTGATTTTGTAAATTTATTTTGAGTCTCCACAATCTCAACCTGCTCTCCGGGAATCAGGTCAACTTTGTTTATTATTTTTTGATGATTAACAGTTCCAACACTAACCTTACCAGTGGTGAGCATTACAGAGGTAGAAGTATGCATTTTGTAATTGTTGATTTTAAAAGAGGTGCCCAGGGCTGTGGTGGCTGTTTTGCCTGAAACTACAATGAAAGGTTTGTCTTTATTTTTAGCAACGCTAAAATGAGCCTCTCCATCCATCCATAAAACCCGGTTATTTTCGTTGTAATTGTCGTCTATCTTTAGTGTTGTTAAGCTATTCATCAACACAGTACTTCCATCTGACAGCCTTATAGATTTACGTTCGTTATATCCTGTTTTTATAGTGGCTTTGGTGCTAAGTTCATTGTAGACAGGAATGGTTGTGCTATAATCCTTCCTATTCAACAGTGCATAGGCGCCTATAGCAATTAAAATTGCTGCTGCCGATGAGAACCAAAGCGTCCGGCTTTTTAAACGAATCGTTTTCGCAGGTATCTGTTCAGACTCTAATGTCTGTAAGTGTTCAATAGAAGATTTAAGTTTGGATAATTCCTGCTCCTTTTCCTGAGGATCAATTTTTACAGAAAGTAAAAAGAAAAGCGATTCGGCCTGGTGTATTTTTGTCGAAAGTTCCGGGTACCGGATAAGGATGTTTTCCCAGAATGCAATATCCTGATGGTTATCGCGCAAACAATATTTAACAAAACTTTCGTCGGTTAGAAAGTCCTCAATAGTATATAAAGAATAATCCATTTTTATCGCCTATAATTGATTTATAAGCACAAGTGCGGGACTATTCCATTTTTTACCAAAAGAATTTTAAAAATTAACACAAACAACTGATGATGAGTGCATTAATTTTAACAAGGATAATTCTATTGAATTATCCTTACTCCTTTAGGGGCATTTATATCCGTTTTAATTTTACCGTTAGCCAGTTTAGTATGTTTAATTTTTAAAACACCATAAGGTGTAGGGTATGTACCTTCTACAAACTTTAAATCACCTAAATGCGGTTCTATTTTAATTGCTTTACAACCCGCTTCCACTACTTTAACACCTAAAACATGTTCAGTTAACCATGCTGTTGGCCCCGAGGCCCATCCATGGCATAAGCTATGTCTGAAACCTACATAACAGTATGCTCCATAATCGCCATGTACGTCTTTTTTACCTTCTGGTACTAACTCATCTATGCGGGAAGCATTCGCTATCCAGTCCATATTAAAATCTTCCCAGAAAGTGGTGGCTCCTAAGTCGAGCATTGCACCCCAGTACTGACGGATTACATCAATAGCACCTTGATGGTCCCCTGCTTTAGCTTTTGCCTCGAGCATATAGTAGCCATAAAAAGTAGAGAAATTTGCTGCACCACCAACTGAAAGTACATCTTTATTGGCTTTCTCTGCAGGCATTAAACCAGTAATGGCAAGCAAAGCTGCCGCTTGTTTTGAACCATTAGGATCGGGTATATATTTGCGCATCCTGGCCACCGTTTTGTTGCATAAATCAGCGGTTTCTTTATCGCCTACAAGGTTACTTATTTTGGATGCCGTAGCCAATGACCAAACCGTCATGGCCTGCAAGCCTGCATGAATTCCCTTAGGATTTTCGCTTGATGGCCAGTCCAGAAAACGCGTCCCATCCAGTTTTTCCTGATTATCATCACCAACTTTTGCTACTATTTGCTTTACCAATCCATTTAAATACTGCTTCTGTTGTTTCAGGTAATTTAAATCTCCGTTCTGCATATACCAATCGTAATGAAGAATAATCCACCACATAGAATAAGTACTTATCCCATTCATCCAACCTGGTAAAGGAGTAGTTTCCTTTGATAAATCTAAACTTTTAGGAACCACCTCATTGTATCCAAAAACAGAATTAACGGTAGATATTTCAGGATGAAGATCACCAACCCATACCAGCCTATCACGTTTAATTCCATCCCAAAGATATTCCTGCATGTTCAAGTGTACTGTATAGGCACCCGTTTCCCAAATTTTGTTCAGGCGTTCATCATTGCTTTTAAATGAACCGATATAAGGAATATCACGATAGGTAAAAATTGCACGTACTTCTTTCAATTGCAGTTCTGCATTTTCCTCTTCAAGGTCTATGCGCACAAAGCGAAATCCGCTTTCCGCCAATTGGATTCGGCCCAACCAGGGAGCCAATGTGGTAAAATCCCTGATAGCATGATCATTGGTTGCACCCTTTGGACCACCAACGTCAGACATGGCTTCGCTTGCCGATTCACCATAACGCACACGTATTTTAAGGGGAACATTTTTTGGCCCCCACATGCCGGTTACAATCTCCAATCCACCCTGCAGTTCTTTACCAAAATCCAGTAATATAGATGCTTTTTTACCTGAGCCATCATTTTTCAAGATCGCCATGTTACGATTGGCCAGATCGGCCTGACTAATTCCCGGTTTCAACAATTGCTCAATGTTGTTAACCTGGCCTTCTTTCCATAAAATCTTTACAGGAGAAATATATTGTCTGGTTAAAGGACTAATATTATCAGCTTTAGCAGAACTACTTAGTTTCTTGCCTGGCTGTGCATGTGTACTAGCGGCTATTAAACAAATGGCAAAAAGAGGATATAAGAATTTTTGTAACATGTTTTTAATTTATAATGATCTGTTTAGATTTTCTCTGTTTTAATAATATGGTTACCTGATGTAAGCTCAAAAGATCTGAAACCATCCTTTAAACCTAAGTCCTTAATGTGGTTTGACTTATCAGTTACATTTTTTGTCTCATTTTCCTGTAGCTGAAGTATAGCCGTACAATTAGGAGGTACGTTTATGTTCATGGTGAGCTGATTACCTGTACGTTTCCATGCCGTTTTGATTAAACCTGCAGGCGATTCTATATTGGCTTTGGCCCATTCCATTTGCGTGGCTGTTAACAGTGGGGGGCGAACGATAAAGCGTTGAAATCCGGGTGCCTGCGGATCGCGTTTTATACCAGCAACTCCGTCAATATACCAGGCACCCGGATACAGGTATGAGCTATGTAATAGAGAATGTCCAGGCAGGTCTTTTTCCCACATTTCCCAAATGGTTGTTGCACCATTGGCTTTCATGTAGCCCCAGCTCGGATAATCAGTCTGCGAGGTCATGGCATAAATAAGGTCATCGCGTCCGGCGTCTCTTAATACTTTAAAGAGCATTGCTCCGCCTGTTATCCCTACATTGATGTGCCCTTTATGAACCACCAGAATCTCATTTTCAAGCCGCTTCATGATTAATGGTTTCAAGTCTTGAGGCATTACCTCACCCAATAAGGCCGCAGCAAGATTAGACATTGATTTATCAGAATAACTATGATCATCTGCATTGTAAAATTTAGCGTGAATTGCTGCGCTTGATACATCTGCTTGTTTTTCCCACTGTTGTGCTTCTTTATCTTTATGAAGTACGCGAGCAATTTTAGCAGCCGTACGCAGGTTAAATATTCTATAGCAATTGTTTAAGAAAACGGTTTGGGGTTTATTGTTATTCATCCCTTCGGCTGTGGCTCCAGGCCATAACCAATCACCCAAAAAATCCCATGATCCGCCAAAGCGAACCAACATATCATCTTTAGTATTCAGATCCAAAAATGAAAGCCAGCCTTTGATCATTTCAAAATTCTTATCAAGCACCCTTTTGTCGCMTTCATGCTGATAAATAAACCAGGGCAAAGAGACTACTATACCGCCCCATGCAGGGCCACCGCCCCCCATGTAAGTAGGTGCAGTATGTGGCAGAACACCATTATTCATGATGCGACCACTCATTATGCTTTTGCGGGCAAAGTTTTCGTCGTACATGTTTCCTACCAGAGATTCAGTTCCTTGTACATCTCTCCAGTCTTCCATCCATTTGGTATAGAAAGCAGCCATATGATAATTGAACATTCCTGTTTCGCAAGTTGCATGTGCATCGCCTCCATAGCCCAGTCTTTCACGCTGAGGGCAGTCTACAATATACCCTCCTATTGAGAGATTTTGAAAGGTCCATTTTATGGTATTATATGTCCAGTTTTGCAAAGGGTCTGAACATTCAAAAGTGGTAGCTTCTTTGTAATTTGTACGTACCATCCAACCACGGATATCATTAAGTGAGGGCTTACTTTTTAAACCCTTAATAGTAACCCAGCGACCTGAGCTATAATTAAATCGATTATGAAAAGTTCCCTGTCCTGTTTTACCAATAACAAAAGCGCTGTGGTTGCTGAAAGTGATATCGGATTGTTCCCTTTCCGAGAATAAAAATTTCACAGTATCCCCTTGCTTACCTTTTACTTTAATTTCTGTCCACCCGGCAAAGTTGACACCCATATCAACCCGGTATGTCCCATCATTTCTTTCTACAATTCCAATTGGCTTTATTTCATCAAAAACACGGTTAGGCTCTATTTTTTGAGCAGAGAGGACTAGCTTAGGCTGATAGGTTATTGCCTTATCCCATGTTGTTTCATCACAGGCGGTAGTGTTCCAGTTTGCAACTTCTTTATTTGCATCCCAAATCTCTCCTCCCATTCTGTTAGAATCCCACACGCCTAATAATTTATTTGGGCTCTTGTGGGTTTTCCAGCTTTCATCTGTGCTTATTACCAATTCAGGTTTTGATAGCGGTGTAGTGTTTTTATTGGCATAAATTGCGGCCTGAGCAATTACAATTGGGGTATTTGGCCGGTCTTTTACGATGTAGGGTCCAAAAATAGACCATGATGTTCCTAACCAGATGGTGATTACGTTTTTACCTGCTTTAAGTTCCGGCGCAATATCGTAGGCCACGTAACGCGCCCTTTTCATATGGTCTGTTACACTTGGCGCCATAACATCGTTGCCTATTTTTTTACCGTTTACGTATATTTCATGGAAACCTACAGAGGCTACAAATATGTTTGCCTTTCCGGGTTTTGTTTTAAGTGTAAAGGTTTTTCGAAGCCATGGATCGGAGATGTTACAATCTTGCTGGGCAGGATCAAAAATCTGATCTGTGCCAATCCATTTTGCTTTCCAATCTGTTGGTTTAAGTAAACCCGTAGTCCATTGAGCGGCTTTACTCCAAGGCGAGATTTTGCCTTTCTCGTCTTTAACCGAGACTTTCCAAAAATAGTTTTTATCAGATACAAACGGCCTTCCTTTGTAGGTTATCTGCTGCATCTGCGATGAACTTACCCAACCGGAATCCCATATATCACCTTTGTTAAGTTTAAGTCCGCCTTCTGTTGATGCAACTAAAATCCGGTAAGCAGTTTGCTTTTGTCCAAAAGCAGCGGTATCGGTTGCGGTAAGTGTCCAGCTTAAACGGGGTTGTAATTCATCCAGACCCTTTGGGTTGATCAGATATTCACATCTCGTATTTCCCGGAACAACGGAACTGGTTACATCGGTTATTTTGGCGGCGAAGGCGGTCCCCGATAAACACAGAAATAGCAATGCAATAAATATATTTTTAGTTCGTCTCATTGGTTAACATTTGGTTTTTTAAAATACCACAATTACAGTAGAATGGCAACCTGTACTGTCCAGTACCTGGTCTTATTGTTTAATATATCTGTAGGCAAACCGTGCATTTGGAGCAGCATCACCCTTGTCTAGCCAATGCATGGCATTTCCGTCAACAGGTGAGTTATCGGCCCATTTAAAGTCTAATGTAAACTCGTTTCCTATAATACCAAGTTGTTTTTTTGGGATAACAAGTTCCAATTCGTTTTTGTCTGTTCTGTATTTTATGGAAGATGATTTACCTAAACTACAGTCTTTTTTAAGGTTATGTAATGTAGCAGTATTATTACTTAAAACACGCTGGTTAACTACATATTGAAAGCCCTCCCAGCCTTGGTTGGCAGCACCTTTTACACCTATAAACAAATGCATCCAATCTGGAGAATCCGATGGTGTTAATGGATCTTTTGTTTTTACATAGAAGTACACATTTTGCTGATCTGAAGTAATTCTGGATTCTATAATATCATTGCGACCTGTGTTATTTACATATTCATTTATTCGGCCCCAGCCTGGGTGTTTGCGATGGAAGGTATCTCCACTATCATCTTTATATACCGCCGGTATTTTTTTCCAATCACTAAATTTCCCATCAATGCTCATTGATGTATTGGTTTTGTAAACGGGAAGTTTTCCTGTGCCTTTAAACTTCCTTACATTATCTACCAGCTGGTAATAATAATTGTCTTTGGTTACGCCGTTTTCAGGTTCCGCATCTCTGCTAAATTCGGCATTATAAAGATCTACAAAATAGGTTTCTCCCTTTTCGATTGACTTACCTAAAAAGGTTTTGGATGCTCCGTCGTTAAAGCGCATGGCCACCCACTCATTCCATCCGGTTATAAATACAAATTCAGGATCTACCTCAAGGGCTCTTTTCCATTGTTCTTCAAAGTAAAGTCCTTTTTCGGTCGAAAATATTTCTGGCTCTTTACCATTATGAAAGCTTCTGCCAATGTTCGACATCGGGTGTTGTGCAATAGAAACGGTTACCTGTTCAGCTTTATCTTTTGAATCGTGCCAGCCATAAGATTGAGGGTAATGATCAAGCCATGGCCATTTGTCTTTACCATCTGCAAACCACTGCTGGCCTTTGCTCCATGCCCAGGAATGCCGGGTGGTAAAGAAATTTTTAATTTCGGGTGTAACTGCCTCTGGCGGGCACAACAACAGGGGTTTTCCTTTCCACAAAAACCAAAGGTTACTAAACAATCCTTTTTTATAAATCTGCTCATAAAGGTTATTAACCGTTTGCTTGGGCACACTATTTACAATAAAGGAAATAGATGGGGTGCTTAATCCTTCGGCACGCATTTTAAGGTAAGTATTGGCAATCTTTGTAACCTGCGGCAGATAAATAGCGGCATTGGTTACATCAAGAATAATTACATCAATACCAGCATCAGATAACATTTGTGCGTGTTTACGGATCACCCATTCATCATCGGCAAGGTAATACCCAAAATAAGGTTCACCCCAATGGTGAAAAGCGTGAATTGGTCCATATTTAGGGTCAGTTGGATTGGCCTTTAAAAGCTTGGTAATGTCATATGGGCTAACCGTATCCCCTGGTGTTTTGGGCATCACCCCACCATCAGCAGCACCTCCTTTATGCTGATCATAGCCGTGAGCTCCCTGCCATATGAAATAGAATATTCCTGCATACTTATCTTTACGTGGAGTTTTATATTTTGCTGGCTCAATAGTGCGGCCAAGCGCATCTTTTGYTACCCATGTATCAGCATTTGATGATGAAACTTGAGCTTCAGTCTGATAAAAGGAGATACAAATCAATCCCGATAAGAAGATTTTTTTTAAACCCATCATCAATTGGTAGCGCTATATATGAAATTAAAACGGCCACCCGGTGCTGTGTCGCCATTTAGATACCAGTCTAACGGATCGTTATCGTTCTGCATATTATCAGACCATTTAAATTCGAAATTGAGCGGTTTAGCTACGTTTTTAAGATAGATTCTTGGAAGTGTAACCATCATTTGATTACCCTTAACTACATATTTTAAAGTCTGTATATCTTTCCAGGCTCCATCTCTGTATTGCTGCAAATTGCTTCCCCCTGCAACTCTAAAATCATATCCTTTCCAGCCTGTTTTGGCGCTTCGATCTGTATCCAGATATAGTCTCATCCAGTTACTGCCTGAATTGGAAGTGATGTCAGCTACAGTTTTAACAAAAAAGTAAATGTTGACTTTGTCACGCGCAATCTTCATCTGCTCAAAATCGTTTCTGCCTGTTGCATTGGTATAAACAATTGCAGGCTCAATCGGGGTGCCTGGATGGTTACGTTCCTGAGTGTCGCCGGTATAATCCTTGTAAACGGGCTGTACTGATGTCCAATCACCGAACCCATTAATTGTTTTAGGTAAGCCAGCCGAAGGATTTGCGGCTACGCCTTTGTATCTTCTTATATTGCCAACCAATTGCATATAGTAGTTATCCTTTAAACCGGCAGTAAGCGAAGGCTCGATATCTCTGCTATATTCTGGGCTTGCCTGATCACAAAACCATGAGTGTTCCGGGTTGTTATCTCTACTAGGAAATTTTCCGGCTATCCACTCATTCCAACCTGTAACATACACAAAAGGCGTGTTTTGTTTTATAGCATAGTCCCATTGCTCCTGAAAATTGTAACCATAAATTACATCTGTTGCAGGATTTCCGGGTGACCCATTATGATAGCTCCTACCCCAATTGTCTTTATTACCGTAAAATGCCGAACCACCCATTCCTGCCGTTGGATTAGGGTGCTGTGCAACTGAGACATTGATGATTTCTGTTTCTCCCTTGGCGTTCTTATATGTTTTTTGAGGTCTTACAAATTCAATCCATGGCCAGCTGTTTGTTTTTTGAGGTTCGTTTGGCCATTGTGATTCTCTGTATGTGAAAGTATTTTCATAATCTTTTCCCTTAGCTTCTGCAGATATTCCAATTATAAGCGGCTTACCATCCATTAAATACCAGCACTCGGGGTAGCGGTATGGAGCACCAGGTTTATAAAAATTATTGTAGGCTTCCTGCATGGTCTCGCCCGATGAGGTATTGGTATAAAACACGATTTTAGGAGGGGTTTTACCCTGCGCCCGAACTGCATTCATAGCCTTCATCAACACGTCGGCTTGTTTTGGATAAGTTAAGCGGTTTGTTGCATCAATTACAAGAAGATCCACACCAGCATCAGTTAGCAACTGAATACTTCTTAAATGTACCCAATAATCATTTGCGCTATAATATCCATAAATGGGTTGCCCCCAGTAATACATCCCCCCGCTTCCCCAATATGGATTATCAAAATCATTGAGTACTTCGGGATGTGCATTCACGATTTCATGGAGATCCCAATATTTGCGTGGTGCTGTTTCATGCCATAAAAAGTAGAACATGGCAACCGTTTTTTTTCTAGGATTACCCACCTCCTTATTTTGAGGGAGAACTCTGCCCAAATCATCAGCTCCGGCAAACGGCTGAGCGCTTGATGAACCAATCCCCAATAATGCAAAAAGTATTATAAAGTGAACAGACCTCATAGGATTTATTTTTTTACAAATGCCCTTTTTAATACGTCCAGATAACCCATTTTATGTAAGGTATCGGGTTCGAGATAACTTCCTTCCGACCACTCATTCCAGGCATTGATGGTAATTAATTTGCGTTGTTTTGGATGTGTATCTGCAAATACTTTTGCCTTTTCGACATACTTTGCAAATTTTTCAGGAGCGGGATTATTTATATAACCGGTTTTATACGGAAACCTTGGGTTAGCATCCCAGCTAATTGTGAGATTAGGGAAATAAGGAATGGTAAAATCGTTACTAAATCCTTGCCACATATTGGTAGACAGATCTGCCCATTTCTCGTAATCTCCATCTGGATTTTGCAAATGTGCCCAGCAGTAATTTGTTAAACTGTTAAAGCCAAAATACTCCATAACTTTATTCTGTGTTCCAATTTTTTCGCCGGGTACCCCTGCAATACTTGAAGGTAAGGCCTGCCAAAGAATTCCCTGTAAGTGCAGTCCGGGAAACCCTGCGGCAATTGTTTTTTCTCTGAAGTAATCCAAAGCCTCTTTGGTTTGCGTTGCACCGCCCAATCCCGCAATCAGCGTATGAAGTTCGTAGATACAGAATACCGGGGCACCATCAATCTTGTAATAACCAGGATCTTTGAAATATTTTGCTATCACACGATCGACCACAATATTAAATTGTTTACGATCTACACTGCCTTTCCAGATCACTGAATCTTTTTTCGGGTTCTTGCGCTCCCAATAAGTTGTAGCATCATGATTTGCCCACATCAGGTAAAACTTCATCCTGCCTTTGTTGGCTTTTAAAAAGCCTTCGTTGATACAATCTTCAAGGAATGGTTTTCCCTCATACCAGTACCAATCGAAGATAAATGTATTCACTCCGTGATCAACAGCAGCAGTGATCTTTTTATCCATATCTTTTGGATTTGCCTCGTCCAGATATCCCCAGAGCGGGACTTTTGGTTGGGCATGTCCTTTTTCTTTAGGTTGCGCTTTATAAATGATCTCCCATTCCCCCTTTTTTTCTGGAAATAAAAACTCCGCTCTAGGCTCATAGTGATAGGCAGGCCAATAGAATGCAGCTACATCATAATCCTGGGTAATTTTCTTTTTGATGTTGCACGATTGAAATATAATGGCAATAGCTATTGCTATTGCCAAAGAAAAGAGCGATCTATTATAAGATAATGACTTCATAATAAATGTTGTGTTTAATACGGATTTATTTCAATAGATACCGGACCTGTTAACCCTGATGGATGCAGCGGGCTGTCTGCTTTGTACGGGTTAATATAAGACCAGGTTTTACGTTGATCTTCTGGCAATTTTAAATCACCTATCAACCGGTTTACCCAGGTGTTAACCACTTTTACTTCCAGCTTATTTTCACCCGCCAACACTGCCTCGGTAATGTCTACTTTGTAAGGTGGTGTCCATACACCACCAACCTCTTTACCGTTAACCTTTACTTTGGCCAATGCGGTAACTGCGCCGAGGTTTAGATAAATACGCTGCCCTGCAGCTGGTTTCTTAATCTCAAACGAAGTATTATATAAGGCACTTCCAGAATAATGAGCTATTCGTGTATCCGGGTGTTTTGACCAATCTATTAAAGTTTTAAATACCACAGGTTCTTCTGGGCCTCTGCCCTCTTTATCAAATTTAACGGTCCATGGGTCAGTTAATTTAATTACATCAATTGGCTCAGGGAAATTAACCTTTTTCTCGGCCGTGGCATTACCGGACTGGTCTTTTCTGAAGATTATAAAAGCACTTTCAAATGCATCGAGTTTTAAAGGAACAGATGTTGTATTTGGTGTTGAGCTGTACTCTGGAAGATCACGCATTTTCCCTGTTATAGCATTCCACAATTCGGGTGCTTTTCCGGTAACCCGGAATGCAGGATTAATGCTTATAGGTTTATCACTCTGATTAGACACAAAGTATATTTCGCCATCGTTAGTCTTTCTATGGATATACAGGGCCAGATCATTACCAACGGTTTTAAAATCTGGAATCACTCCTATTTTATCTAATGCCTGTTGTAAATCAAGACCATCCATTACCAGACCCTTACCATATTCATTTGTTTTAATACCCTGTCCATCAATTTTTCCCCAAACTTCGTTGGCAAGTTTTTTTACATTGTCATCTGCAGTGCTGTAGTTTTCTAAACTAGGTGAGCGTTTTGGTTTTGGGCCCAATATCACTCCACCTGCTTTTACCAGACTTGCTATTTTCTCCAACAATTCCGGCCTCATAGTTTCCAGTGCAGGAAGTACCAATACCCGGTAAGACATACCATCAGGAAGTACAAATTTGCCATCCTTAACAGTTAATCGGTTAATGATCACCTCTGCATTGATGTAGTCAAAGGAATAACCTTCGGGGAGCTTAGGATCCTGTATTCCAGTCATTTTTGGTGCATCTTCACCAATAAAATAGGCTACATCTGCAACATATTTACCTTGCTGCAGCATGAAATTACTGCGCTTAAGATAATGGATAAACATATCCATATCGTAAAACCAGGTATTGAAACGGTTAAACTCATTGCCAAACCAGGCATTAACACCGGGTTTCCTGTCCTCATATGGTTGTTGAATATAAACATGTAGCAACGTATTATTGATCCCTTCTGTAAAGAAGCGATCGCCACGTTGTTTCATCATTGCCGGATAACGACCAAAGGTATTTCCTGCAGCAGTGAATGATTCTGCAGAAACTTTAGTTTTACCATAAATATGTGCTGCCGATGATGCTGCTCTGTTTTCTATGTTACCAAGTTCACCTTCGCTCCAAAACTCTCCGCCTACTTCATCAGATTGTCCTCCGTATTGAAGAAATTCACCGGGAAAACCCCAGTGTCCATAATTTTCAAGCCATATGGTTAACCCATGTTTGTGACTTACATCGCGCAATCCGCCAACATATTCATAAGCAACATTGTCTGCAACAAATCTTCTCAGGTCCCATAGAAAGCGATCTGATTTATCCTGACTTCCTACCACGTGCCCATACATAACCGGTATAAGTGGCATAGGATCATATCCGTAACGCTTTTTAAACTTGGCAATGAAATCATCTGTCCAGTTTTGGCCGCCCATCTCGTAACTATCCTGAACCGCGACTTTCCATGTTTTACGGTCTTCGGCAGGAATTCTTCTCTGAATTTCGCCCATGAATGCATCAAAGTGTTTTATCACATGCTCATGGTTCATTTTATCTACCTCTAGTCCGGTTCCTTCTGGGGATGCCGGGCTATTTTGAACACCTGTGGGTGCCATTCCTGTTCGCATTACAATCCATTCACCTTCGGGAACATCCCATGTAAGTGTACCATCAGCCGACAAATTTGAACTGATATCTTTTATTGAGCCTTCATCTATCAGCAATGACTTATCTGCTACCTCTTTTTGTTGTGCCCACTGATATTCATGCCAATAAGGAAGTGGGGTTGGGTGCATTTTAGCGAGTGTTTTTTCGATGAATCTTTCCACTTTTGGCACCGAAGAAATTTCCAGTTCAGCAATGCTGGCATCCTGGGATGTATTGGTAAACGTTAGACGAAAGGCTTTTGATGTTACTGCATCAAATGAAATGATAACCGGAGCAAACTGAGCAAAACCAACATTCAACGCGTTATTGCTACGGTCTACTTTGAACTGTTTTATTTCGCGGTAATTACCATTATCCAATGCCTCTATTTTCACATCTATACTCATGTTCTTTTTGGATGGATAGATGGTTAAACTTCTTGCAGTATAGCTTTCTTGGGCAGCTATGGTAATAACAGAAGGTTTACCACCTGGCAGCAATGCTTCAGTTTTCTGGTTTTTATCAAGGATATTTGCAATGCTTTTTATAGCCGGATCGGAAGTAATAACAGGTTTTAAATCAGCGATACTGCTCCCATATCCTTTTGGTGCTTTAAAAGCCAGCAGTTTAACATCCTGAAAACTTCCTTCAGGTTTATTAAGCTTTTGGGAAATTTTTGCAGGTCCTTTGAACACAGTTTCTGATGATGCCAGATAACGCATTGCCTGTTCAGGTTTAACCCAGGGTCCGCCTGACTGGCTCCAGCCAGGACTATTAAACATTCCTATTTCTATCCCTAACTCCGAAGCCGTTTTTAAAGCAGTGTGTGTAATATCCCACCATTCATCAGAAAACAACTTGACCTTTCCATAAGGAACTTCTCCGGTTAAACCTATATTACCAATAAAAGCACGATTTATACCTACTGCTTTCATTGCCTTTAGATCGTTTATAACTCCTTGTTTAGAGATATTGTCTGAAATCCAATACCAATACACACTGGTCTGTATTGAATCCGGAGGTACTATAAACCCACTCTCAACTTTAGTGAAAGCAATGTTTTTGTTAGTACTTGAACAAGCGGAAATTATTAAAATTAATACCGGTATCACAAAGTGGGCAAAGTGCTCCCATACAGTACCCTTAAAAGATCTGATGTTTGAATTCATAAATGGTTTCATTTGGTTGTACCAATACTATTAATTATTTTAATAATCAGCAACCTGTACTATACTGCTCTTATTGTAACTTTTAGGATGCTGTTAATCAAGCCACCCCGGGTTTTGCCAATTCTGTCCGGTAAGGTTAATCATCTTATCCACTTCAGCCTGGTCTATTGGGTACAACAAATACTTATTGGACCAGGCATTTCTGTTGGCAAATTTGAAACGGCTAAAAGTAAGGTTTGAGCCTTCTTTAGTAATCCTCATCCCGGTAACAAATTTATCTGTCTGATCAAGGATTTTCCATCTTCTGACATCAAAGAAACGATGGCCTTCAAAAGCAAACTCTATTCGTCTTTCATTACGATACTTTTTTTCGAATGCTTCTTTTGACATCCCGGCTGGAAACGCAGGCATTCCAGCTCTGGCACGTACAGCACTAACTGCCTCGCGGGCACTCACGGTAAGCGTTCCAGAGGACACCGCAGCATCAGGCCCCGCTGACTGGTACGCAGATTCTGCAAAGTTCAGATAGAGTTCGGCCAAACGGAAGATCCTAATAGAACCATCTGCATCATTGCTAATTCCCGATTTGTAATTGTTGAACTTACGAAGGTAATATCCTGTTCTGGTGCGCGTTCTTTCCGTTCCTGAAATCCCTTCAAGACCGCCCACAAAGGTTTCCACTTTTTTACCGTTAGGATCATTCAGATTCCTTACGGCACCATTATAGTATATCGAAGCATAGAATCTGGGATCGCGACCAATGTATGGGTTCCCCGGATCATAACCGGATGCCGGATTTACTGTTGCCACAAGGTTATCCGTTCCTGAATATCCAATTATTGGAGCTTCTCCATTTGCCATTTCGTAACTATCTACCAGATCCTGGGTTGGACTCGGGCCAGTTTTTTCCATTCCTGGATTTGTTGGCATACCAGCCAGTTTCCATATTTGCAACTTACCGCCTCCATGAAAAATCGTTTCTTTATCCGTAGACCTTTGATCGTTGGAACCAATCAGATTGTAATACGCATATGCATTTTGAGCAACATCAGCTGCCGGAATCTGGGTAAAAAGCTTATAATCGTTTGCAAGGCATTGAGCAAGCGCCTCTATGTTTATGCTTGTAGCATCGGCCCATGAGTAAGTTCCATCGGCCCATAAAGGACTTGCGGCATAAGTAACTGACTCTGATTTGATGGCATATGCAATTGCCCTGGTCATGATACCATATTGGTTATCGTAAATATCCCATGAAAAGCCATCACGTCCAGCTGGATAGGATAAAGCTTTATCACAATCTGCAAGAATGAATTTCACAACCTCCGAAAAAGTGGCTTTCTTATCCTTAGAGTAATCATAGTCTACACCTAAAGGTTTATCTATAAGCGGCACTCCTCCATATCGTTTTATCAATTGCAAATAATAAAGTGCACGTAAAGTATGTGCCTGAGCTGTCCACGCGCCTTTCTCTGCTTCAGTTGCAAATACTGTTGCTGTTTTGATATTTTCTATAAACACATTGCATTTACGGATTCCCTCGTACAACTTACCCCATGGACTACCATCCGCAGAATACTGGGCATATGAACTGGAAGTTATTGATCCACCATACCAGGCAGCATATCTGGAACTCACAACATTGTCATCTGCATCCTGAGATTCGTCTCCAAAAGATGCTCTATCGGTATTAGGGGCCGGACAATATCCATAACATGAATTCAGATACCCTCTGGTTCTGTTATAGTCGCTGAATACCTGTTCCATAGTTATCCTACCATCTGAAGGCAAATCCAATTGTTTGTTACATGAAAACAGAACGCCGGCTGTAATTATAATTATAAATTTTTTATACTTTCTCATCGCAATAATTTGTTAAAAAACAACATTTACACCTATGTTAAATACCCTGTAGACCGGGAAAGAAGTATAACCCCCACCTTCAGGACCAAAATCTTTCGACTTCATTTTATCCCAGGTGATTAGATTCTGTCCGCTAAGTAAGAACTTGATTTTTTCTGCCGAGATGGCTTTAGACAGACGGCCAGGCAGGGTGTACGAAAGCTCTACATTTTTAAGGCGTAAATACGATCTGTTATACTTATAATAATCGTTTATTTCCTGACTGGAGGACTTAACTGTCGACAATGCAGGGGCTGTTATTGCTTCACCGTTTTGGTAGCGTTCCGGCGTCCATGCATTTTTGTGCAAGGAACCATATATTCCATCAAAATCTGCTTCCCAAACACCCTGCCCAACAATTACCGAAGAGTACTGACCAATTCCTTGTAATAAGAAACTCAGATCGAAGGATTTATAGGCAACACCTCCCGATATTCCATATGTAAACCTTGGAAGTGCTCCGGTACCTATTGGAGCCTTATCAGCCTCATTTATAATACCATCATCATTTAGATCCTGATATTTAAGATCCCCTAAACGTGGATTACCAACTTTGTACTCAATTTTGTTACCATCAAGTTCTTGCTGAGTATTAAAAAATCCATTGCCGTTACTATAATCAACCAGGTATCCAAATGTTTGGCCATAAGAATAGCCCTCCTCCTGCTTTCTATAAATGTAATCGTCGTTTCTCAGTGGCTCATTTGTATTAATCACTTTATTTTTCGAATAACCAATTAAACCTCCCAACGATATTTTCACATCCTGATTTAAAGCCTTGGTATAATTGGCGGTTATTTCGTAGCCCTTGTTTTCAAAAATACCTGTGTTTGTTTTAGGATAATTATTTAAAGGTATACCCTGATACAAAGGAATAGCTGATAGCGCACTAACTACCATATTATTCATGCGCTCTTTAAACACATCTACAGTAAAAGATAGGGAATTAAATAATCCCAGATCTAACCCATAGTTTTGTTTTGTAGATATTTCAGCCTGTATATGAGGATTTCCAACGGTCCTCTCATCTATAATATACTGAAGGGAACCAATTGGTCCTCCTCCTCTAACGGTTACCTCATCGAGGTAGGCGAACCGGTTTAAGCCACTTTGGTCGTTTGCTGTTTTACCATAAGAAGCCCTTAATTTAAGGTTGCTTAGCCAGGCTGCATCCTTCATAAAATCTTCGTTCGACACTTCCCAGGCTGCAGAAATTGCCGGAGTAAAGGTATAACGGTCGCTGCGCGCATATTGCTCAGAACCCGAATAACCAACATCAAACTTAATATGGTACCGGTTATCGAAGCTGTAGGTTGCTTCTGCGCCCGAGCTTAGGCGGTTATAAGGCAATAATCCCGGGGAACCTGTATCTGCCTTTGTCAGATTTTGGAAGAACATATAGGCCATACCTCCTACATGATGCTTACCGAAATCCCGGCTGTAATTAAGCGCTCCATTGTAGGTTAGGTGATAATAGTATGAACTTCCCTTGCCATATTTCAAAGGTGTATTGTTCTGGTCACCTTTTCTATTGAACAGGAGTTCTTCGGGTTTGGTATTATCTCTTGTCCAGCGTTCATAATCCTGAGTAGTACTTAAACTGCCAACGGCATTAGTCTGATAAGCAACTACACCTGTTAAATTTAAGCCTTTTGTAAGGAACCCCATGTCCAGATCAAGCCCAAACTGCGAGGTGATATTGGTCACTGTATGTCTTACATACCCAGATCGGTTTAACATCCCAAAGGTTGGCGAGCCCACATTACTCGTTGTAATTACCTGACCATTCGGAGTTAACGGACCATACACAGTTGGAGGAATCTGAAAAAGGCTGCCATATATTGTTGAATTTCCGGAACCAGGGGTTCGTTCTCTTTTAATATTACCACTTAAGCGGATAAATGCTTTAAGGTACCGGTTTAGGCTCATATCAACATTACTGCGATAGTTAACCCAAACGTTGTTTGCATTAGAATTGTATTTATCCTGATCTGTAATAAACTGTCCTCCCTGATGCATAAAGTTCACATTGGAATAGAATTGTACTTTTTCGTTTCCGCCGGTAACGTTAAGACTTGCACGCTGCATGGCTGCGTAGTCCTTAAAATACCTATCATACCAATTGTTATTGGGATAAAGGTCGTTCCCGCCTGAACGAAAGTTTTCAATCTGCTGATCGCTAAATAACTTTTCCTTTTTATCATTAACCAATGCCTGATTTCTCATCGATGMGTAATCGGCAGCACTGTAAAACGTTGGTGTGGTTGTTACCTGCTGTATGGATTGATCGAAAGTTGTTTTTATTTGGACATTGCCTTTTATCCCGCGTTTGGTAGTAATCACGATTAATCCATTTGCACCCTGAATACCATAAAGCGCTTGGGTAGATGCGTCTTTTAACACAGTAACAGATTCGATTTCATTTGCACTGATGTACTCGAGCGTCTGATTGCTGTTATAAGCACATATAATTCCATCAATAATTACGAGTGGTCCGTTGCCCCTTGCAGCAGATAGCCCTCTGACATAAATATTGGTAGTTGCTCTTGATAGCTCTGAGTACGTTTCTTGTGTCACTAAGCCTGCAAAACGACCAGCAAAACTTTGGGTAAGATTTGCTACAGGAGATTTTTCCAGCTCTTCGCCTGTAACTGTTGCTACCGATCCGGAAACCTCATGTCGCAGCTGTGAGGTATACCCCAGTTGAACTACATCGTCTTTTTTATGTATATCTGGTTTTAACTCAACATCAATCTGAGCTTTCCCATTGATAGCTATTTTTTGTGTAGAATAACCAGCATAGGAAAATATCAGTGGGCTATTCACATCCAGTATTATGGCGTACTCACCATTTGCATTTGTTGATGTTCCTGTTTCTCCATCCCGGGAGCTTATTGTTACGCCAGCAAGCGGTCTTCCAAATTCATCCTTCACTATGCCTTTCACTGGGACCGATACCTCCTGTGCGCTGACACTTGTTCCTATGGAAAACAAGAGTGCCAGCAGCAATGTTATTTTGATCATTAATTTATGTATCATCTGATTTGTCATTGAGGTCTATTAAAAACTATTATTACCAACCGTTACTTTGCCACTTAACTCCTGTAATTGACTGCAGGCGGTTTGCCTCATCAAGCGGTATAGGTACCCAAAGGAATTTATTGGTAAAATTCTTGCGTTCATTGGTGCGGACAGGTCTTCGGTTATAGGTAAAGGTTCCGTCGGGGTTTCTGGTAATTTCCATCCCTGTTACCCACTGATCGGTTTTAGAAAGGTCGCCGGTTGGCAGCGTCCATCTGCGAACGTCGAAATACCTGTTTTCTTCCATAGCCAGCTCTACCCTACGCTCATTCCTGACCCTGAGTATCAACTGTTCTTTAGATAGATTCGAAGGTATTTCTGGCATCCCCGCCCTGGCCCGTATTTCGTTAACAGCTGTAGTTGCTTCAGGTAATTTACCTGCTTCAGCAGCTGCCTCTGCAAAGTTTAAGATGACTTCTCCAAGACGGAACATTTTCCAATTTGCACCGCCCACAGGATTATCATTACCCGAGTTTGGATGCAGGAATTTCCTTTCGAAGTAGCCTGTACGGGTTGCCTTTCTGGTAGAAGCATGAATACCGGTTTGCGGTTCACCGACATAAGTTGCAATAATCCTTGTTCTATTACCCATTGGTGCAGGATAATTTTCAATAGATTCAGGCACTTCCGCAAAATTCCAGAATGCTTTTCTTTTCGATCCATTGTAGTAGATGGAAGCATAAAAACGTGGATCTCTGTTTGCATATGGGTTTTTAGGATCATAGGTTTTATTTTCAGGATTGTAGTTTGGCTGCTGGTGCTTATCATCAAGATATGGATTTGCAAGATTTAGAATTGGCTTCCCATCAATGGTCTCATATGCATCTACAAGCTCCTGCGTTGGGCAGGTTCCTGATTTGTATCCATCCTGTGCACCAATGCCATCAATATTCCAGATATTACCTTGCCCATCGCGACTTTGATATATTGTTTCATGATCTACGCTGGATGCATAACCCATTGTCTGAGTGAAATATTCATTATAGATGGCCGTTTTTTCATTCTTGTTTGGCCCGAGGTATGCAACATCTGAAAGATAAGTTTGTGGATAGTTTACCTTATTATAAAGCTCAAAGCCGTTTTTTCTTAAATTTTCTAATGATGTTTTGTTGACTTGATAAGCCTCTTCCCAATAATTTTTGCCTTCATTATATAATGGGCTCGCAGCAAAGAGGATCATTTTTGATTTTATGGCCTCTGCCATTGCTTTGTTTACACGGCCAGCTTCCTGATCTGAGTTAATTCTCCATTGCAATTCATTTGTGCCAAGTGCAACATCACAATCTTCCATGATAAACTTAACTACATCATAATAAGTCTCTCTTTTTACTTTGGAAAAGTCACCTGAAAAATCATATGGTTCACGTTCTATAGGTAGCGAAGGGCCAAACCATTTTAGTAGTTCTGAGTAATAGTAAGCCCTTAAAAGATGTGCTTCAGCTTTCCAGCGTTTTCTATCTGATTCATTGCCCACCGTTGCATTATCTATGCGGCTTATAAATATGGTACAGTTGCGGATAGCGCTCCAATAGTTTGCCCAATAATTTCCATTTCCACTATCCCCACTTACATTGGTTATGGGATGATTACCGGCAGACGCATTGCCATTGTACATTCGGCCACTCATAAGTCCCGACTCTGCTTCCGCATCCGTATCCCAGGATTCGTCGCTCCAGTTAACGGGGCCTCTTTGCCAAAAAAAGTATCTGGTCCCTTTTACGGGCATGTTTGCATAACAGGTATTTAAAAAAGCTTTCACCTTTTCGTTATCAGCAAAGACTTCCTCCATAGTGATCTTGCCATCGGGTGCTGTATCCAAAGCTTTCTTACACGCAGCAAGGAAAAACATGGAGAGCGCGATTAATAAAACTATATATTTCGTTTTCATAACTTCTTGTATTGGGGATTAGAAAGTAACATTTAAGCCAAAGTTTGCCATTTTGGTTACAGGGTATCCGAGAGGATCATTGTTCTCAGGATCCAAATGGCCCATTTTTAAATGATCCCAGGTATAAAGATTTTKTCCGCTTACGTAAACCCTTAATCTTTGAACTCCAATTTTATTAAGGATTCCCAGGGGAAGTGTGTAGGCTAATTCCACATTTCTAAGACGAATAAATGAACGGTCCATAATGAAGAAATCATTGGCCGTGTGATTCGTATTGTTCAATGTGCTTAATGCCGGATAAGTAATCTTCTCGCCGTTCGCATATCGCTCCGGAGTCCATGCATTTTTATGATAATCGAAATAAGTACCCAGTTTTATAGTTTCATAAACTCCCTGATCAGAATAATTATTGGAGTACTTGCTTACACCTTGCAGGAATGCTGTAAATTCAAATCCTTTATAATTAAGGCCCAATGTAAAACCGTAAGTAACCCTGGGTATGGTGCTATAGCCAATGGCCATCTGATCCTTATCATTAACCACTCCATCGCCATTAGCATCTACATACTTAAAATCGCCTACTCTTGGCGTACCGAAGCCATAAGTGGTATGCGCAAGATAATTGTCAAGTTCTTCTTTTGAATTGAAATACCCATTTCCGTTGCTGTAATCTATTTTGTATCCAAGGGTTTGACCAATTGAGTACCCTGTAGATCTATATTTTGTTGCGTAAGATTCATCACGGATCTGTTCATCTATAAATTTAACTACGTTATGGTTATATCCATAATTTCCCTTAACCATTAAAGAAAGGTCCTTTGCGAGTGATTTATTATAGGTTAGCTCAATTTCATATCCTTTATTATCGACCAATCCCATATTTACTCTTGGAATAAAATTTAAGGGTACGCCTTGAAATTCAGGCACAGTGTTACGCTCGATCAGAATGTTGCTTCTTTTCTCAACAAAATAATCGAAGGAACCACTTAAATCCTTAAATAATTGTAGGTCTATACCATAGTTTTGTTTTACAGCGACCTCCCAGGTTAGATTTGGATTAGCCAGAAGAGCCTGATTTATTCCACCTCCAAGGCTGCCAAGTGGGCCACCGCCAACTGTGATGTTACTTTGATAAAGAAACCTGTAACCGCCCATTTGATCGTTACCTACTTTGCCATAAGATGCACGTAATTTTAGACTGGTAATTGTCTTATTATTTTTTAGGAATTGCTCATTACTTAGAATCCATCCAATTGAAGCCGCTGGGAAAAAGCCAAAGCGTTTGTTTGGCGCAAACTGTTCAGAACCATTATATCCCATGTTAAATTCTGCCAGATAGCGATTGTCATAAGCATACGTGGCCCTGGCTGCTATACCTAATACGTTAAAAGGAATATCACCACCCGGGGTTTCCCAATAATCGCGTTGACCAAGGATCATTGCACCAACCTCATGCTTTTCAGCAAATGTTCGGGCATAATTAACCGAGGCCTGCATATTGATATTATAACGGGAATCTGCTCCCTTAGTTAATGAAAGCAATTCTTCATCGGGACGTTTAACCGCATAACTTAACTGATTAGTTTCCGGGTTAACTTCGGCAAGATAAAGACGCTCGCTTTTCTTGCCTTGGGTAGCGGTAGTTGATTTAGAATCATAAGAGATCATCCCTTTAACACTTAGCCCTTTGGTAACGAAACTACTTAAATCCCAATCGAGCCCTAAAGTGGAATTCAGGTTAGATCTAACTTCGTTACGATATCCAAATCTGTTCATAATTTCAAAGGCAGAACGGTCTAAGTATCCCGGATCTACTATTTGACCTGGCGCTATTCCAAAACCACCTATGGTTGTTGGTCCCGGCGTAATCGGCAAAATGGTTTGGGCCTGATACAATAAATCTCTCATCATCCAATTTGTATCACCTCCGCCATATAGCCATGCTGAAGGCATATTAATCTGTTCTATATAACTACCTATATTTAAAAATGACTTTAGTGAGTTCGTGACTTTATAATCCAGATTGGCCCTAAAATTAAACCTATCCATTTTTGCGGAAGGATCATAACCCAATACCGATTTAGGCTCAGTTTTAAGGTTACCCCCTTGATTAAGATATGCAGCGTTTACAAAGTAGGATACTCTTTCTGTTCCCCCGCTTGCACTGGTATTAATTCTTGTTTGCGGTGAATAACGGGATATAAACTCACGATAATAATCATGATCCGGATACATGTATTTTCGAACTGCCGCTTTTTGTGCATAGTCGGGATCATTTGGATCTAAGCCTGCCAAAGGATTTAGGTATTTATCCATGGTTTCCTGACTAAAAGGAAGTGGCGATATGTTGTCGTTTTTAGAAGCTTCATTTCTTAGCTTCATATAGTCTATAGAGTGCAGCCTTTCTGGTTCCCGAGTAAATGATGAATAACTCTGATCTAAATTGACAGATAATTCGGGCTTACCTTCCGTACCTCGTTTGGTGGTAATAAGGATAACCCCATTTGCTCCTCTAACACCAAATACTGCCGTTGCTGATGCATCTTTCAATACGGAAATAGTTGCGACCTCGCTAGCGTCAATGGTCCGTATGTTATCACGGGGAACTCCATCAATTAGAATAAGAGGGCTTTTAGTATTAGTTGTTGCGGCGCCACGCAGATACATAGTTGCATCGTCACGTCCCGGTTGGCCACCCCCAGACTGAATGGATGTTAAGCCCGACAATTTACCCGCCAATGCATTAGCAAGACTTGCAGAAGAATTTTGTTTAAGTTCTCTGGAGGAGACCGAAGAAACTGCCCCTGTTACCGAAATTTTCTTCTGTTGACCATATCCTACTACAACCACTTCGTCCAATTTCTCATCGGAATTTACCAGAGTTACATTAATTGCTGATTTTCCGTTTACAGCTATTTTCTTTTGAATATATCCTATGTATGCAAATACCAATATGGCATTTGACGGCGCTTTAATAGTGTAAGTCCCGTTTTCATTTGTCTGGGTACCCACCTTAGATCCCTGAACCGTAACAGTGACCCCGGGTAAGGGACCAAGATCCAGTGAATCCAATACCTTTCCGGAGACAGTGATCTGTTCCTGTGAGAAAGCATTAAGTGAACTACATATTGCCAGCAATAGCAAAGGAGTCCAATAGAGCTTTGAGAATAGTCGTTTTTTCCTCATAATGAGCATTTTTGAAATGTTTGATTTGGATTTATTAGGTTAGGTTTCAGGTGTGCTTTGTTGGTGTCAATCTTCTTTATATGGATAATTAAATCTTCCCGAGGGTGCAACATCTCCATTGATCAGGAAATCAATAATATCACCATCAGTCTGCATGTTATCAGACCATTTAAATTCAAAATTTAATGCGTTTTTTAAGGTTAGGAATGTTCTCGGAATACGGATTTCAAGCTGATTACCGATGTAGTTTAGATCGACTTGCGCTACCTGTTTCCAATTCCATCCCTTTGTGGATTTTTCCAAAAAAGCCTTTTGGTCTGGAGATTTTCTATTCACTACAAAGTCATATCCCTCCCATCCTGTTTTTTTATCCCTATCAATATCTATAAACAGGCGCATCCATGCAGGATCTTTGTGATTGGTAAGCTTATCTGCTGTTTCTACATAGAAATAGACATACTTGTTATCTCTTGCTACTTTGGCTTTTACAATGTCATTTCGCCCAGTCGTATTTGTATAATGTGTACCTGCAAAGCCATCAGCATCGCGATGGATGGTATTTCCCTTATGCGCCAGAAATTCCGGCCTAACGTTAAGCCATTCATCGAATTTCCCATCCATGCCGATCGTTTTTGCTGCAGAGGCTTTTTCAGGAGCAGGCATCCCTTTAAAGCGGCGGATGTTAGCGATTAACTGGTAATAGTAATTATCCTGATGACCACCTTTCATAGGCTCTATATCTCTACTGTGTTCTGTATCAAACTGATCGGGAAAGGCATTTGGCTGATCCTGCCAGGTTTCATATCTACCGGCTATCCATTCGTTCCAGCCGGTAACAAATACCAGTTCAACGTTTTGCTTTAAAGCATAGTCCCATTGTTCCTGAAAATTCAGCCCGTATTGATGAGCGCCCTTATTTGTATTTTGCCCATTTTTGTTAGTGTAACTTCTTCCAAATGCACCTTTCGCGTTCATTGGATTTAAACCATTTTCCTTGGTCCAGTTTTGAGATGTGCCAACCGTCATTTGTTCAAAGCTTCCATCATCATTTTTTACGAAGCCATGCTGAGGATATATCTCCAGCCATCCCCAATGATCTTTACGTTCAGGCCCTTTGTTGTAAACCGGTTGTCCCGGACGAAAAGTAAAAAAGTGCTTAATCTCGGGATCAATATTATCCGGGTAAGCCATAATTAAGGGTTTACCTTTCCATTGAAACCACAAGTCTTTATAAAGGCCTGGTTTGTATAGGTCGTTATAAACCTGACTAATGGCACTTTTGGTATCTTTTGATGCCCCAAAGCCCATCATAAAAGCGATCTGAGGGGTACGGATACCATTTTTTCTAGCCTCTGAAAACACTTCACACAATGCCATATACGCAGGCTTCCACACCAGATCTCCATTGGTACAATCAAACATAATCATATCAACACCTGCATCAGCCAGCATTTCGGCATGCTTCCAAAGCACCCATTTGTCCGTATTTACGTAATAACCAAACAGCGGTTCATTCCAGAAATTCATGATGTTTTGTGGCCATGCCGGATGCTTGTAATCGTAAAGCGCGTCGGGATGTTTCTGTAAAAAGGCAGTCGTATTATTTGGTTTCAGCTTGGCTTGAGCATAATGCCATGTCCAATAGAACAGGCCAATAAATTTGTCGCTTTTCTCTTTGCCTACTTCATTAAATGTGGGTAGTTTTCTGCCCAAAGCATCTGTGGCTGGCAATGTTGCAGTATAATTGGTTAGTGGCTTCTGTGAAAAAACATTTGTTACAGTGGCACACAGCACCAATAAAAGACCAGCAGAGGATCTGATATTAAAGCTCATAATAAATCTATATTTGGTTAGGCACAATCGTTTTCGAGGGAAAACTATTGGTTGCTATTTCAATAATATTAATAGTTTCATCGAGCAGCAACCTGTACTATACTGACTGGCATCCTGCACCTACAGGCTCTTAAATATTAAATTATGAGTACAAATACATGCTAAATCCTATTAGGAAGAGAATAATTATTTATAAAAGAATTTCTTTTTTTAGATAATTATACCGGTAATGCCGATTATATAACTACGACATTGATGGGCATAAAAAAACGAGTGTCCATATGATAAGGACACTCGTTTTAATAGTTTAAGGAAAATGCTTTTAATTAATTATATCCTGCATTTTGAGTTAATACTCCTTTTGAAAGATCCACTTCCTTTTGCGGAACAGGCATCAGATAAAATCTATCATTCCATGTTCTTTCCTGAGCCTGAGTATTTTTAATATTATTTATAGTTTTCATTACCTGAGGGGCAATTTTCCAACGACGAATATCCATATATCGTTGTCCCTCTAAGGCAAGCTCTACCCTACGTTCATTACGAATTACTTCTCTAAGCGCATCTTTTCCTGCATACTTTACTCTATCAACAACAGGCATTCCTGAACGCGTTCTAACTGCGTCTAAGGCATCATAAACTGTAGCATCAGGTCCGCTTAATTCATTTTTAGCTTCTGCGTAGGTCAACAATACCTCAGCATAACGGATTAAAATTATATTGGCATGGTTGTCTACCTGTTGACGATAGATTGCAGGGTCAACCAGTTTACGAAAATTATATCCTGTTAAGGACATATTGGAAGCGCCCTGAACCCAATTAAATTTATAATCGTCTTCAACCGCATTCCAAGGTGAGTTTTCAAACAGAATTGTAGCATAAAAACGTGGATCACGGTTTTTATACTCGTTAGCGAATGCGGGATTGTTAGTTTTATACCAGTCAGCACGTTGAGCCGGATCTGTTGGAATAACTGCCTCGCCGGTTTTATAACTGCCATAACTATTTACCAATTCCTGAGTTGGAGTTACTGAGCTCCAACCACCAATAGTGCCCGGCAATAAATAAGTATTTAGGAAATTCGCATCTTTTTGGTCAATCTGCTGACGGTCTAAAATTACCTCAGTATTACCCTCATTTACTTTATGAAAAAGTGCCTCATAACTGCGCAGACCCAAACGGAATTTCTTCTCGTCGTTAGCATTGGCAAACGTAACCCATTTGCTATAATCATCTTTAGCATCTATGGCTTCTTCTGCACCAACTTTAAATAAGCTATAGCCCAGAGTCATTACCTGACTTGATGCATCAACGGCCAGTTGCCACTGACTTTCATTTAAATGTACCCTGGCCTTTAATGCAAGGGCTGCTCCTTTGGTGATTCTTCCTTTTTCATTTGGTTTACCGCCGGCATAACTTTGGGGCAAAATTTTAGAAACGGCATCAAGCTCATCAGTAATAAATTTTACTACTTCAGCTTTTGGAGTTCTTGGTACATTTTCCGCGCCCAAGGCTAAAACCGTTGTAATTAAAGGAACATCTCCAAATTTATTTGTTAATCTGGAATAAAACAGTGCCCTTAAAAACCTTACTTCCGCTTTATATCTTTCCAATAAAGCAGCATCTACTGTAGTTACTTTATCTGCATTGGCAAGGAAATAATTTGCACGTCGGATGTCGATGAAACTCCAACCCGCATCAGTTGTAGACGTAAGCGTTCCGGCTGAAACATCTGTAGCAGAGCTTTCCCATGGATACTGCGCATGGGCATTATCTGTTGCACCATCGTCATAAATTATTCCATCGCCAGGTAGCTGATTATAAACAGCCATAACTGCCTGATAGACATCATTAGGGTTTTTCCAAAAAGTTGCTTCAGACAATTGATCCAATGGTGGTCTTTCCAAAAAGTCTTTTTTGCAAGAGGTAACAGCGCCTATTGTTAAAAGCCCTGTAAGTATATATATTGATGTTATTTTTTTCATGATATTCGTATTATTATGATTAGAAACCAGCACTTAAACCAATTGACCAGGTTTTAATACCCGGGTAACCTCCACGTCCAGAATCAGACTCAGGGTCATAATCTGCTAATCGTTTATCAGCCATAAAAGTGAAAGGGTTATTCGCTGTTCCATAAATTCTTAGTTTAGCCAATCCAATTCTTTTAGTTACATCTTGTGGAATAGTATAACCTAAGGTTATGCCTCTTACTCTGAAATAGGCCCCACTGAATAACCAGAATGATGAAGTAGGATTATAATTATGTGCCCCAGCAGCTGTTGTTAAAATGCGTGGGAAATCAGCATTCGGATCAGGATTAGCAGTTGTCCATCTGTTTAACCACTGCTCTTTTACATTGGCGCCATTAAAGAATGGATAAGCAGCCTCTTCAGATAAATAAGTTTTAACCTTTGCCACCCCGTAAGTAAGTACACTGAAATCGAAACCTTTGTATGTAGCGTTTAAATTAAACCCATAATTTAACCACGGAACATTGTTGCCAATTATCTTGCGATCGGAAGCATCGATCAGGTTATCACCATTTAAATCTTTATATTTAATATMTCCTGCTTTGGTGGTAGCTGTTTGGAAAGCGTGATTTGTTACGTCAGCAGCATCAACAAAAAGACCTTCTGATTCATATCCGTAAAAAGAACCTATTGATTCACCAACTTTCTGTATAAATCGTCCGTCAAATGTTTCGCTACCATCGCCTAGCTTAGTAATGGTACTCTTAATAATTGATAAATTACCTCCAATGCTGAACGTAAAATCGCTGCCAATTTTGTTGTTGTGAGTAATCGCAAGCTCAAATCCTTTGTTTTGGGTAGCGGCACCATTTGATAGTGGAAGCCCACTATTTATAGCATCGGTAGTGCTTGTATTTACTCCACTGGTTGCAAGTGCAGGAACCCTCATTAAAAGATCCTTAGTATTTTTAATATAGTAATCTGTAGTAATATCTAGTTTACCGTTGAACATACTTAGGTCGATACCCAAATCTGTCATATATACTTTTTCCCAGGTTGCCAATGGGTTGGCAATTTTTGCTGACCACACTCCGCCTTGTGGAGCCTCTTCAAAACTATATTGATAGCCAGTATTTAACAGGTCGAAATAGTTTCCAATTGATACGACATCCTGGTTACCCAAAGAACCCCATGAACCACGCAATTTCAAATTATTGATCCAATCCACATTTTTCATAAAGTCCTCTTTACTTACATTCCAACCTGCAGAAAACGAGGGGAATACTGCTCTGCGGATATCTTTACGAAAACGGGATGAATAATCTATACGTGTATTAACTTCTAAAAGGTATTTGTCGTTAAAAGCATAATTGAAACGTCCAAAAACAGAGCGCATAGCCCAATCTTGCTGGTTACTTCGGTTTGCCTGTCCATCGTCATCAGAGTTGATATCTTCAGGATTTGATGATCCCGATACAACAGTGGTCATATCATTATTCGGGAAATTTTTACGCCCCACAAATGCTGTTCTGTAGGTATTGCTTTCTTGCGATGCACCTACTGTTAATTTACCATAATGTTTGCCAAAAGTACGTTCATAATCAGTTGTTACCTGCGTTAAAAGCTCCCTCCTTTTACGCCAGTATTCAAGCATATCATTCTGCACTTTTTGAGTTGAAGTAATTGGCTTTCCGGTTAAAAAGTCATTAATAGGATCAAGGGTATTGTTAAAAGACCATGAGTTGCCATTTGTATATTTTAGGGAAACTAATCCATTTATTGACAGCCCTTTTAATGGTGTTAAAGTAGCATTAGCAGAGGTCTGGAAATAATTATCACGATCCCAGGCTTTACCGCCTTCTTCAATTATGCGTGCCTGATTACGACCTGCTGTTTGCGCATTGGCTTTGCCATTATCGATTGATCCCCAATCGCCATTGCTCTGGCGAAATACAGAAGTTGGCAAAGACCTGTTAAGCTCTGTCCAGCTCATGTTGCCTTTACGGTCAAAATTTTGGTTTATGAACGAGAAGTTAGTTCCAACCTTTAAAATTTCAGGTACAATAGTAGTTTCAGTATTTAACTTAGCCACAAAACGGTTCTGATCTTTATTCGGAATAATAGATTCCTGACTAAGATAAGATACCCCTAAATAACTATTGGTAATTTTACCTGGTGCATTTATGTTTAAATTGATATCACTTAAGGGTGCAGTTTTGCGAAGAACTTTATCATACCAATCAGTATTTGGGTAAAGATCTGGTTTTGAACCATCTTTATACCATTGAATTTGTTCTGCAGTAAAAAGTGGAGCACCACCAGCATTTGTTAATGCCTCATTGTAAAGTGTAGTATAATCGCCTGAGCCTACATATTTCGCCATTTTGGTAGGCGATTGCCATCCGTAATTTGCATTAAGTTCTACCGTAGTTTTCTCTCCGTTACCACGCTTAGTAGTTACCATGATAACACCATTGGCTGCTCTTGACCCATACAATGCAGCAGAAGATGCATCCTTTAAAACAGACATACTAGAAATGTCGTTAGGATTTAAGGTAGCGAATTCCTGTGCAGAGGCAGGTATGCCATCAATAACATACATTGGATTGCTTCCACCAGACACCAGGCTACTTCTACCTCTAATGCTTACAGTAGTTGAAGCAGATGCATCTCGGCTTAAGTCCCCAGGACGCTGTAAAATAGTAAGACCAGGAGAAACACCTTGTAATGCATTCTGTATTGAAGTTACTGGCCTGTCCTTTAACTGCTTAGGAGTTACAGTGGCAATAGCACCAGTTAAACTCGTTCTTTTTTGTGTACCATAGGCCACAACTACAACTTCATTCAGGTTGCTAGATTCATCCTCAAGACTTATATCTATTGTACCAGCTTTTGCTGCAGTAACTTCTTTGGTTTTAAAACCTATAGCTCTGAAAACCAAAACACTATTTTCTGGTACAGTGAGTGCATAGGCTCCTTCTGCATTGGTTGACGTTCCGCGGCTTGTTAAATTTTTCACTTGTACAGAAACACCAGGTATAGGGTTACCTTGACTGTCTTTAACTGTTCCTTTAACATTAATGTCAGCTCGTGTGTAGTTTACAGGCAGGCCTCCTGCATAAGCACTTATAGATGCAGTCACCAATATTAAAAAACAAAGTTTTATCAATACTAGTGTTTTAACGAACGGCCTTAGCTGCCGTTTTAAATAATAGTCAATCATAATTGTTATTTAGTTTAGTTGTTAGTTAGTTATTGGAATTGCAGTAATTACTTTGTTAGGTTATCATACTATTTAATCTCATGAATTGAGAGGAAGGACTTAGATGGTTAAAACTTTTCAGCTCTAATGTATAGAGTCGGGAGGTCACATATTATGTACAACTTAACGCAATCGATTGATTTAGCACGGACGCCAGTATAACTTCCTCTTGAAATCTTTAATAAATTGCTTTTAGGTATATCAAACTTCAGTCAGGCTTTGTTCGGCAAAGCTTGATCTTATGAATCATGATCTTTTTTATTTCTATGGGAATAATAATTAACCCAATGTTTAATTATCTACTAAGAAGTTAGTTTAAAGCACTCCAGAGGCACTATTTAATGGTGAAAAAGACAGCCTTTACACAACCCGAAACAAACGTTTGCGCAACAAAAATGATACAAATGCTTTTAGGAAGCTATATTCCATTCAGCATTGCATTCAGAAAATCTCTCTTTTTCACATAGGAATTTGAAGTTTCAGAACTTCTATAAATAAGGAGTTTATTATTTTTAACAATGCTCTTAAATTTCTTCAGAGAAATTCTTAAAACACTGCAAGCCTCGGTTTGAGTGTAATACAAATCTTTGTTAATCATAATTGCGTTCTTTATAACACCAATTTAATCTGAAAACGTTCAGATTATACAGCAAACTTATTGAATGGTAATTCTCGATCTTTAAACTGCGATAAATAACAGGTTATACAGGTTATGTGATATTTATACACTTTGCTACACAATCATAAAAGTTCCATTTCTTTTCATTAAATGTTGGGTATTTTCATCTTAAAAAAGATCATGAAAAAATTAGCGTTTATCTCTTCAATTACTTTCATCCTGCTGTCATCAGCATGCAGTAAAAAAGCTGGGCAAGAAGTTCCCGAACCAAATAAAACAACCTACAAAGTGGGTCTCTCTGTTGAGAATGGAAAAACAGGCTTAGATGGTGGCACTGAAACAACATTAGTTACGCCCATAGAAAATTTAGTCAATCAATTGACCTTTATCATATTTAATTTTGACACCGGAAATGAATATTATAGATCAACTCAAACCAGCAATTTGCCTGGCATGGGAGAAATATATTTCGATTTGCCTGTTGGTAATTATATATTTATTGCGGTTGGCTCCAAATCACTTTTTGGGATCAATAAATATTACCGGGACAACGAAGTTCCTATACTATTACCTCTTGCCGAGGCAAACATGCAGTATTGGCAACCTAACCCAACAATGGCTGATAAGCATTATAAAACAGATGATACTTTTTATGCAAAATCTTCAGTAATAAGCATCGATGGAAACCAAACAATAAACCTTACCATGCAGCGGGTTGTTGGCAAACTGGAAGTACTTGTGGAAGATGTACCTGAGTTCATCGTTGATGTTAATTTCGAAGCAACAGGTTTTACATTGAAAGATCAAAAAACCTTCGGCCGTATTGATGATAATGCGGGTTACGAGGTAAGCAATGCAAATGGCCCAATCAGCATTTATATTCTGAGTACGGAAAGACCTATTCTAATTGAGATATCCGGAGGTGGTGTAAGAAAAACCCTGAGTGTACCCATTTACAGAAACAAGCGTACAATTGTGAAAGGCAAACTACTAGTCCCTTCTACATCAACCAGTTTTAAAGTTACCATTAACGATAAGTGGCTGGTTGACACTACTGTTGTTCATTTTTAAGTACTACATAGATAGGAAGAAAATTATTGACACAATTTTGACAGTTAAAAAGAGTTAGGTTACGTTAACTTTCAAGGCTAATACTATTTTTGTGGCCGAATATGAAAACTGCTGTTGTATTCTTCCTATCCMTGTGTTTCTTCCTTTTAGGAGGATCAAATCACGTTTATGCGGGCACTCATCAAAGCACAAGCAGTTATTCTGCTGTTCAAAAGGTTGAAAAATCGCAACAAACAAATCTTGTGATTGCCAATCAGGGCCTTTCAGAAGTTAAAACCAGTACCATAGGTGATAAAAAAGAAGACTTCATCAGTGTTGAAGACGAAGATGATGATCTTGTATCTGTCAGGAAATCCGTATTGCCTGCCAAGTACTTTGCAACACTTACCTATGCTTCTATTTTAATTTATTCCAACGCTTATTTCAAAAACCGCTTGCCTTTTTGCAAGCACCTTTCCTACACTTCTTCTTACAAATACATTCTACAAAGAGTTCTAAAAATATGATCAACAATACGCTTCAGTTATCGAAGTCGTGATCATACATGCCCGTAGAGGTAATTCTGGTTTCATACCCGATAACTGATGCTATTTCTCATTTCAGGGAATCTCTGATTCCTGATCATCAAATCGATTAATAATTAATTCATACTATGAAGAGAATTGCAATGCTCATGGGCTTGGGCGTTATATTATGCCATACAAGCTGTACATCTGAAAAAAAAGAAAAGGAAGAAATCAGCAAGTATGCGGTTACTACTCCTTTAAAAATTGACACCTCATTTACCAAGGAATATGTTTCACAAATAAAATCTGTAAGGAACATTGAGATTAGGGCACAAGAAAAAGGATATATGCAGAACATTTATGTTGACGAAGGTCAATCTGTAAAAGCGGGCCAGCTCTTGTTCAGGATCATGCCAAAAATGTACGAAGCAGAGTTAATGAAAGCGCAGGCTGAAGCCAAATCTGTAGAGATAGAATTACAGAATACCAAAACTCTGGCTGATAAAAATGTAGTGTCAAAAAATGAGCTGACAATGGCTCAAGCTAAACTTGATCAGGCTAAAGCTGAAGTGGCGCTAGCAAAACTACACTTGTCATTCACTGAAATCAAAGCACCATTTGATGGCACCATTGATCGCATTCCTTTGAAACTGGGAAGTCTTGTTGACGAAGGTGAATTATTGACTAACCTTTCTGATAACAGCCAGATGTTTGCCTACTTTAATGTATCTGAACCGGAGTATCTGGACTATCAGACTAATATCAAAGGTCGCGGCGACAACAAGGTAAGCCTGCTTTTGGCTAATAGCCAACCCTTGAAATATAAAGGTGAGGTAGAAACCGTTGAAAGTGAATTTGATAATGAAACAGGAAACATCGCTTTCAGGGCAAGATTCCCAAACCCTGACAAGCTTTTAAAAAATGGCGAGACAGGTAAAGTTCAAATGACAGTTCCACTTAAAGGTGCATTAATAATCCCTCAAAAAGCAACCTACGAAATTCAGGACAAAGTATATGTTTTTGTGGTTGACAAGAATGGAGTAGTGAGATCGCGGAATATTAGTATAAGCAGCAGAATGCCTGACTTGTATGTAGTAGGAAATACTCTGTCTGAAAATGACAAAATCCTACTTGAAGGTGTACAAAAGGTTAAAGATGATGATAAGATCAAATATGAATTTATAGCACCCAAGGAAGTTATTTCCCGTCTGCAATTGAAAACGGAATAGTAATTCCATCCTTAAAAAAGTAATTCTATGTTTAATAAATTCATACACAGGCCAGTCCTGTCTATAGTAATATCGCTCATTATTACATTTCTGGGTGTGTTGGCTACCACCCAATTACCGGTAACACAATTCCCTTCCATTTCTCCACCAAAGGTGAACATCACTGCGGAATATCCGGGAGCAAATGGTGAACTAATGATCAAATCAGTAATCATTCCGCTGGAACGGGCGATTAACGGTGTTCCAGGAATGAAATACATGGCATCAGATGCCGGTAATGATGGTGAAGCCACCATACAGGCCGTATTTAATCTGGGTACCGACCCCAACCAGGCATCAATAAATATTCAAAACCGTGTAGCTTCTGTTATCAATAAACTACCTCCTTTGGTGGTGCGTGAAGGTGTAAAGATTACGAGGGAAGAGTCTAATATGCTCATGTACATCAACCTGTACAGTAAAGACCCGCATATGGATCAGAAGTTTCTTTTCAACTTCGCCGACATCAACGTATTATCAGAGTTAAAAAGAGTTGATGGTGTTGGAGTTGCAGATATCCTTGGTAACCGCGAATATGCCATGAGGGTATGGTTAAAACCAGACCGTATGCTGGCTTACAAGATATCGGCCGATGAAGTTTTAAAAGCACTTGACGAGCAGAGTTTGGAAGCTTCGCCAGGTAAAACCGGAGAAAGCTCCGGTAAAAGATCTCAGGCATTTGAATATGTATTAAAATATCCCGGAAGGTTTAGTACCAAAGAGGGATATGAGAACATCATACTAAGATCATCCGCAAAAGGAGAGATACTTCACCTGAAGGATGTAGCTGATGTGGAGTTTGGAAGTTCATATTACGATCTTTATTCCAATCTTAATGGCCGACCTTCGGCTGCTATAGTTGTAAAGCAATCTTATGGAAGTAATGCGAGCCAGGTAATCAAGGACATAAAAGCTAAACTGAAGGAAATMAAATCGAGCTCATTTCCTAAAGGTGTAGATTATGAGATCAGTTATGATGTATCCAAATTCCTGGATGCTTCTATTGAAAAAGTAATACACACCCTTGTAGAGGCATTTATTCTTGTAGGATTGGTTGTATTCCTTTTCCTTGGCGACTGGCGCTCAACATTAATCCCGGCCATTGCAGTACCGGTATCTCTTATAGGAACTTTTGTATTTATGCAATTCTTTGGGATAACACTTAACCTCATCACCTTATTCGCTCTGGTGCTGGCAATAGGTATTGTGGTAGATAATGCCATTGTAGTAATTGAAGCAGTCCATGCCAAAATGGAAGAAAAGAATCTTTCGCCGCTTAAAGCCACCGAAGAAGCAATGCATGAGATTAGCGGGGCTATTATTGCGATCACTTTTGTAATGGCAGCGGTATTTATTCCTGTTGCATTTATGTCTGGCCCCGTAGGAATATTCTACAGACAGTTTTCTATTACCATGGCAACATCAATTATTTTATCAGGAGTGGTTGCACTTACCCTTACCCCTGCCCTGTGTGCAATTATGCTGAAGAATAATCATGGAAAAGCCCAAAAGAAAACGTGGCTTAATAAAGTGCTGGATGGTTTTAACAATTGGTTCAACAGGGTTTCGGGCAAGTACCAGAAGTTGTTAAGTTTAATTGTTAACAGACGGGCGGTCACTTTTATCATGTTAGTTGCCTTTTGCGCTGGTATATGGCTACTAAACAACAGCCTTCCCTCAGGTTTCATACCAAACGAAGATCAGGGGATGTTTTATGCGGTAATACAAACCCCTCCCGGTTCATCATTGGAAAGAACAAATCAAGTTGCCGAGAAGCTACAGAAAATTGCCGAAGGCATGGAAGATGTACAATCCGTTTCCTCTTTGGCGGGTTATGAGATCCTTACAGAGGGTACCGGAGCCAATTCAGGAACTTGTCTGATCAACTTGAAAAGCTGGGAGGAACGTAAACACTCTGTACAGGAGGTAATTAATGAATTGGAAGAGAAATCTAAAGATGTAACGGGGGCCACCATTGAATTTTTCCAACCACCCGCTGTACCGGGTTACGGAGCTGCTGGTGGTTTTGAGTTGCGTTTGCTGGATAAAGCCGGAACAGGTGATTACAAAAAGATGGAAACGGTGAGCAGGGATTTTGTAAAGGAACTGAGTAAACGCCCTGAATTATCATCGGTATTTACGTTTTACAGTGCCAGTTTCCCGCAATACATGCTCAAGATTGATAACGACATTGCTCAGCAAAAAGGAGTAACTATTGAGAATGCGATGAATACGCTTTCTACATTAGTGGGAAGTAACTATGAAACCAGCTTTATCAAATACGATAGGCAATACAAAGTGATGGTGCAGGCCTTGCCACAATACCGGGCCTTACCTGAAGATGTTCTGAAACTATATGTGAAGAATAACCGTGACGAGATGGTGCCATTCTCGGCCTTCATGAAAATTGAGAAGGTTTACGGATTATCAGAGATCACCAGACACAACATGTATAATGCATCAGAGATTAGTGGTTCCTCTGCGCCAGGCTATAGTAGTGGTTCAGCAATTAATGCAGTATCGGAAGTGGCTAAAACCAGTTTACCAAGAGGATTCTCGATTGACTGGGCAGGTATTTCCAAAGACGAGGTTGCCCGTGGAAATGAAGCGATCTATATCTTCATCATCTGCCTTGTTTTCGTGTATATGCTCCTTGCTGCACAGTATGAGAGCTTTATTTTACCATTCCCTGTAATTCTTTCACTTCCGGCCGGAATTTTCGGAGCATTCCTCTTGTTGAAATTATTCGGGTTAGAGAATAACATATATGCTCAGGTGGCTATGGTTATGCTTATCGGTCTGCTGGGTAAGAATGCTGTATTGATCATAGAGTTTGCCGTTCAGAAACACAGGGCAGGAAGCTCAGTACTTCAGGCGGCTATTGAAGGTTCGGCCGTAAGGTTCCGCCCTATTCTGATGACTTCCTTTGCATTTATTGCCGGATTGATCCCATTGGTTTTTGCTTCCGGACCGGGTGCAACAGGTAACAGGACAATCGGATCGGCTGCTGCCGGAGGTATGCTTTTCGGAACTGTTTTCGGTGTTCTTATCATACCGGGATTGTACTACATCTTCGGCAAAATCTCAGAAAAATATGCTCTTGTTAAAAATGAAGAAGAAAATCCTTTAACTGAAGAAATTGATCACAATGTATAAACACAAGATATATAAATGCATTGGCCTGGTGGGTATTTGCCTGGCCGTTGCAAGCTGTAAGGTCCCTGCGTTCATGCAGTCTGCTGAAAACAAATCTGTTCCCGAATCTTATAATGACAACAGGGATACCACCAATATGGCTGCGCTTGAATGGAGGCGCTTTTTTACCGACCCAAATTTGGTGAATCTGATTGACACGGCCCTTAAACATAACCAGGAGTTGAGTATAACACTTCAGGAAGTGGAAATAGCCAAGAACGACATCAAATTTAAACAGGGAGCGCTTTTACCAACCGTAGGTGCAAAGCTTGGCTTGGGTGTTGAAAAAGTAGGAAGGTACACCAGCCAGGGTGCGGGTGATGCTTCAACAGAAATTGCCCCGGGAAAAGAAACTCCAGACCCACTGATGGACTATACCGCTGCAGTGTATGCAAACTGGGAAGTAGATATTTGGAAAAAACTCCGTAACTCTAAGAAAGCTGCAATTAGCAGATACTTATCTACCGTAGAGGGCAAAAATTTTGTGCTGACTAATTTAATTGCTGAGGTTGCCAACTCTTATTATGAATTGCTGGCTTTGGATAATCAGTTAGAGATTGTTAAACAGAACATCCAGCTTCAAAAGGATGCCCTTGAGATAGTAAAAATTCAAAAACAAGCAACCAGGGTAACCGAATTAGCTGTTCAGAAATTTAAAGCGGAAGTACTGAATTCTCAAAGTTTGGAGTTTGACATTCTTCAAAAGATCAAGGAGGGTGAAAACAAGATCAATTTTTTACTTGGTCGATTCCCTCAGGAAATCCCAAGAGATCATGGCAATTTTCTGAACCTCTTGCCTCCGGCAGTTCGCACAGGTATTCCATCGCAGCTGCTGGCCAACAGACCAGACATTAAACAAGCAGAACTGGAGCTGGCTGCTGCGAAATTAGATGTAAAAGTAGCAAAAGCGGAATTCTATCCTTCACTCGATATTTCCGCAGCGTTCGGGTTTCAGGCATTTAACCCATCTTATCTGGTGAAATCGCCCGAATCAATGCTGTATTCACTTGCCGGAGATCTTGCTGGCCCGCTAATTAATAGAAACGGAATTAAGGCAGAGTTTAAAAATGCAAACTTGCGTCAGCTTCAGGCCATGTATAACTATGAGCGAACAATTTTAAATGGATACTTAGAAGTTTCTACTCAAATGTCGAATATAGATAACCTGGAAAAGAGTTTTCGTTTGAAGTCTGACCAGGTAGATGCACTCAACAAATCTATTGATATCTCCAATGACTTATTTAAATCGGCAAGGGCAGATTATCTGGAAGTGCTAATGACCCAGCGGGATGCCCTGGAGTCAAAACTGGAACTCATAGAAACAAAAAAGAACCAGCTCAGTGCTGTAACCAATATCTATCAGGAACTTGGTGGTGGTTGGAAATAACAACAATTTCTTATAAAAAGAGCCGGTCTAAAATTTTAGACCGGCTTTTTTTCTTTTAATCAATAACTTGATCTTATCTTTCGTTCAAGATTTGCAACGCATCCTGATCTTCAAATTTATTGATTTGCCTGTTTAGCTCTTGATATAAGTCGGCAGTGATGGTTTCGTATCCTTTTTTCCCATATTTATTATCCATTTCATGTGGATCTTTTTGCAGATCGTACAACTCCCACCCTACTACACGCTTATAGAACCGGATCAACTTGTACCTCTTTGTGCGAATCCCGAAATGAGGGGAAACTGAATGCTCACCATTTTCATAATAATGATAGTATAAAACCTGTCTGCCTTTATCAGCATGGTTTTTTAAGGCCGGCAACATAGATATGCCTTGTATATCTTTTGGGATAGGCAACCCCGCAGCATCAAGTACGGTTGGGGCAATGTCCAGGTTCATCACAAAACGATTGGAAACAGTGCCTGCTTTTACCTGGCCGGGGTATCGCATAACCATAGGGGTACGGAATGACTCCTCATAAATCCAACGTTTATCAAACCATCCGTGTTCTCCCATATAAAATCCCTGATCAGACAGATAGATTACAATAGTATTCTTGCTCAGACCATGTTGATCCAGGTAGTCCAGTGTGCGCCCGATGTTTCGGTCCAGGGAGGTTGCAGTACTTAAGTAATCGCGCATATAACGTTGGAATTTCCATTCGGTAAGTGCTTTTCCCTGTAATTTCAATGCATTAAATTGTGCTTCTATAGGCTTATAATAAGCATCAACTTTAGCACGCTGGGCGGCGTTCATCCTACTAAAATTACCATCTTTATTCTCCTTATCATCAGAACCGAACATCTTTAGGTCATACCCCATTAGCATGGTCTTTTCAATGGACATGTCCTGTATCTCGGCAGCTTTTCTGTTTTGGTAGGTATCGTAAAAATTGGCCGGAAGCGGAAAGTTAACCTTATCAAAGCGCCCCAGATCAGCAGTATCTGGCAACCAAACACGATGTGTGGCCTTATGTCCGATAACAAGGCAAAATGGTTTGGATTCGTCTCTTTTATCCAACCAGTTTTCAGCTTCATCCGTAATTACATTGGTTACGTAGCCGTCAATTCTTTTTTTGCTACCGTCCATCATGTCAAAATCCGGATTGAAATATTGTCCCTGATTAGGCAATACCTGCCAAAAATCAAAACCCTGGGGTTTGCTTTCCAGATGCCATTTGCCAATCCATGCAGTCTGATAGCCGCCTCTCTGCAACTGCTTTGCAAAGGAGTCCTGGTCGCCATTAAAAACTGAACTTTCATTATCTTTAAATCCATTTTTATGACTGTATTTTCCAGTCAGGATTACTGCCCTGCTGGGACCACAAATGGAGTTGGTTACATATGCCTTATCAAAACGAACCCCTTCATTTGCAATCCGGTCTATATTGGGGGTTTTCATCAATTTACTACCATAGGCGCTTATGGTCTGATAGGCATGATCATCTGAAATGATAATCACAATATTTGGTCGTTTTGCCGCAGTTCCCCTTTGCTGCTTTTGTGCAAACAGATGCATACAACTATTAACTAATGCAAGGAGTAGTAAGGTCTTAATTAATTTCATTTGATTTCCATATTGTTATATAAAAGGAGGCTGAGGTAAACAAATTCCTTCCGGCTCCGCCTAATCTTTTGGAATGGAAATATAACTTATTGTTAAGCCTTGTCCAATCTTTTTCTGTTTTTGGTAACCATTGCCTAAATAATTGATTTTTATTTACCATCGTTAATCCAACAACAACATTGCCGGTTTAGAATAACTTTCGCATACCCATATCGCCATAAATTTGTAGTATGGAACAGAATCAAAGATAAAGTATGCCAGTTTGGGCCTTCGTTTATTAAGGTTGTAAAAGATTAATTTTAGCCGGCTAATTCCATTGGTTGAATGAAGGATACAATCTTGAAATTGATTAATCAGAAATTAAGGGTAAACTAAAAGAAAAAACAGAACCTTTTCCCCACTCACTTTCTGCATAGATTTCTCCATCATGAAAATGAATTAGCTCCCAGCAGAGGTACAACCCTATCCCAAACCCGGAAATGGATCGGCCCTGTTCATCATTCACCCGATAAAAACGTTCAAATACATGAGGGAGGTCCTCTTCTTTTATGCCCAAGCCCTGGTCAGACACACAAATTATAGCTTTACCGTCTTCTTTATGGCAGCTCAGGGCTACGGGCATCCCTCCCACGTTATATTTTATGGCATTACTGACCAGGTTATTGATTACCTGACCAATCTTTTCCCGATCGGCCATGACTGTTAAATCTGGACCAGGCTTAAAATGAAGGGGGGTAATGATAACAGGTGCAAAAAAGGTTTCCAGCACTTCCAAAATCAGATCGTTGATCAGAAATTCTTTCTTATCCAGGTGTATTTTACCAGAATCTAAACGGGAGACATCCAGGAAGCTGTTTATAAGGCCTGCCATTTTATTCACTTGGGTATCGAGTTTAATCAGCGTCGCTGCACTGAATTCATCAGATTTGATATTCGCTTTTCGCATCAACACCTGCACATAAGCTTTTAATGAGGTTAATGGTGTTTTCAGTTCATGACTGACCATCGCAATAAAGTCATTTTTTCGGACCTCATCTTTCTTTTGCTCCGTAATATCCTGCAATATGCCACTGAATCGAATGGCCTGCAAATCCGTGTTAAATAATGCTTTCCCTTTAGCGCGTACATGCCTGGGGATAGGATTGTCAGGAGGCTGAATGATATAATCGATGTCATAACTTCCTCCGGAACTATAAGTCATCGCCTCGCCGATGGCATCCAATACACGCGGACGATCGGCTTCAGCAATAATACTTGTCGCCTTAGGCAGTTCAACTTCATCGTCCGCAGACAAGCCGAACCAAGCTTTTAGCCGTTGGTTTCCAATAAACCTATTGGTTTGTGGATTAAGATCCCATGTGCCAAGTTCTGCAGCCTCAATTGCAAATTCCAATTCCTTTTTGGCTTGTTCAACTTCATCATAGGCTTTTACCTTTTTAGTCGTTTCAGAACAAATGACCAATACCCCGCCAACGGCTCCGTTTTCGTCATCCACACCACTGTAGCTGAAAGTCCAGTAAACATCCTCTACTCTGCCATTGCGATAGATAGGAATGAGTTGATCTTCGCTCCAGGTAGACGCTCCTCCTCCCATAACCTGATCGATCAACGGCTTTATAGTAGGCCAAATTTCCGGCCAACATTCCGCACCCTTTTGTCCCAATGCGACAGGATGTTTCCCTTCATTACCGAGGCTTGGGCGGTAAGCATCATTGTAAAACTGAATGAGTTCTTTCCCCCACCACAAAAACATTGGAAACTTTGATCTGAGGATAATATTTACGGTGGTCAGCAAACTTTGCGGCCATTTTTCCGGACTACCTAAAACAGACTTTGACCAGTCAAAGTTCCGGGTAAGTTCTCCCATCTCACCCCCGTCTTTAAAATACTTGGCATTTGCTGATAAACTGGATCTGGTCAATGTGCTGAGCGTTTAATAAGTAAATAATGAAAAATCGGTTCAAAATCATGCCAAAACATTCCGAATGTCCCTTGTTTATTAATCCATTCTCTATGGCCGATGTAGTAGACCCGCAGCATCGGCAACCCTGCAGGCTTCCATTGCGTTGTTTACATTGAGTTTCTGAAAAATATTCTGCCTGTGCCTGTTCACAGTATGGATACTCAGAGACAGTTTACTGGCTATCTCTTTACTCCTTAACCCCTGGTTAATAAGGTGAAGAATCTGTCCTTCTCGTATAGAGAGTATGTCTTCGAACCGTCCCTGCTCACTATCTACTATTGTACCTGTACCGGAATTAATGATAAGACCTTCAGGGACGTCAAATCCAGGATGATCATACACCACGTTGTATAAACAGAGGGTTAACCAAACATCCCCTTCTTTGGTACTGCTAAGGTAAAGCAGACGATGTTTGATCATGACATATTTTCCTTCGCTGTTTCTTATCCGTAACCTTGTGATCAGACTGTAATTGAGACGATCAGCTAAGTCAATAGATTTAATTAGCTGGAAAAATTTAAATTCCAGTCTGTACTTCTTTTGAAGATCTTCAGGATGAACCCGGGCTAACAGTTCATCTTCCCAGATTGAATTTATTTCTGTTCGCGTGGGTTCAAAACCAAGTTGACGGGCAACTCCACCAGGATAGATATAACTTTTTCTTGCCCTCATATCACTCAATACGCTGATGGCATTTTCTAGTTTTGAATACATTCCAGCGATTATTTTGCCGTCATCGAGTAGCAGATCAGGTTGAAGTTTACCAGAAATTGGTTGAGAAAATAGTTTTATGTCAAGCAAATCACGCATCTCTTTGGTGTATTGATGGTTATTTATAGCCATTTGTGTAAGATTAGCAAACTGTAAATTTGGAGTGCACAAGTTAAGCTTTCGAAGCTATGAAAAATATAAAAAAAACCTTACTGGCGATTACGCTAATGCTGAGTTTCAGCGAAATCAGTGCCCAGAGTCTGGAGAAAATGAATTGGTATAATGAACCGGAACGATGGCAGATCAAAGACGGCAGCTTAATTATGCAGGTAACACCCAAAACTGATTATTGGCGAATATCACATTATGGTTTCACGGTTGACGATGCGCCTTTTTATTACAGCACTTACGGTGGCGAGTTTGAAACAAAGGTAAAGTTAACAGGTGATTACAAAGCCCGATTCGATCAAATGGGACTTATGATTCGTATTGATCAAAAAAACTATATTAAAACCGGGGTTGAATTTGTGGATGGTAAATTTAATATCAGTACAGTGGTGACCAATGAAAAGAGTGACTGGAGCGTGACCACACTTAACAAGATGCCTCCTTTTATTTGGATTAAGGCATTACGGAGATTGGATGCTATCGAGATTTATTATTCTTTTGATGATAAAAACTATATCATGACCCGCAATGCTCCGTTACAGGACAATACTCCTGTTATGGTTGGCCTTATGGCTGCCTCTCCTGATGGAAACGGCTTTGAGGCCCGGTTTGAAAATTTCTCTGTAAAACATCTTCCCGATCAACGACGCGCAGAGTGGCTTAAACAACATCAATAACCTTACTTTAAAATGAGAAACTAAAACTTAATCAGTAATTCTTCAATAATCAGTTTATCATTGTTGTAGTATTCAAAGAACCACTTCCCGTCTTTTTTTAGTACCATACCTTTGTGCTGACTACCCTCGGCAATAAAACAATTCTCAACAGAAGTTTTAAATAGGGTCAGCATTTTTTTCGGTGTGGTATCGACCAACTGAAAACCAGTTGTCGTTACCTGGGCATATAGTGTACCTGATGGCTCGGTAGTTTCAGCCCCTGCTGCCTGTTGATTTGCCGGCGCAGCAACGACCTCGGGTGCTTTTACACTTTCAGCCATCTGGACATCACCTGAAAAAGCATAGGGAAGTTCATTGAAAGAAATAAAGGCGTTTTGTAAKGCCTCCTGATAAGCCGCAGTAAAATCCTTTTCCTTACTTTTACCTTCCTCGCCCTTGAAAACTACGTTACCCTGACAGTCTTTTAATATCAGCGTAAGTCTGGTGGTAAACATTCCTTTTTTTTCTGTAAGATCTGCAGTCATTGCCTTACATTTGTTAGCGGCGATTTCCACCGGCAAATTTTCATTATCAAAATAAACCGTAAACCCTTTTTCTTCCAACAACTTCCTGGTCAGGTTGTTCAGACCATACTTGTTCACTTCTTTAAAGAAACTGAATTGCTCAGGCACCAGTATGTATTTGTAGTTATTGATCGTGTTTTGTGTATACCCCGACAGCGCGGTGAATAATAAGAGTAGTAAAAGGTATCTTTTCATCCTGCAAAATTCTAAGATTGTAAAGATAAGGTATTGGCTTGGTGCTTTCAAACGGTTGAATCTCGACTGTGTTCTTAAATTATTTTTTTTGCATTATAATTTTTTCTGTCTGATGCTTCCCAATATCCCTCCCCTGAATTTGGCCATTTTCAATAGCCGGCCTATAATGAATTCCACCGTAAAGCCTACTGATAGCCGCTTCTTTAGCCGCCTGATCAAAAGAAGTAAAGCTTCTTATTGGTAATCCATAATCAACCTCTGTATTGTCTTGAAATTTAAAATTATCTCCAAATATTTTAGTTAGAATATAGGCTGCTGATGTTGAAGCAACACTATGCCCACTTGGGTATTCTGGGAATGGTGGCGTTTGCAGAATTGGCTGCCAATTTTCATCAATATTAGAATTTATAAATGTTTCCGGCCGGATATAGTTGCTCCTGTATTTTTCATCCCAACAACTAATAAACGCATCAAACAATGCAATACATGTAGACGTGTATGCAAAACTACTTTGTATATAATTAAAAGTTTTCAGTTTGCAGGCAATGCCAGCAATAGAAATCCAATGTGCTCCTGGTGATATCTTTTTCGTTGCATAATTCATATGTCCATTTACATTTAAAAAGAAAGGATTGCAATCCCAAAATTTTGCAATGTTTAATTGTTCATCATTTAGGTTTTTACCCGTTAGATAAACCTCATTGGCAGTTTTGTAAAAGGCACTATTTTTATCCCTACTATAAGCCGGAGGAGGAGAAGGTTTAAATTGATCGGCCGTTTTCATACATAGTGGTCTTATTTTATTCCAATAAGGTTCCACTGCCGCCATATAACCAGGTGGAGTAGGTGCCCAACTACCTTCTTTTTTAACAATACTATAACGTCTTAATTTACGTGTTTCTTTATACTGATCCTGATCAACCCACCTTAATATAGAATCTGACACCTTTTTACCATATAAAATTGAGTTCTGAACTACAGTTTCAGGATATCCTTTTATTTTATACCACAAAAGGATACTGTTTAAACTATCTAAAGCTACCTGATCGGAGAATACAAGCCGTTTTGCAACCTGCCAATATGCGTAGGTAGCAGCTAGTGAATAGCTAATTTGTTTGTTGTCGGCGTTTGGAATTCCATTAAAGCCGTTCAATTGTCCTTTTAAGGATTGAAACTGACTATTACTCTTAGCCTGAATTTCATATGCGGCAATGTTTGAATAAACAAATATTCTACTCGCAACAGGTGGAGAAAATATATCGCTTACAATAATATCAGAAAGGGCTTTTTGAGATCTGTGCAGAGGAAAGGGATCATTTTCAATTTTGCTCCACTGCCCATTTGCACCTGTAGAAATACAAAAAATAAATAAAAACAAGTATATCTTCATGCTGTTCGATTTAATTAGCAGCCTTTAAAAGCTGAACTTTATCATTATTTTTAACGATAATAATTTTTTTGGTTTCTCCTTTAATCTCAATCATATTTCTAACGTCTCCATCTATATACAGCCCCGAATCGTAAGGAGACATTGGTTTAAAATCACCTTTGCCATTTCCAATTAAAAGTAAACCCAAACCAGCATCTGCCTGACCTAGCTGAACCCGATAGGGATAAAAATTTCCACTCAAAAGGAGATCATCTTTTCCATCCTTGTTAAAATCATCTACAACTATACCCCATGTTCTGGAAAACTGCGCTTCGATCGGAAGGGGCTTAATGGTAAACTTCCCGGTTCCATCATTTAACAAAATTGATGTTTCGAGTTGTTTGCAGTAAAATTTCTGACTTTGGTTTAACTGCTCCGGTGTAAATAACTTATCTATAGTTATGTCCGAATAGGAACTATAACTTAAAAACCGTTTTTTTAATTGAACCATCTGATCAAGTAGTTCATCTCTAGATGCCATTGGATAGTTTTCTCCCTGAATGTAGTAACACATAATTGGATCTAATACGCCATCATTATTAAAATCTGAAGCATAGATGGTCATTGGTTGCTTACTATTCGCTTTAAATTGATTGTTTAAACCACAATTCCCTACAACGAAATCAATTGCTCCATCATTATTCACATCCATTGGTACGATCTTACTCCACATACCGTCTGAATTTTCTAAGCCCGAGTCTTTATCATATTTCAAAACCCCATTCTCATTTTTAAACTTCTTTAACGACATCCAGTCTCCGCCAATTAACAATTCTGGATATCCATCTTTATTCAAATCCTGCCAACAAGATGTAACAACCATTCCCGCGTACTCCAAATCGGGAGAAAGTTGGCTGGTTACGTCGCTAAATTTTACTTCCCCTCCTTTTGATTCATTTCGCAGCAAATAGCTTTTACTACATAGCGGGAAAGAGCCCGGTTTACTCATTCCGCCAACAAAAACATCTAAATCTCCATCCTTATCAAAGTCAACAACGCTAATAGCCTGTTTACTACTCCACATTTTCGGCAATGCGTCTTTAGCTTTGTGAAAAATACCTTTCCCATCATTTAGATATAATCGATCCTGATATTCAGGCGCGTTTTCATCATATTCATTTCCACCGCTTACCACCCAAAGATCAGGAGCCCCATCGCCATTTGCATCAAAAAAAACTGCATTTACATCTTCACTCACTTTGTCTTCATCCCAAGGTTGATTTGGCGAGGGATTAAAGTTTCCTTCTTTATTACCTAAGAATAATTGACCTGTCTGTCCAATTGCCCCTCCTATAAAAACATCTTCTATTCCATCTTTATTAACATCTGCCTTGGCTAAAGCAGGGCCGAATTTTGATAGCTGATAAGGTAAAAGCGTTTCGACTTTAAAGTCTATAAAATCATTCTCATTATGTTTAAATTCTAGTCCCGATTCTAGTTTGTTATCTACAAACAAGGGTTTTGTTTTAGTAATATTCTCTTTTTTGATTACCGCATCCTTCTGATTGAAAGTTAATGTTCGGTTCGATTGTATGTTTTCAATAAAGCTCTCTTTTCCATCAGGCCAAATGACCCTAACGGAATTTATTTCAGTATTTTTACCTACACCAAAACAATTTGTTTGACTTACACTAGATTGATAACCACGTACCACATATTTTTCCTGATACTGTATGTTATCTTTTGTTTTAACATAAATTTTAGCTCCTATTGCAGCCGTATTTAACCCTGTACCGACAAGCTCAATTTTCAAATAGTTGGGTTTTAGTAATTCTGAGTTATTTTTATACACCATTACAGGTGAGTTTATATTACAAACAATCAAGTCCAGATCACCGTCATTATCTAAATCAGCATAAGCGGCACCATTGGAAACAGAAGGCTCTGAAACTCCCCACTCTGCCGTTTTGTTACTAAAAGTTAAATCATGATTGTTAGAAAAAATATAATTTGAAATTTTGTTTGAGGGCATTTTTTTTACCAAATCGAAAGTTTGAAACTTTAAATTCCCTTGTTTAAGCGATTCTTTTTGTGCACTGGCAACTGTATATTTTAAGAAATCCATGTCGGTAAAATCTCTTAAATAACCATTGGATATAAATAAATCTTTCCAGCCATCGTTGTCAAAATCTGCAAATAACGATGCCCAACTCCAATCTGTATTAGAAACACCTGCCAACTGACCTATTTCACTAAAGCGCAAGCTACCATCCTGCGCCACACCTTCATTTAAGTGTAGCATATTTCTCATTTGCTGGTTATAATATCCACTGTCTAACAATAAGTGATATTGATCGTATTCATCCGGCCCTTTAAGCAGTTTTTGCCTGTGGTTATCTTCTGGCAGCATGTCAAGAGTCAAGATATCCGGTCTTCCATCATTGTTATAATCGGCAATGTCCGAACCCATTGAATATTTTGAGATGTGTTTAATTGATTTCCGGATACTTTCCGAAAAAGTTCCATTCTTATTATTGATGTAAAGGCAATCTTGTTCGGTATAGTCACTTGAGGTATAAATATCTGGCCAGCCATCATTGTTTAAATCGCTTACCGCTACACTTAGCCCAAAATTTAAGGCATTGTTTATAATCCCTGAGGCTAAAGTAACGTCTACAAAATGAGGTTGATTATTTTTAGAATCATTTCTAAATAAACGATTCCCGTATTTCATATTTGGGGTAGATCGTACTTTTTTAGTATTTAAAAAAGGCTTATAAGTTTGGTTGGAATGATTTAGCAAAAACATATCTAAATCACCATCATTGTCATAATCAAAAAAAACGGCCTGTGTGGATTGAGTTCCTATTGCATCAAGACCATAAGTTTCGGCCATGTTTTTAAAAATAGGTATACCTCCTTTAATTCCCTGATTAATAAACAATTCATTTTTGAGTTTATCATCAGGAAATTTTCCTGAATGACAAACATATATATCAGGCAAACCGTCTCCATTTACATCTGCTATGCTTACTCCTGTGGCCCAGGTGCCATTTCCTTTTACACCTGCTTTATTGGTAATATCTTCGAACTTTAAATTACCCTTATTAAGGTATAATTTATAATCTCCGGCATTTGCCGAAAAAAAAATGTCAGGCAAACCATCACCATTAAAATCCGCTACTCCAACTCCCGACCCGTTATACAAATATTCATAATTCATCACATGTAATGAATCGGTTTCAATTACCCTATTTACAAAACTGATATTTGTTTCTTTTGCTGGTAGCAAGGAAAATAAAGGCTGTTGCCCATTGGCATTGTTAACAACAGCTAGTACTGAGAAGAAAAGTGCAGATAGCCATATCTTTATTTTCATGGTATTTTTTTTTTAAATCAACCTAAAGTATTATTACATGGGTAGCTGCAAATCTTTATTTTAGTTCTATTTGTTCGTCATTTTCTTTATAAGGTAAAAATACAAGCAACATGGTCATCATCTCATCGGTTGACTTCATGTCATTGGCCGAATAAACGTTTCGAGGCGGACTACTGGGATTGTTAGGGTTACTCTTTGTATTATCATAAGTACCCTCTATGGTTAATACAGAGCCCTTGGGAATTTTTACTAAACTTTTAAATTGGTAAATTTCTTGCCATCTAAAATCCCAGGATGGGATTGAAACGAGCTGTATTGTGTCTTGCTGAGGCGTTACCGCATATGATTTGAATATTTTACCCAAGTAATGCATATGTGGCCAAATGTATAGTAAAGATTGATCTTGTGGTGTTGTGATTTTTAGTTCGAACTTTCTTACAGAATCGGCCGGGATGAAAAAATAAGGCTCGATAGCGTTTTCGCCTACACCGGCAGAACCTAAGCTAATCACCTCAACTTTTCGTTCTATTGGTGTTTTTTTGAAAAAGAAATTTATTCCGGAAATACTTTCTTCGTCTTTTGATACCGGAGCATAATGTATGGTTAATAAGATGACACCCCGTTTAGGCATAACCCAACCAAAATTATTGGGATAAGATTCATAGGACGTTCCTGGAATCCATCCACCATAATAGGTCATTGTTTTTTTAAAAGGAAAATACTGCGAATATTTGGTCCTGTCATCCTCTGTTAAGTTTAAAAAATCAGCACCCTGGTTAATTTCAATATCATCTGCTACAGGGTGAATGGCAAAGTTAGCGTGATGTATTACTTTTTTATTGGATGAAAAAAACTCCATTGCTTCGACGTTATTTTCAGCACCAATGTTAAAAGGAATTTTAAAAACAATAAACCGCTCCTTATTATCGCCAATAACTTTAAATGGTTTAATTGTTTGTAAAACAAGATCAGGCTTCCTGGAATACTGGGTCCCTTCAATAAATGTTTTAACTGCAGTTTTTGGCGTTTCGCTAATATTGCCCATTGGCATTTTTGCGTCAACCCACTTGGCTATAGTTAGCTTTTCTTCATTCGTTAATGACCTATCATTCTTAAATAGTCTGTAATGGTTATCTGGTTTCCATGGCGGCATATAACCAGATTGTGTTACCTTTTTAATAAAAGAGCCTCTTTTTGCAACATCCTCATAAGTTAATAAAGAAAATGGAGCAGACTCCCCAGGCCTATGGCAGGATTGACACTTATTTTGAATAATGGGTGCAACATCTTTATAGTAAGTTATTTTTTGGGCATTTACGTTATTTGCGCAAATGAATAACCCAATTACAATGGTAATAATTTTTGAAAGTAGTAAAGATTTTGAGCTCATTATATATCGTTGATTAGGCACCCAACAGGAATAGTTTTTTTAAATGTTTGTTTACCATTTAACTGGTCTTTTATAGCTTGTTCAAGATATTTCTCAGTAATTACCAAGCGTTTTTGTCCTAGCGAGGTAGCCCAGTTATCGATTAGTCCACTATAGGTTATTGCACCCATTTTATTGATTAAAAAAACTTCAGGTGTTGTGGTTGCACCTAAATATTTTGACAATCGTTTCTCTCTGTCAGTTAATAAACTGAAGTTGATCCCGTATTCATTTTTAAGTTCATTTATTTCTTTTAATGAATAACTGGTACCCGGGATTATACCATAAAAATTGATGCTTTTATTAGCATTGTGAAGTTTTACCAAACCGGGTAAATAGTTTTTACATAATGGACATTCGGGGCTTAAAAAAACAAAAACCACTGCCTTACTTAAATTAATTCGACTTTCTTTACCGCCTAAATCAATCAATTTAATCGAATTTATTTTTGCAGGAGAGATCATTTTTTCCTGAGCCTTTATAACAACAGGGAAAATGGCTAAGGAGAGCAAAAAACTTAATCGAAAAATAAACGGCCTCATGGTTTTTGATTAAAAAAAGCCCTTAATAAAATTATTAAGGGCTTTATAATTTAACAATTATTTTTTATCCCACCAAACACGACCAAAAGCATCATTTGGACCGGTTCCAAAATCTGGATTTTTAGCCATTTCTGCCAATGCAGTTTGCTGATTTGCATAATTTAAGTTGGTTGGACTTAGCAAGTCTATACCAGCTCTACGCGCTAAAACTAGCGGTGTCCCATTGGCCTTTAGTTCAGACCATGCCAAAACAGACGTAGTATTAGGAAAACCAGTTCTTTTCCACCAGGCCCAGGCTTCTAATGGTTGTCTGAAAAAATCCAAATAAGCCTGACAAGCGATTTGTTCAGTAGCTTTAGCCGCATCAAATTTAACTCCAGCTTTATTGTAATAAGCATCAATTGCCGGAGCGGTTACGGCGGTAAAATCTTTTACATTCGCATCAACAGCTCTGTCACTGTAAAATTTAATAGATGCATATACGCCATTTTTATACCATGTTTCAGCAACGTCTGTAGTAACACCGCGGGCTGCAAGATCAGCACGTAGAAAACAATATTCGGCATATGTTAGCACGGGGAAAAAACCTTTGCCTGTACCAGCTTTCAAGCCATCATTATTGTCATAATTAGGTGTAAATAACCGGTGTTGCAGCTGCGATAAATTATCTATCGAAGCATACAGTGGCTTATTTGCAGGTAATTTTGCTTCATCAGGACTGGTAAAACTTCCCACATAATTTCCAGCTGCATTCGGACGATAATATATCGCTAATCTAGGATCCCCTTTGGCAACAAGAAAGTCTAAAACAGGTTTACCTGCTGCAAAGTTTGCTGGGTTAAAGTTTCCATTTGCATTTGCATAAGATGGTCCAACCTTAAGCATCCAGGAATCATTAACATTTGCCATTTGCACTGGATCTGCTAATACTTCAGTTGCAATTGTTTTCATTTTGGCTGGGTCAACTTTCATTAAGCGAATGGCTATTTTCAAACGTAATGCATTTGCTGCTTTAGCCCAAAGTGTTGCATCGCCATTGAAATACGGGTCATTTCCGCCAAGACTGATCTGACCTGTAGCCGAGCCTTTTAAAGTCGCTACAGCTGCTTTCAGCTCTTCATCTACTTTTGCAAATATTTGCTGTTGGGTTTCATATCCCGGGGTTTTAGTGCCGCCATACCTCGCTTGAAAAGCTTCAGTATAAGGAATACTTCCATTGATGTCACTCACATAAAATGCATAATATGATAAGAGTATTTGTGAAATTGCTTTCATCTGTACCCTTGCATTTTTATCAGCATCAGGCATTGATTCTATGTTTCTTATCCCATCAGCTAAAGCCGGGCCTAATCTGCCATAAAATATTTTACCGTAACGCGTATTAAATTGCGAGCCAACATTATTAAAGTTCAATCCGTTCCCAGTGCTTAACGTACTGTACTGCATCCAAAGGTTTGCGGCACGGTACACATCTGCAAAGTACTCGAAATCATCTTGAGAGCCTACTGCAGCTCTAAGAAATTGATCTTCGGGCTTAACTTCGTATATTGTATTAGGGTTTAAATTTGCCTTTACAAAGCTTTCCTTTTTACAACCGCTCATTGCAAGCAGGGTTGAACCCATAAGGAAAAAATATTTTGCTTTATTTATAATTTTCATATCTGTAGTATTTAAATAATTAAAACGATGCTCTGATGTTAAAACCTAAGCTTCTTACCAAAGGGAAGCCACCATATTCAGCAAAAGCACCTGCCCTGTTGCTAAAGATACTTTCAGGATTTACACCATCCTTGGCTGTTTTGTATAGATAAGCTATGTTTCTACCGGTTAAATTCAGGCTTAAGGTATTTATTTTCAATTTACTTAAATACTTACTTGGTACAGTGTAGCCTACCGTTACTTCGCGAAGTGCTACCCAAGAATTTTCAAATACTGAATATTCTCTAATACCACTAGACCATTGACTTAAATTTTCATAATACGCATAAGCCGGGATTGGTTTYAACAAACCTTGTTTAACCGCATCTGCATAGGTCATTCCGCCTAAATCTACTCCATTAGCCTTTAATCCATCGTTTAATACCCCATCCGGAATAATACCATCGTGTTGTGTTACGCCATTTGCATCGGTATAACTTACCCCTCCTGAAGCTTCATCTCTACCAAATAATGAATTTGTGAATGAACCATTCGCTGATCCATATTGATGGGTTCCTGAAGCCATTAAACCACCAATTTTAGCATCAATTTGAAAACCTAAAGAAAAGTTTTTATAAGATAGGTCTTGTCTTGTACTGGCAAGATAATTTTCCATCATGGTTCCTAGATTTTTCCTGGTTCCATCATAATCCTGCGATCTAACAAAAGTGTAATAGCCACCGGTAGTTCCATAACCTGTGTTACCTAATACTTTTTTGCCATTACTTGGGCTGGCAACTGGATTACCGCTTGCGTCTTTCTTTTGATAATATGAATAGGCATAACCTGTAATCAACGATCCATATTGTTCCCCTACTCTGGCTACAGAAGTAATGTCGTTACCAAAAGCTAAATCCAAATCGTAACTTTCAACTCCAGGTGCTAATTCCAATATTTTGTTCCGGTTACGTGTAAAGGTAACAGACGCATTCCAATTAAAATCTCTTGATTCAATTGGCTTACCAGTAATCAAAACCTCAATACCTTGATTTTGGATGTTACCAGCGTTTAAAGCTTGTGAAGTAACTCCCGATTCCTGTGGTAAAGAAAAGCTTAATATTTGATTGTAGGAATTTTTCTTGTAGTACGCGACATCAAAATTCAAACGGTTTTTGAAGAATCCTAAATTGGTACCGATTTCAAACTCCTTGGTCAACTCATTTTTTAAGTTGTCATTTCTAAGAATGTTGTCACTAAATCCATAAACCGATTGATTACCACCATTAGCATTGTTAAAACTACCATCTTGTAGTTTAAAGTAGCCATCAGTATTGGTCTGCTGTGGTTTTGCTGACAATCCAGTATAAGAGTAGGACCCCCTTAACTTACCAAAAGATAATATCGAACTATTTTGGAACACTGGTAATTCGGTAAATATCCATGCCAAACCTACACTTGGATAAAAATAGGAATAATTACCGTGACCATCTCTGTAAGTAAGCGCCGATGACCAGTCATTTCTTCCGCTAACATTTAAGGTCAGCATGTTTTTCCAGGTAATATCTCCGTACAAATAAACTGCGTCAGTACGTTCACCCAAATTTGGATAAGCCGTTGTTGTTGAAGGATCAATGGAATTTGAAATGGAATAAAGATCAGGAACTTTAAGTCCGCCATTGGTAACCGACCTGTTATAAAATGCAGCATCCCCCAGGTTTTTTTGATAAGTTTCCGCTCCTATTGAGGCATTCAATTCGAAATCACTTGAAAGTTCTTTAGTTGCATTCAACAAGCCTTGAACACGATAGGATTTATTGGTATTTTGCGTTATTTCGTAATCGCCACCTGCAAAGGCAATACCAGCTCCTCTATTTTTTCTTTCGTAAGCAATATTGTAAAAGTTAGTATTTGTTCTTACCAAAGCCGAAAGCCAAGGAAGAATTTTAATATTTACATCAATATTTGCCAATAAATTATTTTCCTTTTGAGTCCTGTTGTCATTTTGAAGTCCATAGGCAAATGATCCTATGCCGTAAGGATCGTAACGATTTCTGTCGCTCGAACCCAACGCACCGCCGGTTACCGGGTTGATATTGTTATTGATATAGGCATTTAAATCAACATTTCTAGGCTTATAATATGTAAACGCAAACAAAGGATTATTCGCACTTCCTTGTCTTGCCGGATTCAACGAATTCGACATGGTGTAGTTTACACTCGCATCAACTGAAATTGATTTCGAAATTTCTCTGGTCACTCTAAATGCAAATGCATCTCTTTTTAGTTTATTTCCAGGTTCAACACTCGAATTATTTAAATTGGTATAGGCTAAACGATAAGATGTGTTTTCACTGGCACCTTCAACCGATACATTTGTATTGATAAACTTTCCGGTATTAAAGTAATCTAATGGATTATTGGCTACCCAAGGTCTCATTACGCCATCTAAATCCTTTACCATTCTGCCATCCAACTTAGGACCGAAAGAATAACCACCTACATAGTAACCTGCTGACTGATCAACAACATCTACTCCGTTAGCATCTTTAGCAAATACGGGAGAAATTCCACCTCCATATTGATTTTGAAGATCTACAAATTTATAGKCGTTATCAAAAGAGCTCGTTTGAGATATAGTTACACCCAAACCTTTGCTAGTTTTACCCTTTTTTGAAGTAATTAGTAATACACCACCTGCAGCTTTTGAACCATACAATGATGATGCAGCAGCTCCTTTTAATACGCTGATACTCTCTATGTCATCAGAGTTAATGTTTTTCATAATGTTACCAAAATCTGCTGCGTCGCCCCATGAGTCTGCTCCGGAAGTACCCGGCTCCATTAATATCCCATCATAAACAACTAAAGGCTGTGTATTTGAACTTAATGATGAATTACCTCTTATTCTAATTCTTGAAGAAGAAGTCGGACCACTGGCTCCCTGATTAATCATTACACCGGCTACTTTACCCTGTAAAGCATTTACCACATTGGCGTTATTTGCTTCTGCCAATTCGCTACCGCTAACAGCTGTTGCCGAATAACTTAGTCTTTTGACATCTTTCTTAACACCAAAACCAGTAACAATAACTTCAGAAAGCGATTCTGTGTCATCGACCATCACAATAGTCTGATTGGCTGAAGCGGCAACTTCCTGGCTAACCAAACCGATAGATTTAATAATCAGTTTAGCACCTTCTTTTACTGAAAGCACAAATTTTCCTTCGGCGTTAGTAGAAGTTCCATTTTGAGTTCCCTTTTCGAGAACACTTACCCCAGGGATGGGATTACCAGACGCGTCTTTTATCGTGCCAGTAATATTCTTCTGTGCAAAAGCTGTTATTGTTAAAAAACATAACAACAACAGACTAAAACACTTTAAGTACATTTTTTTCATAATTTTAATTTATTTAGTTAATATTAGTTTAGGATAATTAGGGATTTCTTGATGGATCTTCTTTTATTTCTGCATATACAATTAGTTTTAGTTAAATATTTATATTAGTTAGTTTTTAATTGAATAAGCTATTCTCCACCATTAAACTGGCAGCTGCTAACAACTCTGCCTCTTCACTTAAGGTAGAGAACATTATTTCAGTTTGCTCAGCTATTCGCGGTATACAAAATTCATTGAGTGCTTGTTGTATGGGAGGAAGAAGCATTTTTCCCGCTTTGGCACCTCGTCCACTTAACACGATTCGTTCAGGATTTAAAATGTGAATTAAAGTAGCCAGCCCCTTACCAATCTGAAATGCGGCTTCAGCTAAAATGGAAATCGCAAGCGGATCTTGCTTTACAACTGCATTTAAGAAATGATCAGCATGGCTTTTACTTTTATCTTTAAAAAGAGCCTTTAAGCTAGTTTCTTCACCATTTCTCACTGCTTTTTCGGCTTTCTGAACCATTATCAAAAGAGATGTTTCCACTTCGAGACATCCCCGCTTGCCGCAGGAACACAAAGTATTTGAATTAGACAAGGGTATATGGCTAAATTCTCCGGCGTAACCGCTGCTGCCCCGGTATAATTTACCGTTGATAATCATTCCAAGGCCAGTGCCCCACCCAATATTGACCACGAGCACATCACTTAAATTTCTTGCTTCTCCAAAATTTAATTCGGCCAGAGCGATCAAACTTGAATCGTTATCTATGTATACCGGCAACCCTATTTTTTTTGAGAGGTAATCTTGCAGGCTGATGTCCTTTTCAACTTGCATAAAGGAGTAATTCATACCTTTTTCAGCATTGATAAAGCCAGGCATTCCAATACCAATGCCCAAAAAACGCTCTTTATCAATTGTTGACTTCTTTATACAATCATCAATAAATGCGATCAAAGTATCGGCACTTTTACTCATAGTCATATCCAAATCGACCACCTGGGTTGGTAAAACCTGGTGATTCGAGAGATCATATATTGTTAACTGAGTAGTTAATTGATCCATGGCTACAGCTATTATGTACCGTTTATAATTGGGATTCAATAAAAACATTAAAGGGCGCCTTCCCCCTGTAGATGGCGCGAAACCCTGTTCTATAATTAACCCCTCCCCCATTAACGCATTTACAGCCGACGTAATTAAAGGCAGGCTTTTTTTAGTACGCTTACTTAAATCAATCAGCGAAGATTTTTTTTTATAATAAAGCTGCTTGATGATGTCAGCCCTTAATTGCTGCGCTTTCTTAATTGTTGCTGACATTTTTTAGTTTAGTTTCCATAAAAATATAAATAAAAGAAAAGAAATGCAAACTTTTTAAAAAATTTAATTACATCGGTCATTCTGAATAAATAATTAATCAAGAATCAGTACATACCTCGGAAACCTACTGCCTATTTAATTTACCAACAGCCATGCTAACAGAAAATCATTAATGGAAAGAAGCAGACTAGGATCGGCTAATACTAATCGGTATAAATCAGAAATTACTCGCGAAAGGATATATTTCACTAAATAGAAATGGGTAATTCAATGGAAGCTCCGCTTTGGCCCTGAAGTCATCTCAAAATTCGAGACCAAACCACATAACAGCAACATTTTTAGGTGCATCTCGGGGTAATTAAATAATATAATGCAATTTCATTTATCTAATAGTGACTAAAAACATACAAAAATATTTAACCAAAATAAAAAAGCCTTTTAGTTATTAAAACTAAAAGGCTGACCCTCAAAGTGGAGAATAGCGGAGTTGAAGTTGCCTCAATTCGCAAAAACAAAATTGAAATATCCAGATAAAAAACCAGACTTTAGATTACAAAACGGCCACTTTCGATGAAATACCCACAGGTCACCTCTTAACCATTTCATAAGCAATATTAACACCACAATATGTTAATATTGCTTATGAAATGGTTAAACAACCTAGCTGCGGTAAGTTTTAAAATTCCTTCCTTTGAAGGACCAAATTGACAAATCTTTATGAAAAGAAGAAATCTAATTAAAGGGCTTGCAACGATTATTCCAGCGATGGCCTTATCCAAATCAATAGCTGCGACCAATTATTTTTTAGATCCTGCAGGAAGTAAGGAATTCGCAAAGATACCTTTTTCACCAACCTGGGAGTCTCTGGAAAAATACGTTGTCCCTCAATGGTATAAAGACGCCAAGTTCGGCATTTGGGCTCACTGGGGTCCGCAGTGCGAACCTGAGCGAGGTGACTGGTACGCCAGAGGTATGTACGAAGAAGGCTCTGATCAGTACAAATACCACGTGGAAAAGTACGGACATCCAAGCGAATTTGGATTTAAAGATGTAATTAATAAGTGGAAGGCTGAAAAATGGGACCCTGATTATCTTGTTGGTCTCTACAAAAAAGCAGGCGCACAGTATTTCGTTGCGCTGGCAAATCACCACGACAACATGGACCTTTATGATAGCAAATACCAGGAATGGAATTCTGTAAATATGGGGCCTAAAAAAGATCTTATGGCTGGTTGGGCCAAAGCTGCAAAAAAATATAAATTACCATTAGGGGTAAGTGTTCATGCATCGCATGCATGGAGCTGGATGGAAACTGCTCAGCGAGCGGACAAACATGGGCCAAAGGCCGGTATTCCTTACGATGGAAAAGTTAAAGCAGAAGATGGTAAGGGCAAGTGGTGGGATGGAAAAGATCCACAAGATTTGTATGCACAGAATCATCCGCTGAGTAAAGACAGCGAAAACAACAGCGCCATTCATGCCCAATGGAGTTGGGAAAACGGTGTGGCAGAGCCTACAAAGGAGTATATCGAAAAGTTTTATAACAGGACCATCGATCTTATTGACAAATACAATCCCGAGCTGGTCTATTTTGACGATACTGTGTTACCATTGTGGCCGATCAGTGATGCCGGGCTCAGGATTGCTGCCCACTTGTACAACAAAAGCGTAAAGAAGAATGGAAAAGTTACCGCTGTTGTCAATGGTAAGATTTTGAATGAACAACAGCGCAAGTGTATGATCTGGGACATCGAACGCGGGCAAAGCAATAAAATTGAACCTTATACCTGGCAAACAGATACCTGTATCGGTGCCTGGCATTATGACCGGAGAATTTTTGACAATCACCATTACAAGTCGGCCAAAACCGTGATTCATACCCTACTGGACGTAGTAAGTAAAAACGGGAATCTGCTCCTGAATATACCTTTACGAGGCGACGGATCCATTGACTCTGATGAGCTGGCAGTGGTAGAGGAAATAGGAGAATGGATGAAAATCAACAGTGAGGCTATTTATGCAACCAAACCCTGGAAGGTATTCGGTGAGGGACCTGCAATAGAGAATGTTGCTCCGCTAAGCGGGCCAGGTTTTAATGAAGGCAAAGGAAAACCATTTGATTCAAAAGATGTCAGATTTACCGCCAAAGGAAACGATTTGTATGCGACAGTTCTTGGCTGGCCAGAAGACGGAAAGGTGAACATAAAAAGCCTTGCAAAGGGAAGTTCCTTGAATACCAAAGCTATAAAAAAGGTAACGTTGTTAGGTACGGGAACAACCTCAGATTTTCAGCAAACTGCGGACGGACTAACGATCAAAGTTCCGGGTGTAGAGTCGAAACTGAGTTATGCACTGGTGTTCAAAATATCCTAAACAATTTAACTCAGTTCCATACAAGTAATTCGGGCCAACCGACGTTGGCCCGAAAATACTCTGCTAAGAAGTAGTTATTTTTTTACTCTTTTAATTACTTTTTGAGCTGCTTCAATAATATTAATTGAATCTAATCCGTATTTAGTCATTAACTGATCAGGAGTACCACTTTCACCGAAGCTGTCGTTAACAGCAACAAATTCCTGAGGAGACGGAAGTTCAGTTGAAAGTAATCTTGCAATGCTTTCTCCTAATCCACCAAACTTATTGTGCTCTTCGCAGGTAACCACACATCCTGTTTTCTTTACAGATTTTAGAACTGCTGCTTCATCTAAAGGTTTAATGGTGTGGATATTAATGATTTCAGCATCAATTCCCATTTCTGCTAGTTTTTCGCCAGCTTCAATGGCTTTCCAAACCATGTGTCCGGTTGCAATAATGGTTACATCAGTACCTTCATTTACCATCCATGCTTTACCGATTTCGAATTTCTGATCAGGATCAGTAAATACAGGGATTACAGGACGACCAAAACGCAGGTAAACTGGTCCATGATGCTCAGCAATAGCAATAGTAGCTGCTTTTGTTTGATTGTAATCACAAGGGTTAATTACAGTCATGCCAGGAAGCATTTTCATTAAGCCTATGTCTTCAAGAATCTGGTGAGTTGCGCCGTCCTCTCCAAGGGTTAAACCAGCATGGGAAGCA